>JAXDQU010000080.1:0-4597 GCA_034667685.1 Thermoplasmata archaeon | reverse complement strand
CCGGACACCTCGCCGCGGACCCAGACGTCCGCGAAACGCCCATCGTCCTTCAGGGTCCGCTCGACGAGGCCCACGAGCGTCGTGACCGAGAGCGCGGGCGGCTCGGCCTCCGGCGCCGGCTGGGACTCCGCCTCCCCCCCGAAGCTGGACAGCTTCGTCTCGCGCCGGCGCGTCACGCCCCTGGCGAGGCCAGTGGGCCATATTTGACGCTTGGGACGGGCGGAAGCAACCTGCCGCCGGCCGGGACGATCCTAACGGATACAGCTATTCTTATCCCCTCCTCGGGCGCCCGGGGCCCCGATGACGCGCAAGCTCGTCGCCACACTCCTCACCGCGGCCTCCGTGGTCCTCGTGCTTCTGCCCCTGGGCGGGGCGGTCAACTCTTCGGGCCTCGGGTTCGCGGCCCCCGTCAAGGTCGGCGGGGGCGTGTACGGCGGCGAGCCGAACATCCTCATCCAGGGCTCCAACGTGCTCGTCTCCAACGTGAATGGCCAGATCTGGAAGTCCACCAACCGCGGCTCCACCTGGAGCGGCGCGGCGACGTTCCCCGGCAGCGTCCTCTGCTGCGGCGACTTCGATATCACGAACGACAGCGCGGGCAACCTCTACGGCGTGGGCCTGGCGGACCTGGCCTACAGCGACGTGGCGAAGTCCACCACCACGGCCGGAAGCTGGGGCGCCGCGGTCAAGACGGCCTACGAGGAGGACCGCCCATGGGTCGCCGCGGGAGCCGCCAACGAGGTCTACCTCTCCTACCACGACATGGCGACGCAGCTGATCTACGTCGAGAAGAGCACCGACGGAGGCGCCACGTGGGGCCCGCGCCTGCCCGCGACGACCAGCGCGGACGGCGCGGCGTTCAGCTTCGGCAACACGCTCAATGGCCCCATCGTCAGGGGCAACGACTCCTGGCTCTACGTCGTCTGGACTTCCTCCGACCCTCTCCACGACGCGACGCAGCCCCCCTACGCGGGCCAGATGAACCGGCTCTACGTCTCGGCGCTCGCGCCCGGCGGCCTCGTCTTCTCGACCACGACCGTCTACGCGCCGCCCGGCATCCCGATCGTGCAGGACAACTCGCAGATCGTCGGCTTCCCGTGGCTCACCGTGGACGCCGCAGGCAACGTGTACGCGGTCTGGACCGACGCGATGGACGGCGTGCACTTCAACGTCTACTACGCGTACAGCACCAACCACGGCGCGACGTTCAGCGCGCCGGTCCTCGTGCACGGCGGCGACACCGCGGCGTTCGTCACCGCGGCCGCCGGATCGGACGGGCGCCTCGACGTCGCGTGGTACGGTGCCAACGACACGACCTCGCCCACCGCCGAGACGGGCGACTGGTTCCTCAAGTTCGCCCAGAGCACCAACGCGCACGCGGCGACGCCCTCGTTCAACGAGACGCTCGCCGACCCCGGCGCCATGCACCACGGCAGCATCTGCCTCCAAGGGGTCCTCTGCGACCCCCTCGGCATCGGCTTCCCGCCCGGCGACCGATCGCTCCTGGACTTCTTCGAGATCGCCCTCGACTCGAACGGGGCGGCGAACATCGCCTACGCGGACAACGCGCCGGGCGGCGGCAACCCGACGCTGGACTTCGTGAGGCAGAACGCGGGCCCGAGCGCGTACGGCACGGGAAATGTGCCGCCGTAGGACGGCGTGGCAGTCCGACGCTTCAACGTCGCATCCACAAGCCACGAGCGGGGGAGCCACGATCTGTAGAACAGGCGCGGCGGCGGGCCGTACATCTCCCGCCGCCGTTCCTCCGTTCCCGCGGGCCACTCCCCTGCGGGACTCCCTCTTCAGCCCTCGACGAGGGCGGGCTCCACGGCTCCCTCGACGTCGAGGTCGAGCGTCCACGTCATGTCCGCTCCGACGACGGTGGGCCCGATCATGACGTACCACGACCCGTTGGTTGGGCGATCGAGCGTCACGGACCCTTCGGTCAAGTGAAGGTCGGCCGGGCCCGTCCAGCTCGCGTACTGGTGCTTCTGCGCGTCCTGGAGCTCGACGCCCGCGTCCTGCGGGGGACTCCAGGCGCCCTGGGCCATCACGCGGGTCGCGTTCGTCAGCCGGAGATGGAAGAAGGGCGTCTGCCCCTCGTACGCGACCTCCCGGCCGGGCGTCCGATACAGGATGACGCCCTCGCGGTGGATCTTCCAATGATGGACGGGGGGCGCCTCGCCGAGGGATTGCGCAGGGCGCTCCGGTGGAGCAGGGCTTGGGCCGTTGGTCAAAGAGGCCGAGCCCGCGCAGCCCGCGAGGACCACGGCGAGCACGACCCACGTCACTCTCGCGCGCACCATGATCGGTCGGCCGGTAACAGGCCTGCCCCGGGGAAGTACCTTCGCCGAAAAGCTGGCCGCGACTGTGGAGGCTGGATGTGAGCCTCGGCTTCAACCATCGTCGTCGGGGGGCGGAAGCCCACTGACTGCGTCGATCGGCGTGTCCCACCCTTCCTTGGGCGGCAGCGCCTTCGGCTTCTTCCCCTTGCCCTTGCGCTTCGCCGCGATGCCCGCGCCACACTCGGGGCAGAAGGGTGTGCCCTCGTACAATTCGACGCCGCACTTGGGGCACGCGACGAACTTCGCGGGGTCCAGCAGGTCCGCGCCGCAATGCTCGCAGAACTCGCTGTAGCGGTTGACCGGCCCCTTGCAGTAGCGGCACGTCTTCGAGTAATCCGGCACGAGGCCGTGACGGTACACGTTCTGGAGGTGGATCACGAACGCGATCAGGCCGAACGCGAGCACGAGGAAGCGCCAGACGAGCCCCGCGTCGGAGAGGCGCGCGACCCCCGCGTAGTGCAGCCAGAGCTGGTAGCCGAAGAGCGTCGTGAGCCCAGCCCACGCGACCTGGAACCAGCGCACGTTGCGCCAGAGCGGGAGCTTCTCGGCCACGCGCGGGAGCAGGCGCCGCGGGCAAAGAGCCTATCGCCGCGTCCCCACGACGAACACGCACGCGGGGTGGCCCTGCGATTGGCAGCGCAGCTCGGTGCCCAGCCCCTCGTGGCCGATCACGCCCCGGTAGGCGCCCTCCGCGAAGCCCAGCGCGAGCCGGCAGGAGGGCTGCGTGGCGCCGGGCGTCTGCTCCAGGAGGTCGCGCCCGTGGAACGTGACGCGTGCGCCCTCGTGCTGGTGGACCTCCAGGCGGCCCAGGCCGAGGGCGGCGAACGCGCGCAGGCGGTCCTCCATCGTGCCCTCCGCGGTGGTGGCGAGGCGGCGGCCCGTCTCGCGCAGGACGTGTGGAGGCAGGGCGCCCGCGCCCGCGACGTCGCGCAGCAGCGCGCGGACCAGGGTGCGCGCGACGGCCTGCTCGCGCCGCTCGGCGAGGTCCTGGATGTCGCCCACCAGGAAGCGCGGGCGGCCCTGCGCGTCGCGGACGCACGAGACGACCACGCGCGCGTACACGATGCCGCCGTCCTTGCGCACGTAGCGCTTCTCCAGGTCGAAGACGCGCTGCTTGCCTGATATCACCGTCTCGCGCGCGGCGCGGGTCGCGGCCACGTCCTCGGGGTGCGTCATCTGGTCGGACGTCATGGCGAGCATCTCGTCCTCGGTGTAGCCCACGAGCTCGCAGAGCGCCGGGTTCACGCGCAGCCAGCGCCCGTCGGGCGAGGAGAGGCCGCGGCCCACGGGCGCGTGCTCGAACGCGACGCGGAAGCTCTCCTGGCTCTCGCGGAGCTGCGCCACGAGCGTCGCGTGGTCGAGCGCGACGGAGGCGAGCTGCGCGTAGCGCTCCAGGAGACGGCGCGCCTCCTCGTCGAAGCGGCTCGCCTCGTCGTGATGGAAGATGCCCAGCACGCCCGCGAACCGGCCGCGCGCCCGCAGCGGCAGCGCGACGACGGCGCGCACGTCGGGAAGCTCGATCTGCGGGCTGCGGCCGGGCCAGCGCGCGTAGTCGTCGATGGCGAGCTGCGCGTCGGTCTCCCAGACGCGGCCCGCGATGCCTTCGCCCTTCCCGAGCCGGAGGCCCAGGTACTTGGCGACGTGGGGCCCGACGGCGGCGCGCACGACGAGGCGTTGGTCGCGCTCGTCGAGCGTGTAGACGTATCCTTCGGGCGCGCCCACGAGGTCGCACGCGCGGCGCACGATGTCCTCGAGCATGCCCGCCGGGTCGTGGCTCTCCAGGAGGCCCAGCGCGGTCTGGTGCAGCGCGGCAAGGAGCGCGTTGCGGCGCGCAAGCGGGTCGTCGAGGGCCTGCGGCATCCGCGATCAGAGCCGCGAGAAGGCGCGCTTGAGGTCTTCGACCGCCGCGAGCTTCTCGGCGAAGTCCGCGTTCTGCCGGCGCAACGCCTCCAGCTCGGCCAGGCGGCCGGCGTCGTCCAGGTGCTGGCGCTCCAGCGCGGCCTGCGCCTCGCGCAAGCGGGCGATCTCGTGCTGCGCCGCTTCGAGCTGCGCTTCGAGCCCGCGCATCATGCCGCCGACCATGTCGGCCACGCGTGGCAGCTCCTTGATGAGGATGTTCTCCATGTGGTGGAGCGCCTCGCGCTCGTCGGGAGCCATGCCCCTGGGGTCGATCGGACCCCGTACATAACAGTTGGCGGAGGGACGAGCCCCCGGCCTGCCTTGGAAGAGGAATCGGGCTCGGAAGCGGAATC
>JAXDQU010000079.1:0-108106 GCA_034667685.1 Thermoplasmata archaeon | reverse complement strand
AGCCCAGCGCCCCGGCGTCCAGAGCCCCTTTCGGATCATGTCGAGGACGGCGCCTCGTACTCCACGGCCAAGATATCAAGCTCCGTGACCTTCGCCCCGACGCCAAGCAGCCCAGCCAACGAAGGCTCGGTGCGCCCCTCGTCGCCGGAGATCAGCTCCTTGATGTAGAGGCCCGCGTCGCCGTGGACGCGGATCGTCGCGGTCTCGCCGTGGTGCGCTTCGGCCTGGATGTCGAGGACGCGGCGCTCGCGCACGAGGTCGGCGCGGCGGTGCTGCACGCGCTCGGGCGTCCGCTGCTGGATCGTGGCGCCGCGGAGCACGTCCAGGGCCGATCGAAGCGAGGCCTCGCTGACCCGCGTCTGGAACGCCACGACCGCCCGGTACGTCTTGCTGCCGCGGTGCTCCTTGATGGCGACGATCTCGGCCTTGGGCGCGAAGCGCAGCCCCTCGACCTCGACGCGGCCGCCGCTGACCTCCTGCACGAGCGGGGGGAAGCGCGCGAGGTCGATCTCGCGCACGCGCGGGTCCTTCAGCTCCAGGATGAACGGGCGGCCGGTGCCCAGCGTGCGCGCGTCGATGTCCTCGCGCCCGGCGCCGTGGAAGCTCTCCTCCGTCGCGCCGGTGGCGTCGAGGAACGGCGCGGCGACCAGCTCCTCGACGGAGGTCGCGTACTGCTTGCCCGTCTCGTGGCACTCGACGCACCCCTTGCCCTGGCAGCGGCGGCAGGGCCAGCGCGTCTGCGGGATGGTGCGGTCGAGCTTGCGGTAACGGCCGAAGACGCACAGCCCGCCGTGCTGCAGCTCCGCGTCGAGGAAGCGCGTGTCGACGACGGCGGCGAGGTCGGGCGCCTTGAGGTCCACGGGCTTGCCGCTGCGCGCGGCGACCTTCTTGCCCGTCTCGCGGTTGAGCTCCGCCTGGATGCGCTCGGCCGTGGCGGCGGTGCCCAGCGCGGCGTTGACCTCGGCGTCCCGGCTCTCGATGGCGGGGTCGACGCGCGTCCCCACGAGGAAGTGGCGGTGCTCGTAGGGCGCCATCGCGGCGACGGCGGCCTCCGCGAAGAGGTCGGTGTCGGCGCTGAGGCCCTCGCAGACGAAGCACGCGGAGGGCGCGACCTCGGAGGCGCCGATGGCCTCGCGCACGAGCGCGCCACGCTGCTGGTTCGTGAGCCCCGTCTCGACCTTGCCGAACCGGCGGCCCAGGCAGGCGTCGCAGAGGCCGAACTCCTCCTGGGCGCGGCGCGCGGCGTCAAGGTTCGCGGGCGCGAGGAGGGGGCGCTCGGTCATGGGCGGAGCGGCGAGGCGCGCGCCCCGGAAAATGGTTCGCCTCACGACCGCAGCAGGCGAGCGAGCGCCGCGAGCAGGCCCGCCCGCTCCGGTTCGGGCGGGATCCACGCGCGCTCGTTCTTCACGTACCAGGCCGTCTCGGGCGGGAATCGCGGGTCCATGAGATCCACCACGCGGCGCGTGGGCTCCTGGCTTGCGCCAGCGCGCGGGGCCGGCGTGCGCCGGGTCAGCTTATTTGCAGAGGGCGGCCGAATCCCCCGCATGGCCCCCGAGTCGGTCCACTTCCGCGTGCGCCACGACACGCCCCTGGGCGCGTTCACGGCGCAGCGTCCCGGCGTCGCGCTGACCGTCTGGTGCAACTGGGAGTTCGACGTGTACGAGCTTTCGGGCGCCACGCGCGCGGACGCCGATGCGCTGGCCGCGACGATGGGCATGCACGAGGGCGACGCGGAGATCCACGAGCTGGACGGCGCGCTCCACGTGATCGTCGGGCTCTGCTCCAACACGCCGCATGGCTCGGCCGTCGAGCACATCGACGAGTCGCGCTGCCTGCACGTGCCGCCCGCGCGCATCCACGCCGGCTGGGAGGAGTTCAAGATGGTGAGCTTCAGCGAGGAGAGGACGCGCGACGTCTTCGCGCGGCTGCGCAAGGAGGGCGCCGAGGTCGAGCTCGTGGCGAAGAAGCCGCTCAACCGGCAGGCGCTCCTGGCCGCCGAGGGTCCGGGCCTCGGCTCGCTCTTCGACGCGCTCACCGACAAGCAAGCGGAGGCCGTCGTGCTCGCCAACCGCCACGGCCTGTACGCCTCGCCGCGCCGCACGACCGCCGCCGCGATCGCGGACTCCGTGGGCCTCTCGCGCTCCACGTTCGAGGAGCACCTGCGGAAGGCCGAGAACACGCTGCTGGGCGGCATGGCGCCGCACCTCGAATTGAACGTGCGGGTTCGTGCGGCGCGGAAGGCCCAGGCGCCCGTCGCGGGGAATTGAGGCCGCTTCAACACGAAGGCACGAAGCCACGAAGAGCACGAAGTCCGAGGAGATTTCGTGCTCTTCGTGGCTTCGTGCCTTCGTGTCCCGTCGGCCACTAAGGCAAGCCTAGCTCGCGCAACCGCGCCGCGATTTGCGCCTCGGGGATCTCCCGGAGCGACACGCGCCGGTTGAGCCACATGACGTGCCGCCCCTCGCTGGCGTCGGCCTGCTCGCGCAGATGGCGGGCCAGCGCGTCGGCGTCGGGCATGGGGGCCGGGCAGACCGGGCACGTCACGTGAGCCTCATCTCCGTGATTATCCCCGAGTCCTCGCCGGTCAGCCAGAACGTGACGCGCTTCCCGTGGCCGTCGCGCGCCCAGCCCTCGCCCTCGTTGCCGCGCACGTCCTCAAGGTAGAGGCGGTCGACGCGCGGCCAGCCGGTGAGCCGCTTCACGTGGCGGATGGCGTCCTGGTACGCGACCGCGCAGATCGAGCAGCAGAAGAAGAGGCGCTTGCCCTCCGCCTCCTCCCACCAGTTGCCCCACGAGGAGCCGCAGAGCGCGCAGCCCGCCTCCTTCGTGTCGCCCGGCTCGGGCTCAGCCATGCCGCAGCACCTCGGCGCGCCGGTCCACCACCGCCTCGAAGTAGAGCCGCATGTCGTCCATGCTCCGCGCGAAGGTGCGCCGCACGCCCTCCTCCGTCGCGTCGGTCGCCGCGTACTTCTCCACGAGCGCCGCCGCCCGGCCCGCGTGCGCCGTGTCCGCCGCCGTCGTGTTCAGCCAGCGCTGCACGGCGGGCCCGTAGCCGCGCGACGCCGAGAAGCCGCTGTCGCTGACGATCGCGGGCTGCCGGAACTCCGGGTGCTTCTTGAGGCGCTGGTCGGCGAGCATCTCCGTGCCGTGGATCGCCGCCATCGCCTCGGGCCAGGGGCGCGTCGCGCAGATGTCCCACCAGTCGCGGATCGCCCGCGCCATCTTCGGGCCCGGCCCGCGCGCCAGGTCCGCCTCCGTCCAGCCCACCTCGCGCGCCGCATCGCGCATGATCTGGTAGTGGCCGGAGCCCGCCCCCTCGTCGTGCACCAGCTCCTCGTGCAGGTTGTCCACCTCATAGATCCACACGTCCTCGTGCGGAGCGCGCGCCATGACGGCGCCGCACCAGCGCGGGAAGTGCTGCAGGAACTGCCAGTGCTCGTACACGATCGCCTTGATGAACGCGGCGTCCGGGCTGTAGACCCGCCGCATCCCCTCGGGCGGATCGGCCCCGTAGAACGCCCGCACCACCATGCCCCGAAGATCGTCGGCGAGACCCATGCCCTCGCGAGCGCCCCCGGCCGGCATGGTCGTTGCGGCCGAAACGCGCGCCCCGCCCGCGGCGCTGCCCGGCACTTCCCCCGCGGAGCCGATGCAGTGGCAACGCTCCCCCCACGGAAAAGGCCCGGAAAACGTGGGTTCAGCACCCGCGGACCCGTCGAATCCAAGCGGGAGGAGCGCTTTGCGCCCCGCGGGAGAAACCCCGCATGGCCGCGAAGACTGCCAAGACCACCGACATCGCCGAGCACGTTGCCAAGAAGACCGGCCTCGCCCCCAAGCAGGCCCGCGAGGCCATCAAGGCCACCTTCGATGGCGTCGCCGTCCTCCTCAAGAAGAACGACCGCGTCAGCGTCACCGGCGTCGGCACCTTCTCGAAGACCGTCAAGCCCGCCCAGAAGGGCGGCCAGAAGGCCAAGAACCCCTTCACCGGCGAGGAATACGTCACCAAGCCCAAGCCCGCCAGCACGAAGGTCAAGTTCCGCCCCGGCAAGGGCTTCAAGACGAACCTGGGCGCGAAGTAGGCGCCCGTGGGGGCCACGCGCCCCTGCCTTTCTTTTTTGATAGCATGCTGCCCCACGCGCGCGTCCGGGCCGGCCGCGCCGCGGCGGCATGCAACCTCGCCGCTGCCCACCACGTTCTTGTCCCCCACGCCCATCCGCGGGACGCATGCGACCGACCTTCGCCCTCCTCGCCCTCCTGGCCGCCCTTGCCACCCTTCCCGCCGCGAGCGCCAGCATCGGCATCCCCGCCCACTGCACCCAGATCATCTGGATCCAGAACTTCGGCGTCGTCTACGCCTGCACCGAGAACAAGACGATCGACGGCTACACCGTCGGCAACGACGGCCCCGTCTGCGTCCTCACGACCCACTGCCCCTGGATCGACCCGCAGACCTACGGCCCCATCGCCTACGTCTGCCTGACCGGCGGCGGCCCCACGTGGATCCTGGACACGTGCTGAACGCGACGATTTTGATAGCCCAACTCGGATTCCGGCCGAACTGCGGTTCGGCCTCATCCTCGCGGGGCGATGCTCGTCGCTGCGCTCCGAGCATAGCCCCACTCGGATTCGAACCGAGGTCGCAGGATCCAAAGTCCCGAATCATTGGCCACTAGACCATGGGGCTGTTTCGCTGGCGCGCGGGCCGGCATTCGCATGACCGGCCGCGACGCCTTGAAACTTGCCTTGGTCGACGTCAGTCCTCGAACACGAACCAGCAGAGCGCGTTCCGCGCCTTCTGGTCGTCGAGCACGAGCGTCCGGATCTCGCTCGGGATCCGCGCGCGTTGCCACGAGCGTTCCGCGCGCGCTGCGTCGTCGCGTTCGTTCTCGGGGGCGGCTTCGCGCGCGGCCTTGATGGCGTAGGCGGCGGCGCCGAGGTAGTGGGCGGCGACGTGCGCGACGGCGGCGGCTTGGCCGGCGGCGTGGGCGGCGTGGCGGGGGGCGCCTGCGAGGTCGCGGGCGGCGTCGTTCGCCGCGCCGGCGGCTTCGCGGGCTTGCGTCATCGTGATCTCGCCGCGTGTCCAGGCGCGCGCCTGCTCGATCGCTCGGCGGGGGCGGTCGTCGGCGCGGGCGGCCTCGAAGTGGTGGAGGACGTGCTCGGTGCAGTCGGCCGCCCAGAGTGCGAGGAGGCGGTGGTGGGCGTCCGTGAGCGTGCCGCCGCGGCGCAGGGTGGTGAGACGCGGGTCCCGCTCGTGGGGAAGGATCATCCGGCGGCCCATGGTCCCACGCGCCGCGTGCTCCTTGGCCGGGCGTGAACCTTGCGATGCGGGCCGCGTGGCAGCCATCACGAATAAACCGACGCAGGGCGCTGGGTCCGTCATGACCGCTTCGGACTCGCAGGGCCCGGTGCTCGTGGCGGGCGCCACCGGCAACCTCGGCAGCCGCGTCGTGAACGCCCTTCTCGCGCGGGGGAAGCGCGTGCGGGCGCTGGTGCGCGCGGGCACGGAGGCGGGCGCGCTCGAGGCGCGCGGGGTGGAGATCGCGCGCGGCGACCTCACGAGGCCGGAGACGTTGCCGGCGGCGTTGCGCGGCGTGGACGCGGTGGTGACGACGGCGATCGGCTATTCGATGCGCAAGCCGGGCGACTCGATCGAGGCCGTTGATATCAAGGGCAACCGGAGCCTCGTCGACGCGGCGCATGCGGCGGGCGTCCGGCGCTTCGTGTTCACCAGCATCCTGACGGCGGACCAGGCGCCCAGCGTGCCCCATTTCTGGGCGAAGAAGCTCACGGAGGACCACCTCGCGGCCAGCGGCGTGCCCGCCGTGTCGCTGCGGCCGGGCGCGTACCTGGGCGGGAGCCCGTGGTGGACCCAGCAGCTCGCGGGCGGCGCGATCCTGGCGTTCGGCCCGCCCGACGTCGCGTGGACGTACGTGCACCCGGACGAGGTCGCCGATCTCCTGGCGCAGGCGGTGGACGCGCGCGGCGTCGAGGGGAGGAAGATCGACGTGGGCTCCGACCGGCCCGTGACGCTGCGCGAGCTTGCGCGCCTCGTGTCGGCGGAGGCGGGGCGCGAGATCCGCCTCGCGGAGCCGGACGCGGCGATGCAGCGCTGGGGCGGCGACGACGCGGCGGGCGAGGCGCGCCGGCGCGACATGACGGCAATGGCGCGCTACTTCGGCTCGGGCAAGTACGTCGCCGACACGCGTCTCCAGCGCGAGGTCTTCGGCCACGTGCCCACGATCGAGGAGACGGTGCGGCGCGCGGTCGCCGAGGCCGCTCAGAAGACGGCCCGCCCGACGCCACGATGACCAGAACCTTTTCATGACCTCCTCGGTTGGCTGCGAGGTTTTCTTTTTCATCTTCCGTGTGGCGCTTCGCTTGCCGCCATCACGCCAAGACGCCAACACGCCGCGTGTTGGCGTCTTGGCGTGATGGCGGCAAGCGAAGCTGCGGGCCAAGCGACTGCGACAGAGTTGTGAAACGGCCTCTAGGCCCTGCGCGCGCGCCAGGCGAGCCAGCCGAAGGGGGCGACCACGAACGCGGCGGCGAGCGGCGCGGCCCAGGCGTGGTCGCCGGCGAGGACGAGCACGTCGGAGAGCGCGCGCGAGGAGCCCTGCTCGGGCGCGTCGGGGGCGCGGGCGCGTGGGTCGAGCGGCGCGAGGCGCGTGAGGTTGCGGCCCAGCTGCACGTCGACGTGGCTCGCGAGCTGCGCGCTGGCGGGGAGCGCGGCGCGGACGTGCAGCGTCCACGTGCCCGGCTCGGGGCCGTCGAGGCGGCCGCGCAGCACGGATTGTCCGCTTTCCTGCGTCGGGCCGGTCCAGGCGCCGCCTCCGCCGCGCGGCCCTTCGAGGCGCGCTTCGAGCCCCTGCGCGAGGCTGGGCGCGTCGAGCTCGAAGCCGATGGCCGTGGCGCCTGGCTGCACGGGGAACGTGGTCTTCCAGACGTCGCTCTGCTCGGGCGTGAGGCCGAGGAATCCGGTGGGCGTGGCGGCGACCTGGGCCGCGTCGTCGTAGCGCGCGTCGCCCCCGGCCGCGAGCGGGTTGTCGCGGCGGAGCGGCTCGCCCATGGCGGCGCGCAGCGCGTCGGGCGCGTCGAGCAGGCCGTAGCCGTAGCCGTCGTCGGGGCCCGTCGGGCCGAGGTCCACGGCGCTGGCGCGGAGCGCGCGCAGGACGTCGAGCGGCTTGAGGTCGGGCTGCGCGTCGAGCATGCGCGCGACGACGCCCGCGACGTGCGGCGCGGCCTGGCTCGTTCCTGATAGCACGCGGTGGAGCGGGTCGGGGTCGATGCTCGGGTTGGGCGCCGTCTCCTGGCTGCGCAGGCCCACGATCGACTCGCCGGGCGCCATGACGTCAGGCTTGGTCCACGTGACCGCGACGGTGGCGGCGACGGGGCCGCGCGAGGAGTAGGGGGTGACGATGGCGGCGTCGTCCACCGCGCCCACGGTCACGACGCGCGGGTCCTGCGCCTCGACGGAGAGCGAGCCGGCGGCGGGCCCGTGGTTGGTGGCGCTGAAGATCACGACGACGCCGTCGTCCACGACGCGGTCGATGGCGCGCACGAGCGGGTCGTCTGGGTCGAACGTGCGCGGGTCGCCCACGCGCCCCCAGGCGTTGACGACGACGCGGATGCCGTACTCCGCGTGGTGGGCGTCGAGCCAGTCGTAGGCCAGGAGCGCGCTCGTGGTGGTGAAGCTCTCCGAGAGGATGTCGAGCGCGACGATGGAGGCGCCCGGCGCGGTGCCCACGTGCGCGCCCTGGCTCGACGCGCCATCCGCGGCGACGATGCCCGCGACGTGCGTGCCGTGGCCGTTGGGGTCGCCCGCCGCCGGCACGAATTGTCCGTCCACCAATCGCCAATCGCCCACGACGCGCCCCGCGAGGTCCGGGTGCGTTGCGTCGACGCCCGAATCCACCACCGCGACGGTGACGCCGCGGCCGTCCGCGCCGAAGGGGGCGAGCGCGTCGGGCGTGGCGCGCGTCAGGCGCAGCGCGTCGTCGGGCGGTCCCCCTGACATGGGCGCGTCGGCGTAGGCGAGCGGCTCGGCGGGGTCCACGCGCAGCACGCGCGGGTCGGAGCGCCAGGCCTGCGCGTCGCGCGCGGTGGCGTGCAGCAGGACGAAGCCGGGCTCGACGCCCAGCGGGATCGCGCCGGCAGGAAGAGGGGCGTGCGCGGCGGGCTTGAGCGTCACGACGATCGCGCCCGCGGACGCGCCCGCGGCGGCAGGCGCGAGGAGGGGGGCGAGCATCAGGACGGCGACCCACGCGCGCACGCGCATCGCTCGGAGGGCGGGCGCGTAGCCTCCGCCGCCAACGGGCCTGGGGAACTTCGGGCCTCAACCCTCGTGCACGACGCGCCCGTCCACGACGGTCATCGCCACGCGCGCCGCGCCGAGGTCGGAGCGCGGATCGGCCGAGAGCACCACGAGGTCCGCGAGCAGGCCTTCGCGCAGCGTGCCCACCTCGTCCTCGGCGAAGCCCGCGAACGCCGCGCCCGCGGTGTAGGCGTGGAGCGCCTGCGCGACGCCGACGCGCTGGGCGGGCTCGGGCGCCTCGACCGCGCTGCGGATGCCGTAGAGCGGGCCCAGCGGCATGTCGTCGCTGCCGAACGCGAGCGGGAGCCCCGCCTCCGCGTACGCCCCGAAGCGGTTGAGCCGGCGCGCGTGGTCCCAGCCCAGGCGCGCCTCGTACATCCCGCCCTTGTGCCCCCACTCGCCGGTGAAGTTGGGCTGGACGCTGGCGACGACGCCCATGCGCGCGGCGCGGGTGATATCATGGTCCTCGGCCATCTCCAGGTGCTCGATGCGGGCGCGCTCGGCGGGCGCCACGTTGGCGAGCTCGAAGGCGTCGAGCACGCGCCGGGCCGCGCGGTCGCCGATGGCGTGCACGGCCACCTGGAGGTGCTTCTCGCGCGCGAGCTTCACGAGCGATTCGAGCCGCCCCTCGGGGTGGACGAACATGCCGTTGCCCGCGCCGTCGCGGAAGGGGAACGAGATCGCGGCGGTGCGGCTGCCGAACGAGCCGTCCGCGAAGAGCTTCAGCCCGAGCAGGCGGACCCAGGCGTCGCCCAGCCCGCGGCGCGCGCCGAGCTGGATCGCCGCGTCGAGGTGCTCCTCGTAGACGAAGCACGAGGCGCGCACGCCCAGGGCGCCCTGGTCGCGCGCCGCCTGGAGCGCCGCGAAGTCCTCGCCGCCGCACATGACGTGGCTGCTCGTGACGCCCAGCTCGTGCGCGCGGCGGCTCGCGGCGGCCACGGCCTTCACGAGCGTCTGGAGCGTCGGCGCGGTCGCGCGCACGAGCGGATCGTAGTCGGCCTCCGCGACGAAGGGTCCGTGGGCCTGGACGTTCGCCGCGCGCAGCGCCGCGGTGGTGGCGAGCCCGCCGTGCCGGTCGACGCGTGATAGCAACGCCTTGCGCCCGCCCGCGGCGCGGTCGAGCTCCTCCTGCGTGGGGAGCGCGGGGTCGCGCCACTTGGCCTCGTCCCACGAGTGGCCCACGATCCAGCCTTCGGCGGGCGTCATGCCGGCGCGCTCCGCGAGGGCCGCGAGCAGCTCGGCCTTGTCCTCGACGCGCGCGAGGTCGAGGCGCATCAGGCGCATCCCGAAGCTCACGAGGTGGTTGTGCGCGTCGATGAAGCCGGGCACGAGCGCGCGGCCCCGGAGGTCCACGACGCGCGTGGCGGGTCCGCGCAGGGCGCGCGCCTCCGCCCCGAGCGCCGCGATGCGGTTGCCCACGACCGCGAGCGCGTCCGAGACGGGGCGGCGCGCGTCCTGCGTCAGGACGGGGCCGTCGAGGAAGAGCAGGTCGGCGTGCACGGGGCGCGAAGCCGCCGACGCGGCATGAAGGAAGCGCTCAAGACCCGGCGCGGCGTCGGGCGGCGCATGGACTGCGGACGGTGCGGCTCGCCCCTCGTGGCCGGCGCGGCGTTCTGCGCCCGGTGCGGCGCCCGCGCCGAGGCCGCGGGCCCGGTCCAGACGATCTCGCTCTCGGCGGTCTCGGAGCCCAGCGGCGCGACCCGCGCGTGGCTCCCGATGCCGATGGGCGCGCGCGTCGCGCTGGGCGTCGCGGCGGCGCCCGTCGCGATGGTCGGCGCGTTCCTCCTCATCCTCGCGGGCAGCTCGCTCTCCACGTTCTCCGACGGCGCGCTCCTCGTGCCCGACGCGAGCCTCGGCATCCTCGTCGCCACGGGCGCCGCCGCGGGCGCCATCGCCGCGCACGTGGGCGCCTCGCGCCGCGTCGAGACGCAGGGGCCGACCTGGGCCGCGTGGGGCGTGGGCGCGGGCGCCGGCGCGCTCGTGGCGTCGGTCCTCATCGGCGAGACGCAGCGGATGGCGACCTCGCCCGTGCTCGCGATCTCGGCGGACGCCTTCGGCGGCGCGGCCTTCCTCCTTGCCTTCGCGGCGGCGGGCGCGCTCATCGCGGGCGCGGCCGTGGGCGGGCGGCACGCGGGGGCGCCCTACCTCGCGCTCGTGGGCACGCTGGCGGCCTTCGTCGCGGCCTCGCTGCTCTACGACGGCTGGGTCCTGCTGCACGCGTCGCAGCTCCAGGCCGAGGCGCGGGCGCGCGACCACCGCGTGCCGTTCTCGTGGCTCGTGCCGCTCGGAGCGCTGCTCGTCGGGGCGCTCCTGGTCCGGCGGCGGCGTTAGCGCAGGCGGCGCGCCAGCATCGCGAGGCCGGCGAGCGCGGGCACGAGCATCCCGAGGCCCGGCCCGGGCGCCTGCTTGACCTGGTTGAGCGCGTCGTCGGCCTGCTGCCGCGTGTCGGGCGCCGCGGCGCCGTTGCCCACGACGAAGGTCAGCACGCCGCTGTCTCCCGCGAGCTTGCCGTCGAGCGCGTAGGAGGCGCGCCAGCGGAGCGTGACCGTCTCCTGCGTGCGCGGCGAGTCGGCGGCGCGGTGGACCTGGAGCGGCACGACGGCGCCGATCTGCGTCCCGCCAGTCTGCTTGCTCTGGAGCACGATCGGCGTGGGCGCCACGGCGATGACGTCCCGGCTGGTCGTCGCGGTCTCGAAGACGATCTTCGTCGCCCCGTTGCCCATGTTGGTGAAGTCGACGGGGAAGGTCGTGATGCCGCCCGGCGGGAGGCCGCGCTCCGTCTCGGGCGCGCTCGCGTCGATGATCGAGAAGTAGCCGGCCGCGATCTGCGTCGTCGCCTTCGTCTCGCCCGTCGCGTGGAAGGGCTCGTCGGCGAGCGCGTCGATCTCCAGCGCGTCGGGGACGAACGCCGGCGCCTGGTCGCTGGCCTGGACGTTGACCGAGAGGCTCAGGTCGACGCCGCCCTGCTGCGCGCACGTCGAGCCGTCCGCGTCCATCGAGGTGGGCGAGAGGACCGGCGTCGCCCACGCGGGCGAGCGCGTGACGCGGAACGCGAGGTGGATCGGCTGGCCCGCGTTCGAGGCGTCGCACGTCAGGTGCACGCGCACGGGGAAGCTGACCGCGCCGGCGAGGGGCTGGATCGGGTCCTTGGGCGGGTCCGGCATCAGCGAGACGGCGGGCGCCGCGAGCGGGCCGGGCTGCGCCGCCACGAGCGGAAGAGCCAGCAGGACGAGGATCATGGGCGCGCCGCGCACGAAGGGCCGCTCGCCAAGCGGCAACATCAAGCTTGCCGTCGCCTTGCTTGAGGCTCGATGCCGGACGCGCCGACCATCGAGTCGCTGCTCGCGGAGGAGCGCGCCTTCCCGCCCCCGCCCGCGTTCCGCGACCAGGCGCTCGTGCGCGACCCCGACGTGTACGCGCGCGCCGCGGCGGACCCCGAGACGTTCTGGAGCGACCTCGCCCGGGAGCTGCTCTGGATCCGCCCG
Organism: Thermoplasmata archaeon; assembly: GCA_034667685.1. Taxonomy (GTDB): domain Archaea; phylum Thermoplasmatota; class SW-10-69-26; order JACQPN01; family JAJPHT01; genus JAJPHT01. The sequence continues at coordinate 96,310 of JAXDQU010000079.1, read as the reverse complement.
TGGCAAAACGTCCTGGAGTGGGACCCGCCGCACGCGAAGTGGTTCGTCGGCGGCAAGCTCAACGTCGCGGAGAACTGCGCCCACCGCCACGCGCGCGGTCCCCGGCGCGCCAAGCCCGCGATCGTGTGGGAGGGGGAGCCAGGCGAGACGCGTACGCTCACCTACGCCGAGCTTTCGCGCGAGGTCGGCAAGCTCGCCAACGCGCTCCGGGAGCTGGGCATCGCCAAGGGCGACCGCGTCGCGATCTACCTGCCCATGGTGCCCGAGATCGCGATCGCGATGCTCGCGTGCGCGCACGTGGGCGCGATCCACAGCGTCGTCTTCGGCGGCTTCAGCGCGCAGGCGCTCGCCAGCCGCGTCCAGGACGCGGGCGCTAAGCTCGTGATCACGGCCGACGGGGGCTACCGCCGCGGGAACGTGGTGCCGCTCAAGCTCACGGTGGACGAGGCCGTCGCGCAATGCCCCACCATCGAGCGCGTGCTCGTGCTGCGCCGCACGGGGAAGGAGGTGCCCATGACGCCGCGCCGCGACGTGTGGTGGCACGACCTCGTCCCCTCGCAGAGCGAGCACGCTCCGCCCGAGCCCATGGACGCCGAGGACCCGCTCTACACGCTCTACACCAGCGGCACGACGGGCAAGCCCAAGGGCGTGCTGCACACCACCGGCGGCTACCTCACGGGCGTGTACGCGACGACGAAGATGGTCTTCGACCTGCGCGAAGATGATATCTACTTCTGCACGGCGGACTGCGGCTGGGTCACGGGCCACAGCTACGTCGTCTACGGGCCCCTCGCCAACGGCGCCACCGTCGTGATGTACGAAGGCTCGCCCGACTTCCCCGACAAGGGGCGCTTCTGGGACATCGTGCAGAAGCACGGCGTGACCATCTTCTACACGGCGCCCACCGCGATCCGTCAGTTCATGCAGTGGGGCCCGGAGTGGCCCGCGCGCCACGACCTCTCCACGCTGCGCCTCCTGGGCACCGTGGGCGAGCCGATCAACCCCGAGGCGTGGATGTGGTACCGCGAGCGCATCGGCGGCGGACGCTGCCCCATCGTGGACACGTGGTGGCAGACCGAGACGGGCATGATCATGATCACCACGCTGCCCGGCGTCGACCCCGCGCGGCCGGGCTTCGCCGGACGCCCATTTCCGGGCGTGGAGGCCGACATCCTCGACGAGCAGGGCCAGCCCGTGGACGACCCGCACGCGGGCGGCTACCTCGTGCTCAAGAAGCCGTGGCCCGCGATGTTCCGCACGCTGTGGAACGACGACGGGCGCTATCAAAAGGAATACTGGAGCCGCTTCCCCGGCGCCTACTTCCCGAAGGACGGCGCCAAGCGCGACCGCGGCTACTACATGATCCTCGGGCGCGTGGACGACGTGATCAAGGTCGCCGGCCACCGCATCGGCACGATGGAGGTCGAGAGCGCGCTCGTGAGCCACCCCGCCGTCGCCGAGGCCGCCGTCATCGGCAAGCACGACCCGATCAAGGGCGAGGCCATCGTCGCCTACGTCATCCCTCGCGCGGGCGCGGAGGTCCGCGAAGCCGACCTCCGCGAGCACGTCGCCAAGACGTTGGGCGCCATCGCGCGCCCCGAGCGCGTGATCCTCACGCCCGACCTCCCCAAGACGCGCAGCGGGAAGATCATGCGCCGCCTGCTGCGCGACGTGGCCGAGGGCAGGCCCGCGGGCGACGCGACGACGCTCGCCGATCCCGCCGTGGTGGAGCGCCTACGGCAGGCGTTTGCGAAGTAGCGCGGCCGCCGCCACGAGCCCCACGACGAGCAGCGGCACGCCCGGCCCCGGCGCGTCGAATCCCTTCGCCGTCGCGGTCAGCGTCAGGTTCGATTCCTCGCTGGGGCCGGAGCCCAGCGCGGGCGCGGCGATGGCGTGCACGTGGAGCGTCGCGGACTCGTCGATCGAGCCGAAGCGGTGCGGCGTCTGCACGACGAGGTTCACCGTCCCCTCCGTGACGAGCCCGCCCTCCTGCCGGCTCTGGAGCGTGACGGGCTGCGGCTGGAGCACGATCCACCCCGCCGGCGCGTCGGCGACGTCGAACGTCACGCGCGTCACGGCGTTGCCCAGGTTGCGCACGTGGATCGGGAACGTGAGCACGCTCTGCGGCTTGCCCTGGAGCAGCGTGCGGTCGGGCGAGACGTCCACGAGCGTGTAGATGGCCGCCGTCACGGGGAACGAGGCGTCGGCGCGCTGCCCCAGGAGGCGCGCTTCGAGCACCGCGTTCGCGCCTGCCAGCGCGGGCGCGTCGGCGTCGAGGCGCAGCGTGAGCTGGAGGTCCGCCACCTGCGGGTCCGCGCCGCACGGGCCCACCGTGAACTCCGTCCCGTTGGGCTCCATCGTCAGCCAGCTGGGCGCGCCGAGCAGCGCGACGACGCCCGACGCGGTCCCGTTCTGGAGGACCGAGCAGGGCACCACGACCGACGCGGCCACCGTCAGGTTCCGGAGCACCGGCTGCGGGCCCGTGAAGGGAGCGACGTCGAGGCGCATGGCGGACTGCGCCTGCGCGAGCGGCGCCGCGGCGAGAACGAGGACCATCAGGACGAGCGCCCGACGCATGGGCCGGAGCGCGTGGCGCGGCGCTTGAACATTTCCGATCCGTTCCTTGCTTCCGCGATCCGCTCCGCGGCCGTGACGCCGCCCCAGTGGGGCGCGCTCGGCTTCGCCGCGTCGTTCGTCGTGGGCTTCGTCGCAGGGCTCGCGCGCGGGCATCGCCATGCTGCGCCTCGCCGCGGAGGCCGTGCAGGCCCGGGTGGGCCTCGCTCGCCTCCTCGCTGCGCCGCTACGCGCCCGAGCGCGCAAGCGCGGCGTGACCGCCTACCAGCACTGGTACTCGGCCTGCTTGGGCACGGTGCCGTAGAGCGGGTTCACCATGCAGCCGCCGTTGACGACGAAGTCCTCGACGCACGGGACGGTCTGGGACGGGTCGCGCGGGTCGCAGGTCGCGGACGCCGAGGGGACGAAGGACACGACGGCCATCGCCAGCAGCGCGCCGACGAGGACAAGGGACATGGCTCGCATGGTGGCCAGCCACGCGCGCGGGCCGGGTTAGGGTTCGTGGTGCAACGGCTTTCCGACGCAGCATGATCTTGCGCCGGCCCGCCGCTCCCGACGCGGGGAGGCCGCGCGCGCCGGCCTCCTGAGGGGGCATCGCGGCGCTCGTGCCATCCGGGCCGCTGACCTGCTCGTCCTGCGACAGCCCGACCCGCTGCTGGGCACCATCGCGGGTCTCGACGTCGCGGGCGTCGCACGGCGGCGCGAGGCAGAGGCCGGCTGGGACACGTTCGTCGGCGCGCGCCTGGGCATGGCGCCCCGAGGCGCTTGCCTTCGCGGTAACGCGGGATGGGGCTCTGAGACCTGGGCTGATAGCTGGGATAACTCGGTGAAAAGAGTCAACGGTGCGCCTTCATGAGGCCCCGCGGCCCTCGCGCGTCGGTGTTAGCCGTGGGAAAGATCCGCGAGATCCGTGTCGACACGATCGTCTCGGCCTTGGCCGCCGTCGAGCAAATATCTCAGGAATGGGAGCTTGACGCGATCGCTGCCGGAAAGTCCCGGGTCGCTCGCCCGGCATTCCGAGGCGAGTCTGAGGGTCGCGCCCTGCTCCCGTCCCTCTATCGCCCAACATGGCGCCCAAGAACGCGAGAAGTCCATGCGGGAGCAGGAGTGGGACATGCACCACCACTTCACGACGCATTCTCCGCGCTTCCTCGGCTCGCAGCCGCCCCCGAGAACCGGGTACGAATGGCTCTGCCTGATGCAACACTATGGCGTGCCCACGCGGCTCCTTGATTGGACGTTCAGCCCGCTGCCGGCCCTGTTCTTCACGCTGGAGAAGTACGCCGATGCCAATCCGGTCCTCTGGATGATGAACTGGAGCAAGTTCAACGAGAACGCCGGCGTCGTCGAGTTCCCAAGGCGCGCGACCTCGCCTCGTATTGGCCGCCGCACTTCACGAAGGCTGGCGTGGACGGCTCCAGCCTGCCCCGCCTGCCCGCGGCCGTCATCCTTCCCCACTCAAACCACCGCGTCGGGGCCCAGAGCGGGTGTTCCGTCGTGTTCGGAACCGCGACCGAGCCGCTCCAGGAGCTCCAGGGGGATGCGTTGACGAAGATTGTCATCGAGACGTCGAAGAACGACGAGAACCACGACTACCTCCTGAACCTCGGAGTTGCCGACGCCAACCTCTACGGCGACCTCGCTGGCCTTGGCAACGAGGTCAGACGCCGGTACACGAAACGGGCGCTTCGCAGATCCTGACCAGACTATCGCGCGATGCCCGCTTCGACGCTGAGGATCGGCGGCAGCGTCGCGGCGATCTCGGTCCACGCCGCGCCCTCGTCGCGGCTCGCGTAGAGCTGCCCGGTCGTCGTGCCGACGTAGAGGCCCGCGGGGTCCTTGCCGTCGGTCGCCATGCCCTCGCGCAGGATCGTGTGGTACGCGCCCTTCTGCGGCAGGCCCTTGCTGAGGCGCTGCCACGTCTTGCCGCCGTTCTTCGTGCGCCACACGGCCATCGCGCCCTCGGGCGTCACGCGATTGCTATCGGCCTCCAGCGGCACGGTGTAGACGGTGCCCGCGTCGTGCGGATGCGCGACCATCGGGAAGCCGAAGCGGCTGGGCAGCCCCTTGCTGATGTCGGTCCACGCCGCGTCGCCGCGCTTGCGCCTGTAGATCCCGAAGTGGTTCTGCATGTAGAGCGTCGCGGGGTCCTTCGCGTCGCGCACGAGCTTGTGCGGGCAGGAGCCGATCATGCCCTCGTCGAGCTTGCCGGCGGGCAGGTGGTCCGCGCGGATGCCGCCGTTCATGACGCGCCACGAGGCGCCGCCGTCGTTCGTGCCGAAGATGCCCACGGCGCTCGCGGACGCGACCATGCGCTTCGGCTCTCCGGGGTAGGGCAGAATCGTGTGGAGGCAGAGACCGCCGCCTCCGGGCGTCCAGTCCTTGCGCGTGGGCTGGTCGTTGAAGCCGTCGACGCCTTCCCAGCTCGCGCCGCCGTCCACGCTGCGGAAGAGGCCCGCGGGCTCCACGCCCGCCCACAGGTCGCCTTCGAGGCCGGGCTCCACGTGCCAGACCTTGGCCACGGAGAGGCCGCTCCCTTCGCGGTACTTCGGGCCCGAGGCGGGCTTGGTCCAGCGCTTGCCCCAGTCCTTCGTGGCGCGCACGGTGGGCCCCCAGTGCATGCTGTGCGGCGCGGCCCAGACGGTCTTGCCGTCGCGCGGGTCGAGGAAGGCGTGCGGCACCTCGATGCCCTCGAAGAAGGGGCCGTCCATCTTCCAGCGGCGCCGGTCGCGGCTGTGCGCGACGAAGAGTCCCTTGCGCGTTCCGACGACCACGACCGTCTCGCCCTTCGACACCAACTCAGCATCCTCCACTCACGGCGGGCAGCACGCGGATGATATCACCCTCGGCCAGGCCGACCTCGCGCGGGTCGCGGTGCATCACCGGAAGCGCGTTGACGAAGAGGCCGACGTGCGGGCGCACGCGGCCCGCGTCGTCGAGGATGCGCTCGGCGAGGCCGGGCCATCGGCGGCCCACCTCCGCGAGCGCCTCGGCGAGCGTCTTCGCCTCGAGGCGGACCTCGGGGTCCCCGGCCCAGTAGTCGCGCAAGGAGCGCGGCAGCGTGAGCGTGATCCCCGCCATCGCGCCTGGAACACCCGCTGAGCGTGTAAAGCCCTACCGAAGGCCGTGCTTCGCCAGGACCTTCTCGATCTCGGCGGCGAGCTTCTCGTCGCGCTCCGTGAGGTGCCCGACGTCGTGCGAGTAGCTCACGATGCGGACGTGGTTCCACTGCTCGACGTGCAGGTCGGGGTGGTGCTCCAGCTTCTCCGCCACGGGCGCGAGGTCATTCAAGAGCTTCATCGCGGCGAGGAAGTCCTCTGTTTCGACCTTGGTCTCGACGCGCTTGCCGTCCGCGCTCACGTTCCAGCCCTTGGGCCACTGCATCGTCGCCATGCGCGGGGCAGCCGCCCCGCTGTGGATGACCCTTCTGGCGCGCTGCATGAGGCTCGGCCTCGGCCGCCTCCGGCGGAGAAACACGGAATCTCCGAATCTCGGAATCTACGGCGTGATTCGGAGATTCGGAGATTCCGTGGCTTTCCGCGCGGGGCGCGCCGGCATCCGCTGTCTCATCAGCGGAGCGCGGAGCTTTCCGCGCGCTTGAGCGCCAAGGCAGCCGCGATCAGGCCCGCGTGCGGGAAGCCCTGCGGGAAGTTGCCCAGGTGCTCGCCGGTCTTCTCGTCGATCTCCTCGGCGAAGAGGCCCAGGGGCGTCGCGCGGGCGAGCAGCGCCTCGAAGAGCTGGCGCGCCTGCTGCGTCTCGCCCTGCATGGCGAGCACCTCGACGAGCCAGAACGTGCAGTAGGCGAACGTCGCCTCGCCGCCGGGCAGCCCGTCCGCGTTGTGATAGCGGTAGACGAGGCCGTTGGCGGTGAGCTTGTCGAGGACGGCGCGCGTCGTGGCGAGCATGCGCGGGTCGCGCGCGTCCACGAAGCCGACGATGGGCAGGAGCAGGTTCGAGGCGTCGGGCGCGGCGAAGCCATAGGCCTGGACGAAGCCCAGCCGGGCGTCGACGCCTTGCTGCTCGACCTGCGCGCGGATCGCGTCGGCCTCGCGCTCCCAGCCCGTGATATCACCGGCGAACCCCTGCTCGCGCGCCATCTGGGCAGCGGAGGTCAGCGCGACCCACGCCATCGCCTTGCTGAGCACGAAGTGGCGCGGCTCGGCGCGCATCTCCCAGATGCCGCTGTCCGGCTCGCGCCAGGTGCGCGCCACGTGGTCGGCCAGGCCGCGCGCCAGGGGCCACGTCGCGGCGCCGGCGGTGCCCGACTCGCGCAGGTAGCCGAGCAATTCGCCGTAGACGTCGAGCTGGCGCTGCGTGGCCGCGCCGTTGCCGACGCGGACGGGCGCGCTGGCGCGGTGGCCGCGCAGGTGGGGCAGCTCGCGCTCGTCGAGGTCGCTCTGCCCCGAGACGGTGTACATCACGCGCATGTCGGCCGGGTCGCGCAGCGTCGCCTCGACCCAGCGCGTGAAGCGCTGCGCCTCCTCGGCGTGCCCGACGTCCTGGAGCGCCTTCGCGCAGAGCGCCGCGTCGCGCAGCCACGCGAACCGGTAGTCCCAGTTGCGCACGCCGCCGATCCCCTCGGGCAGGCTGGTCGTGGGCGCCGCCACGAGTGCGCCGGTGGGCGCGTACTGGAGGAGCTTGAGCGCGAGCGCGCTGCGGCGGACCATGGGCGCCTCGGGGCCCTCGAAGCGCGTCTGCGCGCTCCACGCCCGCCAGCGCGCGACGGTCTTCGCCTCCAGCCGCGCGGGGGAGGCGGCCAGCGGCGCGTCGAACGGCACGGGCGCGTCGAAGGGCCGGTGCCGCAGCATGACGTCGAAGCGCTCGCCCTCGCCGACCAGGACGCGGGCCTCGGGCGCGCAGATCGCCTCGGGCGCCTGGAGCAGCATGATCTCGCCGGCGCCCCGCGCGAGCAGGCCGGCGGGCGTGCGCGAGAGGCGCGGCGTCACCTGCCCGTAGGCGAAGCGCGGCTGGAAGGAGAGCGCCAGCTCGACCGTGCCCTCGATGCCCTCCACGCGGCGGACGAGCACCGCGTCCTCGACGCCGCTCTCGTCGGGGAAGGGCATGAAGTCGCAGACGCGCACGCGCCCGGCGCGGGTCGTGTGGAGCGTCTCGAGCACGTTCGTGTCGGAGACGTAGCGCATCAGGCTGGCGGCCTCCACCGTGGGCCCGAGGCGGAAGTGGCCGCCGCGCTCCGCGTCCAGGATCGCGCCGAACGCGCTGGGCGCGTCGAAGCGGCCGGGGCACCACCAGTCGAGCGTGCCGTCGCTGGCGAGCAGCGCGACGCTGCGCCCGTCGCCCACCGCGCCGTGGTCCGCGATCGCGCGCTCCCGGACGGTCGCAAGAAGGCTCCGGGCGGTGGTGGGCACGGGCGCGCGGTGAGTGGGCACGGGTTATCCCCGTTTCGCGAGGGGCGGAGCGCCACCGTTCCCGAGCCCGCTTCCGATTCCCTCTTCCGATTCCGATTCCGAGCGTCCTGCCAGGCGTGCGTCGGACTCGGAATCGGAAGAGGGGAATCGGAAGAGGGCTCGGAAGAGGAATCGGGAACTCGATCATTCATCGTGACAACGACGTTTGAGCCGGAACCCTTGACCGGCGCGAAACCAGGCTCGGGCGCGATGGAGACGACCCGGGGCCTGCGCCTCGCCGTCAACACGCAGACGCCGTTGGTGCGCTTCCGGGAACCAGCCGCCCGGCTGCCGGGCCCCGTGCGCCTGGACGCGTTGCGCGAGGGCGAGGACTACAAGTTCACGACGGGCGGCGTGACGCGGATGCTGCTGCCGCTCCTGACGAGCTGGCAGGCGAGCGGGTTCATGCGCGAAGCCGAGTGGGTCGCATTGGCCGCGGGCGAGCGCGCGCCGAGCCTGTCGCACGGGGGCGTCTCGCTCTCGTTCGTGGGGCACGACGAGCCCACGCGCAAGGGGTACGCGCGCGTCAAGGAGCGGCTCTGGGCGCTGCTCAACTCGTACCCGGGCGGACCCACGCCGTACGGCGAGCAGGGGCTCCCCGAGCGGGCGTGGGTCGCGTTCGACGCTCACCAGGCGCGCAGCGCGGAGGCGCTCGAGCAGGCGGCGCGCCGCATGGGCGGGCTCGACCTCCTGTACGTACACGACTTCCAGCAGATCGGCGTCGCGTCCGCGTGGCGCGGCCCGGCGGTGCCCAAGGTCTTCCACCTGCACACGCCGTACCCTTCGGTCATGCCCCCGGGGTGGCGCGACTGGTTCGTCGCCCAACTGGAGCGCTACGACCAGGTGATCGTCAGCACGCGGCGTTACGCGCACAACCTGCGCCGCGACGGCCTGACCCGCCCGATCCGCGTCGTGCGCCCGTTCATCGACGCCACCGAGCAGCGCGCGCCCGCGCCGCGCGAGGTCGACGACTACCGCGCGCGCTACGGCGTCTCGGAGGAGGACCGCGTGATCCTCAACGTGGGGCGCATGGACCCGATGAAGGGACAGGACCGCCTCGTCCGCGCGATGCCGCAGGTGCTCCGCGCACTGCCCGAGGCGCGCCTCGTGCTCGTGGGGAACGGCAGCTTCTCGTCGAGCAAGAGCGGCCTGGGCCTGACCAAGGGCGCCAAGTGGCGCGCCCAGCTGGAGCGGCTCGCCAAGGAGCTGGACGTCGCGCACCGCGTCACCTTCACCGGGCACCTCGACGACGCGCTGCTGCCGGCGGCCTACCACGCCAGCGACGTGTTCGCGCTCCCCTCGACGCGCGAAGGCTTCGGCCTGGCGGCGATCGAGGCGTGGCTGCACGCGAAGCCCGTGGTGGTCTCCGAGCGCACGGGCGTGGCGGAGCTGGTGGAGCGCGACGTCAACGGCTACGTCGCCGACTGCTCGGACCCCGAGTCGCTCGCCGACGACCTCGTGAGCCTGCTGCGCGACCCCGAGCGGTGCGTGCAGATGGGCGCCGAGGGGCGGCTCGCGGCGCGCGAGGCCACGCTGGAGGTGGGACGCGCCGCGCTGGAGGAGGTCTTCGCGCCGCTCCTCGCCGCGGAGGTGACGCGTGTCCGGGCCACGTGAGATCCGCGCCCTCGCGGTCGACTACGACCGCACGCTCACCACCGTCGACCTCCTTCCGGTGCCGCGCGCGCTCGACGTGCTCGACCGCGCCCGCGCGCGGGGGCTCAAGGTCGTCGTCGTCACCGGCCGCACGATGCGCGAGATCGAGGCGCGCGTGGGCAAGCACGTCGACGCCTTCGTCGCGGAGAACGGCGCGATCTGGAAGCTCGCCGGGGGCCCCGCGCGCCGCACGCACCCCACGCTGGGCGACGTGCGCAAGGCGATCGAGGGCCTCGACGTCGAGGCGGAGTTCGGCGAGGTCCTCGCCAGCTTCGACGCCGCGCACCACGACCGCGTCGCCGAGCACCTGCGCGGCCAGCCGTGGGACCTCGTGCGCAACCGCGACCGCGTGATGATCCTCCCGCGCGGCGTCGACAAGGCGGTCGGGCTCCTCGCGGCGCTGCGCGCGCTGGGCGTCGATCCGCGCGAGTGCGCCGCGGCGGGCGACGGCGAGAACGACGTCCCGCTCCTGCGCGCCGTGGGCCACGGCATGGCCGTCATGAACGCGGTGCCCGAGCTGAAGGAGCAGGCCGACGAGGTGCTCCTGCTGCCAGGCGGCGAAGGCGTGGCGCACTGGGTCTCCGAGTCGTGGCTCCCCGCGCAGGAGGCGGGCGCGTGAGGGGGGACGATCCGGCCATCAGCGTCGTGATCCCGTGCCGCAACGAGGCCGCGACGCTGCCCGCGTGCCTGGACGCGCTCGAGGCGCAGGACTTCCCGCCCGAGCGCTTCGAGGTCGTGCTCGTGGACGGGGGCAGCACGGACGGCTGCCGCGACATCGCGCGCGCCAGCGGCATCCGCGTGCTCGAAGACCTGGGCCACGGCCCCAGCGCGGCGCGCAACGTGGGCGTCCTGGGCGCGCGCGCGCCGATCGTCGCGTTCACCGACGGCGACTGCGCGCCGGAGCGCGACTGGCTCACCGCCATCGCCGAGGTCTTCGCCGAGAAGCCCTGGATCACGGGCGTGGGCGGCGCGCTGCGCATGCCCCGCCGCACCTTCCTGGGCCGCATGGAGGACGACGACGCGCGCGTGCGCTACCGCGGCTTCATCACGAGCAACGTCGCGTACCGGCGCGACGCGATCCTCGCGGTGGGCGGCTTCGACGAGACGCTCTGCTGCGCCGAGGACTACGACCTCGCCTGGCGCCTGCGCGACGCGGGCTTCGAGGTCGTCTGGGACCCGCGCCCCCTCGTACTCCATGACCCGCCCGAGATCGACGGCACGCTCGCGGGCTACCTGCGCAAGCAGCGCTGGTACGCGCGCAACGACGTCCCGGCGCAGGCGCGCGCCTGGGGCCGCAACCGCGCGGTCGCGCCCATCCGCGACGCGCTCGTCCCCGCGGCCGCGCTGCTCCTCGCGGGCGGCGCGCTCCTCGCGCGCAAGCCGATGCTTCTGGCGGGCGCGGCCGCCGCGCTCGTGGCGCGGGCCTGGGGGCGCACCGAGCCCGCGGGCGTCGAGACGGCGCCGCGCCTCGCGCTGAGCCTCGCCAAGGAGACCGCGCGCGGCGTGGGCACGCTCGAGGGGCTCGCGGCGCTCGCCAGAGGGGGTTTCAGGGGGCGGAGCCCCCTGAAGTCTGCGTCCCTGCAAGCGCCCTACAAGGAGAGTCTTTTCTTGACGTCGGGGGGCTTCGCCCCCTGAAACCCCCTCTTCTCAGCGCCGCGCGGGCCGGATGGCGAGCGGCGGGGCCGCGACGCGCGTGATGGCGTAGCCGCGCTGGCCGTCCAGGTGCGCGTAGAGCGCCTCCGGCTCGACCTCGGCGGGCACGTCCGCGGCGTGCGCGTGCGCCTCGCGCTCGTCGTAGCGCATCGACGCGACCGGCACGGGCGGGTCGGCGGAGAGCTGCGCGAAGGCGTCGGCGAGGCCGCGCCACTCGGGGGCGGGGACCGAGTTGCCCCACACGACGAACGCGCCGTCCGCCGCGCGGCGCCAGCGCTCGCCGTCGTACGAGACCGCGTGGCCCAGCGCGTGCAGCTCGCCCAGCGTGTGGCACGCGGGAGCGTCCCACCCCTCGACCTCGTCCTCCGTCTCCACCGTCACGACGAGGCGCATGGGCGTGTCGTGGCCGATGGCGGCGCGCGTGCGCAGGAGCGCGGCGAGGTTCGTCGCGTTGTCCTTGCGCGCGATGTGCAGGAAGCCGAACGGCCCCAGCGGTCCCCACGCATAGTCGTACGCCTGGAAGACCATGATGTCAAGGCCCGACTCGGCGATGCCGCGGTAGTCGACGCCGTGGAGCCGCGCGAGCGCGGGGTCGTAGTTCATGCAGTTGTACGCCGCGAGGACGCCGCCCGTCGCGTGCACGGCCTCCGCCACGTCGCGGTAGTACGCGGTCCAGCGCTCGCAGTTGAACGCGACCCAGTGCTCCCAGTGGTGCGCCTTGATATCATGGGCGCGCTCCTCGGCGTCCGCGGAGCCGACCTTGCAGCCGGCGTGCCGCTCGAACGCGTGGTCGGCGGCGAGCTCGGCGGTCCAGTCCTCGTGGAAGTCGAAGTGGCGCAGGTCCTTCCAGTCCTTGCCGTGACGCCGGAAGCCCATGCCGCCGTCGCCCAGGAAGAGCCCGTCGAAGCCGAAGTCGCGGGCGAGCTGCGCGTACCGCCGCGCGCTCCAGGCGGCGTAGCGCTCGCCCTCGCGCACGTCGTGCTCGGGATCCGCGCGCAGGCGCCGCAGCGGGGAGAAGTCGGCGTTCATCTCGACCTCGTCCTGCCAGAGCGCGCCGTGCTGGTCGCGGATGAGGAGCTCGGGGTGGCGCTGGTCGACCCACGCGCACTCGTGGAGCCAGTAGCCGTAGAGCACCTTCACGCCCAGCGCGTGGAAGGCGGCGACGAGCCGGCGCACGTCCGCCTGGCGCCACGCATGCTTGTTCGGCCCGTGGCGGTTGAGCGGCGCGACGGCGTCCGGCTCGTAGCCCCGGTACTCGTGGAAGAAGACGGGCTGGCGGTCCTCCATGAGGCAGACCCACGTGGGGACGCCCTGCGCGCGCGAGAGCCACGCGCCGGCGCCGGCGTCCTCCTGCGTCGGATCGAACGCACCCAGATCGACGCAAACCCCAGCCGAGAACCCGTCGCGCATCGAGCGCGCGGTCGGGTCGGCCAAGGATATGAAGTGTGTCGGCGCGGCGCTCCGACACAGGAAGGGGAGCAAGGGGAAGCAAGGTGGTCTCAGGAGCTTCTTGCGTCCCCTTGCTCCCCTTCCTGTGTCGTCTAGGCAAGCGCCGGCAGCGCCTGCTCGAGGTCGAGGACGGGCCGGAACAGGTCGCCGTGCGTCTCCACGCGCTCCAGCACGTCCTCCGTCAGGAAGCGCAGCAGGTCCGCCTTGCCCTCCGACGCGCAGCGCGCGATCTCCTCCCACGTGACGGGCGTGCTGACGGTCGGCTGCGCCTTGGCGCGAAGCGAGTAGGCGCACACGGTCGTCTTGTGGGCGTCGTTCTGCGACCAGTCGACCAGCACGCGGCCCGCGCGCTCGGCCTTGCTCATGTTGCTCGTCACCGTCGCGGGCGTCTCGCGCTCCAGCATCTCGGCCACGGCACGCGCGAACGGTTTCGTTTCCTCGTAGGAAGCGGGGGTGTTGAGCGGCGCGTACACCTGCAAGCCCTTGCTGCCCGACGTCTTGGCGAGGCAGGCGAGGCCGAAGCCCTCGAAGAGGTCGCGCACGCGCAGGCCGAGCCGCGCGCAGTCCACGATGTCGGTCCCCGGGCCCGGGTCGAGGTCGAAGACGAGCGCGTGGGGGCGCGCGACGTCGGGCGCGGTGTGCAGGAACGTGTGCATCTCCAGGTCGGCGAGGTTCGCGGCCCACACGAGCGCGGGCAGCGTGTCGAGCACGCAGTAGTCGATGTCCTCGCCGCGCCCCTCGCTCCAGACCGGCGCCGTGCGCACGAACGCCGGGCGGTAGGGCGGGCACGACTTCTCGTAGAAGAACTTCCCCTCGACGCCGTCGGGATATCGTTTCAGCGTCACGGGCCGATCGCGCAGGTGGGGCAGGAGGGCGGGGGAGACGCGCCGGTAGTAGTCGATGACGTGCGCCTTCGTGAAGGCGGCCTGCGGATAGAGCACCTTGTCGAGGTTCGACAGCTCCACCTGCTGGCCCTGGATCGCGACCTTCATCCTTCCGCCTTGCCCTTGCGCCGCGCGGCCTCGAGGCTCTTCTGGAGCGCGTCGACGAGGTCCGCGGGCCGGCGCGCCTCCGCCTTGGGCGGCAGCACGACCTCGCGCCCTTCGGCCTTGCTCTCCAGGTAGGCGAGCACGCGTTGGCGATGCTCGTCGGGATACTTCTCGGGCTCGAAGGTTGTGGTGAGCGCGTCGATGAGCTTCTCGGCCATGTCCAGCTCGCGCTCGCCGGGCGCGGCGGCCTGCGCCACCTCCAGGTCCTCCTGCGGCACCAGCTCGTCGCCGTGGAGCATCGTCTCCATCGCGAGCACGTCGCCCACCGCGCGCACCGCGACGAGGCTCTCCTTGCCGCGCATCACGACGCGCGCGATGGCGACGCGCCCCGACTTGCGCATGGCCTCGACCAGGAGGCGATAGCTTTTCCCGGCGCCCTTGTCGGGGACGAGCCAGTAGCCCTTCTCGAAGTAGAGCGGGTCGATCTCCTCGAGGTGCACGAAGTCCTGGATGTCGATCGTCTCGCTCTTCTGGGGGTCGAGCTTGGCGAGCTCCTCGTCGGTGACGGTCACGTAGGCCCCGCCCCCGGCCTCCCACCCCTTGACGATGTGCTCGGCCTCGACCTCCGCGCCCTCGGCGCTGCACACCTTCTTGTATTGGATGCGCGCGCCGTCGGCGTCGTGCAATTGGTGGTAGCGGACGTCCTTGCTGCGCTGCGCGGTCACGACGCGCACGGGGACGTTCACGAGGCCGAAGCTCAGCGAGCCTTTCCAGATCGAGCGGGCGGGAATGATCTCACATCTCCTCGCGCACGACGTCCTGCGCCTGCTTGTCGAAGCGCAGCCCCTTGTAGGACGGATGGCGCAGGCGCCCCGAGCCGGTCCACTCGGTGAACTCGAGCTCGGCGACCAGGCGCGGCTCCACGAACACGGCGTCCTTCTTGTCCACCGCGTTCGCGAAGGGCGAGGAGGGTCGGCGCAGCGGCTCCAGGAGCGAGCGCAGCCGCGCCAGCTCCTCCTCGGTGAAGCCGGTGCCCGCGCTGCCCGCGTAGAGCAGGCGTTGGGGCGCGCCGCGCTCGCGGGCCTCGTCGGGCGGCGCGTCGTGCACGCCCAGGAGGAGCGCGCCGATGCGGCCCGCGCGGGCGCCGCGGCCCGGCGTGTATCCGCCGATCACGAGCTCCTGCCTGCGCTGGAGCTTGATCTTGCGCCAGAGCGAGCTTCGCGCCCCCGGCTCGTAGGGCGAGTCGAGGCGCTTCGCCACGATGCCCTCGATGCCGGGGATCGCGAGCATGGCGTGCCCGTCTCCCACCACGGCCTGCGAGACGCGGCACGCGCCGCCCTCCAGGCCGAGGCCTTCGAGGATTCCGCGGCGCTCCGCGTACGGGTGCCCGGTCAGGTCGCGTCCGTCCAGGTAGAGGATGTCGAACGCCACGTACGCCACCGGGACCTCCCGGCGCTTCTCTTCGACGGCGCTTATCGATCCAAGGCCGAGGCGGCCCTGGAGGCGCTGGAAGCTTGGCCGCCCGGCGTCGTCGAACGCGACGACCTCGCCATCGAGGATCGCCTGCCTGCCCGCCAGGCTCTCGCCCACGCAGCGCAGCTCGGGGTACTGCGACGTGACGTCCTGGAGCGTGCGCGTGTGGACCTTGACTCGTCCATCGTGCGAATGCACGAGCGCGCGGATGCCGTCCCACTTGATCTCGAAGGCCCAGCGCTCCTCGTCCGCGGGGTAGGCCGCCGCGTGCGCGAGCATCGGCAGCACGCGCTCCGGCATCGGCTTGACCTCGGCCGGGTCGAGGCGCGTCAGGCGCCACTGCACGCCGCGCTCGTGCGCCAGCCGGTAGCGCCCCAGCACGCGGCGGCCCGCGAGCACGAGCTCGCCCTGGCGCATCGCGTAGCGCCCCGCGTCCCACTCGGGCGGGGGCTCGGGGGGCTCGTCGCGGCTCGTCGCGGGGCGCGTCTCCCCCTCCGCCCACGGCACGCCGGCGGGCAGCGCCCACGTCGCGGCGCCGTGCTCGCCCTCCAGCGTCAGCGTCCACGCGAAGGGGGCGGCCGCGCGGTGGCGCAGCGTGAACTGCCCCTGGCTGGCGAGGCGCCGCTGGGTCGCCTGCAAGCGGTCGGTCATGCCGGTCTTCCCCGTGCTCCGCGGCGCCGAAGCCGCGAATACGATTCTCGCACAAGGGCCGGCAGCTTGGCGGAGCGGCGGGGGGTGGGGCGAAACTCCGACCCGGGCGCGAGGGTCGCAGCCAAATCCCTGGAATCGGCCAAAACTACATATCGAGCCTACGCTTTCGGCGCCTCGCAAGTCGGATTCCAGCAACATGGCTGCGAAATCCGTCGACCGGTGTGCCCATGACCGAATGCCTAGACTGCGGCGCCGACATCGCGCTGCGCAACCCCGTCGTCGGCGAGATCGTCGACTGCCCCGACTGCGGCCTCGAGCTGGAGGTCCGCAACCTGACGCCGATCACCCTGGAGCCCGCTCCCGAGGTCGCCGAGGACTGGGGCGAGTAGGATGGCGCGGCGCGTCCAGCTCCTTGATAGCACCCTGCGTGAGGGCGAGCAGACGCCCGGCGTGTCGTTCACGCTGGAGCAGAAGCTCGCCATCGCGCGGGAGCTGGACGCGTTCGGCATCGACTTCATCGAGGCGGGGCACCCCGCGGTCTCCGACGAGGTCTTCCGCGCGACGCGGGAGGTCGCGCGGCTGGGCCTCGACGCGGAGATCGTGGCGCACTCGCGCGCGCTGAAGAGTGATATCGACCTGGTCCTCAAGACGGAGGCGGACTGGGTCGGCATCTTCTTCAGCGTCGCGGACAAGCGCCTGGAGGAGCAGTTCCGCAAGGACATCGACCAGGCGATCTCGCTGATCCAGGACTGCGTGGCGTACGCGAAGGCCCACGGCCTGAAGGTGCGCTACACGCCCGAGGACACGGTGCGCTCCGACCTGGCGAAGGTGATCCGCATCTCGAACGCCGCCTCGGAGGCCGGCGCGGACCGCATCGGGGTCGCGGACACCACCGGGCACATGACGCCTTCGCGCATGTTCAGCTTCGTCTCGGCGCTGCGGGAGGCCGTGCCGAGCCGGACCGCGATCGGCGTCCACTGCCACAACGACCTGGGCATGGCCGTCGCCAACTCGTTCGCCGCCGTGGAGGCCGGCGCGAGCGTCGTCGACGTCACGGTCAACGGCCTGGGCGAGCGCACCGGCATCGCGCCCCTGGCGGAGATGGCGGTGGCGCTCCGGTTGCGCGGGGAGGTGGAGGCAAACTGGAGGCTGGAGCGCCTCCCCGCGCTCTCGGAGCAGGTGGAGCGCGCCAGCGGCATCCCGACGTGGCGGCAGGCGCCCATCGTCGGCGCGAACGCGTTCACGCACAACGCGGGGCTCCACGTCGCGGCGGTGCTGCTCAACCCGCAGCACTACGAGAGCATCCCCGCCGACCTCGTCGGCCGCACCCGGAGGCTCGTGGTCGACAAGATGGCGGGGCGCCCCACCGTGAAGCACCGCCTGGAGGCGCTGGGCCTGGACGCGAGCGACGAGATCGTGGACCTCGTGCTCGCCTACGTCAAGCGCCGCCACGTCAACGACGCGAGCGACGACGATCTCAGGAGGATCCACGAGGACCTCTGCGCCATGCGCGAGCTTGTGAAGGTGATCTGAATGGTCCGCATCGGCCTGATCTGGAGCCGCATCCGCAACGACGAGAAGATGCTCATGGACGCCGCCGCCCAGCGCGGCGTGGAGCTGGTGCCCATCGACGACCGCGAGCTGGTCCTGCCGGTGCACGAGCCGCCGAAGGAGCTGCTCGGCTTCGACGCCTTCCTGGAGCGCGGCATCTCGTACTACGCGAGCCACTACGTCACGATGGCGCTCCAGAGCTACGGCATGCGCTGCGTGAACCCGCACGACGTGCTGGTCAACTGCGGCGACAAGGCGCTAACAAGCATGCTCCTCGCGCGCGCCGGCGTGCCCACGCCGCGCACGTACCTCGCGTTCGAGGAGGAGAGCAGCCTGCGCGCCGTCGAGTCCGCGGGCTATCCCGCCGTGCTCAAGCCCACCGTGGGCTCGTGGGGCCGGCTCATTGCGAAGGCGCCCGACCGCGAGACGGCGCTCGCCCTCCTGGAGCACAAGCGCGTGCTGGGCTCCGTGCAGCACGGCATCACCTACGCGCAGGAGTACGTCGACAAGCCGGGCCGTGACATCCGGGCGTTCTGGGTCGGCGACCGCGTCGTCGCGGCGATCTACCGCACCAACGACCAGCACTTCATCACCAACACCGCGCAGGGCGGCCGCGCGAGCAACTGCCCCGTGACGCCCGAGATCCAGGACATCTGCGAGCGCGCGGCCCGCGCCGTGGGCGGTGGCGTGTTGGCGATGGACCTCATGGAGACCGCGGATGGCCTGACGTGCCACGAGGTCAACCACACGATGGAGTTCAAGAACAGCGTCGCGCCCACCGGCGTCGACATCCCGGGCCACATCATCGACCACGTGGTCGAGGTGGCGAAGCGATGACGTTCAAGATCGGCATCGTCGGCGCGAGCGGCTACGGCGGCGGCGAACTGCTGCGCCTCGCGCTCCGGCACCCCGAGATCGAGGTCGCGTACGCCACGAGCAACCGATTCGCGGGCGAGAAGGTCAAGACGGTCCACCCGAACCTGCGCGGCCCGGCGCCGGAGATGACGTTCCACCGGCACGAGGACGCGCTGACGCGCAACGTCGATGCGGTGTTCCTCTGCGGCCCGCACGGCACGAGCGCGCCGGCGATCACGCAGTACCTCAAGGCCGCGGACCGCGTGTTCGACCTGAGCGCCGACTTCCGCCTGCGCGACGTCGAGGCGTACGCGAAGCACTACAAGGGCTGGCAGCACCCGCACCCCGAGCTTCTCGCGCAGCGCGCCTACGGCATCGCCGAATTGCACCGCGACGAGATCCGCGGCGCGAGGCTCGTCAGCGGCGCGGGCTGCATCGCCACGACCGCGATCCTCTCGCTCGCGCCGATCCGCGGCCTGCTCCAGGATGGGATGCCCGTCGTCGTGGACGCGAAGGTCGGCAGCAGCGCCGCGGGCGCCGAGGCGAGCCCCTCGACGCACCACCCCGAGCGGCGCGACGTCGTGCGCCCCTACGCTCCGGCCGGGCACCGCCACGAGGCGGAGATCCTCCAGGAGACGGGCCTGCGCGCGGGCCTCTCGTGCCACGCGATCGAACTGGTGCGCGGCATCCTCGCCACGAGCCACGTGTGGGTCCGCCCGGGCGTCACCGAGAAGGACGTCTGGAGGGCGTTCCGCGCGAGCTATCAGAACGAGCCCTTCGTGCGCATCGTGAAGGAGCGGACCGGCCTGTACCGCTACCCCGAGCCGAAGCTCCTCGCGGGCACGAACGAGTTCCACGTCGGCTTCGAGCTCGACCCCGAGACGAACCGCCTCGTGGTGCTCGGCGCGCTGGACAACCTGTGCAAGGGCACGGCGGGCGCCGCGATCCAGAACTTCAACGTCGCGTTCGGGCTGCCCGAGACGACCGGCCTGGGCGACCTCACGGGGTTGCATCCATGAGCGCGCTTCCACGCTTCGCGGCTCCGCATGCGGCGACGCGGAGCGCGCGGGGACCGCGGCGCCTCTCGGACTCCGCGACCTCCGCGGCGCACCGCGTCTCCGCATGCGGAGCACTGGGTCGGAGGGCGACGTCATGATCGTCGTGAAAGTGGGCGGCGGCGCCGGCATCGACGTCGAGGCCGTCCTCGCCGACGTCGCACAGATGTGGAAGGACGGCGAGCGCGTCGTCCTCGTGCATGGCGCGAGCGACGAGACGAACCAGCTTTCGGAGAAGCTCGGCATCCCGCCGCGCTTCGTGACGTCCGCGAGCGGCCACGTCTCGCGCTTCACCGACGCGGCGACGCTCGACGCGTTCGCGATGGCGAGCGGCAAGCTCAACCTGCGCGTCGTCGAGTCGCTCCAGAAGCGCGGCTGCAACGCGGTCGGGCTCACGGGCGTCGACGGGCGCCTGCTCGAAGGCCAGCGCAAGGAGGCGATCAAGGCCGTCGTGGACGGCAAGAAGGTCATGCTGCGCGGCGACCACACCGGCACCATCGAGACGGTGAACGCGGGCCTGCTGCGGCTGCTGCTATCAAACGGCTATCTCCCGGTGGTCACCGTGCCCGCCATCAGCACCGCGGGCGAGGCCGTGAACGCCGACGCGGACCGCGCGGCCGCCGCGATCGCGGGCGCGCTCGGGGCGAGCCACCTGCTGATCCTCAGCAACGTCGCCGGCCTGCTGCGCGACGTCGCCGATCCCGCCTCCCTCATCCCCACGATCCCTGTCGCGGAGCTGGCGAGCTACGAGGGCTTCGCGCAGGGGCGCTTCAAGAAGAAGATCCTCGGCGCGCGCGAGGCGCTCGACCTTGGCGTGCCGCGGATCGTCTTCGCCACGGCCAACACGGCCGCGCCCGTCACGGCCGCGCTCCAGGGAGGAGGCACGCACGTTTGCTGAGCACCGACCAGATGAAGGCGATCGAGCAGCGCCGCGAGTCGGGCGTCTTCCCCAAGCGCCCCATCAGCATCATGCGCGGCGCGGGGGCGCGGCTGTGGGACGCGGAGGGGCGGGAGTACCTCGACTTCGGCGCGAACTACGGCGTGGGCAACGTGGGCCACTGCCACCCGAAGGTCGTCGAGGCGATCCGCGAGCAGGCGGGGCGGCTGATCGGCTTGCCCCAGACGTACCACAACGACCAGCGCGCGCTCTTCCTGGAGCGCCTCGTCGCCACCGCGCCGCGTGGGTTGGAGCGTGCTTTCCTGGCGAACAGCGGGACGGAGGCCATCGAGGCTGCGCTCAAGTTCGCCCGCGGCACGACGCGCCGCAGCGGGTTCGTCGCCACGAAGCGCGCGTTCCACGGCCGGACGTTCGGCGCGCTCTCGCTCACGCACAAGGCGGAGTACCGCGAGCCGTTCCTCCCGCTCCTGGAGCCGGTGACGCACGTCACGTACGGGAGCGAGGAGGAGCTGAAGTCCGCCGTCACGTCGCAGACCGCCGC
Organism: Thermoplasmata archaeon; assembly: GCA_034667685.1. Classification (GTDB taxonomy): domain Archaea; phylum Thermoplasmatota; class SW-10-69-26; order JACQPN01; family JAJPHT01; genus JAJPHT01. The sequence continues at coordinate 75,563 of JAXDQU010000079.1, read as the reverse complement.
CGTGGTCCTCGAGCCGATCCAGGGCGAGGGCGGCGTGCAGGTCCCTCCGCCCGGCTACCTGCGCGCGGCGGCCGACATCGCGCACGATGCCGGCGCGCTGCTCGTCCTCGACGAGATCCAGACGGGCTTCGCGCGCACCGGCAGCTTCTGGGCCTGCCAGCAGGAGAACGTCGCCCCTGATATCCTCTGCTTCGCGAAGAGCGTCGCGGCGGGCATCCCGATGGGCGGCGTGCTCCTGACCGACGACGCCGCGAAGCTGCCCACCGGCGCGCACGGCAACACGTTCGGCGGCTCGCCGCTCGCCTGCGCGGCCGGCCTCGCGGTCCTTGATGTCATCGCCGAGGAGCGTCTCGCCGAGCGCGCCGCGAAGCTGGGCCCGCGCCTCCTGGACGGCCTGGCGCGCGCGGCGGGCGAGGGGGCGCGCGAGGTGCGCGGCCGCGGCCTGATGGTCGGGCTGGAGCTGCGCAGCCGCAACGTGCCGGTCCTCAACGCGCTGATGGCCGAGGGCGTGCTCACCCTTCCCACCGGGGCGACGACGATCCGCTATCTCCCGCCCCTGGTCGTGGACGAAGCGCAGGTGGACCGCGCGGTCGAGGCGACGGCGAAGGCCGCGCGTGCCTGATCACGTCCGGTGCGCTTTGCGGTCCGCATCCAAACCGAGGCGCTTATGTCACCCCGCGCCTCAACGCGCACGATGTTCCCGGCCTGGGGCCCCGATGCGGCTTACGCGCTCGTCCTCTTCCTCGTCGCCTCGCTGGAGGCGGTGCCGCTCTGGGGGCGCTACGTGCCCGGCCACCTCGGCTTCGCGGCCGTGGCGTGCATCGCGACCGCGTGGCGCGGGCCCTCCGTCGCGCTCTTCGCGGCCGCGCTCGCCGGCGCGTTCCTCTCGGACGTCGCGTTCTACGCCTGGTACCGCCTGCGCCCGCTGCGCACGATGCGGCGGCACGGCGCGTGGTGGCGCGCGGGGCTCGACGTGGACGACCTGAGCGACGGGCTGGCCCGCGCGCCGCTCTCGCGGTTCCTGGCCGCGAAGTTCTCGACGCGCGACCGCGCCCGCCTCGCCTACGCCTCGGGCAAGGCCGGCATGGAGCCGGGCGTGTTCCTGGTGCTCTCGCTGGTGGCGTGCGTCGTGTGGTCGTGCGCGTGGACCGGCCTGGGCACGCTCCTGGGGTGGATCGCCACCGTCGTGCCGCCCGCGTGGGCCGCCGTGCTTCTGGCCGTGGCGTTCGTGGCGATGCTCGCGGCCTTCCGCGCGCCCAGCGCCGCTTGACGCGGCGACAACGTTTTCATGGGTCGCGGCCTCGCGCCCCTCGTGGAGGACGCGGACCTTCTGCACGCGCTCGTCGCGGTCGACAGCGTCACGGGCGACACCGAGCGCGCCGTCTCCGCGTTCGTGGATGCGTGCCGCGCGCGCCGGCTTGCCGCGCATCGCGACGCGGCCGGGAACGCCGTCGCCGTCGCGGGGCGCGGGCCGCGCGAGATCCTCCTGGTGGGCCACATCGACACCGTGGCGCCCCCGCTCCCCGTGCGGCGCGAGGGGGGTTGGCTCCACGGGCGCGGCGCGGTCGACGCCAAGGGGCCGCTCGCCGCCTTCGCGTGCGCCGCCGCGCGCTTCCTCGACTGCGACACGCACCGGCTCGTCGTGGTGGGCGCGTGCGACGAGGAAGGACCATCGAACGGCGCGCGACATCTTCTGGACAAGCACCGCCCCGAGGCGCTCGTCATCGGCGAGCCCTCTGGCACGAACGGCGTCACGCTGGGCTACAAGGGGATCGTGAAGATCCGCTACGAGGTCGAGGACGACCTGCAGCACACCGGCGCGCCGCATCCCAGCGTCCCGGACCGCGGCCTCGCCTTCTGGCACGCCGTGCAGATGTACCTCGGCCAGCGGCACGGTGATAGCATGTTCGAGATGCCCACCGTGAAGCTCAACGAGTTCCACACGGAGCTGCTGCCTTCGGGGCGCGTCCGCGCGAGGCTCTCGGGGAGCACGCGCACTCCGCCGGGCTTCGACACGCCCGCGTTCCTGGGCTTCCTGCGCGAGCGCGCGGGGCCCGCCGCCAAGCTCGACGTGCCCGAGTGGGCGCCCGCGTGGTTGGGCGAGAAGAACGCGCTCCTGACGCGCGCCTTCGTGGGCGCCATCCGCGACGAGGGCCTGGCGCCCCGCTACGTGCGCAAGACGGGCACCTCGGACGCGAACCTGCTCGCGCCGGTGTGGAGGTGCCCGACCGTCGCGTACGGCCCGGGTGATAGCACGCTGGACCACACGCCCCACGAGCGCATCGAGATCGCGGACTTCGAGCGCAGCGTGCGCGTGCTGGAGCGCGCGCTGCGCGCGATCGTCACCGCGGCGCCAGCGTGACGTTTCCCGCGAGCTTCCAGGGCTGGTCCGCGGGGCTCTCGCTGGCCGCGGCGCCGCCCGGCCCGTCCGGCGTGTTCTCCAGCGGCCCCGCGAGCACGAACGAGAGCTTGCCCTTCAGGTGCAGGTCCTTGACCTCCAGCGTCAGCGGCGACGCGCCGGTCAGGTACGCCAGGTCCACGACGCCCTGGTCGCTGCGATCCTGGATGAAGCCGGTCATCTGCGTGTTCGCCGGCGACGCGGCCTCCCACGTGAACGTCACGCGCGCGGCGGCGGGCGTGCCGTTGAGCGCGGGCTCGTAGATCGCCTTCGAGAAGTCCGCGGTGGGCGGCGCGTCGGCGCACTGGCCCACGACGGGGGTCCAGCCGCACGCCTCCGCGTAGGCGGGCATCATGCCTTCGAACGCGAGCGGCTGGGTGGGGGCGGCGTCCACGGGCGGCGGGGCGGCGGCGGGCGCCACGTCGGGCTGCGGAGTCGTCGAAGGGGCCGCGCATCCCGCGAGCGGCAGGAGCAGGGCCAAGGCCAGAAGCATTCCTCGCATGGACGCGGCCAGACCGGGACGGGGCCGCAAGCGTTTCGGATCGCTCGTTGAACGGAGTGGAACGTTCCGGCCGTGACGTCCGTGCCTACGGCCCCGGCGCGCGCCCCACGCTCGGGGGCGCGGAGCGGCGGCGCAGCGAGAAGCCGGCGGCCAGCGTGGGCATCTCGTCGTCGGGCACGAAGGTCCGGAACGACTTGTACGCGTAGAGCGGCGCCGCGAGGAACACGAGCGCGTACATCGTGACCCACACCTCCAGGAGCACCTTCGAGAGGCCCCACGTGCCCCAGCTCATGGCGAAGAGCGCGACGCTGATGCTCGTGAGCACGAGGAAGAAGCCCGTCTCGAAGGGCGTCAGGCGGATCGCGCGCCAGAAGGATTGGCTCGCGGTGGGCCGCCCCGCGGGCGCCTTGGGCGTGCGCACGAAGGGCACCTTGAACCCGAGCGCGGCCTTCAGCGCGGCCCGCATGTGGACGAACTTGATCGCGTACCAGACGCCCATCACCTTGAGCGTGCCCCACATCGAGAGGTTCATCGAGCGGCGCAGCGCGAGGTGCAGGCGCGCGAAGCCGTCGAGCAGGAGGAAGATCGGCACGAGGCCCAAGAGCGCGATCTCGTTCTGGTGGTAGATCTCCAGCGGATGGCCGCGGATCTCGCCGATCGCGATGGCCGCGACCGCGCCCGCGATGATGACGGTGTAGACGCCGTCGAACCACTGCAGGCAGGAGATGAAGAAGTCGAAGCGCTGGCGCAGCGTCATCCCGCTGGGGCCGATGAGCTTCCCCAGGTGGGCCTTGAGCACCTTCGCGCCGCCGAACGCCCAGCGGTGGTGCTGCTTCTTGTACGCGTCGTAGGTGGGCGGGATGAGCCCCTTGCCGAACGTCTTCGGGATGAAGAGCGAGCGCCAGCCCGCGTCGAGCAGCCGGACCGAAAGCTCGCAGTCCTCCGTGACGTGCTTCTCGGCCCAGCCCCCGACGCCTTCGAGCGCCTCGCGGCGCACCATGCCCATCGTGCCACAGAAGCTGATCGCGTTCGCCTCGTTCCGGCTGGGCATGATGGCGCGGTAGAAGTAGCCGTCCGCAAAGTAATATTGCCGCGTGAGGAACGACTGGTGGACGTTCCTGTAATCCTGCGGCGTCTGGAGGAAGCCGAGGCGCGCGTCGATGAAGTAGCCCACCGTCTCGCGCAGGTACTCGGGCTCCAGGTGGTAGTCCGCGTCGATGACGCTGATGATCTCCACGTCGGGCGGCGTGAGGCGCAGGGCGTTGTTCAGCGCGCCGGCCTTGAAGCCGCGCCGGTCCGTGCGGTGGACGTAGACGAAGCCGTTCTCGCGGCAGAACTGCTCGACGGGCGCGCGGCACCTCTCGTCGGTGCTGTCATCGCACACCATGACGAGATAGCGGTCCTTCGGATAGTCCAGCTCCTTGAAGCGCGCGAGCGCGTCGAAGACGATCTCGGGCGGCTCGTTGAAGCACGCGTAGTGGAACGCGACGCGCGGCAGGTAGTGCCGGCTGAACGCGACCTTGTCGGGCGTGCGCTCCCAGCGGCGCTTCACGAAGTTGTCGAGCCCGTAGAAGGCGTGCACGACGACCATCGCGAGGCTCATCCCCTCGGCCCACAGGAGGAAGATGCTGAACGGCAGCGCCTGCAGCGGGACCTTGGGGAGCGCGACGTTGAACACGTACGCGAAGTAGCCCGCCACGATGCTCACGAACGCGACGTAGGCGAGCACCCCGTAGAGCTTCCAGCCGAAGCGGATGACGATGAGCCCCACGACGCCGCCCAGGATCGCCGCGACGAGCTCCGCGACGGTGAGCGTGTCGAGCACGCCCCAGTAGTCCATCGCATAGAAGCTGCCCGCCGCGCCCGTGGGATGGCCCGCCGCGACGTAGCCAAGCGCGTAGAGAAGGAAGCCCGCGCCCGCGCCCACCGCGGCGCCGAGCATGTCGCGCGCGAGGTCGCGCAGGCGCAGGAGCCCGGCCGCCTTGCTCGCGAGCAGGAGCGAGAGGAGCGCCGCGCCCAGCACCCACGCCTGGCGCGCCGTGTCCCAGCGCGCGCGCAGGGCGCCGTTGAGCGAGAGCGCCTTGTGAGACACCAGCAGGAACGCCGCGTGCCCCGCGAGGCCGAAGAGCGCGCCCGCGCCGCCCGCCAGGAGGATCGCGACGAGCCCCAGGAAGCGGCGCCTCACGCGCGCGCCCTCCCGCCACGACGCGCCACGGGCCGGATGCGCAGGAGCGGCGCGTGGCGGACCTCGAACTCGCAGTGGGGCGCGCCGCGCGCCGCGCACGCGACCTCCTCGACCTTGGCGAGCTCGCCGCTCAGGCGCTCGAAGACGCCCGCGACGAGGCCACGCTCATGCTCGCACCCGGAGATGCCCGCGCCGCCCTGCGCGCACGACGCGCACGCGTAGAGGCGCACCAGCTTCTGCGTCGCACGGCTCTGCACGATGCGCGCCTCGACGCCCATGCCCGCCAGCTCGTCGAAGGCTTCGTCGAGCCCCGTCGCGCTCTCGTGGCCCAGCTTGCGCGCCGCGTCGAAGGGCACCGGCGTCGCGCGCGCGGGACCGGCCGCCGCGCGCGGGCGCTCGCCGGGCAGCCGGGCACGGGGGAGGGGGCGGCGCGCGTTCGCCACGGGCGCCAGGTCGCCCACGATCGTGCTCCGGAAGAGGAACGCCGTGAAGAGGAAGGTGAGCACGAGAAGGCCCCCCGCCATCAGGAGGACGCTGCCCCGCGCGCCGGTGGGCGCCGCGTAGCGATGCAGGAAATCCACCATCGCGGAGAGGCCGTCCCTCACGTACGTGCCATCGCCGAGGACCAGGGGCGCACCCAGGCCCCACGCGGGCGGGCCGGGGAAAAAGCGCATGGGTACGCCTCACGAATGATCGCGCACGAACCGGTCGACGAGAGGGTCCTCGAAGCTGGCGCCGTAGGCGAGCAGCTCCCGCCGCAGCAGCTCGGGCTCCGCCAGGCTGTAGCGCTGCGAGACGCCCTCGCGCTCGCGCCGCAGCACGCCGCTCGCCACGAGCCGCTGGAGATGGAACGAAAGCGTGCTGCCCGCCACGCCCGCCGCCGCCTGGAGATCCTTGTGGGCCTGCGGCTCCCGCTCCAGCAGCGCCAGCAGCACCCGCCGCGGCACCTCGTGCCGGAGCGCGCCGAGCACCTTCTTCTCGCGCCGGTCGATCTCCCACGCCAGGAAATAACGCCGGAAGCCCCAGTCGCGCGCCGACGTCACGAGCCCCATCCGCTCCAGCCGATCGAGGTGGTAGAGCACCTGCCCGAGCGGCAGCCCCGTCATCCGCTCGATGCCGCGCAGGTGCGCCCCGGGCACGCGGGCCACCGTGCGGTAGATGTCCGCGCGCGGACCCTGGGAAAGCGACGGCTCGAGCGAACGCATGGCGCCCCTTCGCCACGCCTGCGCTTTCTCTGCAGCGCCACCTTGCCTCGCTCCCCGGCTGGTCGATCGGCTGCCCTCGGAGAGCGCTCAATGGAGCGATGCCGACAATCACGCAACACCTCCACGTTACTCGCCCCCCGCGAGCCGACTCCTTTTTGCGTCGCACGCAAATCAGGCCCGCGGCCGCGGCTGGAGCGCGCGGTCGCCCGTGTCCCGACGGTCGCACGCCGGGACGTGGGCTCCTCTGGGTGGCTTCAGGAACAGGAAGATACCTCCAACATCGTCCAAGTCCGATTCCCCGGAGGCGCGCGCTCCAACCGCGACCACCCGACACGCCCCCCGCCCGTGAAGGCGCGACGGGGAGCGGGCCGGACCTGCCAGCCCGGGTCGTCCAAAACCCTGAAATACGGCTCACGGCGTCCGCCGCCCCACCAACCCCGCAGGGATGGCCGAGCGGTTAGGCGTCAGACTGCAGATCTGAAGATCGAGGGTTCGATCCCCTCTCCCTGCTTTTTTCTTCCCGCACTTCGTGCCACGCCTCGTGCTGCGTCGGCGCTGGCGCGCCGACTCCGCCTCGGCGTGGCACTCCGTGGCAGGGGGGCTACGCGCCCCCCTGCACCCCCGCGCCAGGGGGCTGCGGCCCCCTGGACCCCCTGACGCGCCGCTTGCACGAAGCGCCGGGACCCGGCTGGAGGATTGTTCTGCCAGGTGCGCCAGGTGCGCCAGGTGCGCCAGGTGGGCCAGGTGGGCCAGGTGGCACAGGTGGGCCATGCGGGCCACCTGGCGCACGTGGCGCCACTTGGCCCACCTGGCGGCCGGAAAACGCCATGAGCCCCGTCCGCCTTGCGCGCCGCATGGCCATCCAGAAGGTCGCCGTGCTGGGCGCGGGCAACATGGGGTCGGGCATCGCGCAGGCGTTCGCGCAAGCCGGCTTCGAGGTGCAGATGCGGGACGTCAAGCCCGAGCTCGTCGAGAAGGGGCGGGCACGGATCGAGGGCCCGCTTCGCAAGCGCGTCGAGCAGGGCAAGCAGAGCGCGGGGGAGGTCGACGCGATCATGGCGCGGCTGAATGGCACGACGGACCTGCACGCGGCGGTGAAGGACGCGGACCTCGTGATCGAGGCCGTCTTCGAGGACCTGAAGGTCAAGAAGGAGGTCTTCGCGGAGGCGTCGAGGCACGCGAAGCCAGGCGCGATCTTTGCGACGAACACGTCCTCGCTCGCGGTGTCCGACATCGCGGCGGCGACCGACCGCCCGCGCCAGTTCGGGGGCATGCACTTCTTCTTCCCGGCGGCGGTCAACAAGCTCGTCGAGGTCGTGGCGGGGCGCGAGACGGACGCGGCGACGACGGACGCGCTCGTGAAGGTGACGCGCGCGATCGGCAAGGTGCCCATCCCGACGGCGGACGCGTACGGCTTCGCGGTGAACCGCTTCTTCGTGCCGTGGGTCAACGAGGCCGTCCGGCTGCTGGAGGAAGGAGTCGCTGATATCAGCACGATCGACGCCGCGGCGAAGGAGGCGTTCGGCATCACGATGGGTCCCTTCGAGCTGATGAACGTCACCGGCGTCCCGATCTCGCTGCACGCCGAGCGCACGCTGCACCAGGGCTTCGGCGAGGCGTATGCGCCCGCGGCGAAGCTCGTCCACCAGGTCGAGGTCGCGAAGGCCAACTGGGATCTCGCGGGCACGCCCGACCCCGCGAAGTTCGTCGCGGTGCAGGAGCGCCTGCTCGGCGTCACGTTCGGCATCGCGGCGCGCCTGGTCGAGGAGGGCGTCGCCACCGCCGTGGACACCGACAAGGGCGCGACGGTCGGCCTGCGCTGGGCCAAGGGCCCCTTCGCGATGATGAACGCCATGGGCACGAAGCGGGCGCTCGCGCTCGTGGAGAAGCTGCACGCCAAGTGGGGCGCGAGCTTCCCGGTCGCGGCCGAGCTGCGCCGCCTGGGCGCCGCGAACGCGCCGTGGGACCTGCCGCTCGTGCGCTTCGAGAAGGAGGGGCACGTCGGCGTGCTCACCCTCGACCGGCCCGACGCGCTCAACGCGCTCAACAACAAGGTCCTCATGGACTTCCAGAAGCAGGTGCAGGCCGCGGCCGCGGACCCCGAGGTGCGCGTGCTCGTCGTGACCGGCGAGGGGCAGAAGTCCTTCATCGCGGGCGCCGACATCAAGGAGATGGCGACGAAGACCGTGGCCGACGCGCGCCGCTTCACCGAGCTGGGCCAGCGCGCCATCCGCGAGCTGGAGCTGTGCGGCAAGCCCGTCGTCGCGGCGGTCAACGGCTTCGCGTTCGGCGGCGGGCTGGAGCTGGCCCTCGCCTGTGATATCATCCTGGCCTCGGACAAGGCGCTCTTCGCGCTGCCCGAGGTCACGCTGGGCATCCACCCCGGCTTCGGCGGCACGCAGCGCCTCCCGCGCCTCATCGGGCCCCAGAAGGCCAAGGAGCTGATCTTCACGGCGCGCCGCTTCGACGCCGCCGAGGCCAAGGCGCTCGGGCTCGTCCTCGACGTCGTGCCCGCAGCCGAGCTCATGAAGCGCGCGATGGCGCTCGCGAACGCGATCGCGAAGAACGCGCCCGTCGCCGTCGGCCTCGCCAAGGCGAGCGTCAACCGCGGCCTGGACGTCGACCTCAACACGGGCCTGGCCTACGAGCTCGAAGCGGTGTCGCAGTGCTTTGCGACCGAGGACCAGAAGGGCTCGATGGATGCGTTCGTGAAGAAGACGACGTGGGAGATGCGGGGCAAGTAGCCCGCTTTCCGGGCGCGCTTTTTGCGCGAGCGCTGCGCGCTCGCGCAAAAAGGGTGCGAGCGGAAGGGCTCCATGGACGCGTTCGTGAAGAAGACGACGTGGGAGATGCGCGGGCGCTAACCCTTCGGCCTCGCGCGTCCGCGCGTGCTTTCGCGGGCCAGCGTCCAGGCGAGCACGAGGATGCTCAGGAGCGCGGCGACGGGCGCGTTCCAGAGCGCGGCGAAGAGCAGCAGGCCGATGGCGCTGGCGACCAGCGCGTCCTCCATCCTGCGCGTCATGCTGGCGCCTCGGCGCTTCGGGAGGATACGCCCTTCGGTGGGCCGTTGGCCTCCGATATCAACCTATCCACAGCCCGGTCCACATGAGGGCCCAGAGCGCGTTGACGGCGGCGAAGCTGAGCGAGCAGAGGATGACGCCCTGGATCATGGCGGGCGCGTCGCGCGCCTTGCCGATGAACTGGTGGTACTCCCAGACGAGGAGCGGGGCGAAGACGAGGAGCAGGGGGAGCATGCGCCGCGGCAGGATGATATCAGAGGCGCTGAGCGCGACGGCGCCGAGGTTCGCGGCGATCCAGCAGGCGAAGCCGACGCGGTAGGCTCGCTCGCGTCCCAGCGCGGGGGCGAACGTCGCGTACCCGGCCGCGAGGTCGGGCTCCAGGTCCACGATCGTCGTGGGGACGTAGACCGCCGCGGCGACGAGCAGGCCTTGCGGCAGGAAGGGCCAGGGCGCCTGCGAGAGCGGCGCGGCAAGCGAGAAGCCGGCGAGCGCGGCCAGCGCGCCCACGCCCACGGCGTTGACGAGCACGTCGGCGCCCGGCTTCGTCTTGAGGCGGACGGGCGGCGCGCTGTAGAGCCACGCGAGGACGAGGCACGATAGCAAAAGGAGGTCGAAGGCGAGCCCCGCGAACGCGCCCACGAGGAGCGCGGCCGCGGCGGCGAGGTACGCGCACGCGCGCGCCCAGCCGCGCGAGACGACGCCTTGCACGAGCGGGCTCGACGCCTTGCGCGGGTTGGCGCGGTCGCTCTCCAGGTCGTGCACGTCGTTGATGCAAAGCGTGGCGAGCCAGACCAGGGGACCCATGGCGATCGCGGCGAGGACCCAGCCGCGCGCGTCGCCCCACCACGCCGCGAGCGTCGCGAGGAAGTCCGCGCTCGTGGCGCCGCCCTGCGAGGCCTTCGCCCAGAACGCGGCCCACTGAGCGAAGCCCGGCACGATCTGGCGCGAGGCGAGGAGCCAGCCCACGTGCATCGGGATGATCGTGACGAGCCAGACCTCGGGGCGCGAGAGGCGCCACAGGTACAGCAGGCCCCCGCCTCGTTCCATGCGGGGCGAGCGGCCCGGCCGGGCTTCAACCCGTGGTGCTTATCGCACGAGGTCCGCTGGCCGCGGGCGTCTTGCGCCCCTCCGCGCCGAGGGCGGGGCATGATCGTCCCGCGCCGCACGCGCGCCGCCGTCGGGCTCGCCCTGCTGGGCGTGGGCGCCGTCGCGTCGGCGTGGAACGCACCGGCGGGCGGCGTGCTCGTGGTGGGCGGCGTCGTCGCGGGCGCGTGGGTCCTGCGTTAGTCCACGCGCCTGACCATGCCGGCCGGGCTTTCCCGGGTCGCCAGGAATCCGGGCAGGAAGACCGCGGCCACCGCGGCGCCGTACGTGATCAGCAGGATCACCGGGATCACGACGTACGAGTAGCTGAACGGCACGTCCATGACGGGGCGCACGGTGGTGAACCAGACGCCGAAGGCCAGCAGCGAGCCCGCCGCGACGCCCACGAGCGTGCCGAGGATCGTGACGAGGAGCGACTCGCCCACGAGCCACGTGAGGATCGAGACGCGCGTGTGGCCCAGGGCGCGCAGCACGCCGATGTGCGGGCGGCGCTCCAGCACGCTGCGCGCGGAGACGACGGCGAGGCTCGCGATGCCCACGAGCAGGCCGAAGCCGAGGAACATCTGGAACATGCGGAGGAACTGCTCGTTCTCCTCCAGCACGGTGCCCGCCTCGGTCTTGAGGTCGACCGCGTGCAGGCCCGTGCCGTCGAAGCTGCGCTCGAGCTGGCGCGCGACCTCGGCGGGATCGTGGCCCGGCGCGGTGCGCAGGAGGTAGGCGCCCTGCACGCTCTGGAAGCCGGTGCGCAACACGAGCGGATTGACCCACACGCCGCCCAGGTACAGCTCCTTCATGACGCCGATGACGCGCAGGTGCTTCTCGCCGCTGGCGAGGCGCAGGTCGAGGTCGGCGCCGACGTGGTGCGCGCCGGGATTGCCCGTCTCGTCGAGCGTGTACGCGACGCTGACGATGGCGAGCGTCGGGTCCTTGAGGATCGCCTCGAACGCCGCGCTCCCGTTGGGATAGTGCGGGTCGAGCTCGGCGAAGGCGAACTGCTCGCGGCGCGGGAAGTCGGGCAGCGTCGCGTAGACGCGGTCCACCGGCGCGCCCTTGTAGTGCGGCCGCGCGTGGTCGAGCATCAGCAGGTCGCCGCCGGGCACGGTCGCCACGAGCAACGGGTCCTGGACGGTCACGTTCGCCAGCGCGTACGGGTCGCGCGCCGCCGCGGGCAGCAAGTCATAGGCGTAGCGCAGGTCGCTGTAGGGCGCGTCCGTCGTCGCGTAGACGTGGTAGCCGCCCGTCTCGCCGTTGATATCAAGGGCGAACGTCGTGCCGAAGATGCTGAAGAAGACCAGCACGAGCGTCACGAAGGCGAACATCGAGACGGTGAGGCCGGTCTGCCCGCGCCGGCGGAACGGGTAGCGCACGGCGAGGGGCGCGGTGGGGCGCAGCCGCTTCACCATCGAGAGGGCGCGCTCGGCGCCACGCGCGAGGGCGTCGGTGTTGAGCGCGAGGAGCGCGAGGCCCAGCGCGGGGGGCACGCCGCGCAGGACGCCCATCACGCGGCCGGCGGCGTCGGCCGGCGGCGTCAGGAGGAAGATGGAGAGGGCGCCCTCGACGAGCAGCGCGAGCCCGCCCAGCGCGAGGGCCCACGCGCGGCGCGGCAGCAGCGCGAGGATCCCGATCAGGCACGCGGGGCCGAAGGCGAGCGCCGCGAAGGGGCCCGCCGCGAGCGAGAGCGCGCCCAGCACGGCGAGCCCCGCGACGCCCGTCCACGAGCGGCGCGGCGCGGTGATATCATCTTCCTGGCCGCGCAGCGCGCGCACGAGGTTCATGCCGCCCACGCGCCACGAGGCGCCGGCCGCGGCGGCGAGCGTGAGCCCGAAGCCCAGCGCGGCGGCGAGAAGGAGGCTCTGCGCCTCGGGGTGCAGCACGAACGTGCCGAGGTTCGTGCCCACCGCGCTCAGGATGTAGTCGAAGCCGAGCAGCACGCCGCCCGCGCCCGCGACGCCCACGAGCACGCCGCCCGCCGCGGCGAGGAGAGCGAGGAGGAAGCCTTCGATCGTGAACGACAGCACGACGTCGCGCCGCTGGAGGCCGATGGCGCGCGCGGCGCCCAGCTCGCGCTTGCGCTCGGCGGCGAGCAGGATGAAGACGTGCACGACGAGCAGCGCGCCCGCGAGGAGCGTCAGCGTGGAGACGGCGGCGAGGAAGTCGCGGTAGAACTTGCTCTCCTGCTCGGCGGCGGCGAGCCCCTGCGCCTTCACGGGCGCGACCGCGAGGTGATCGTAGACCGGATCGTCCGGGTTCGCGGCGCGCAGGCCGTCGAGCACGCGCGTGGCGGCCTGCGTCGGGGGCGCGGCGTCGTGCGCGTTGCTGATCTTGACCGCGTTGACCATGCCGGGCTGGCCCACGAGCGATTGCGCGGTGGCGAGGCCGACGAAGAGGCCCGTCGTGCCCAGGAAGGCACCCTTCCCTTCGCGCGTGACGATGCCCTTGAGCGTGAGGTTGGCGTGCGCGGCGCTGCTGGCGCCCACCGCGAGGTACGCGCTCGCGTCCGCGTCTCCCACGACGGTCGCGCCCTCGCCCGCGCCGCTGCCGGTCGCGTCGTATTGCGCGTAGGAGACGAAGATCGCGCCCGTGAACTTGCCCGCCGCGCCGCCCTTCGTCGTGACCTGGACGATCCAGTTGCCGCGTTCCAGGTAGCGGTTGCCCTCGATGCGGAGGACGGCGGGGTCGCTGGGCGAGCCGGGCGCTCCGCCCGTGGCCGCGGTGCGGTTGCCGCTGGGCGAGGTCGCGATGATATCAAGGTCGGGGCGCGTGGGCGAGTCCTCGGGCCCGATGGGCTCCAGCAGGATCGTGATGAGCGCCGCGCCGCGCGCCACGGGGATCGTGTAGCTGGTGTTGTCGGCCGGGTCGGGCGTGTACGCGCAGGGCGGCTGCACGGGCAGGTTCGGGACCGGGACGGGCGCCGTCGGGCAGCCCGCGCCCGCGCCGCTGATGCTTCCCGAGACGGGGTACGAGAGGTCGGTGAGCGGGAGGCCCGCCTGCTGCACGCCCACGACCAGCGTGTCGCCCACCTTGGCGTCGAGGCGCCGGGCCACGTCCTCGCGCAGGTAGGCGTCGTTCGGGCCCAGCGCGCTGCCGTCCACGCGCCGGCCATCGGTGAGCGTCAGCATCCCGAAGGGTGCGTCGAGCTTGGCGTCGAAGCCCGCGAGCCCGACGCCCGGCTCGGTCTCGCGCGTGCGCGCGTCGCGGACGCTGCCCACGTCGATGACGACGGGCGAGAGCGCATGGCTCGCCGCGCTCAGGGCGCTGTCGTTGGCGAGCGCGCCGTACGCCGATTGCGGGAAGTAGCGCTGGCCGGCGAGCTGCACGAACTCGTCGGCGGGGCCCAGGCCATCGTACGTCGCCTTGCGGATGCCGTAGCGCAGGCTGTCGGCCACGGTGAGCGAGGCGGTCACGACCGCGGTGCCCACCAGAAGCCCGGCGAGCACGATGGCCGTCTGCGCGCGGCGGCGCACGAGGTTGCGCCACGCCATGCGCGCTGCGAGCCGGAGCGACGCCACGCGGCGGACTCGGGAGGCTCGCTCATGAAGATTATGGAGATGGCGCCATGTGGACGTCCGCGCGCGGCACGATGCCCGCCTCCGCGGCGCGCCGGACCCACTCGTGCACACCGGCGAGGCCACGCGGGCGCATGTCGCGCGTCAGGTCGTTCACGTACATCGCGACGAAGCGATCGGCGTCCTCCAGGGGGATGCCGCGCCCGAACCCGCGCGCGTAGGCGAGCGCCTCGGCGCGGCGCGCGAGGCCCGCCTCGATGCTGGCGCGCATGAGCGCGTCGACGCGCGCGGCGAGCGCGGGGCCCACGTCCTTGCGGATCGCGGTGACACCCAGGGGAAGCGGCAGGCCGGTCTCCTCCTTCCACCAGACGCCGAGGTCCAGCAGCTTCACGACGCCCTCGCGCTGCCAGGTGAGCTGCCCCTCGTGGATGAGCAGGCCCGCCTCGGCCTCGCCGCGCTGGACGGCGGGCAGGATCGCGTCGAAGGGCATCTGGCGGCAGCGGGCCCGCGGGAGCGCCATGCGGAGTGTCGCGTAGGCCGTCGTGCCCGCGCCGGGCGCCGCGATCTCGACCTCGCGGAGATCGACCTCCTTGCGCGCGACGACGATCGGCCCGTAGCCCTCGCCGAACGACGCGCCGTGCGGCAGCAGCCAGTAGCGGTCCGCGACACGGGCGAACGTCGCCATCGAGAGCGCCGTCGCCTCAGGGCCTTCGCCGCGGAGCGCCATCTGGTTGGCCGTCTCGATGTCGAGGGGCACGAGCTCGACGCGCAGCTCCGGGTCGCGCACGACGCCCGCGTGCAGCGCCCACGCCATGAAGGCGTCGTCCGGGTCAGGGCTGTGGGCGATGCGCACGACCTGCATGCTCGCGGGCGAGCAGGCGACGGGGCTTGAGGCTTAGCTCGCGCTGCCGCGGACCCCGGGCGCCTCGTCCTCGCCGCGCAGGCTGCGCATCTGCGAGAGGATGCCCGCCGACGCGAGCACGATCGTGGCGAGGAGGAGCCCCAGCACCTCCATCTTCAGGTAGTACGGCGTCAGGCCGTAGAGCAGCTCGGCGCCCGCCTTGACGGCGAGCGACGCGCCCACGAGCGCGGTGAACGTCACGATGGCGATCTTGTTGAGCAGGAGGCCCGCGACGCCGCCCACGATGGCGGCCACGACGAGCGCCCAGATCGGCCAGCCCAGGTTCGCCGCGACGGACATGCCCGCCAGCGCGCCCACGACCGCGCCCGCGAAGCGGAACGCGAACCGGAAGAGGAGCGCCAGCGCGATGCCCAGCACGATGGCGCCGACCAGCGCGCCCACGGGGCCCGCCAGCGCGGCGCCCAGGCCGAGGCCGATGACGAAGCCGGTGATGAAGCCCGCGATCGTCGCGAGGCTGCGCGCGAGCCGATAGCCCGAGAAGGTGAGCACGAGCCCCGCGACGAGCGCGAGGATCGACGTGGCGATGGCGAGGGGCGTCGTGGCGGGAACGAGCATGACCGCGCCGAGCGTCGCGGCGCGGATGATCCTGCCGGCGCCGCAGCCTCAGCCGCGCGCCTTGCGCTCCTTCCGCGAGGCCGGCAGCTCGTCGCCCTCTTCCCACTCGGCGGGCTTCGCGAGCGGCGGGTACCTGCCCGGCCCCTTGAAGCCCTGCGCGACGACGTAGACCTCGCTGCTCGCGGCGCGGCTGGCGGCGGGGTTGGCGACCTTCACGTCGCGGAACTGCGCGCGCACCTGCTCCAGGAACGGATGGAACATGTCGCCCTCGAACACCTTGCAGACGAACGCGCCGTCGCGCACGAGCACCTTGCCCGCGAAGTCGAGCGCCATCTCGCAGAGGTGGATCGAGCGCGCGTGGTCGGTGGCGTACGCGCCGCTGATGTTGGGGCTCATGTCGCTGATCACGACGTCGGCGACCCCGCCGCACGCTTCCATGGTGCGCGCCACCGTGTCCGGCTGCGTCATGTCGCCGCGCAGGAACGTGACGCCCTCCATGGGCTCGATGCGGTCGAGGTCCACGCCCACGACCTTGCCCTCGGGGCCGACCAGCTCCACCGCGACCTGGCTCCAGCCGCCCGGCGCCGCGCCCAGGTCGACGACGCGCGCGCCCTCGAAGAAGAGGTCGAACTTCTCGTCGATCTGCATGAGCTTGAAGCTCGCGCGGGTGCGCCACCCTTCCTTCTTGGCGAGCTTGTACCAGAAGTCCTTGCTGCGCTCGCGCAGCCACTTGCGGCTCATGCTACGCCGCGCCAGGCTGGGCTTCCGCTAAGGCTCTTTTGGCGCCTCGACGGGCTCCGCATGCGGAGGCGCGGAGGACGCGGTGACCGCGGTGCCTTCAACCTCCGCGGCCTCCGCGCTCTCCGCGTCTCCGCATGCGGAGCCAACGGGGGCGCTCAGCCGCTCTTCGAAGCCGGCAGGATCGGCCCGAGCGTCCCGACCTTCTCCAGGAGCGAAGGCCCGCTCGCCAGGGTCGCCACGAAGCCCTTGTCGCCCGTCGAGTCCTTGGCCGTGCCGTTGGGCATGGCGCACTTCTCGACGCAGTTGTCCACGAAGCTCGCCCAGGGGCGGCCGTCGCGCGGGTCCATCTGCACGTCGAGGAAGTCCACGAGGCCCGGGTTCTTGCAGCGGCCCGGCCCGCACGCGCCGCGCACCAGCGGGTCGTCACCCGGGTTGATGCGCACGGTGGTGAGCGTGGGCTTGTCGGTGTCCGCGCCGACGATGACGCTGAGGAATCCGTCCCAAGTCGCGTTGTCCATCGCCTCCTGCTTGGCCGCGTAGCCGCCCGGCACGTTGGACGCGACGTAGGTGAGCGCCACGCGGCCGGCATCGCCTGCGGTGAGCGCCGCGAGGTTGGCGACCGTGAGGCCGGGGCCCGTCACGTCCTGCGCCTTGCTCCACGTCTTGCCGGCGTCCTTGCTGTGCGAGAGCCACATGTGGCCGTCCGCGCCCTCGAAGACGTAGTACGCCGTCCCCTTGGCGTCCACGGCCACCGCGGGGTCCATGCCCACGGTGCCGCCGCCGTAGTACGTCTTGACGTCGGAGACCTGGACGAGGCTCCACGTGGTGCCGTCGTCCTGCGTCACGGCGACCTCGGGGAGGTCGCACTGGCGGCGCGGAAGATAGACCGTGCCGTCGGGCGCGGCCTTGAGGTGCCCCACGAGCGCGCTGCACACGGCCTTCGTGCCGGCGCCCTGGCTCGGGTCGGCGCCCGCGTCGCCCACGGGGCCCGTCGTGGCGAAGTTGACGCCGCCGTCCACGCTGCGCACGCACGTCGAGGTGGCGATCTGGTTGTAGCAGACGTAGACGATCTTCGGGTAGGCGGGGCTCGCGGGCAGCAGGCGCGGCTTGGCGGCGACGATCGTCTGGTGGTCCGCGGGCGGCGACTGGCACGCGGGGAAGTCGCCCATCCACGAGGCGCCCCCGTCGTCGCTGTACGCGAGGTTGTAGCACGTGACGAGGCCCTCCTGGTCGACGTCGAAGATGCGGCCCGTCTCCGCGTCGACGTAGACGTAGCCGTCGCCCGTCTCGGGGTGCATGCGCACCGCGCCGCCGGGGAAGTAGGGCGTGACGTCCTTCCACGTCTTGCCGCCGTCGACCGACTTGAGGATGTCCGTGCGCGGCAGGCACGTGCCGCCGCTGATGGGCGTCTCGGGGGCGCACGCGGGCTGGCCGGCGACGTCGTTCTGGAACGTGACGGCCGCGTAGTAGAGCGCGCCGTCCTTGGCCACGCCCAGCGTCGGCTCGCCGGCGTCGTGGTTCACGAGGAAGCTCGCGGGCAGGATGCCCGAGGCGAGGCGGCCCGAGGCGTTGTCGCCCGCGACGTGCACGATGGCGTCGGCCGTGGCGAAGGTGGCGCCCACCGCGCCGGGAGGCTGGGTCGTGGCGCCCGGCGCGTTCGACGTGACGCAGCCGGCCGCGAGGAGCATGGAGAGGAGCGCGAGGGCGCCGAGACGCATGCGTTTCGCACCCGCGCCGGGCTCTTAGCGTTTCTTGTAGTGCGGGCCGCCTCCGGCGGAGCAGGGAAGACAGGAAGACGGGAAGACATTCGTTCCAACGTCTTCCCGTCTTCCCGTCTTCCCTCGGCGCGAAGCGCCAGCGTCCTCAACGGTGCTTCGTCATGGCGTCGCGCAGCGCGGAGACGAAGCGCTTCACGTCGTCCTCGGTCGTGTCGAAGCTGCACACCCAGCGGTACTCGCCGGTCGCCTCGTTCCACGGGTAGAAGAGCCAGTCGCGCAGCAGCGCGTCGGCCGCCGGCTTCGGCAGGATCGGGAAGACGGCGTTGGCTTCGCACGGGCGCGCGAGCTTGACGCCGGGCACGCGAGACGCCTCGTCGGCCAGGAGCCGCGCCATGCGGTTCGCGTGCCCCGCGCTCTCCCGCCACAGGTCGTCGGTGAGGAGCGCCTCGAACTGCGCGGAGACGAAGCGCATCTTGCTGGCGAGCTGCATGCCCTGCTTGCGCAGGAACCGCATGTCCTTGGCCAGCTCGGGGCGGAGCGCGACGACGGCCTCGCCGAACATGAGACCGTTCTTCGTGCCGCCCAACGAGAGCACGTCCACGCCCGCGTCGGTCGTGATCGCGCGCAGCGGCACGCCCAGCGCGGCGGCGGCGTTGGCGAGCCGCGCCCCATCCACGTGAAGGTACATCTGGCGCTGGTGCGCGAAGTCGGCCAGCGCGCGGATCTCCTCGGGGCGGTACACGGTGCCAAGCTCGGTGCTCTGCGTGATCGAGATGACGCGCGGCTGCGCGTGGTGCTGGTCGCCGATCCCCTTCACGAACGGCTTCACCGACTCGGGCGTGAGCTTGCCCTCCGGCGCGCGGATCGTGACGACCTTGCTGCCCAGGAACTTCTCGGGCGCCGCGCACTCGTCGCTCGCCAGGTGCGCCCACTCGGTCGTGAGCACGCACTCCCACGGACGCATCATCGCGGCCAGGCCGAGCACGTTGGCGCCCGTGCCGTTGAACACGAAGAAGGCGCGCGCGTCGGCCCCGAACGCCTCGCGCAGCTTCGCCTCGGCGCGCTGCGTCCAGGCGTCGTCGCCGTACGCCAGCACGTGGTCGCGGTTGGCCTCGGCCAGCGCCTGCATGACGCGCGGGTGCACGCCGCTGTTGTTGTCGCTCGCGAAGCTCCGCGTCGGGGCGCCCTGCATGCCGGGGCGATCCGGCCGCGGGGATTTGGCGCTTTCGTGCCGGCGCCTGCGGCGGGCCACGCCCGTGGGACCCGAGGCGCCCGTGGCACCCGTGGTTTGGAGGCCTCGGGCGCCTCGGGTCCCTCGGGCGCCACGGGACAAGCCGCGCAGCGTCAGCCCGATTTCCCAGCGGCGTGGATCGGCGGCAGCGCGATCTCGTTGGCCAGGAGGCCCGGGCCCTCGGCGAGCGTCGCCACGAAGCCCGCCGACGCGGTGCTCTCCTTCGCGGTGCCGTCGGCCTTGCTGCAGTTGTCCATGCAGTTGTCGACCATGGCGACCCACGGGCGGCCGTCGGCGTCCATCTGCACGTCGAGGAAGTCGAAGAGGCTGCGGCAGCGGCCGGGCCCGCACGGACCGCGCACGAGCGGGTCGCCCGCGTCGTTCACGCGCGTGGTGACGACGCCGGGCTTCGCGGTGTCGGCGCCCGTGATGATGGAGAGGTAGCCGTCCCACGTCTCGTTGTTGAGCGCGCTCGTGTCGTTGTCGGGGATCTTGTAGGCGTCCTTGGTCGTCGTGCCCACGTAGGCCAGCGCCACGCGGCCCGCATCGCCGGCCGTGATCTGCGGCAGGTTGGCGATCGCGATGCCCGGCGCGGTCACGTCCACGGGCTTCGTCCAGTGGGCGCCCGCGTCCTTGCTGCTCGCCAGG
The DNA here is from genome assembly GCA_034667685.1 of Thermoplasmata archaeon. Lineage (GTDB taxonomy): Archaea > Thermoplasmatota > SW-10-69-26 > JACQPN01 > JAJPHT01 > JAJPHT01. The sequence goes on along the minus strand of JAXDQU010000079.1, from coordinate 55,828 downwards.
TAGACGTGGAGGTCCTTCGCGCCCAGGAAGAGGTAGTACGCCGTGCCGGCCTTGTCGACCGCGACGCTCGGGTCGCCCGTGGCGGGCATGTCGCTGACGGTCTGCGCCGTCCACGAGGTGCCGTCGTCCTGCGTGACGGCGACCATCGCGCGGCCGCACTGCGCCTTGGGCAGGTAGACCGTGCCGTCGGGCGCCGCCTTCAGGTGGCCGTGCAGGCCGCCGCAGAGGTTGTTGATATCGGGGTTGGTCGGGTCCGTCATGTTGGGGGCGACGCTCGTGTCGCTCTCGACGCCCAGGAAGGGGGGCGGCGTCGCGGTGAACGTCTGGCCGCCATCCAGGCTGCGCGCGCACGAGGACGCGGCGATCTGGTTGTTGCAGTAGTAGACGATCTCGGGGTAGACGGGCATCGCCGGGATCAGGCGGGGCTTGGCGGCCACGATCGTCTGGTGGTCCGCGGGCGGCGACTGGCACGCCTTCGCGTCCACCGGGTCCCACGAGTCGCCCTTGTCGTCGCTGTACGTGACCGTGTGGCACGTGGTCGAGAGGCGCTGGTCGATGTCGAAGACGCGCGAGGTCGCGGGGTCGACGTAGACGTACGGATCGCCCGTGTCGGGGTGCTCGCGCACGAGGCCGCCGGGCAGGTAGGGCGTGACGTCCTTCCAGGTCTTCCCCCCGTCGCTGCTGCGCAGGATGTCGGTGCGCGGCAGGCACGCCGGCGCGCCCACGACGGGCTGGCTGGCGCAGACGTCCTGGCCCGCGATATCGTTCTTGAACGTGGCGCCCGCGTAGAAGAGCGTGCCGTCCTTCGTGATGCCGAGGGTGGGCTCGCCCCCGTCGTGCTTGATGTAGAGCGTCGCCGGCACGACGCCCGCGATGGGCGCGCCGGAGAGGTTGTCGCCCGCGGTGAAGGCGAGCGCGGCGGCCGTCTTCACGGTGGCGCCGACGCCCGCGGCGGCGGAGGTCGAGGCGGGCGTCTCGGTGGAGGCGAGGCAGCCGGCGCCCAGCATCATGGCGACGAGGAGGAGCGCGGCAGAGGTGCCCTTCATGCGCGCGCACGCGAGGCAGGATTCCTTAAGGGTTCTTGCTGGCGCCATGCGCGTCGCGCACGATCTTCTCGACTTCCCACGCGCGGTAGCTGGAGCGCACGAAGGGCCCCGCGACGACGTGCTTGAACCCCATGCTCCAGGCGGCCTGCTCGTAGGCCACGAAGTCGTTGGGGTGGACGAACTCCTCGACCTTGAGGTGCCACTCGCTGGGCCGCAGGTACTGGCCGATGGTGACGAAGTCGACGCCCGCCGCCCGGAGGTCGCGCAGCGTCGAGATCATTTCCTCGCGCGTCTCGCCGTGCCCCGCCATGACGCCGCTCTTGGTGGGCGTGCGCGGGCTCATCTCCTTGAACGCGCGCAGCACGTCGAGCGTCTGCTGATAGCTCGCGCGGTGGTCGCGCACCTTGTCCTGCAGGCGCTCCACGGTCTCGACGTTGTGCGCGAGCACGTGGGGCTTCGCGTCGACGACCTTCCGGATCAGCGCGCGATCGCCGCGGAAATCGGGGAGAAGGACGTCGATCACCGTCTCGGGGCAGAGGAAGCGGATCGCCTGGATCGTGCGCGCCCAGTGGTCCGCGCCCTGATCCTCCAGCTCGTCGCGGTCCACGCTCGTGATGACGGCGTACGTCAGCCCGAGCGTCTTGACCGTGTTCGCCACCTTCGCGGGCTCCAGCGGATCGATCGGAAGGATCTGCCCCTTCGTCGCCGTCGCCACGTCGCAGAAACGGCACGCGCGCGTGCACGTGTCGCCCAGGATCATGAGCGTCGCCTCGCCCTGGCTCCAGCACTCGCCGCGATTGGGGCAGCGCGCCTCCTCGCACACCGTGTGCAGGCCGTGCTCCGCAAGAAGGCCCTGGATCTGCGCGACCTTCGGCCCGCTGGGCAGGGGACGCAGCAGCCAGCGCGGCTTCGAGAGGCCGGAGGCGGTCATGCTTCTGCCGAGGCGGGACCCCGCCAAGAGCCTTTCGGGCGCAGGGGTCGCCTAGGTCTCGCACGCCGCGGCCGGGCTGGCCCGCAGGCACGCACCTGTCGCGAGGAGAGAAGCCGGTCCGCGGTACTGGGGCGTCACCGCGATGCCCAGCTCGGCCGCATCGAAGTCGCCGGTGACGTGCGTCAGGATGACGGTGTCCAGGGCGCTCGCCCCGGTGAGGTCGAGCTCCGCGGCCGACGCGTCCGGCGAGGCGCCCGCCGCGAGGAAGTCCGCGATCTGGCCTCCGGCGGGCGTGGTGGCGAAGGGCGCGGCGCCGCGCTGCGTCTTGCCCCCGGAGGTCCACGAGACGTCCGCGGTGCCGGCACCCGCCGTGGGGCGGACCATGCCGGTGGACAGGCTCAAGCCGCCCGCCGCGTGGCGCGTGGCGAGGGAGAACGCGCCCGCGGAGAGCGGCGCGGTCGGGCCTGTCCCCGTGCCGGACTGCGTGACGTCGTGGCTCTCGGAAAAGAACGCGGTGCCGCGATACCCCGACACGAAGTACGAGACCTGCGCGGGGCCGGCGCGCGTCCATGCGCCGGCGACGGTCGCGTTGGGCAGCGTCGGCGGGAACTCGCTCGTGGTCCACGCGCCGGCGCGCAGCGTCGTGGCGTGGGCCAGGTGCGCGAAGAGGACGAAGAGCGCCGTGGGCGGGCCGCCGCCCGCGAGGGGAGGGAGGCTCAGCGCGGTGACGCCATGGCCGAAGCTCGATCCGGTCACGATCCACGTCGCGTTTCCGTCCTTGACGCCGAAGAGGTCGGCCTCAATGAAATCCTGGTCGCCCATCGTGGGGCGCTCGAACGCGAGCCCGTAGGCGGGCGCGCCGAACGGCTTGCCCACGTCGCCCGCGTCGAACGTGACGAGCAAGGCGCCGAACGAGTCGCCCGCGGGCAGGTCGAGCAGGCGCGTCGCCTCGTGCCAGGCCGGGAGCGCGGGGGGCGCGACGCGGGCCGTCTGGACGGTCGGGGCCGTGAGGCACCCCGCCAGCGCCACGAGGGCGATCGTCGCCGCCAGAAGCCTTCGCACGTCCGTGCCACAAGGTGCGCGCTCTTGGCCGTTCTGGTGGCCGGGCTTGAGGAAACTTCTTGGTCGGACCCGCCTCGTGGGCCCGCATGCGCCTCCTCCTGGACGCCCCCCTTCCTGCGCGGGAGAACATGGCGCGCGACGAGGCGCTGCTCGCGGAGGGCGCGCCGACGGTGCGCCTGTACGGCTGGCGCCCGGCCGCGGTGAGCCTGGGGCGCTCGCAGACGGAGGCCGACGTCGACCTCGACGCCGCGCGCGCCTGGGGGCTCGACGTCGTGCGCCGCGCGACGGGCGGGGGCGCGATCCTGCACAACGAGAGCGAGGTCACGTACGCCGTCGTGCTGCCGCTCGACCACCCGGGGCTCCCCCGTGATATCACCGGCTCGTTCGCGTTCGTGTCGGACGGCGTGGTGCGCGCGCTGCGGCACCTGGGCCTCCCCGCGCAGATCGAGACGGTGCCCGACAACACGCGCGAGACGCTCTGCTACGTGCGCAGGCAGGGGACGAACGTCGTGGTGAACGGGCGCAAGATCAGCGGCGGGGCGCAGCGGCGCGACGGCAAGGCGCTCCTCCAGCACGGCACGGTCATCGTGGAGCGCGACGAGGACCGCATGGCGCGGCTCTTCCGCACGCCTCCTGGCGATATCACGACGCGCGTCACGAGCCTCGCGGAGGAGGGCGTGCGCGTCTCGCGCGAGAAGCTCGTGGAGACGCTCTCGCGCGGCTTCGCGGAGTCGCTGGGGCCCCTTGCCTAGGACCCGCGCATCATCAGGTCGGCGATGCCCCGCTCGTCCACGTTGAGGATGACGGCGTCGCCGACGCTGCGCACGCGATCGGCCGCGAACGTCAGCTCCGCGCCCCGCAACGGCGCATGGGGCACGCGCAGGCGGTCGGCGGCCTCGCGGTCGAGCCCGACGCGCAGGCCGGTGACGCGCCACGCCTCGGGATCGAAGGTCACGTCCTTGACGTGGCCCAGGCGCATCCCGTTGCGGTCGAGCACGCTCATGCCTCGGATCTCGTCCACGCCGACGTCGCGCATCGTGGCGTCCTTCCCGGCGCGGCAGCATACCTTTTCTGGCAGGAACGGCCTGGGCGCGGCGTGGAAGCGCAGCAGGCCCTCGCTCGGCTGATCGTCGAGGGCATCCTCGCGGGCCGGCTCCGCCGCGCCGACGTCCAGAACGAGAAGCTCCGCCTCGCCGCCGAGCTTCGCGTCGACCACCTGCCCACCAACGCCGACATCCTGGCGCACGCGACCGTGGAGGAGCGCCGCCGCGTCGAGCCGGCCCTGCGCATCCGGCCCACGCGCAGCATCAGCGGCGTCACGATCGTCACCATCCAATCGAGCCCCGAGGCGTGCCCGCACGGGAAGTGCGTCTATTGTCCGGGCGGGCCCGAGTTCGGCACCGCGCAATCCTACACCGGCGACGAGCCCGCCGCCCGCCGCGCGGCCCGGCACGGCTTCGACCCGCACGACCAGACCGCGGCGCGGCTCGCCGACCTGACGAAGACGGGCCACCCCATCGACAAGGTGGACATGATCGTCCAGGGCGGCACGTTCACCGCGCGCGACCCGAGTTATCAATCGTGGTTCGTGCGGCGGGCGCTCGACGCGCTCAACGGGGGCGAGCCGAGCGCCACCTTGGCCGAGGCGCAGGCGCGCAACGAGTCGGCGCCCGCGCGGATGATCGGCCTGACGCTGGAGACGAAGCCCGACTGGGCGCTGGCGCCCCACGTCGACCACGCGCTCTCGCTGGGCTGCACGCGCCTGGAGATCGGCGTGCAGACGATCGACGACCACGTGCTGAAGATCACGCACCGCGGCCACACGATGAAGGAGACCGTGGAGAGCTTCCAGGCGGTCAAGGACGCGGGGCTGAAGCTCTGCGCGCACGTCATGCCCGGCCAGCCGGGCAGCACGCGCGAGATGGACCTCGCGACGCTGCGCGCGATGTTCTCCGACCCGCGCTTCGCGCCGGACATGCTGAAGATCTACCCGACACTCGTGATCCCCGGCACGCCGCTCCACAAGCTCTGGGCCGCCGGCAAGTTCCGGGCGCTGGAGGAGGCCGAGTGCGTCGACCTGCTCGCGGAGGCGAAGGCCGAGTGCCCGCCGTGGATGCGCATCCAGCGCATCGACCGCGACATCCCGACGCCGCGCATCGAGGCGGGCGTCAAGAAGCTCAACCTGCGCGAGCTGGTGCACGCCGAGATGGCGAAGCGGGGCACGCGCTGCCGCTGCATCCGCTGCCGCGAGGCGGGCCACGTCGAGAACAAGGAGGGCCGGCGCGTCGGGACGCTAAGCCTCGTCCGGCGCGACTACGCGAGCGCGGGCGGCCGCGAGCGCTTCCTCGCGCTGGAGGACGAGCAGAACGACATCATCGCGGGCTTCGTGCGGCTGCGCGAGCCCAGCCCCGCGGCCCACCGCGAGGAGTGCCGCGGCGCGCTGCTCCTGCGCGAGCTGAAGGTCTTCGGCAGCGAGGTACCGCTGGGCGAGCACCCCGAGGGATTCCATCAGCACCAGGGGCACGGCGCGCGGCTCGTGCGCGAGTCCGAGGACCTGGCGCGCGAGCTTGGCAAGCGCCGCGTCGTCGTCACCGCGGGCGTGGGCGTGCGACCCTACTACGCCAAGCTCGGCTACGCGCGTCTGGGCCCCTACATGGCGAAGGACGTGTGAGCGTGGACCGGTTCCGCCCCGCCTACGAGTCGGGCGGCGCGCCCTGGGACATCGGCGCGCCGCAGCCCGCGCTCGCCGCCGACCTGCGCGCGCTCCCGCCGCGCCAGCGCGTCCTCGACGTGGGCTGCGGCACGGGCGAGCATGCGCTCCTCGCCCAGCTTGGGCACGAGGCGTGGGGCGTGGACGGCGTCGACCTCGCCATCGCGCAGGCGCGCGCCAAGGCCGCCGCGCGGGGGCTCGCGGCGCGCTTCGTCGTGGGCGACGCGCTGGACCTCGCGCGCCTCGACCAGCACTTTGATATCGCGGTCGACGCGGGCCTCTTCCACGTGTTCGACGACGCGGAGCGCGCGCGATACGTGCGCAGCCTCCACGACGCGCTGGCGCCCGGCGGCAGGCTCCTCCTGCTCTGCTTCAGCGACGCCGAGCCCGGCCCGCTCGGGCCGCGCAGGATCCGCCGCGAGGAGATCGACCAGGCGTTCCGCGAGGGCTGGCGCGTGGAGTCCGTCGAGCCGGCGCGCTTCCTCTCGCGCATGCACGAGGGTGGGGCGCGTGCCTGGCACGCCCGCGTCGGCCGGCTCTGAACGAGGCATCGGCCGCAAGCCTTGCGCCCGGCGGACGACTCGTTCCGGGGCTTCGAGGACCTGGAGGCGCGCAACGAGTCCACGATGGCTGGCGTCGAGGAGCCGCGCGGCGACGACAAGGCGGGCGGCGGCGTCGTGGGCCGCTCGCAGGGCAGCGCGCACGCCGGCCGCTACGGCGCGCGGCCCGAGAACGTCAGCAACCGCGAGCCAAAGCCGCGCGGCGACGACAAGGCGGACTAGAATCTGTTTCACAACCTCTGTCGCAGTCGCGCAGGATTCCCCCGTGGTTGCGCCCGACGTCCGCCCTTCCGCGGCGAGGAATGCCTGATGGGCCACGGCTCCCCTTGCCGTCATCACGCCAAGACGCCAACACGCGGTCTGTTGGCGTCTTGGCGTGATGGCGGAAAGCGGAGCGCCACGCAGAAAATGAAAAGAAAAACCTCGCAGCAACCGAGGAGGTCATGAACCTGGTTCTAGACGCCGCGCACCTGCGCCGGCGCGAGCCCGAACGCGAGGAAGTCGCGCGGGTTCGTCGTCCAGAGCACGTCGACCGGTCCCACGTGCGAGGCGATGAGGGCGTCGCGCGCGTGCCGGCGCCACCGCGCGTCGTCGGCGAGCGGAACGCGCATCGCCTCGTCGCGGCCCAAGGGCTCGATCGCGAAGCCGTTGCCCTCCAGGATCTCCAGCAGCTCCTCGGGGCGCCGGCCCGCGAGCGCGAGCTGCCGCCTGCGCTCGGCGAGCACGACCGCGGGCACGACGACGTCCGCGTCCTCGGCGGCGGCCAGCTCGCGCAGCACGGCGGGACGGAAGAACACGCCCGTGTCGAGCACGATCCTCATCGGAGGCCCCACGGCACGCGCTTGGGCTTGGGGTCCTCGATCATGGCGATGAGCTTCTCGACGGCCTCAGCGCGCCGTTGCAGCAGGTCCGCGCGCGCGAGCGCCTCGCGCAGGACCTGGCTCTCCGTCTTCCGTTGGCGCTTCGCGAGGCGGGCGAGGGTGCGCGCCTCCTGCGGCGTGACGCGGACCTTCTTCATGACGCTGGCCACGTCCTTCCTCGGCCGACGAGGTTGGCTTGAATCTCCTCCGGAGGTCGCCGCGCGCGGCATGGCTTCGAGCCTGTGGCCCGTTCCTTATACTTTTGTGGCCCTACTCAGCCGCGCGGCCGGTGGTGGAACGCGTCGGTCGCGCCGGGCCGCTTCTGCACGAGGTTGGTGCCCACGGCCTTCGCGACGACCTTGCCCTCGTCGTTGAGCACGTCCGCCGTCGCGTACACGATCGTCTTGCCGCGGCTCTCGACCTTCGCGTGGCAGCGCAGCCGCCCTTCGAACGCGGGGCGCAGGAAGTTGATCTTGATCTCCAGCGTCGTGAACGTCTCGTCCTCCGCCAGCGTCGAGATCACGGCGTAGCCCATCGCCGCGTCCGCGAGGTCCGCGAGCACGCCGCCATGGACGCTGCCCATCGGGTTGTGGTGGCGCGCGTCGACGTCGAGCACGAAGGTCGCGAGGCCCGGGCCCGCGCTCGCGAGGCGCATCCCGATCAAGCGCGCGACGGGCGCCTCCTCCCTGGGGATGTGGAGCGTCTTCATGATCTGGTCGTCGACGGGCATGCGGCGCCATCAGGCCGCGGGCGCATCATCCTTCGCGCCTTCCGCGAACGTGCGCAGCTCGCGCCCGAGGGCATGCGCGGCGCGCGCGGCGGCAGGGCTTCCGCGCTCGCGCTCGACCCAGTGGAGGACGAGGTCGACGAGCGGATCGCCGGGAAAGCACGTCAGGAGACGGCCGTCGGCGACCAGGCGCGATCCCACGCCGTGCGTGCCGGAGAGCACGGGCTCGCCCGGGAGCGTCGCGACGCGGCGGCCTTCGGCGTACCCCGCGGCGGCGGCGAGGCGCAGCGCGTCCCCCGAGGTGAGGAGCCAGCGGCCGCGGCGGGCGCGGAGCGCGCGCAGGAGCGCGGCGTCGGCGAGCGGCTTCGCGACGTCGCCGCCCGGAAGCACGACCGCCGGCGCCTCGGCGAGCGCGTCGTAGCCCAAGGCGTGCGGGACGAGGCGCGCCCCCTCGCGCGTGGGCACGAGCGCCTCGGCGGCCACGAGCCTCGCGGGCTCGTCCGCGGCGCGGAGCGCGGCCAGCGCGCCCAGGGCCTCGAAGGCGCTCGCGCCCTCGTAGAGCACGATCGCGATCATGCGTACTCGTCGGGGCGCAGCGCGGCCCAGAGCGCGCCCGCCGCGCCCACGAGGCACGCGACGATGGCGAGAAGGTCGAGCAGGTGGTTCTGCGATTGCGCGGCGGTGGCCTGCGCGCTGGGCGGCAGGAGGGCGAAGGAGAGGACCGCCCAGACCACGGAGGCCGCGAGCGCCGCGAAGAGCAGTGTCTTGGGCCCGCGCTCGCGCTCCCACGCAGCCGCCAGCGCGGCGCCGCCGAGCATGATCGGGAACGCGAGCACCAGGTAGCCCGAGACGGCCTGGAACGTCGCGGAGGGCTTGTCGTTCACGAAGTATCCCCCGCCCTTGTCGATCGTGACGGGCGTGGCGGCGAGGAACGCGAGGATCGTGAGGCCGAAGTACGCCAGGAGCGCGAGCCCGGCCCACTTGGGAAGCTCGTCCCGCGAGAAGGCCAGGAGGAAGCCCGCGGCCAGCGCGGCGAGCAGGCCGAGGAAGAACGCGACGCCCACGCCCTGGATGGTCACGGCCACGGCGAGGAACGCGACGCAGAACGCCGCATACCCGGCACGCAGCAAGGCGACGCGGCTCATGGCGCGCGCAGCCCCGGCCGGGCGGGAAAATCTATCGTTATGTCCGCGACGGCTTGGAGAAGAGGCGCTTGAGCAAGCCGCCGCGCCGGGGACCGGCCGCCAGCTCCTCCGCGCTCAGGCTTGCGTGGCACGAAGGGCACCAGGCGCGCGCCGGGCCGGGCATGCGGTTCGTGCTCGGCTCCGGCTGGAGGATGTCGTTCCGGCAGGAGGGGCACTTGCTTCCCAGGAAGGCGCGCAGGTCGGCCATGCGGCGGAAGTGCGTCGCGTCCTCGATATGAAATGTCGCCTCACGTCCCTCGTCCGACTCGGCGGGAATCGACAGGGGAGATGAAGAATGGAGCGCAGGGCCGGCGTCCAGACGGGCAGCCAGGGCTCCGCCCTGGACCGCGATGCGAGGCGCGCGGAGGCCGCGACGGACGAGGTGAATGTGTCAGGCTGTCTCCGCGCGCTCCGCATCGCGGGGTCTGGGGCGGAGCCCCAGCCGGACCCGAGCATGGGATTTCAGGTGCGCAGGACGATCTCGACACGGCCGGACTTCGGTCCGGCCTATCGAGACCGTTCTTCGGCCTTCGCTGCGGCTCAGGTCCTCAGAACGATCTCGATGTTCACCGAGTCGGGGACCTGGATGCGCATGAGCTGGCGCAGGGCGCGCTCGTCCGCGTCGATGTCGATGAGGCGCTTGTGGATGCGCATCTCCCAGTGGTCGTACGTCTCCGAGCCGGAGCCGTTGGGCGCCTTGCGGACGGGGATGTTGAGGCGGCGCGTCGGGAGCGGGATTGGGCCGGCGATGCGGACGCCGGTGCGCTCCGCGATGGTCTTGATCTGGCCTGCGACGCCGTCGATCTTCTTGGGGTCGTTGCCGGCGAGGCTGATGCGGGCGGTGTGAGCCATGACGATTCCTTCGGCGCGAGGTCCCGCGTCCGGGGCTCGGGGCGTCGTGCGCGGGATGGGGCCCCGAGGGGTCTTCACCGCGCCGTGCGTCCGGGGACGCGCGTGCTCGCGCTGCCGCGGCGATGCCAGGACCCCCATATAACGATTCGCGGGGAGGCGGGGGGAGCCCGCCGAAGGGAAGCGGCGGAACTGGGGAAGAAGGGAAGCGGAGGGAAGAAGGGCCCCATTGCAAGGCTCCCTTCTTCCCTCGCCTTCCCTTCTTCCCCAGTTCCCTTCGCCGGAGGCGCTGGGAACCTTCCAGGCAAGCTTATCAGCGGCTTTGCAGGGTGCAGCCTCCTCCCGAGCTTGGCCTGAATGGTCTTCGAATTCATCACGTCGTACCAGTTCGAGCCCGTGGACCTCGTGGTGTACTTCACGCTCCTCTTCCTGGAGGGCGTGTTGTCGTTCGACAACGCCGCGATCCTGGCGGCGATGGTCCGCCGGCTCCCCGAGGAGCAGCGGCGCAAGGCGCTCCTCTACGGCCTGGGCGGCGCGTACGTGCTCCGCGCGACGGTCATCCTCTTCGCGAGCGTGATCATCCAGTACCCCGTCCTGAAGCTCATCGGCGGCGGCTACCTGCTCTACCTCTGCGGGAGCCACTTCGTCAACATCCGCAAGCACGAAGGGGGCGCGCCGGGGCACGAGGCGCCGACCTTCAGCCAGAAGCGGTGGCTCTTCCTCTCGGCGTTCTGGAGCCTCGTGGTGGCCGTGGAGCTGGCCGACCTCGCCTTCGCGCTCGACCAGGTGCTCGTGGCGGTCGCTCTCTCGCAGAAGGTCCTCATCATCATCGCCGCCTCGTTCACGGGCATCCTGCTGCTGCGGATCGCGGCGTACTACGTGGGCAGGCTGATGGACTGGTTCCCCGCGCTGGAGAGCCTCGCCTACGTGGCGGTGGGCTACGTCGGCCTCAAGCTCCTCGTGCTCACGGCCTGGGAGATGTGGAAGGGCGCGCCGCTCGTGGACGAGCACATCGAGCGCATCGTGAGCGTCGCCGTCACGCTCTGCGTCATCGTCCTGCCCGTCGTCGTCAAGGCGATCCTCGAGTATGCGCGCAAGCCGGCGCGCGGCGCTTCCGACTAGGCTGCCACGAAACGACTCAAGGCCGGAGCCCCGGCTGCGCGCCCATGCGCGCCGCCCCCGCCGCCGCGATCGCCCTCGTCCTCCTGGTGCCCGCGCTCCATGCCGGCGCGCCCGCGGCGGGCGTCTCGGACTACTTCGTCGGGGGCGCGCACGGCCGTCTCGCGGTGCCCGTCGGCGCGCCGTTGGGCCTCGTGGTGATCGCGCACGGCTACGCGCACCAGGCGGTGGACCACGACGCGCACCTCCAGCGCCTCGCGGACGAGGGGTACGTCGCGGTCGCCATGGACTTCGGCCCCGCGAGCGCCTTCCCGCTGCGCGCCGGCGCCGACCAGACCGAGGCCGCGACGCGCGACCTCCTGGCGACGTACGGCTTCGACCACGCGATCCTCTACAGCGTGAGCATGGGCACGGCCGTCGCGGGCATGGTGCTCGCCGACATGCCGGGCGTCTTCACGTACTGGGTCGACAACGAGGGGCTCGCGATGCTCCACGAGACGTGGGCCGGCGCGACCGCGCTCTCCCCCTCGGGCAACCCGACCGCCGTGACGGCGAAGGCGGCCATCGAGGAGGAATGCGGCGGCACGCCCGCGACGGCGGAAACGGCCTACCTGGAGCGCAGCGCCGCGGTCCGCGCCCCCGAGTTCGTCGGCCTGAAGGGCGTCATCCTGCTCCACGACACCAACGACGGCCTCGTGCCCACCAACCAGGGCCGCGAGATGGAGGCCGCCCTCGCCGCCGTGGGCATCCCGACGGACGACTACCAGGTGCTGCGCGGCGAGCCCGGCCACGAGGGGACGAGCCTCACGGGGTACGCCGGCGTCCAGGTGGACGGCATGGCGGGCCACGGCAACGAGTCGGACGACACGCAGGCCATGACGGCGCTGTCCTTCCATCTGCTCGACGCGCTCGTCACGGGCCGGTACGGGGTCCCCGAGGGCCACCGTGAGTACGTGGTGGACCGCGACCTGGGCACCCTCCCCTGATCGTCCGGCTCGGCCCGCCCCTCAGCCTTATGATCCCTTGCGACGAGGTCAGGCCCGATGGGGATCGCGCTGGGGACCATGCTCCTCGCCCTCACGTTGACGCCCACCTCGGGGGTGCCCTCGCTCTCCGCCGCGGACGCGACCGTCACGGTGCCCGACGCGCCCCAGGTCGTGGACACCGGGACGTGGGACCCCACCGCGGACGTCGTGCCGGGGCAGCGCGCCGCCGCGCCCGTCGTCCCATCGCCCTCGCCCTCGCCCGCGCCTTCTCCCCCGCCCTCGCCCTCGCCCCAGCCCGCCCCGGTCGCGCAGCAGCCCGTCCTCCCCGAGCCCCCCACGGACTGGACGCTCCCGCTGACGCCCGACGGCAACGTGTCCACCGGCGCGCCGGCGCCCACGTCCTCCCCGGGCGGCTCCTCCGCGGCGCAGGATCCGCCGGCCGCCGGCGCGCCTTCTTCGGACGCTCCCCAGGCGCCCGCGCCGGCCGCCGCGCCCGAACGCGCGAGGGGCGCGCCGCCCTCGACCCTCTTGGCGGCGGAGGCTTCGTCCGACCCGCCGCAGCTCTCGCGCGCGCAGCTGGGCGCCATGGGCGCGGGCATCGTGCTCCTGTATCCTCGCGCTGGGCCTGCTGGCGCGGACGAAGCAGCGCTGAGGAAAGCCTGAAATCCGGCCCTCCGTCTCGCGCCGCGTGGACGCCTACCTGGCGCGCCTGGCGCTCTCCTTCCTCGTGGGCGGAGGGACCGTCGCCGCGTTCACGACGATCGCCGAGCGTGGCAACCCGCGCGTGGGCGGCCTGCTGCTATCATTCCCCGTGAAGGTCACGGTCTCGCTGGTCCTCATCGCGTTGAACGAGGGCGTCGCCTTCGCCGCGCAGAGCGCCACCGCGACCCCGGCCGGGATGGCGGCCAACGTCGTCTTCATCGCGGCCACCGCGCTGCTCGTGCGCCGCCTCGCGCCCTGGCCCGCCATCGCTGCGGCGCTCGCGCTCTGGGCCGCGGCGGGCCTCGCGATCGTGCTGTGGCTCCCCGCGGGGCTCGCCTGGTCGTTCCCGCTCTGGGCCTTGAGCGCGGTCGTGGCGCTCCTGCTGCTGGCGCGGCTGCCGCGGGTCCACGCCGCGCCACCCGCGCGCCCCGCGCCCCTCTCGTGGTGGAAGCTCGCGGGGCGCGCGGCGGGCGCGGGCGCCGTCGTCGCGGGCAGCATCGTCGTGGCGCACTACGGCGGCCCGATCCTCGGCGGGCTCGCCAGCGTCTTCCCGAGCGGATTCATCACGACGATGGTCATCCTCACGCGCAAGCGCGGCGCGGACTTCACCGGCGCGACCGTGCGCGTCATGGTCGCGGGCACCGCGGCGCCGGCGCTCTTCGGCGTCGCCATCGCGTTCGCCTATCCCGCGTTGGGCATCCTCTGGGGCACGCTGGCCTGCCTCGCGTTCGCGGCGTGCGTCTCGCTGGGCGTGGGCGTCGTGCTGCGCTGGCGGCAGTCGAGGCGCGAGCCCGCGGGTCACCTCGGGCAACCGGCGCCGAAGCCTTGAACAGGCGCCCGGGCATCGCCGCCCCATGAAGGACGAGCCGCTGACCTACGCGGGCGCGGGCGTGGACATCCAGGCCAAGGACGAGGCCGCGAAGGCGATGGTCGGGCTCCTCTCCTACGCGCGCACCGGCATGGGCCGGCCGCTGGGCGGCGCGGGCCACTTCGCGGGCATGGTCGAGTTCGGCGAGCACGCGCTGGTCTTGGCCACCGACGGCGTGGGCACCAAGCTCGAGATCGCCAACGCGATGCGCAAGTGGGACACCGTGGGCATCGACTGCGTCGCGATGAACGTCAACGACGCCGTGTGCGTGGGCGCCGAGCCGATCGCGTTCGTGGACTACCTCGCCATCGACAAGCCCGACCCGCATCTCGTCGCGGAGCTGGCGAAGGGCCTCAACGAGGGCGCGCGCCAGAGCAACATGACCATCGTGGGCGGCGAGACGGCCGTCCTTCCCTCGCTCGTCAAGGGCTTCGACCTCGCGGGCACCGTGCTGGGCGTCGTGCGCAAGGACCGCATCGTCTCGGGCGCCGCCATCGCGCCGGGTGATATCATGGTCGGCGTCGCCTCCAGCGGCCCGCACAGCAACGGCTACACGCTCATCCGCCGCGCGATGGAGAAGGCGGGCGTCAAGCTCGACGACAAGCTCCCCTCGGGCCAGACCGTCGGCGAGGCGCTGCTCGCGCCCACCCGCATCTACGTGCGCGCCGCGCTCGAATTGCTATCGGCCCTGCCGCACGGCGCAGTGCACGGCATCAGCCACGTCACCGGCTCCGGCCTCCTCAACGTCCCGCGCCTCAAGAAGGACGTGCGCTACGTGATCGACGCGCCCCTCCCGGTGCCCGAGGTCCTGCGCGCGGTCCAGCGCTGGGGCCACGTCGCGGAGGACGAGATGTGGCGCACCTTCAACATGGGCATGGGCCTGTGCGTGATCGTCGCGCCCGAGCACGCCGAGCGCGCCGTCGCCATCCTCGCCAAGCACTTCCCCGCGCAGCGCGTCGGGCGCGTCGAGGCCGGCAGCGGGATCGGCGTGCCCTCCGCGGGCGTCGCGCTGACGGGCGCGAAGGCGCAGTTCTAGCTCGCGGCCGCGCCCGGCGACGGGGCGCGCACGGGCACCTGGCTGGACGCATCCGACGCCACGCTGGGCGCCGCGACCGGGAAGCGCAGCGTGAACGTCGTCCCCCGGCCCGGCTGGCTGACGACCGAGACCGAGCCCTCGTGCGCCTCGACGATGCGGCGCACGATGTGCAGCCCGAGTCCCATCCCGTCCGGCTTCGTCGTGAAGAGTGGATCGAACGCCTTCTGCCGCGCGCGCTCGTCCATCCCGCAGCCGTTGTCCTCGATCTCCAGCACGGCGTGGCCCGGCTCGCTGCGCGTGCGCACCACGATGCGCCCCGTCTCCGCGCTGGTCGCCTCGACGGCGTTCGAGAGCAGGTTGAGCACGACCTGGTGCACGCCGAGCGGATGGAGGCGCGCCGGGCTCGTGTCCTCGATCTCCAGCGACAGGGCGCGCGCGTGGCGGTTGACGCGCGCGAAGAGGCTCACGGCCTCCCGCACCACGGGGTCGAGCGGCCCGACGCGCATCTCCTCCGGGGCCAGCGTGTGGAACCTCCGGAGCTGCGCGACGAGGGCGTTGATGCGGTCGACGCTGACGCGGATCTCCTCCGCCTGCGAGAGGACGCGCCCCGACATCGGGTTGCCCGGGTCGCGCCGCGCGCCGGCCTCGAGGATGGCGGCGCTCGTGGCGACGACGGTCAGCGGCGTGCGGACCTCGTGCGCGAGCCCCGAGACGAGGCTTCCGAGGGCCGCCATCTTCTCGTGGAGCTGGAGCTGGCGCTTCATCTCGTCCGCCTTGCCGAGGGCGTCCTGCTCGGAGAGGCGGGCGCGCTCGATCGCGTTCCAGGCGACCAGCAGCGCGGCGGAGAGCCCAAGGATGAAGAGCGCGTGGATGAGGGCGAACACCCACGGGTCCGAGATGCCGGAGGGGTGGTTGAACACGCTGTGCGGGTCGAGCGTGCCGACCACGCCGTGGTGGATCGCGACGAAGCCCACCGCGAGCACGTAGGGGAGCCAATCCTCGTAGAGGAAGACGACGCCCAGCATGACGAAGAAGTGGAAGTGCGCCTCGATGTAGCCGCCCGAGAGGTGAACGAGGATCGCCGAGCACGACATGAGGCCGAACGACGCCACGACGCTCCGCGCGCGCCGCGAGAGCCGCCGCTGTGCCGCGACGATGCCGATGGCCGCGACGAGCCCGCCTTCGAGCATCGCGTGCCACGCGGGCCACCCGAGCGCCACGCCGAAGGCCGCGAGCCCCGCCGCGTGCGCCGCGAGCAGGTAGAGGACGCCACGGTGGCGCGCCTCCCAGGCGTCCGCGGGAAGCGAGCGCCCCGCGGGGAGGAGCAGCCGCCCGATTCGCAGCGTGCCCGCGGTGGCGCTCGTCTCCGACATGGCGGGTCGGAAGCGCTTGCCGCGCAAAACGTTGGTGGCTAGGCCGCGCCTCGCGCGGAACGTTCATGTAGCGACCCCGTGTAGCGCAGCGTGCCGCCAGGGCACGGCAAAGCCGCCCTTCGATGGGCCGACCGAGCCACCCAGCGCCCCGGCCGCAAGGAGACTGGTTGCATTGGTCACGCAGGAGCGCCTGCTCGAGCTGGAAGACACGGCTCTGGAGCTTCGCCGCAGCATCATCGACATGATCTACGAGGCCGGCTCGGGGCACCCGGGCGGCTCGTTGGGCATCATCGACGTCCTCACCTGCCTCTACTGGGAGCAGATGCGGCACGACCCTTCGAACCCGAAGTGGGAGAAGCGCGACCGCGTCATCATGAGCAAGGGGCACTGCTGCCCGGCGCTCTACGCGGTGCTCGCCAAGCAGGGCTACTTCCCCGAGGAGTGGCTGAAGACCCTGCGCAAGATCAACAGCCGGCTCCAGGGCCACCCTGACATCAACAAGACGCCGGGCGTCGAGTTCAACGGCGGCAGCGAGGGGCAGGGCCTCTCGGGCGCCGTGGGCATGGCGCTCGCGGGCAAGATCGATGGGAGCAGGCACCGCGTCTACTGCATCATCGGCGACGGCGAGAACCAGTGCGGCCAGATCTGGGAGGCGGCGATGGCCGCGAGCCACTACCGCCTGGACAACCTCGTGGGCATCCTGGACCGCAACGGCCTGCAGATCGACGGGCCCACCGAGGAGATCATGAGCGTCGAGCCCGCCGCCGAGCGCTGGCGCGCGTTCGGCTGGCACGTGCTGGAGATCGACGGCCACAACTACGAGGAGATCCTCGGCGCGCTCGAGAAGGCGCAGCGCGTCACTGGCCGCCCCACGATGATCATCGCGCACACGGTCAAGGGCAAGGGCGTCAGCTACATGGAAGGCACGCTATCGTTCCACGGCAAGGCGCCCAGCAAGGACGAGCTCGTCAAGGCGCACACCGAGTTCGACATCAGCAAGATGCGGCTCGCGCAGCGTCGCGCGGCGCTCGCCCCCCAGGCGGTGGTCGCGCAATGAGCGCCACCCTCACGAAGCCCGACCAGCCGCGCATGGCGCTCAAGGACGCCTACGCGCAGGCGCTCATCGAGCTGGGCCGCACGAACCCCAACGTGGTCGTGCTCGACGCCGACCTCGCGCTCTCGACGAAGACGAAGCGCTTCGGCACGATGTACCCCGATCGCTTCTTCGACATGGGCATCGCGGAGCTGAACCTCATGGGCGTGGCCGCGGGCCTCGCCGCCGCGGGCAAGACCGTCTTCGCGAGCACGTTCGCCGCGTTCGCCACGGGCCAGCCCTACAACGTCATCCGCCAGTCGATCGCGTACGCCAACCTCCCCGTCAAGATCGTCGCCACGCACAGCGGCATCAGCGTGGGCGGCGACGGCGCGACGCACCAGATGCTCGAGGACATCTCGCTGATGCGCGGCCTCCCCAACATGCGCGTCTTCGTCCCAGCGGACGGGCCGCAGACCAGCGACATCATCCGCCTCGTGGCCGAGACGCCCGGGCCGGCCTACGTGCGCCTGCCGCGCGGCGACACCGCGCTCCTGCCGCAGGTCTACGACACCGAGATCGGCAAGGCCATCACGCTGCGCGAGGGCCGTGATATCACGCTCATCGGCTGCGGCACGATGGTGTACGAGACGATGCGCGCCGCCGACGCGCTCGTGGCCGAGGGCGCCGACCCGCGCGTCGTGCTGATCCACACGGTCAAGCCCATCGACAAGGACGCGATCCTCGCCGCCGCGCGCGAGACCAAGGGCATCGTCACGGCCGAGGAGCACTCGGTCTACGGCGGCCTGGGCAGCGCGGTCTGCGAGGTCGTCGCCGAGAACCACCCGTGCCCCGTGCGCCGCATCGGCGTGCGCGACACCTTCGGCGAATCGGGCGAGGAGCGCGACCTCATGGAGAAGTACGGCCTGACGTGGCAGCACATCGCGGAGGCGGCGCGCGACGTTCTGAAGGCGTAGGATCGCATCTTCGCGGGTGCGGGCGAGTAACAGCCTTGCTCGCGCGGACGCTCTCTCTCCGCATGCCCCGCGCGAGCGCGCTCGTCATCGGCTCCCTCCTGCTCCTGCCGTTCGTCACGCCGGCTGCCGGCGTGGCCACGACCGCGCTCGCCTCGACCCAGGCGTTCGTCGGCTGCGACACGAGCGCGACCGCGCTTGTCGTCACGAACGCGCTCGATCCGTCCCCGGACCCAAGCTACCAGGTTTGCGGCTCGATCGAGGGCACCTGCAACCTCGCCTACTCGGCCAAGGTGGCGCAGCGCCTCTTCTACGTCGACTTCGTGCTGATCGGCTACGTGTACGCGGACACCGCCGCCGACGTCTCGACCCACATCTCGTGCCATGGGACCTGGACGGGCAACGTCGTCGCGTTCGGCGGGATCGGGCCTCGCGTCGTGACGGCCGACTTCGGACAGCAGGAGACGGAGACGACCGGTTGCTCCTACGTCGGCCCGACGGGCGGCTGCCAGACCCCGACCGCCAGCGGGAAATGGACCGCCGAGGTCGTCGAGCCCGGCAAGATCGGCTTCTGGGACAAGGGCGCGTGCTTCAAAGTGAACGTCGTCAACGGGCTCGACGTGCCGCCCGCGATCAGACAGCTCTTCGACCCGGGGGATTCGGTGGGATCGAGCCAGGTCTGCAACACCAAGATCACCATCAACACCGTCGACGACGAAGGCGTGGCGACACTTTCTTCGGAGCTCCTCCAGCGTCTGCCGCCACCGCCGTAACGTTCAGGCCGGATCGGAATGTCTTGGCGAGACGGGAAGGGCATGCGGCGACTCGGGCTGGTCCTGGCGTTCGTGGCCTTGGCAGGGTGCGCCGTCGCACCCGGACCGGGCCGTCTCACGCCGACGGAGGCCTCCATGTTCCTGGCCAGGGTCCATGCACGGCCGTTCAACGACCATCCCGCGCTCGACGATTCGATCGTGCTTTCGCTGGTGGGCAGCGGGCCGTTCCCTTCGGACGTGCTTGAGGTCCACGTTCCGCAGGGCGCCATCGTGCCCTCCGCGAGAGGCCCGGTCCTCCGCATCGAGGTCGCGCCGACGTTCCCCGTGCCGCCGGACCGCGACCACGTCGAGGGCTGGACGCTCGCGCTCTTCCGCGCCGACGGCGCGGGGCATCCCGTTCCCCTGGGCGTGGCGGAGTCCGTCCCGGCCACGGTTCGCGGCGCCCAAGCGGGGCTCGCCTCCATCGCGCAGGTGACGCCGGACTTCGCGCCTGCGATCCTCGAATTCCCGGCGCGCCACCTGAGCGACGGCGACCCGGTCAGCCTCGACGTCGGCTTCCTTCTCCGGGGCGAGGGGGGCGCGAACGCCGTCCTGCGCTGGCCCAGCAACGTCAGCTTCGCTCTCGGCATCCGGTTCGTCGGAAACGCGAGCGCGCAGCCCGCGGCCTCGTTCTTCTCCTTCGTGAGCGCGCGCGCGGACCCGCCGCTCGGCCTCTCCGAATTCGCCAGCAGCGTCCTGAACGTCGCGTCCGCCCACCGCGTGGAGTTCGATTCCCACGCGGGCCGTTGGCTCGAGGTCTCGACGCAGACGTCCGCCGCCTCCGCCGGCTTCGGGACGCCGCGCACGGGCCTGGATCCGCCTCCCACGGCGACGGAATCGATCGAAGGGACCGCCCTGCCGGATCTGACCTTCCTCGGCATCGTGCAGATCGGGGCTGCCAGCAGCGATCCCGTGGCCCAGTGGCATGCATGGACGCGAGACGGCGCGGCCGACGGGGACCGCTCCGGCGGCGCCGACGCCGGAACGGGAGCCCCGGCCAGCCGCGTCCGCGTCCTGACCGTCGTCGACGGCGAGGTCGTGGCCCACCTCTCGTTCAACGGGACCGGCGCCACGAGCTATCGAAATCTTGGCATGCTCGCGCTCGGGCTGGGCAACCTCCCGCCCGCGTGGTCACGCGGAGGGGCCGAGCTCCTTCCCGCCGTCGGGCGCGTCCCCACGTCGGACGGCGCGATCCTTCTCGACGGACGCAGCCTCGTCGACTGGCAGCCGGAGGGCATCACCGAGATCATTCTCGGCGTCGCGCCGCAGTAGGACGAGGCTCCAGAAGCCTTTATCCCGCGCCAGACATCACCGCCCCTCGTGAGCACTCCGCCCGGCCAATCTCGACCTCCTCCGTACGGCAGCGCGCCTCGTGGTCCGCCGCGGTTCGGGGGAGAGGAGAGGCCGCGCGGGGGCACGCCGCGCAAGCGGATGATGGCGCAGGGGCGCAAGGCGCACTTCATGCACGACGCGAAGGCGATGCTCGCGCGCAACCCGGGCGGGATGGACGAGCAGAACGTCCGCGCGTTCCTCGAAGGGATCTTCGCCCGCGGCGCGCGCCAGAGCACGGCCGACGCGCAGCAGTTCCTCGACGAGAAGCTCGAGGCGAAGACGATCACGCCGGAGCAGCGTCAGGGCCTCGGGCGGCTGGTCGAGCAGTACTCCTTCTGGCGATGAGGACAACCTTCAAGTGCGCCAGGAAGCGTCGGGCGATCCTGGAGCGCTGGGCCTAGGTTGGACGCTATTCCCGTCGACGAGTTCAGCACGGACAAGGCGTTCTTCGCGGCGCTGAAGCTCCACGTCTACGGGACCGTCCACGACTCCTTCCTCACGACGCTCGTGCGCGGCCGCAGCCTGATCCTCGACCAGGAGCTGAAGCTGGAGGTCGGGCGCTTCACGAGCCGGAAGGCCAACCACCTCTTCGTCTCGGAGGGCGGCAGCCGCGCGGGGTGCAGCGCGGAGTTCTACGGCTTCACGAGCCACAAGGTCCGCGAGAAGCTCGCGCACCTCCACGAGCTGGGCGTCGTCGAGCTGCTTGGCAAGGGGCTGCGCGACGCTTACACCTACCGCTGGAAGCTCCCGGTCAAGCACTGGGAGGTGTGCAGCTTCATGCGCCTCCACCGGCAGACGGCGGACGACCTCTCGATGAACCTGGAATTGTACCGTGTCTTCCAGGCGAAGGGGAGCCAGCCCTTCGGCGCGCGCGACTTCGTCGAGATGTACGGCCGCGCGCACGGCGCCGAGTACACGAGCACGCGCTGGGGCGCCAGGAAGTGGGAGAAGATCGCGCAGAGCTGGCAGTACGGCGAGTTCGTCAAGGACCGCCTCGACCTGCTCGCGAAGCACGGCCTCCTCGCGCAGCAGGGCGACCAGTACCAGCTCACGCCCGAGATCCTGGACGCGGTCAACCACTTCGACCTCTTCCTCAACGGCGTGCCCTACCGCGCCAGCCGCGCGATGTGCGACGCCTGCCCGCTCGACGCGCTCTGCCAGGCCGGGAGCACGCAGAAGCTGATCGTGTCGCTCAACGCCGCGTAGGGCTCGGCGCTCTGGACTCAGGACTCAAGGCTCCGGAGCCCCGAGCCCTGAGTCCAGAGCCCCGAGCCCCGCGTTCGACACGTCGAGCCCCATTGTCTCGTGGCGCGCTGGTTGCCCACCGCCTGCGAAAGAACGCTTATATGGCCCCGTTCGGGTCCCGGAGCGTCCCACCTAGCAGGGACGAGGCTGTCCGATGCGCACCCCCCACCGTGGCCTCCGCCTCCTGGCCGTCCTCCTCGCGCTCGCGAGCCTGGCGCCCGCGCTTCCCGTCGCCGGCGCGGCGGGGCACGTCGTGCAGTTCCCGCGTCCCGGCACGAACGACACGATCCAGCGCTACGACGACACGGTGTTCGTCGGGCTGGGCGGCGTGACCGCCGTCACGTTCGACGAGCACGGCGACATCTGGTACACCGCGCCCGGCGGCGTCGTCCACCAGAACGTGACCACCGGCCTGCGCACGCTCTACACCGCGATGAACGGCCTCCCCTCCAGCCTCGCGCTCGACGTCGCCGCGACGCGCGGCAAGGTGTACGTCAGCGCGGACAACGGCCTCGCCGTCATCGACGAGGCGACGGGCATCGCCACGCCCTGGACGCACGCCACGAACCCCAACCTTCCCGCCGACGTGCTCGTGGCGCAGGACCCCGACGCCTATTCGCGCTCCGTCGCGGTGGTGGGCGACGAGGTCTGGTTCGGCACGCACTCCTCCGGGCTGGGCATCCTCAACCTCACGACCAACTCGTGGTTCTTCAAGAACACGAGCACGGGCGCCTTCCTGCCGCGCCCCGTGCGCAACGTCAACGTCGACGACGCGACGGTCTGGGTCGCCACGGACGGCAACGGCGCGTGGCGCTTCGACCGCGCGAACGGCAACGTGCAGGACCCCGCCGCGTGGAGCAACGTCACGCAGGACAAGAACGGCCTGTTCAACAACCACCTCATCGACGCCAAGCCCGTGGGCGGCGACGTGTTCTTCGCCACGCACTTCGGCATCGCGCGCTGGCGGCCCAGCGCCAACGGCACGCCCGACGAGTGGAAGCGCTACACGAACACGAGCGGCGACCTCCCCTCGAACTACGTCAACAAGCTTTCCCGGGTGCCCACGCAGGGCGGCGGGCCCGCGCTCATCGCGGACACGGGCAACGGCGCCTGGCAGCTCCAGCCCGACACGGGCGCCAACGCCACGCTCACCGCGGACTACGGCATCTACGGCGCCTTCGTCGCGGACGACGCGTACGATGATAGCATGGGCTGGGCGTTCGGCACGAGCCGCGGCGTCTCGTGGCTCCAGCACGGCGTGTGGACGTACTACACGACGGGTCCCAGCAGCGGCGCGTCCAACGGGCCGGGCTCGTGCGCCGACGACTACCGTTTCACGTCGGGCGGCGTGGGCGGCTCCGGCAGCTTCCTCTGGTTCGGCCGCCCCGAGGGGATCAGCGCCTACCAGCTCCCGCAGCAGGGCAAGCCGGGCCGCTTCTACAACCTGGGCCTGCTCCAGAACAATGCGCTCTGCAACGGCGCGACCGCGCCGGTCACGTGGATCCAGACCGACGGCAACGACACGTGGTTCAGCACCTTCAGCGGCACGTGGGGCCTCGATTGGGTCCACGGCAAGTGGCTCTCGACGCCCTGGAAGAACGGCATCAGCTACGGCGTCGACTCCTCGCAGGGCGACGTGTGGATCGCGGCGTTCGGCGGCGGGATCGCGCGCATGAACCAGACGACGGGCGTGGGCGTCTTCTACAACAAGACGACGAGCCCCACGTTCCCCGACGACTTCACGACCGACGTCCGGCTCACGCCCAACGAGGCGTGGGTCGGCGCGGCCAGCGGCGTCATCCGCCTCAACCGCGTCACGGGCGGCGTCGTCAACACCTACACCTACGCGGACGGCCTGCCCGGCGACGGCTTCGTCTACCGCGTGCTGCCCGACGGCGCCTCGGTCTACGTGGGGCTGCGCACCGGCGGCGTCGCACGCCTCGACGTCGCCAGCGGCAAGGTCACCAGGGTCTGGAACCACACGACGGACCCGTCCTTCCCCGACACGGAGGTCGACGTCCTCTACCGCGACGGGCGTTACCTCTACGCGGGCACGCACGGCGGCCTCGTGCGCATCGACGTCACCACCGGCCAGGAGCGCACGTTCGCCGCGGCCGACGGCCTCGTGCAGGAGTTCGTCACCGGCATCGGCGAGGCCGACGGCATCCTCTACCTCTCCACCTACGCCGGCATCGCGCGCTTCGACACGCTCGCGCAGACGTTCCTCCCCATGCAGGACGGACCCGGCGTCGTGCGCGTCGGGCCCGGCGCCACCGGCACCGCGTCGGGCAGCGTGGGCGGCGCGGGCGCGCTCTCCGTGCGCATCGACTCGCCGCGCGACGGCAGCGCTGTTACCGGCCTCGTCACGCTCAAGGGGAGCGCGTTCCGCCTGGGCGGCGACGTGGACCGCGTGCAGGTCAAGATCGGCGACGCCGACTGGAAGGACGCGACCGGCGCCGAGTCGTGGACCTACGCGTGGGACACGACCACCGGCCCGCTGAATGGCCCGATCGAGATCGCGGCGCGCGCGCTGGCCGGCAACGACACGAGCCCCGAGGCGCACGTCCTGCTCACACCCGTGCCCGAGCCCAAGGTGCAGCTCACGGTGAAGCCGACGATGCCCCCCTCGTGGACTGCGGGGCGCGACCTCGACGTCACCGTCTACGCCACCGGCGACGACCCGCTCGTCGCGCGCCTCTACTACAGGCCCGAGGGAGCCTCGACGTACACGATGCTCCCGCTCACGCGCCAGGGCGCGACCAGCTACTTCGGCGGCACGATCCCCGGCCGCGATATCGTCGCGGGCAACCTGACCTGGTACGCCGAGGCGGGAAGCGGCCTGCTCGTCGCCACGAGCCCCGACGACGTGAGCGCGCCCAACGTGCTGCCCATCGCGCCCGCGCCGACGCTCGACGTCGAGGTCACGGGCCCCGCCAGCGTCACCGCGACCGCGGGCGTCGCGACACCCATCCCGCTGACGCTCCGCAACGCGGGCAGCCAGAGCGCGACCGTCACGCTCGCGGGCGAAGGCGTGCGCAAGGCGTGGCTCACGCTGCCCACCGCGGCGATCACGCTGGCGCCCGGCGAGACGCGCCTCGTCAACGCGACGTTCGCGCCGCCCGCCGCCGCCGTCGCGGACACGACCAGCCTGAGCTTCGTCGCGCGCGATGCCTCCGGCGTGGCGCTCGCCACCGCGCTGAAGGTCCCCGTGACGATCCAGGCCGCAGGCGCCGCGCCCACGCCCGCGAGCCCCGCCGGCAAGTCCTCGCCCGGCTTCGAGCTGCCCGCGCTGGGGCTGGCGCTCGCGCTGGCGCTGGGCCTCGCCCGGAGGCGGCGCGCGTGAGGTCCCTCGTCCTTGCCCTCGTCCTCGTCCTCGCCCTCGTCCTTCCGACGGTGGCCGCGACGCGCGATCCGCTGCCCTACGCGCCGACGCTGCGCGACCTCGCGCCCAAGATCGTCGAGCGCGTCACGCCGCTGGAGAACGAGTCGTCCGGCGCGCCCTGGTGGCCCGATGCGTCCGTCTGGCTCACGAAGGCGCGCGCCGACCGCGACGCGGGGCGCTTCCACGCCACGCTCTACGACGCCGAGACGCTCGTGCAGATCGTGCGCGCGCACCAGCTCCAGGACGCGACGAACCAGACCGCCGCGACGGCGGGCGACCAGCGCGCGTTCGTCAAGCAGCGCGCGCTCGCGTGGCGCGCCGAGTCGAACGACACGTGGCTCGCCTTCCGCGCGAAGCTGCACGAGACCGACGGCGCGATCCGCAGCGTGCAGGCGCTGGAGATGACGCTCTACGCCGCGGACCTCGGCGCGGCCGCGAAGGTGGGCGACAACGGCTTCGAGGCGCTCCTCGACCGGTTCTCCCACGAGCCCGCCATCCCCTTCGACTACGACCTCGTCTTCGCGCGCATGACGCAGTCCGTCCGGCTCGACGTGCAGGTCGCGGGCGACGCGCTCGACGCGGGGCTCGCCCTCGACGGCGTGCCGCCGCTCGTCCTTCCGGAGCGCTGGGCGAACTCGACGGCGGTGGCGATGCAGGACCCGGGCGACGTGCACCCCGCGCTCCAGCCCTACGAGGTCCTCGCGCGGCCCGCGCGCGCCGGCAACGAGACGACGCTCGCCGTCGCGCTCTACGAGCTCGAGGAGGGCGCCGAGCGCTTCACCGAGATGTCGACGATCTACGGAGACGCCAAGGGGCGTGTTAGCACCGTCTTCCCCGACGCGGACCGCAGCTTCCAGAAGCAGCTCAACAACACGACCGTGAGCGGCGTGCAGTCGCGCGGCCTCGCGGGCGTCTTCACGCAGGACGCGGTCGACAAGGCGGTCTACACGCAGGCCGTCGTGGACAACGGCACGCAGGACATCGGCATCGTGCTCGCCGCGTGGAGCGGCCTCGACCACGCCGCCTACGCGAACGTCGTCCTCGCCGACGCGAGCCCCGTCAAGCCCGTCGCCACGAGCAAGGCGCCCGGGCCGGAGCTGGCGCTCGTGGTCGCAGCGGTCGCGCTCGTGGCCCTTCGGCGGCGCCGCTAGGGCCGCACGTGCTCGAACGCGGCGTCCGGGCACGTCTTCCGGTGCTTGTGGCGGAAGTCGGTCGCGCCGCGGCCCGTGTCGGCCAGGCTCAGCTTCCCGCACGCCAGGCAGCGCTGGTGGTGCGTGGCCGGCGCCAAGCGGCGCCCGGACCCGCGGCGCGTCGCGGCCGGCGCCGCGCGGCGGGCCAACGCGAGGGCGCGCGCCGCGACGCCCAGCGCCCGGGTCGCGCGCTCGATCAGCACCCCGGGCTCCTCGTCCCGCTCCGCGACCGCCTCGAGCGCCGCGCTGGCCGCCGCCGCGCGCAGGGCGGCGCGTCTCGTGGCGTCCGGCGCGCGCTTCCCGCGACCGTGCAGATCCGCCAGGTCGCTCGCCTCCTTCGCCAGGACGGCGGCGAGCTTCGCAAGTTCGGACGCCCTCACGGTCACCCTCGGGCCGTCCCACGCCAGCGCATTCGATATGGTTTGTGGTCCCGCACCCGATCGACGGTCCACAGTTCTCTGAAGTCGCGCGTGAACGCGTAGCCGCGCGTCAGCCGTCGAGCTCGCGCACGCGCGCCCGGCCCAGCGCGACCAGCGTCTCGCGCAGCGCGTCGGGATCGCCGCCCTGCCGCGCGAAGAAGTCGAAGCGCCGCGCCAGGGGCTCGTCCCCCACGACGTCGCGCAGCCACGGGGCGAAGTGCTCGCGGTGGTACGCCGCCAACGCCGCGGGCGAGCCCGCCAGGACGTCCACGAGCTGCGCCAGGCTGCGGGCGCGCCGCCCGTCGTGCAGCACGAACGCCTGCGCCTCGGGCGCCTCCTCGCGCACGAAGCGCGGCGCGGGAACGGGGACGTGCATGGCCGCGCGAGACGGCGCGCTTCGGATAAGCCCAGCGACATGCACCTTATCCGTCGCCGTGGCCTGCCCGGCGCGATGCGCGCCATCCTCGCCCTCCTGCTCGTCGCCCCGCTGGTCCCCCACGAAGACCGCCGTCGCCTGCGGGCTCGGGCGGTCTTCGTCGTCGCCCTCGCTCTCGCTGCGGGCCTCGCCGGCTGCGCGACGAAGAACGACGCCACGCCCACGCCCGCGGCCAACAACTCCACGGCCACCGACGGGACGATGATGCCCATGACGGCCACGATCGAGCTGGGCGAGAGCGGCCCCACGCCCGCGCCGACGCCGGGCAGCATGTACCTCACCGCGAAGGGCATGGACGCGCTCGTCGTGGGCATGCCCGTGAACGTCACGATCAAGAACGTC
Organism: Thermoplasmata archaeon; assembly: GCA_034667685.1. GTDB lineage: Archaea > Thermoplasmatota > SW-10-69-26 > JACQPN01 > JAJPHT01 > JAJPHT01. Next base: position 28,650 of record JAXDQU010000079.1, on the reverse strand, counting down.
GGCCAGGGCACGCACGACGTCGTCATCCCCGACCTCGGCTTCAGCTCGGGCGACATCGCGGCGGGCGCCACCAAGAGCGTCACGCTGACGCCGACCAAGGCGGGCACGTTCGACATGTACTGCGACAAGGGGACCGGGGCGCCGGACCCCTCGGGACAAGGCCTCGGCTCGCACCGCGGCGCCGGCATGGCCGGCAAGGTCACGGTGAAGGCGGCGGCCTGAACGTCGCCGCGCGGTTCCAGAGCGCGTCGACCGCGTCGAGCATCGCCCACCCCGCGACCAGGTCCGGCGTGCCGGCGTCCAGCGCCCGCGCCAGATCGCGCGCCTCCGGCTCCAGCGCCTCGGGCACGCGCACCGCGTCCAGCGCGCGGCGCAGCGCGAGCCCAGCCGCCTCGGGCGCGCCCGCGAGCAGCGACTCGCGCGCCGCGCGCAGGCACGCGCCCGCCTCCGGCGCGGGAAGCTCCGCCTCGGCCCAGACGAGCAGCGTCTGCTCCAGCCCGCGCAACGTCGCGCGCGCCGCGGTGAGCAGCGCCACCAGGCGAAAGGCATCCGCCTGGCCGGCCGCGAGGTTGCGCAGCGCGAGCCGAAGCTGCATCAGCACGCCCTCGCACTCCGCCATGCGCCGGCGCAGGACGGCGCGCGCCCGCTCGTCCGCGCCGGAGATGGCGTCGATCTCCGCGGGCAGCGTCTCGTCGAGCGCGAGGAGCAGCCCCTCCACGGCCTCCAGCGTGCGCGATCCCTCGCCCGACGCGAGCGCCTCGGCGTGGCGGGCGAGGAAGAGCTGCGTCGCGCTGGCGAGCTCGCGCGCCGTTGGGGGCATGTGCGCGCGCACCTGTGCACACGCGGATGAGGTTGACGTTGCCGGGCTCCGGACTCTGGACTCGGGGCTCAGGGCTCCCGCAAGTCGAGCGTCCAGAGCCCAGAGTCCCGAGTCCAGAGCCCGGCGAAGCCCCGCCGCAAACCCTTAAACTGGAAAGCCCGGATGGCGCGCCGTATGCTACGGGAATGCCAGAGCCATGGCTACTTCCGGGGCGAGGCGTGCCCCGACTGCGGCCAAGAAGGCAGGTTCCTCATGAACGAGCACGAGCTCAACCGCGTCGGCCGCATCATGGCCGGCGTGCTGCGCCACTTCCCCGAGAAGTTCGGCGTGGAGATGGACGCGCAGGGCTGGGTGAGCATCGAGGAGTTCATCGCGCAGATGCGCACGCAGAAGGACCGCCTGCACTGGATCAAGCCCTACCACCTCGTCGCCATCGTCGCGACCGACCCGAAGGGGCGTTACCAGATCGAGGGCGACCGCGTCCGCGCCACCTACGGCCACTCGATGAAGCTGGACCTGAAGGACCTGCCCGGCGACGACGTGCCCGACGACCTCTACTATCCGGTCACGGAGGAGGAGGTCGAGCTGATCCTGGAGCGCGGCCTCCAGCCCACGGACCGCCAGAAGGTGCACCTCTCGCGCTCGTACGAGAACGCGCTCTCCGCCGGCCTGCGCCGCGCCGAGGCGCCCATCATCCTGCGCGTCGACTCCTTCCAGGCGCGCATGGACGGCATCCTCATCCAGCAGGCGGGCAAGACCGTCTACATCACGGACGAGGTGCCGGCGAAGTACCTCTCGCGGGCCGACTGAGCTTCCGGGCTCGGAAGAGGAATCGGAAGCGGGCTCGGGACGGACGTCCTTCCGAGTCCGCTTCCGATTCCAATTCCGATTCCAATTCCGGATCACGGGCGGCCGCTTCTGGCGCGTCCGTCAAGCTCCACCTTCAAAGGGGTTAAGAGGAGCATACTCCTGCAAAAGCGCGGATGAAGCCCGTCCTGGACAAGCTCCCGGCGGACAAGCGCACCCTCTACTTCGTCCCCGTCGCCGCGGGCGCGTTCCTGCTCGCCTTCCTGATCCTGGCGATCGCGACGCCTGACATCTACTACCCCATCGTCCTCTCGCTGCCCATCGCCATCGCGGCGGCGTACGTGCTCCTCGGGTGGCCCATCCTCACGCACAAGGACGGCAAGCCCATCCTCGACCCGAAGGTCAAGCCGTACCTCTTCTTCCCGCTCGCGATCTTCCTCTCGCTCCTGCTCTACCCCGTCGCGGGCACGCCGCTGACGCGCACCGGACTCTCGCTGGACCTCGCGACGTACCTCTCGATCGCCATCGCCAGCGTGGGCGGCTGCGTGCTGGCCTACCTCGCGGTCGGCTTCCCCACGCCGCAGATGCGCCTGAAGGACGCGTACCGCGCGATCCCGGCCGAGCGCCGCCGGCACTTCTTCTGGCCCATCTTCGTCCTGACGTTCCTCGTGCTCTACGTCCTCCTGGGCGTCGTCACGACGGGCCTGATGGACCGCTACCCCGACCGCGTCACGGAGCTGCTCGGCCTCCAGCCGCTCGTGCTCCTGCCGCTGTGCGTCCTGCTCGCGGCGCTGGTGGGCTACCTCACCGTGGGCATCCCCACGCCCAGGCACGGCCCCGCCGAGGCGCTCCAGAAGGTGGGCGGCAAGGCGCGCCCGCGCCTCTTCCTCGCCACCGGCGTCGTGCTGGGCATCCCGTTCACGGCGATCCTCGGCGCGATCCTCACCGGCTTCACCAACGTCAACCCGCGCGGCAAGGACCTCCTTCCCGCCGACGCGCTGCTCCCCATCGCCTTCGCGCTGGGCTTCGTCGCCGCGTTCGGCATCAGCGCCGCCGTCTGGGGCGGGCCGGGCCGCTGGCGCCGCTACCCCGACTACGAGCCGGGCATCCCCAAGCGCATGCGGGCGCCGGTCTTCCTTGCCGCGGGCCTCGCCGCCGCGCTGGCCGTCGTCGCCGCGTTCAGCCTCGCGGGCCTCGACATCTTCTACGGCCTCCTCGCGGGCGCCTTCGTGGGCCTGCTCGTGACGCTCGCGCTCTGGGGCAGCCTCAAGCGCCTCTTCGGCAAGCACGAGCACGGCCTGCTCCCCGCGGTCTCCGACCGGCAGAAGCCGCTGATCCTCTTCCCCGTGTGGCTGGGCATCGCGCTGCTGATCTTCACCACGCTGACCTACGCGCTGCCCGACCTCGTCACCGTGAACCTCCTCGCGGGGCTCGTCGTGGGCCTCGTCGTCGCGCTCGTCCTCCTCGAAAGCCGCCTCTTCCGGACGCTCCTCCACGAGCGCCGCGAGGCCCGCGCCCGCCGCAAGGCGTGGAAGGAGATGCGCAAGCGCCGCCTCGCCGAAGAAAATAGCGACGAGACAGCAAGATCCTGAATGCCGTGGGCCGGGCTCGAACCGGCGACCTTGGGATTATGAGTCCCACGCGCTACCAGCTGCGCCACCACGGCGGGGGTGGACGCGCGCCGAACGGGGCAACCCTACTTGAAGATTGGGCAGCCCCTCAGGCCTTGGGCGCGAACGGGTCGCGGCGCGGTGGACCGCCGATCCACGCGGGGGGCCGGTGCGCGAGGAGCACGCCCGCGCTGGTGAGGAGCGTGAGCGCCTGCTGGCCCGAGAGCCACCAGAGGTCGAGCGCGTGGCCGGTGACGCCCACGGCGTAGGTGACGACGAGGAGCAGGAGCAGGCTCGCGGAGGCGAGCACGACGCGCACGCGCGCCTCGCGGTCGCCCACCCGGCGGTAGAGCGCGAGGTAGAGGCCGGCCACGAGGATCTGCGGCAGGAGGAGGAGCGAGTAGAAGACGCCGTAGACGACGCCGCCGTTGGGCAGCGGGTTGGCGTAGCGCACGGTGACGGCGTAGTCGTAAGCGGCGAAGCCGATCACGCGCTGGTGGGCCATCGAGGCGGCGCCCGCGACGTAGACGAGCCCGTAGAAGAGCGCGAGGAAGGGCGAGGCGCGCAGGCTTCCTGTGTAGAGGAACCACAGGTACGTCATGAGGCCGCACAGGGCGGTGCAGGCGCCCAGGACGTAGAGGAACTGTGTGGACGCGGCGGCCACGGGGACCCAGGACGCGTCGCCCGCGAGGGTGGCGAAGAGGCCCTGGAGGCCGGTCATCAGGGCGAGGCCCGCGAGGCCCCACCACCAGAACCGGAACACCCGGGCGCCGTCGGGCGAGGTGCGCGCGGCGTGTGCGCCGATGAGCAGGTAGAGGCCTGCGGCCCCCACGCTGAGGACGGAGAACGTGACAAGGCCTGCGGTGGCCATGCCGTCCGCTCCGCGCAAGCGAGCATCAGCGCGCTGCTATCGGCCTTGGGCCCGAGGGCCTTTGGCCGCTCACGATCCGTGCATCGTGGCAGGAAGATCATCCAGTCGCCCGGCTGCGCGACGCCGCGGTCGCACGGCGCGCGGACCACCCGCCATCGGCGTCGCGGCTCTCGCCTTTTCGCGATGCACGCTCTGCGCGGCGCAGCGGGAGGATCTTCTTCGCAGGTCTTCCCGTCTTCCCGGTCGCGCGAAGCGCTCATCCGTCGCGCCGCGGTTGCGCCCGCATGGACGACCTCGCGGTCCAGGACCGCTACGCGCCCAACGGCTCCGCTTCGACCTTCGAAAAGGTCGATCATTCAAGCGACACGCCCTCGCCGCAGCGAGGGCGATCCCGAGGTGATTGAATGGAAGAGTCCGTCCAGGATCTCTACGCGCCCCATGGCATCTGCTTCGGGTGCGGGCCGGCGAACGAGAAGGGCCTGCGCATCAAGAGCCGCTGGGAGGGCGACGCCTTCCTCGCGCGCTGGCGCCCCGAGCCGCACCACCAGGCGTTCCCGGGGGTGCTCAACGGCGGGATCGTGGGCGCGCTGCTCGACTGCCACAGCAACTGGTGCGCCGCGACGACGCTGATGCGCGAGCAGGGCATCACGGACCACGCGCCCAGCACCGTGACGCTGGAGTTCTCGGTGAAGCTCAAGCGCCCCACGCCCACCGACGTCGAGCTGCTCCTGCGCGCCAAGCCCGTGGCCGTCGAAGGAGATCGGGTCACCATCGAGGCCGAGCTGGAGGCGAACGGCAAGATCACCGCGACGTGCCGTGGCGTCTTCGTGCAGGTGAAGCCCGGACACCCGGCATACCACCGGTGGAGTTGAGACGATGAAGGTCGCCGTCCTGGGCGCCACGGGCCACACGGGCCGCATGGTGGTGCGCGCGCTGCGCGACCGCGGCGTCGACGTGCTGGCGCTCGGACGCAACCCCGAGCCGATGCGCGCGCCGAGCGTCGAGCCGCGCGTGGCCGACGCGCGCAGCGAGCCCTCGCTGCGCGACGCGCTGCGGGACGCGGACGCCGTGGCGAACCTCGCGGGGCCGTTCCTCCAGGTGGGCGACGCGCCCGCGCGGGCCGCCCTCGCGCGCGGCGTGCCCTATGCTGATAGCACGGGCGAGCAGGCGTTCATCGCGAACGTGCGCCGCGACCTCGACGCGCCCGCGCGCCAGGCCGGCGTCCCGCTCGTCTGCGCGCTGGCCTACGAGTACGCCTTCAGCGACCTCGTCGTCGCGGACCGCTGGCCCGCCGGCGGGCGCGAGCTGCACGTGCTCTACCGCAACCGCAACGCGGCGGGAAGCGCGGGCACCAAGAAGTCGATCCTGGGCGTGATGGGCGCGCGCTCGCTGGGCCACGAGGACGGGCGGACGCGCGTCGTGCCCACGGCGAAGCACGTCCGCGCGTTCCCGACGCGCGACGGGCCGCGCACCGGCGTCTCGTTCCCCGGCGGCGAGATCCTGCTCGTGCCGCGCCACGCGCCCTTCCGCACGATCCGCACGTACGTCCCCGCGCGCAACGCGCGCGTCGCGCGGACGCTCGCCCCCTTGGGCCGCCTCGTGCTGAAGGGTCCGATCCTGCGCGCCGCGCAGCGCTACGTGGACCGCCGCCACCGCGCGCCCAGCAACGCCGAGGCGCGCGGCGAGATCCATCTCGTGAAGGACGAGGAGCGCCTCGTGATCCACACGCCCGACCCCTACCTCGCGACGGCGGAGGTGATGGCGGAGGGCATCGTGCGCTTGGCCAACGCGACCGCGTCAGGCGCGCTGGCGCCCAGCGAAGCGCTCCCCGCCCGCGAGATGCTCGACGCGATGGCTCGACGCATGCCGACGTTCCGCATCGAGGGCTAGCAGCCCACCCCGACGCCCACCGGGTAGGGGCGCGCGCACGCGGCATTGGACGCGGGGCCCTCGCCGGCGCCGTTGGTCGCGGTCACGTCGTAGCTGTACGTGCCCACGAGCGGGAGGCCGCTGTCCACGTAGGTGAGCGTGCCGCTTGGGACGCTCGCGTAGGGCGACCAGCCGCTGCCCGCGTTGCGGTAGATCAGGTAGGTCGTGATGGCGCTCCCACCCGTGTCCGCGGGACCCTGCCAATGGAGCGTGATCTGCCCTTCGCCGGGCCCGGACGAGGCCATGAGGAACTGCGGAGCGGAGGGCACGTGGACGAGCGTCATGGCGCTCGCCTCGGCGCTCCTGGGGCTCTCGCCCACGCCGTTGACCGCGCTGACCTGGTAGTAGCGCGTCACGCCGTTGCCGAAGCCCGCGTCCGTGCACGTGAGCACGTTGCCCAGCCCCGAGCAGCCTCCCGCGGCGACGAGGCTCTCGCCCCCGCTCGTGGCGCTGGCGTAGACCTTGTAGGACGTGATCGCGCTCCCGCCGTTGCTCGCGGGCGCCTGCCACGCGAGCGTGAGCTGGCCGTTGCCGCCCGTGACCGAGAGGCCCTGGGGCGCGGTGGGCGCGAAGCTCGAGGTGGTGGCGCGGCCCTCGTTGCTCAGCGCGCTCTCGCCCACGCCGTTCACCGCGCTGACCTCGTAGTAGTAGAGCGTGCCGTTGGCGAGGCCCGTGTCCGCGTACGTGAGGGCGTTGCCGAGCGTCGCGACGAGCGTCTCGCCCCCGCTCGCGGTCCCGCGATAGACCTTGTAGCCCGTGATCGCGCTCCCGCCCAGGGTCGAGGGCGCCTGCCACGTCAGCGTCTCGCGCTGCGCGCCGCCCGAGACCGCGAGCGAGCGCGGCGCGGAGGGCGGGTTGTTGGCGATCGTCTGGCAGGAGTAGCGCACGATCTGCGCGAGGTTGCCCGTGTCGTACCCGCCGATGACGTAGGAGTTGCAGCTCCCGTCGTAGACCGCGGCCATCGTCTCGCGCGGCGTGGGCAGGCGGGGCGTCATCGTCGCGAGGGTGTTCGTGGAAGGCGTGTAGCGCAGGATGGTGTCCAGGTCGCCCCCGGAGCTGCCCCCTCCGAAAAGGAAGGCGTGCCCGGCGCCGTCCCAGACCGCGCTGATGGCGTCCGTGGGCGTGGGCAGCGTGCTCACGACCGTCACGGCGCCCGTCGAGGGTGTGAAGCGGACGATCTCGTTGACCCAGCCGCCGTGCCCCGAGAGGCCGCCGTCGGCGCCGCCGAAGACGTACGCGTTTCCGGCGCCGTCCCAGACCGCGGCCGTGAGGTAGCGGTTGGAGGGGAGCGCGGAGCCCAGCAGCGTCAGCGTGTCGGTGGCGGGCGTGTAGCGCATGATCCAGCTGTTGAAGCCGGACAGGCCGATCCCGCCGAAGATGTAGGCGTGTCCGGCGCCGTCCCAGACCGCGCTGGTCCACTCGAGGCCCGTGGGCAGGACCGCGTTCATGGTCGTGACCGCGTTCGTGGCGGGCGTGTAGCGCACGATCGAATTGTAGATGGTGCCGCCCGCGCGGCCCCCGAAGACGTACGCGTTCCCGGCGCCGTCCCACACGGCGCTCGTGCCCCACGAGGCGGCGGGGAGGTGGGCGCTCATCGTGATCGCCGTGTCGGTGGCCGGCGTGTAGCGCTGGATCAGCGCGTTCTCGAAGCCGCCGAAGATGTAGGCGTTCGCGCCGTCCCAGACGCCGCTCATGGAGTTCTCGGCGGTGGGGAGCGCGCCGTCCATGACGGAGGTGGAATCGGCCCGCGCGGACGCCGCGATCCAGGGGGAGGCGGAGAGGCCGACGAGGATCGCCACCGCCAGCGCGCAAAGGCGGGAGGAGGCCGGAGAGGTCACGGGCATCGGATGTCCCACGCGGGCGAAGGCCATCAACTGCCTAGCCGGACCTTGTCGTGCCCGCGCGGCGTGGTCGAAAACGGTATATACGCATCCCGGGCTGCTCGCCCAATCCATCCGGAAGGTGCCCGAGTGTCCCCCGAGGAGAAGCAGCTCGCCGCCGCCGTCACCCACACCCCCAACCTGGGCTTCACCGCGCCCACGCCGGAAGGCAAGGGGCCGCCCAGCCTCGCGGAGATGGCGCACCAGCAGTTCGCCCGCGCGACGCACCACGTCTCGCTGGAGCCCTGGGTCGTCGAGCACCTCTCGCATCCGATGCGTACCACCATCGCGTCGGTGCCCATCCGCATGGACGACGGCCAGGTCAAGGTCTACACGGGCTACCGCTGCCAGTACAGCAACGCGCTCGGGCCCACCAAGGGCGGCATCCGCTATCACCAGGACGTCACGCTCGACGAGGTCATCGCGCTCGCGGCGTGGATGAACTGGAAGTGCGCCATCGCCGGGCTGCCCTACGGCGGCGGCAAGGGCGGCGTCGTCGTCGACCCGACGAAGCTCTCGGCCGGCGAGCTCGAGCGCCTCACGCGCCGCTACACGGTCGAGATGATCAACGTCTTCGGCCCCGAGAATGATATCCCGGCCCCCGACGTGAACACCACGAGCGAGATGATGGGCTGGATCTACGACACCTACAGCATGATCAAGGGCGGCGCCGCGGCCGGCGTCGTCACCGGCAAGCCGCTCAGCCTCGGCGGGTCGCTGGGCCGCACCGAGAGCACGGGACGCGGCGTCGTCGAGACCATCGAGGCCGCGGTCAAGCACAAGGGCAAGAAGCTCAAGGACATGACCGCGTGCGTGCAGGGCTTCGGCAAGGTGGGCTACTACACCGCGAAGTTCCTGCAGGACAAGGGCGCGAAGGTCGTGGGCATCAGCGACGTGAGCGCGCAGCTCTACAGCAAGAACGGCATCGACGTCGAGGACCTCTTCGTCTACGCGCGCAAGAACAAGGGCCTCATCCAGGGCTACCCGAAGGCGCAGCCGATCGAGAACGTCCTCACCGCCGAGTGCGACATCCTCGTCCCCGCCGCGCTGGAGAACCAGATCACCAGCCGCAACGCGGCGAACATCCGCGCGAGCTTCATCGGCGAGGGCGCCAACGGCCCCACCACCGTGAAGGCCGACGAGATCCTCCACAAGAACGGCGTCTTCCTGATCCCCGACGTCGTCGCCAACAGCGGCGGCGTCGTCGTCTCCTACTTCGAGTGGGTCCAGAACCAGCAGCACTACCCGTGGACGGAGAAGGAGGTCAACGACCGCCTCGCCGTCATCATGGAGCGCAGCTTCGCCAACACCGTGCGCATCGCCGAGTCGAAGAGTGTCGACATGCGCACGGCGGCCTACGTGCTCGCGCTGGAGCGGTGCGGCGAGGCCGTGAAGGCCAGAGGCCTGTTCCCGTAAGATGGGACTCGTGCCTCATCAGCGCCAAGAATCAGCGACGATGATTCGCTGATTCCGTGGTGTTGAGCGCCCGCGAGCGAACCTCACCGCGGGATGCCCAGGTCGTCGCCCTCGTCCTCGCTCAGGGGGACGGCGCCGAACTCCTTGCGCGGGATGCTCGCGGCCTGCATGATGCGGTTGGCGACGAGGATTGGCGCGCCCACGCGCACCGCGAGCGCGATGCCGTCGCTGGGTCGCGCGTCGAAGCGCTGCCGCGCGCTGGATCCCTCACGCTCCACCTGGAGCGCGAGGGTCGCAAAGAACGTCGCGGCGTCCTCGTGGAAGTCGTCGATGACGACCTGGTCGACGATGGCGCCCAGCTCGTTGAGGATCTGGCTGAAGAGGTCGTGCGTGAAGGGGCGCGGCGTGAGCTGGCCGTCGAGCGCGAGCTGGATGCTCATGGCCTGCGCCTGGTCGATGGGCATCGCGAGCACGCGGTCGCCCCACGCGCCCGGCGCGGCGGGCGAGAGGAAGACGCGCACGCCGTCGGTCGTGGTGTAGACGCCCTCGACCTCGACGCGCACGAGGTCCGCGGCCGCGAGCTCGGGCGGGTGCGAGCGGGGGAGCGCGTGCCGGCCCGCGGCGCCGTCCTGCTCGGCGGCCAGGACGTCCAGGCGTTGGTCGTGCGGCACGCCCGCGGCCTTGAGCACCTTCGCCCGCGCGAAGATGGGGCACTTCACGCGCGCCGCGAGGGCGAGGCAGTCGCTGGGGCGCGCGTCGATCCAGCGGCGCGTGCCGCCCGCCGCCGCGTGGTCCACCGCGATCTGGCCGTAGAAGGTCGTCTGCTCCAGGTCCTCGACGACGATCTCGCCCACGCGCGCATCCAGCGCGTCGAGCACGCGGCAGAGGAGATCGTGCGTCGTGGGGCGCGTCGCGCTGGCGCCGTGGAGGCCAAGCTGGATGTTGTGCGCCTGCACGGGGTCGATCCAGATGGGAAGGTCGGTGCCGCCGCCGCGCGCGTCCTTCGCGGAGAGGATCACGACCGGAGGACCCTGCGCGCCCTGGAAGACGCCGAGGATCTCCATGCGCGTCAGCTCGGCGGCCACGAGACGCCAACGCGCCGTTCCCGAGATAAGCATTCGCGCCGCCAGGCGTCCAGCTCGCGGCGGAGATGGGCGAGCCCGCCCAGCTTGGAGATGATAGCATCCGGCGCCGCCCCGCACTGCTCGATCCCCTCCGGCTCCATCCCCGTGAACAGGATGCGGCGGGCCCGCGGGGAGGACTCCGCGACCCGCGCCAGGAGCTGCGTGCCCGTGATGCCAGGGCCCATGTCGTAGTCGCTGATGACGAGGAGGTCCTCTCCGTCCCCGGCGTCCTCCAGCGCGGCCAACGCCTGCGCGCCATCGTGCACGACGTCCACGCTTGCGCCCGGCGCGACCTTCCGGACGAGGCGAGAGACCAGGAACCGGATGTCCTCGGAGTCGTCCGCGACGAGCGCGCGGGGCTGGAGGCTGCGGTCCATGCCGCCCCCGTGCCCGTCCTCGCGGTTCACGCTTTGGCCATACATGGAGGCCGTGGGCCGATCGTACCGACGCGCGCGGCTGGAGCGAGCGCGGTGGGATCGCCGCGTCCGCTGACCCGCGGTAGCGAGCGCGGCGGGATTGCCGCCAAACGTGCGACGGAGTGCGCCGCAGCGCACGAAGTCGCACGTCTTGGTGGCGAGACGCCGCGTCCGCTGACCTGCGGTCAGCGAGCGCGGCGGGATTCGAACCCGCGACCCCTGGCTTAGAAGGCCAGTGCACTATCCGGACTGTGCTACGCGCCCAAGAGAATACCTACGCCGTAGGAAAGTGTCCTATTGCGAAGGTCTCACGGCTACGCGAACCCGAAGGCGACAGATGAGCTTATCCGCCGGGTGTCGGCGGGGAATCAGGACTCGGTACGGGCCTACGTCAAGACCATGCTGGCCCGAGGCCGGAAGCAGACGACGGTTCAACTGACCGTCCGCAGCCTGCTCTACCTCGACGGGGCGACCAACGGGACGCCCTACGGCCACCTGACGCCGGACACCTTGACCAACTGCCTGCACGAGTACGCCCGGAGCCACGCGCCAGGAAGCGCAAGCGCGTTCGCGGCGCACCTGAAGGCGTACTATTCGTGGTGCAACGATGACGAGTGCCCGAGGGCGATCCGCCGGGCTCTGAAGCGTGACGCCCGCCTCGACTGGAAAGACGTGACGCCGATCTCGGAGGACGAGTTTCGGGCGCTGCTTCGGGCGGCTGTCGAGACGACCAACGTTGAGGCCGTGGCGGCTCGCCGGGTGGCGATCCTTTGGCTCCTTTGGGACTCCGGGTTCAGGCTGAGCGAACTCCTGGCCGTGCGGCTCTGCGACGTGCAATTCGACAACGAGGGGGCCGTCACGGTGGGGATGGACCCTGCCGCGCCGGACCTCAAGACCGGGCCGCGCCGCATCTTCCTCATTGAGTGCGCGGGCGCCCTGCGCGCCTGGATTGCGCTCCACCCGGACGCTCAGAACCCGAACGCCCGCCTCTTTGTCAACCGCTCCGGGGACGACGGCATGTACCCCGGCGCCATTCACAAGCTGTTGAAGATGCTGGCGAAGGCCGCCGGCCTGCGGCACATTCACCCGCATCTGTTCCGCCACACGCGGGCCACGCGCGCCGCTGATGCCGGCTGGAACGAGCCGCAAATGCGGCCCTTCTTCGGCTGGAGCGCAACAAGCACGATGCCGACCCGCTATATCCACCTGTCCAAGCGCCAGCTTCAGGAGCGGATCAGACGGGACGCCAACGTGGACGCGCTGGGGGCGCGCATCCGTGAGGACCCGAAGCAAGCCATCGCGGACGCCGTTTCCTCCACGATTGAAGCCCTGGCGAAGCGCGGGCTCTTGGGGATCGGCAACGGGCGCCCGGTCGAATCCGCGAAGGAGGCCGAGCGATGAGCCACGGTGCGACGTGGGCGCGGGCGTGCCCCCGGTGCGCGGGAGCATTCCGCGCCGTCGTCGGCACGGGGCGAGGGGACCGGCTGCGGCTCGCGTGCGGCCACAGCGTTGAACGCCCCTTGGACGTGCGCGTTTGCCGCTACCGGGGAACGCCCGTCCTGGCCGTGCCGTGGACTCGCGCGGCGTTCGCCTGCGATGCCTGCCGCATGATGCACCCTTGGCGCTCGGTCCTCGGGGCCGTCGATCCCGCGATCCTGGCGAGGGTGCAGCCATGACCGCCCCGCGTTGCCGGGTCTGCCGGTGCATTCTCCGCTCGGATGAGACGCGGGCTCGCGGGTTCTGCCGCTTCCGGACGTGCGTGGCCGAGGCGACCCGCGCCGCCACCCCGCCCCCCTCGTGGGTCATGGTCTGCGGCGAGAGCAGCAGACGGGAGCGGTGGGCGACGGGCCGGGTCCGGATGACGTGGAGCCGATGGCTCCGAGAGCCCGAGGATTACCGTCTGCTCAACCCCGCCCGCGTGCTGCGCTTGGACGAGACCGGCGCAACGGTGCTCTACCCCGTGGATTTCGTGGAGGACGAAACAGCGTTGGGCCACTGATCGCCGGTCGCGCCGGGGTTGGGTGCGCCCCTCGCGGGGCGCCGATTCTTCCGGCGCCGCGCGCCGGCCACCCGTGCAGCCACTTCCTGCCCGCCAAGAATCGGTGGCTTCCCTCTTTTGCTCCGCAGCCGCCCCTCCTCCCCTGGGCGGCTTTGGTTTCTGTCCACCCGTGTCCGTGGTGGGTTCAGCGCACCCTCCCCGGCGCCATCTCGCGCCGGGTGGGGTGCTGGAGGGGCATGGACGATCCATCGTGCCCGGAGTGCGGGCAACCGCTGAGCCTTTGCGCGGGCGGGCCGGGCTGTCGGTCATGCGGCTACCGCGAGCCGTAGCCGTTCACTCAACAAGGCCCGTGCGGGCGTCGATTTCCAGATGGCCCTTGGCGGGGAGGCCCGGCGTGCAGCCGCCCGCGTTGACGGTCGGCGGGGGGCCGTCGTCAACCTCAACGCGGCAAATATCCGTGAGGAAGGCGACCGCCACGAGTGCGGCGGTTTCTGTTGTGCCGGTGACGGCTGTAACCTCGTAGCTGGGGAAGCCCCATGCGACCTCGGCGTGGTTCGCGGTGACGCCGGTTCCCAGGAGGGTCCGGGTTCCGTTGTCCATGCCGTACACGTTGAAGTAGTCGGGGGCCTCGGCGCCGGGCACCCAGGAGACGGCGACGGCGTTGCCCGTGGTGGAGGCGATGGCGAGGACGGGCGCGTGGGGGTCGATCCCGTCAGCCGCGCTGGGCGGGACGGCCAGGACGAGGACCGCGAGGACCGCGAAGCCGAACCGCATCATGGGATCGGCGCAAGAGCGCGTAGAGTCGCAATAACCTTGGCGACGTTCGATTTGCGAACGTGTCTCCAAGTTTTCGTTGGGCTCGATGGAATAGGCTTTTGGGCTGCCTTGAAACCGCGTCACAACTTTCCTCCAAACAACGTAAATGGGACGTAACCGGGAGGTTGCAGGGTTCAGCAGGACCGGAGGAACCAAGGCCCTTCGGCGCCCTCCCGCGGGCCGAGAAGATGGGGGATTCTAACAGCGCGGGGCTACGGGGGGCAAGCCTTCTACTGCTGTTGATCGCCTGCGCGGGGCTCGCCACCGCCAGCCCCGGAACCCAAGGGTCGCTGACCGTGGCGGGCAGCGTAACGTTCCCCGCCGAGAGCGCCGGGAGCATGGCCGGCGTGGTGCTGTTGGTTCCGCACACGGACGAGCTGGGGAAGCTGACGATCTCGACGGCGCTTCTGCACGCTTGCGGGTACGAGCATCCTCAGACGGAGGTTGCCGCCGGGTCGTTCGCGTTCTCGACGAGCGCACCCACCGCCAAAGACAAGGTGACGTGTTCGGACTTCTCCCACGCCCGCGTCGGCTTGACGCAGGGCAACCAATCCGGATGGCTGGGCGCGCATCTTGACGGCGCCTCTTGCGCGTTCTCGCCCGTCCAAACGGGGGCGCGCGCAAGCGGTGACGTGGTAAGCCCGGACATTGACACGGGTTCCACCGCGACCGATGACGCGCCCTCGTGGCCGCACTTCTTGGCCCGTTTCACGTCGCCCTACCTCCTGACGGAGACGCGCGGGGCGGTTTCTTGCACGGGTCGCGGGACGGTGAAGCTCAACGGTCCCGACGTTGAGATTGCTACGCCGGAGGGCGTGACGCCCTTGCGGACCGGAGACAACTTCACCAGTGACGCGCCCGTTCACGGTCGGAACGTCGAATGGGCTTGGCTGGAGTTTGAGAACGCAACGTTGGACGTGGGCGACGTGGGCGCCGTCGTGGCGGGCACGACCGCGACGGCGACATGGGATGGGCGGCTCTCGTTCGAGGACGCCCAAGGTAACGTCACGACGGCGGACACGTTGTATTCCGCCACGCGCGGCCCCGCGTGGGTTGACGGCGCCATGTCGGGGACGCTGAAAGCGACGAGCGGCGCGGTTGGGCTCGACTTCCAAGGCGCGTTCCGTGGGACCTCGATTCAGGGGACGCACATGCCCGCACCGCCACCGCTGTTCCCCCGCGCCCGATCCATCGTTCCAGCGGCAACCCTCGGCGGTCTGATCCTTGGGAGCGCCTTGGCGGGCGGCTACTACGTTCGTCGCAGGCGGGGCCGTCGCGTTGCGCCCGTGGAGCCGCGCTTGAGCTTGGCCGAGCGTGCGGCGCTGGCGGCAGACTCGGGGAACTGGCTCATGGCGGTGGACCTCTACCCGCGCGCCATCGCGCACGAGCCCCGGCGCGGTGATCTGCGCGCGGACTACGGCATGGCGCTGGTGAAGCTGGGCCGCTACGAAGAGGCCGAACGGGCGTTTGACGAGGCCGCGCACTACTTGGAGAGCGGCGAAGCGGAACGGTGGGCCGCCATGTGCGCCGTGTGGCGACAGCAGCCGCAGCGCGCGCCGATCTACCTTGCGCGGGGCCTGTCGCGCACGATCTCCGCGAGCCTCGTTGCGAGGATCGAGCAGGAGCCGGAGTTGGCGTCGGTCGTGGACGATCCGTTGGTGCGCGGGGCGCTGGAAGCGGCGCGGGCTCGCCTTGCGGCGCTGGCCTAATCGCCGTCGTCGGGTTCGTCCTCGATGGGCGGCGCGCGGCTGCGAGCCTTGAGAGCCAAGCTCTCGAAGCGCATCAGCACGTCGCCGGACTCAACGCCTTCGGGCGTCAGGCTGATCGCCTTGGGTTCGGCGTTGCCTTGCACGCGCGATTCGACGGACACAAGGCCCCACTCCCGGCAATCGCGCAGGAGCTTCCCCAGGTCACGCGAGAAGTAGCCGGTCGCGCGCATCGCCTGGGTGGCGGTCATGGGCTTTGGGTGAACCTTCCTCAATTCGACAATGAGACGGCAGACGCGGGGCCGGCTGAGAATGTCCTCCAAGCCTCGCCCTCGTGTGGCGCAACGGGTTGAAGCCGCAAACCCTTTCCCCTTACCGTAGCATTCTGCCACCGCAGGACGCTATGGTTTCGGTGGAACTGGAGCCGTTGGAGATTCAAGCCCTGATGATCGCCGCCAGGGACAGGCTGGACGGCGGGGGCGTGGCCTCTCGCCTCGACCTCGCCGCGCTTGAGTCGGCCCACGAGCAGCTTTGCCTCGCGCTGCTGTTCGCCAATGAGCCGAGCGACGAGGGGGCCGCCTCGTGAGCGAGGGATGGACGGAGCCGGCACCCGATCCAGAAGAAGATCAAGTGTGCTACCGCTGCGGTCGCAAGCCGACCGAGCGCGTCTTTAGCCAGGAAGAAAGGCGCACGATCCACACGCGGATCAACGGACACTCCGAAGCAACGGGGCTCAGGATCATCTGCGGCGGCGAGGTCGGGCCGAAGGACCAGTCTTGGCGCCGCGAGCTTGCGCCCGGTCGCGTCGTCCGCTGTTACTCGACCGGCGCCGACTTCTACGCCCATCGGGTGCGCCTGGGTCGTCCGGTCAGCAAGAGAACGAGGTCATGGAGCGGCACGGCGCTATGCGGAGCCACACCCTACGGAAGCGGGCTCTGGATTCCGATTGCGCCGGACGGGATCATCACAAGGGATTGCGAGGCTTGCGAACGTGCCGACGCCAAGCGTAGCGTAACCGAACTGAACGATGAAGGGAGGTTGACGAAGGAGCCTGACTCGGGGCTTCACAACAATTCACCAGAATAGTTTAGCAGGCGACGACTCGCAGCGCGTCGGCTCAGTGTGATTTTTCTCGGGGATTTTTCGACTTGTTGTGCATCGGATTCACTTCAGCGCCAATGCGCTTATGCTACGGTAGCAGTTAGCTACGGCGGGGAGCTTGTTGGCGGGGTAACGCGCCGCTCTACGGGACTCTCAGGAGACTACACGATGAGAACCTCGATGGCGCTTCTCGCGCTTCTGTTGCTTGCGGCCTTCTCGGGCCTGACTACCACCCTCGCCAGCGCGGACGTTCCCGCGCTGCCCCAGGACCCCAGCCGCCCCGTGGCCCTGGTGGACCTCATGGCCGGCACGCCGCGCCTCGCGCACCCCCTGGTCGCGGGCGAGCTCGTGGACCTGACGATGGAAGGGCTCGCCCCCTCCGCGCCGTTCACGATCACTTCCGGGCCGCTGAACACGCCGCTGGCCTCCGGCACGGCGGACAAGGACGGCAGCGCCACCGTGGCGGGCTTCATGGCGCCCGCGCCGGGCGAGATCAACCTCGCCTCCGGCGGCCACTCGTGGACGCTGAGCGTCGGCGTTCCCTCGGCGGCCAAGCTCGCGGTGCCGGACCTCCCGATGCCGGCGAACGTGCCGCCCGTCGTCCCGGACACGAACGTTCACCCGAACCTCGAACCCTCCAAGTCGGTCCTCGCGTCCCAGGAAGTCCGGTACGGCCACTGGCGCGTCGTCGTGACGTGGTACAAGATCGACAACGACAACGACCCGACGTATCGCTACTACATTACGTCGTCCCAGTGGTTCGGCAACGGTGACACGAACTGCTGTCCGTACCACATGTACTCCGACGTGTACCACGCCGCCCTTGGCGTGCGCTCCAGCGGCAACACGTTCATGGGCGACTACGAGCCCGCGTTCGTCAACGCGCAGACCGGCTCCTACGGGTACAGCGTCGGCAAGGAAGGCCCCAGCGCCCAGGTGTCGTGGACGCAGACGAGCCCCATGAACCTCCGCTCCACGGACACGATGGGGTCTGACCCGACCTGGGATCAGGACACCTACGGCGCGACCTCCACGTTCGTCAGCAGCGGCCACACCTACACGGGCACCCTGAACTACGCGGCGCAAGGCAACGTGCCGGGGACCCTGGGAGCCTACATGTACTTCCGCATGGACCACGATTCGTATGCGTGTTCCGTCTGCCTCCAGGAGTACCACGACGACACGGGCTGGCTCAACCGCGCGCTGACGTGGACCTGAAGCGGAGCGGACGAACCATGCGGAGCGCCCTTGTGACGCTCCTTCTGCTCGCAGCAGGAGGGCTCTTTCCCTACATGACCGGCGCGGCGAACGCCGCTGATAACACGATCACGGAGGGGAAGCTCGCGCCCTTCGCTGCGGGCGATTCTCTTTCTCTTTCACTTTCTGGTAGCTCGCTGATCCTCTACTTCTCCGCGTTCGACAAGGGCGCGGACCTCGACACGTCGCACGTTGGAATCGCTATCTCGGACTACAACCTCCACTTGCATCCGTTCGAGGTGAGCGGCTATCAGGTCGTGCCGTCCCAGGACCCGACGCGAACGCTCGCGGTTCAGAACGGCACGGGCGTCCTGATGGCGGCGCGGAACGACCTGATGACGAACCTCCCGCTCGACAAGGCGCCCCCCTATGTTGAGTTGAACGACACGCTGGGGCCTGGGGCCTGCAAGGCGTACCTCTACACGCTGGACGGGATGGAAAAGCCGGCGTTGGTCCGCGCGAACGGGACGGGCGTGGCGTTCGCGCTGCTGTCGTCCAACCTGACGGTACAGAAGCGCGGGGGCGAGGCGTTCAACTCGACGGTGGACCCCAAGACTGAGGGGCTTGTGTTCGTCCAGGCGTGCGCGTCGGGGGCCGCGCCGGGGTCCTTCACGATCTCGGGGACGTACCCCGCGCCCAGCGTGAGCGATGAGACGCACACCGTACCGGGCGTGACGGTGGCGTGGATCGTCGTGGCGGTCGTCGGGCTCGCGTGGGCGCGGCGCCGGTAGGAGAGGCTACGCGAGGGGCGCGGCGTCGTCCTGGCCGTCGTAGGGGGCGCTCCAGATCATGCAGCGGTGGCACACGCAATCGTCGCGGTGGTCCAGATCGGGGGCCATCCTGCGTTGCGTGTCGCTGATGGTGCTGTCGCGGAGGATGCCAAAGCGCGCGTCGGTGACGCGGCTTCCGGGTTGGCCCCACTTGCCGTATCGCTGGCCGTATTCTTCGAGGGCCGCGCGCAGCTTGGCCGGCGTGACTTCTGCAACGTCGTGTGGATCGTGGTAATTCTCGATTCTGACAACTGCGGAGTCGCGGGGGTACTTCCATTTGGTCGGGTCGATCAACTCCCGGTAGTTGTAGCGGAACAGGCGCACGAGGCGTTCGGGTTCGTCCTCCACCTTGTCAATGCGCGCGTTGAGGAATGCTATCCCTGGAATCTTGATGCCGTGGCTTACCTCGCGTTCGATGCCGCAACGGATGGCTTCTCGGAGACGTTGGCCGCCCGTGCCGCTCATGTCATAGTACGGGGTGCGGGCTGGGTGATCGTCGCGGAGCATCCACCCGCTGAGGATGAAATGCGCGTGCGGGTGGGTGAGGACGAAGGGTTTCTCGCCGTAGTGCTGATAGATGGCGAAGGCGCCGATTCCTTCCCCGAAGCATTCCTCGATGCCTCGGAAGATTCCGCGCATGTACGCGCGGTGGTGTTCGGCGGCGATGGTTTGCCATTCGCTGCCTGGGGCCTCGTGCTTTCGCGGGGCGAGGGTGAGCATGAACGCGAGGGGCGGCTTGTTGCCGGGGGTGACGCGGCGCAGCGCCTTGAGGGCGCCCCGTGCGCGCTCGTTCTGCCATTGGTTGTTGCAGGCAGGGCAGAACGGGCGGCAGCGGCAGGGCTCGCGTTCGACGCGGTACTTGCGCTGGGGGCCGGTGCCGCTGTACCATTCCCACTTGACGCGACACTCGCGGACGCGGGACCACTCGGCGGGGTAGTGCTCGCTCAGGAAGCGCGTCAGAGAGCGGTGGCCACCCCATGCGCGCGTGTGGCGGTTCCACATGTCGAGGGCGGCGGGGGCGACGTCGCGTAGATCGTCAACCCATCGGGTTTGCGTGGGCCAGTGGAGCGCCATCAGGCCACCGTCTTTCGGCAGGCGTCCGCGACGGCGCGCAGCCCGTCGTTGGGGGGCAGGCCGAAGAACCATTCAAACTCGGCGCCGAAGCGGTTCAACTCGGTGGCGGCGAACCAGATGAAGTCCGCGACCTGGCCCTTCTGCGTGGCGCTGAGCATCATGGGGCAGAAGTGCGTGAGGGCTTCCTCAATGGTGGCCTTCTTCGGCTTCGCCACGATCTGCGTAAGGTAGCGGATTACGCGCTCATCGTCAAGGACCTGAAGGCCGGTACGCGCGATATGGCGTTCGTCGCGGAACGCGCCGCTCAGGGTGCGGTCGGTGTTGGCGGCCTTGAACGCCTTGTATTCGGCCCACAACTCGGGGCGGCACCACGGGACGCTGAGCATTCCCAAGGGCGTGTCCTCGACCCACACAAGAAAGCCGGTCCATCGCTGCGCGCGGTTCCACGCCAAGGCTTCGAGGCGTGCCTGCATGGTGGCGTGATCCTGGCGGCGCGGTGAGAGGACGAAGAGATTGACGCCGCTGGCGCGCAGCGTGTCCTCAAGATTGGCGAAGCGGGCTTGGTCGGTGCGCGCGCCTTCGCCGCTCAGCGCGAGGTATTCGTCTTGAATGACCGTCTCACGGGCTCGCTTGCCCTTGAGCCGCTTGTGCAGCTCGCTCAGGTCGAAGTTGACGTGATCCCGCAGGCGCGCGGGTTCGATGGGCGAAAGCCAATCTGCGATGCTGATAGCACAGCTACTTTTCGCCATGCCGGTGTGCCCGGTGATCTCAAGGTGTACGTTGCCGTCGTTGTCGTGGCGGTACTCACAGTGTTCCGCAAACGGGTCGTTGTAGTCGGTGAGCAGCGCGTGGACCAGGGCGACGTGTTCACCGGGCTTGCGGCTGGGTTCCAGGGGCGCAACGCGGCTCATCAGCGCGTCGTGGTACATGCGCGCGGTTCGCAGGCCGCTTGCGCGCCAGCGTTCGGTGAGAACGGCGGTGAGCTTGCGGCGGACGCCCTGCCACAAGGCCCAATTCTCGGCGGGCTTGTCCGCGATCTGGTTGTACGCGGCGCTCAGGATTTGCGTGGCGTACTCGCGGTTGGCTTCCCAATTCCGTCCCAGGAGCGCGCGCCCCGTCCAGGGCCGGCGCGGCGTGGGCTCCCCCGGCGGAACGGGCGCCAGCGTCGTCATGGGGTGCCCCCGTCCTCGATGGGCGCGGGCGTGGCGTCCAGGGCCGCGTCCGCCTGCCGCCACGCCTTCCACACGATCCTGGCGCAGACGATCCAGCCCGCGATCCTGACGGCGAGGCGCAGGCCGGCGGGGACGAGGTAGAGGCTCGCGCCCGTGGTCCACTTCTCGTGTTCGCTGAACTCCTGGCCGATCATGCCGAAGAGAAGGCCGGCGGTCGCGCCCGCTGCGTTCCAGAACAGGTCCGCGCGCTGCTGGGGCGTGAGGCCGGCGCCGGCCTCATCGGGGGGCATGGTCCTCCCGGCGCTGCCACCAGGGGGCGCGCGTGTCGCGCTGGGGGTCGTCGCCGCGCGTCATGTAGGCGTCGAGCAGGGCGCGGGCGGCGTGCAGTTGCGCGCGGATCAGCAGGAGCAGGCCGGGGGCGTGGTCCACCTGGGCGGCGTGATCCTTGAGGAACGTGGACCACGCGCGGAGGGTGGCGTCGAGCTCGCGGTCCCAATCGGACTCAAGGTCGTGCCCGCTTTGGATCTCCACCTTCAGGACGATCCCCCCGAGGGGGACGCGGGCTCTGTCTCGGCGGGGGGCGGTTCCTTGCCGAGCAGTTGGTCGAGGGCGCTGGCGGGGCCTCCGACGCGGAGCTTCGCCACGTCGGCGGCCTCGTGGCTGCCCCATGCGTCCTCGCTGCGCGTGGCGAGGGCGGTCTTGGTGGCGATCAGAACGCGGTGGGCGTTGCGGCTGGCGCGGCGCGCGTGGCGGGCGAGGAAGATGCCCCACACGAGGGCGTCTCCGCGCTCGATCCTGGCTTGGCTGAGCCATGCGTCCTCGGGGTTGCGGAAGCCCAGGACGATCTTCTGGTGGGAGTCGGCGCTGGCCTGCTCGGCGGGGTCGGGCATCTACCGGCCTCCGGGGAGAAGGGCCTGGCGCGTCCCCCACATGACGACGCACATGGGGCGGTCGGGTTCGAGGGCTTGGGCGGCGTGGAGGGCGGCCTCCGCGTCCTTGTGGGTCAGGAAGGCCGTGGCGTCTCGCCAGCCTCGGACCCATGCGTGGGTCGGGGGCGTGCCGTCGATCTTGAGGTACGCCTTCGCGCTGCCCGTGCGGGAGTAGATGCGGAAGCGGGCGAGGGGGATCATGCGGACCACCCACCCAGCGCGAGGGCGCCGACGTGGAGCGCGTGGAGGATGATGGCAGGGGCTACCGCCGTGGCGTTGGCCGTCGTGTTGGAAATCGTGACGGTCGTGCCGCTGCCGCTGCTGACCTTGTTGCCGACGAAGCCGACGAGCTTCAGGAGGAAGAAGGTCAGGACCATGCCGAGGGCGGCGCCCGCGCCCAGGTGCATGAGACGGTCCATGACGGACATTCCCCGCGCGCCGCGCAGCCACGCCTCGGTGTCGCTGTCGCGCGTGAGTTGGTCGAGGTATTCGGGCGTGATCTCGATGCGCGTGCCGTCGTCCATCACGTCATACGCGGGCTTCTCGCGCGTGGGCCACGGGATGATCTTGTCTCCCGCCGCGAGGTAGAACGTTGCCTTGCCGTCCGGTGTCGGGTCGAACGAGGGCCGGGGCCAGGACTGTCCCGCGCCGGAGCGCACGAGGCGCAGAAGTGGGTCGATGACGCACGGGACGAACTCAACGTGATGGTCGCGGCTCCAGATGACGACGACACGTTCTCCACCGCTGCCGAGCTTGTCTTTGATCCATGACCAGAGTGCCATTGTGTTGTGTCTCCTATTCCGCGCGGCAGCAGCGAAGCTAAGGCGCGCGGTGTTGCTCGGGGAAATTGGCCTACGCTACGATCTGAACTCGTAGCGGCGGCGCTGGCCGTTGTAGATGCGATACGCGCCCGGCGCGCGCTTCGCGCCGTTGAAGCCACGGCGGAAGCCGACGCGGTAGCCGAGCGCGAAGCCGGGGCTCCACTTCTTGCGTCCGTATGCTATGTTTTCACCTCCCGTCCTTCTTGAGCGAATAGAGGACAATGATAGCCCAGCCCGACGTGATGAGGACGGCGAGCCAGCGGAACGTTGCGGCTGCGGGCTGTACGTCTTGCAGGGCCGCCCATAGGGCGGTGATGATGAGCAGGGAGCCCACGCTGAGCTTTCCGAGGATGCCGCGCTGGCGCGCGATCCAGAGGCTTGCCATCGTCGCGGCCAGCGTGATCCCGGCGTACACGAGGGGTTGCACGAAGGGATCGAAGGCGGTGTCCACCACGGTCAGAGCCCCCAGGCGAGCCACGCGAAGAGGATCAGCAGCGCGACGAAGCCGAGGGCGACGGTCGCGGGGATGGGGTGGCGCTGCGCCCAGGTCCAGGCGCGGCGCCCGCTCCGCATCAGATCGACGCGGCGGTGGCGTGGGCGGTCGCTGTTGAACACGTTGACGGCGTTGAAGAAGTAGGACAGGAGGTTCAGGCTCATCCCCCCGCGAGCTTGACGATCAACGCGCCGATGGCCGCGCCCAGGACGAGGCCGCCGATAATCATGAGCGTGATGGGGCTTGCGTCGAGCAACGCCTGGAAGGCGCGTTCCACGAGACTCCACAGCCACACGGAGAAGGCGACGATCCCGCGCCCCACGGCGAACCAGAAGCGAACGGGCGTCATCCAGATCACGCTGACTTCGGCCATTGGGCTGCTGCCGTAGCGGACGATACCCAGGATGAGCAGGTAGTCGGAGAGCGCGAGGAACGACTTGCCAGGGTGCAGGAAGAAGAGGGCGGTCAGCGTCGTGGGGATGCCGATGAAGATACTCGCCATGTTCGTGACGGCATCGGCGGCGCGGCCTGCGGCGTCATGGCCCTGCGTGGTGCCGGTGCCGAGCTTGTCAAAGACCAGGGTAAGGACGTGATCGAGGACGCCGAACACGGTATCGGCGGCCTTGATGGCGAGGCAATCAAAGCCGTCGCACTTCGCCTTGATGGCGCCCGCGTCGATGGCGGCGTAATTCGTGTTGGTCGCGGCCAAGTAATCGACGGTGACGTGCGCGAGGTCGCCACTGATCGCCGTCGCGCTGCTGGAGATCGTGGCGGTTGCATGGGGTGCGTTCGAGCTCGGCACCAGAAGGTCCAGCGAGGAAAAGGATTGGTCCTCGACGTGCGAGCCCGTGAACGTGACGCTCCATCCGGTTACGTTCTGCCCGCCCAGGGTAATGTTGCCGAAGTGGAACGAGTGGGACAAGTGCGTGGGGTTGCCGCCCCAATATTTCGAGTCGCACGCCTTGGTCGCGCCGTAGGTGGTCCCGCCGGAGGCGTAGTTGACCTGATTGCAGACTTGCCACGCGAAGGCGCTTGTGCCGCTCCCGCCGCCCAGCGTGAACGTGGTTGTCATGTTGAGCCGTGCGGTCCCGTTCCAGAGGACGCTCGTTTGATAGCTGCGCGTGGGTGGGGGCGCGACGTTGAACACGTTGCCGAGCCACGTTCCGCCGATGGTGGCGGTCCAGAATCCGCCGGGGGCGCTGCCTACGTCGTAGGTCACGATCTGGTTGAAGTAGTGGACTGACGTGGGCGTGGTCCCGTCGCTCGCGGTGTCGAAGGATTGGGCGCTGAAGGCGTAGCTCCACGTCTGCGAGGTGATCTCTCCGAGGTCCACGGTCTGCTGTACGCTGTCGGGGACCGGGAGTGTGCGCGCGTCGGTGATCGGTGCGAGCGCGACGAGAGCGACGAGGACCAGGGCGAGCGTGCGGCCCGCGTGGGGGATGGGGGCGGCGATGGTCAGCGCCCCCCGTTGCGCCCGAAGCGGAGCATGAGGGCACCCACCATGAACATGACCGGGTAGAGGACCGCGTTCGGCAGGAAGAAATCGACACGCGGGAACCAGTCGAGCCACGTCAAGAAGTCCTGTTGAACAGTCGCTTCGGTGACGAGGCCCGTTGTGACGGCGGCGTTGACCTGGGCTTGCGCGGAGATATCGTTCTGCCCGGCCACGTTGAGGTTGGTCAGGAGGGACGTACCGACGCGCGGGGCGGCCTGATTGACGCCGATGGGGTCTTGCGCGACAAGGACGCCCTTGGTCGTGGTCGTCGCCTTGATGAACACGCCCAAGACGTAGCCGCCGCTGTCGGCGTCGTTGAGCGTGCGTCCATCCGGCCATGCAACGTCAAGCTGATTCGTTTGGCTCGGCGTCCAGTCGAACGGAGTGAAGCCGCGCGCCTGGAGAGGGTTCCCGTTCCCGTCAAGCTGGAAGAGGATCACCCACAGGTCAACGTTCAGCGTGCGGTTGACGCTGACCGCGATGACCTGTCCACTGACGAACTGCGGCGCGGTGACGTTGAACGTCACTTGTACGCTGCTCTGCTTGACGCTCAGGCCCGTGCCCTGCGCTGCGGGGAGCAGGGTCAACGTGACGGTGTAGTTTCCGGGGGCGCTGGGCACGTTGATGACCACGCCTGAGTCCGTGACGTAGCCCGAGGCAGAGATCGTGACGGCGACGGCGCCGCCCTGCACGTCCTGGCCGCTCACGCTGAAGTAGCCCGAGGCGTTCCACTGACCGGCGAAGGCGCGCAGGCTGCTTACCGTGCCGACATACGTTCCGTTGGGGATCGGCGCTCCGTAGGTGCCCGTCACGCTGTCGCCGCATGATCCGTCCGCGTTGATGAGCGCGCACGCGCGGACCTGCACGGTGAGGTTGGCGAAGTAGTCGTTTGTGCTGAACAGCTTGTATGCGGTGATGGTGTTGTACCCGGTCGCGGCGAAGCCGAAGCCGGACGCAACGTTGGGCCGGGTGGGCTGCGTGCCGGCCAGCGTGCCGACGTACAGGAGGTTGCGCGAGGCGCCCGTTACGTTGAGGCTGAGCGTTACGCTCTGCGTGACGTTCACCTGGGATTCGTACCCGATGCGCCATTCCTGGATCGTCTGCTGCTGGCTCGTGGAGGTCACGCCGTTGCACACGCTGGAGCCGGCGGCCTGATAGCTGCCGATGCGCGCGGCGCCGCCGTAGCTCGTGCTGAGCGTGTACCGCTGGGGCTGCGCGTCCTTCTGTACCTCGCAGACGTAGAGGTACGACGCGCCGCCCACGTCCTTCTGTACCTCGTTGGCGGTGTAGAGGATCGTGGTGCCGCCATAGACGTTCATCACGAGTTGGTTCACGTCCTGTACCGTCTGCTGGGTCCATGCCGTACCGCTGTCCGTGTAGATCGAGCCGCCCGAGTAGGGGTTGCCTCCGTTGTATTGCATGACGGCGGCGCAGTTGGCGGTTCCCAGGAGGTTCCAGTGGAGATAGAACGTGCCGCCGGCTGCGATGCTGGGCGGGAAATTGGAGTAGTACGCGGCGGTGCCCTTTGTGAGCGTGCTGCCCGCAACGCTGATCGTGGGCGTGCCGAAGGTGAGGGCGCGGTCGCTCGACGCAAGCGCGTTCGACCAGTCAACGGTGACGAATGACGTTCCGCCCGTGTTGGCGTCTTGCGTGACGGGGAAGGAGAGGTTGGCGATTTCCGCCGAGACGTTCCAGGGGTACGCCATGTTGGCGCTGACGGCAAGCTGGATCGTCGCGCCGCTGCATCCGTTGGCAACGGCGCTGGGCGCCCAGCGGAACGCGGTGGTGTCGATGAACGCACCTTTTGTCAGGTCGGCGGTCACGCTCTGCACGCCGCTGACGAGCGTGCCGGCGTTGCTGTTCGCGGCGTTGACGAGCTGCACGTCGCCCTGAACCTGGGTCCACGTCCATTGGGTAGTCGTGGGGGTGCGCGTCATCTGCGTTGAAAGGATGCCGGCCTCGCTGAGTTGGGAGGCCGCGCTGAACCACATGGCGTGATAATTCTGCGCGCCCGAGTAGCCCGTCCAGAAGCCGCCCACGAAGCCGTAGCCGCTAAGCGCGTTCGTGCTCAGCGTGCCGCCGCCGTAGCTGCACCCGAAGCCGCACGAGGCCATGCCGAAGCTGTTGAAGCCGTTGAACGAGAGTGTGACGGCGCTGGAGATCGTCACGGCGAGATCGGCATAGCAGCCCGTGGAGCAGCCGCCCCACTGGAGGAATTGGTACGCGCTGACGCTCGCCCCGACACTGGAGAGGGACACGCTGCCATCGTTGTTCCAGTTGACTTGACCGACGCCGTTGAGGACGTAGCTGAAAGGTCCGCTGCACGAGTTACAGCCGGCGTTGACGACCACATAGTAGTCGCCCGGCTGGAGGGAGGCGGTTCCGGTCGTGCCCGTGCTGGGGCAGGGGCCACAGGTGTACGAGGACGAGTACGAGCCTGGGGCGGCCTGACGCCAAATCTCCTGTTGCCACGGGTCGTTTCCGTTGGGAAGCGCGGCGGCGGTGGGTGTCAGGAGGACGAGGGCGGGGAGCGTGATGAGCAGCGCGAGGAAGAACGCGGAGAGGGAGCGGGAGGTCATGGCTTCACCAACTGGAAGAGGCTGAAGGCGTCCACGAGGGCGAAGAAGAGGACGAGCGCGACGACGCACGCGCGGGCCGTGCGCGGCGCGGAGGGGGCGAGGTACAGGAGGCCCGCGCCGACGAGGGCCAGCGTGGCGACCCTGGCGCCGACGAAGGCGACCGGGCCGCGCGAGAGCAGCCACACGGCGCTGGGGTTCAACTCGCGCCCGCCCTGCGCGATCCCCACGAGGGTCAGCAGGGCGTCGAGGATGCCGGCGAAGATGAGATTGAGAAGGGGGACGACGAGGCGCGAGCGGACCGCCTTGGGGTCTGTCGCGGGCGCGGTGGGTCCGCTGGGCTGAGCGGTGTGCGCCCCGTCAAGGTCTGTTGTGTACCGCGCCGTGACCATGCGCCGGGTCCCCCTTCAGCGGTAGCTCCGGCGCGCGCTGCCCTTGCCGCGACCGTTCCAGATGCGGTACACCAGGATCGCCACGAGCAGCAGGGGCACGAGGTTGAGCAGCGTGCCCGCGCCGGGGAAGCCGGTGAGGTTGGCGACGGCGGACTGGATTTGGCCGGGGACCAGACCGATGATCGACACGAAGATGAAAATGCCGATCACCGCGTCCAGAATGTCGAAGTTGGCCGCGTCCTGGCGCGTCGCGCTGGCCTTCCTGTTGGCCGCGAGACGCGCCCGGAGGCTGCGCGGGGCGTTCGGATTGCGGTCGGAGTCAGATTCGGTGTGCGTGGTTTCCATCATGGCGGCCACCTGGCCGAGAGCCAGGCTGCACGCCCGTTGTTATCTGCGCGAGCAGCAGACAGGGATTCTCGGGACCGTTTTGCGTCACGCAACGCGCGACAACTTTCAGTCCCCCCTCTCCCTCCATGACCATCCGATGCGGACGGAGCGACGGCTGCGCCTACTCCGTTTCCGACTCGCGGATTTGAGAGGGGCGCAGGCCGCGTACTTCATCGGGCGCGTCTGCTACGCCGCTCAGGCACGCGCTTACGACGGCCTCCACAAAGGGCGGCGGCAGCGCGTCGTACTCAAGCTGCTGCTGTTCCGCGAACTCTCGGAGCGTCGATTCTGCCACGTTCAAGCGGGCGATGATCTCCTTCCGAAGCGCGGCCTGCTCTGTTTTGCGCAGGAGACTTACAAGATGCCTTGTCATGTCGTCTGCATACTGCTGACATGGACCAAGGGCGATTTTGTTAGAGTGTTCTGGAAGTGGGTTGCCTGTCTAAGCCAGCCCCCAGCTTCGACTTTTTTTAGGAAGGGGAGCTGCCGCCCCCTTTCCCCCGCTCGGGGGCCACGGCCCCCGAACCCCCAATCATGAGCGCCTATCGGCGCCGAAGATTCGTGGGGAGGGCTTTGCCCTCCCCGCAATCCCCTCCCACCGGGGGGCGTGCCCCCCGGAGCCCCCCACGGTCGGTCGCGTGCGCGCGCCCGACACGACGGCAGCGAGGATGCCGCCTGTAACGGGTGCTTGTGCGGCTGCCGGTAGCCAAGGCCCCGTTGCCAGTCCAAGCCATCCCAGCCGGGCTCTGCCCGGACCCGGCGGGGGCACGCCCCGCCCCCCAATGGGGG
>JAXDQU010000078.1:0-57321 GCA_034667685.1 Thermoplasmata archaeon | reverse complement strand
CGACAGAGGTTGTGAAGCAGCCTCTAGACGCGCGGTCGCAGTGCCATCGAGAAGTGCAATGCCAGGTCCTCGAATCCTTCCCTCTTGTAGAACCTGTGCGCGTCCTTGCGCCAGTGTCCGCTTTCCAGCGAGATGCGGTGCGCGCCCGCGCCGCGGCCGCGGAACGCCTCGGTGACGACGAGGTCGGCGATCCAGACCTCCGGCGTCGGGTGGTTGAGGCGCTCGCGCAGGTCCGCCACGATCGCGCCCACGACGCGGCCCTCCTCCTCGGCGACGAAGGAGAAGCCTTGGGCGACGACGCGCTCGTAGACGTCACGCACGGCCGCGAGCCTCGCGGGCTCGGTGGGCAGCGGCGGGCGCCCCCCGCCCAGCTCGACCAGGAGGGCGGAGACGGCGTCGAAGTCGCGCGGCTCGGCGCGTCGGACGTGCACGCGCGCGCAACGGGAGGAACGAGAAAAAGGGATGCGGCCGCGCTCAGCGCCGCCGGCTCCGCTTCCTCTCCTCTTCCACGGCGTCCTCCAGCAGGTCGTCAAGGCGGGCGAAGTTCTCCTCCCAGGCGCGGTGGAACTCGGAGATGTACACGACGGCGTCCTGGAGCGGCTTGCCGCGGAGGCTCGCGTACCGCTTCTGCGCGTCGTTGCGCCGCTTGACGAGCCCGGCCTCCTCGAGAACCTTGAGATGCTTCGAGACCGCCGGCTGCGAGATCGGCAGCGGGTCGGCGAGCTCCTGCACGGTGGCCTCGCCTTTCTTCAGGCGCTCCAGGATCCGGCGGCGCGTGGGGTCGGCGAGCGCGTGGAACGTGAGCGTGAGGCGGTCGCTCATCCAAGCTCCGGGAGGAGCGCGTCGAGGCGCACGTAGCCAAGCTCGGTGCCTTCGGTCCAACCCGAGGAGAGGATCTCGTCGCGCGCGAGCTTCGACGTCATGCGCGCGAGGAACGCGACCTTCGTGCGGCCGTCCTTCTCCTCGGTGAAGGTGACGGTGACGACGCTTGGCGTCTCGCCGGTGTCCTCGTACACGAGGCGGCGGGGCGCGTCGACCTCCTTGAACACGCCGGGCATCTCGTGCGCTCCCCACGCCCAGAGGAATCGCCCGCCCGGGCGCAGGTCCATCTCGCAGCGCGTCATCGAATGCTCGGCGGGGCCGTACCACTTCGGGAGCAGCGTGGGGTCCGTGAACGCGCGCCAGACAAGGGCACGCGGCGCGCGGAAGGAGCGTTCGAGCAGGATCTCGGTGTCGGAGGGGAGCGTGAGCGTCGAGCCAGGGACGGCGTGCGTCGGGGCCATGGGACTGCATAACCGGATGGCTACATAACCATTTGGTTATATTTGTCAGGGAGCCCGGGCGAGGAACGGCAGCACGATCCGTGCCGTCCTCTCCAGGTCGCGCCCGGTGTCCTCGTAGAGCGCGCCGACGATCGCCTCGATGGCGGTCGCGAGCCGCTTCTCGTGGCCCAGGCCCGCGTCGTCCGCCTGACCCTCGCGGACCGGAAGCTCCAGGCCCATGCTCGCCGCGACGCGCGTCAGGCGGTCGTTCTCGATGCGCGCCTTGCGTGCCTCGTGGAGAGGCCCCTGCTTCACGCGGTCGGTGGGCTGGGGCTCGGGCGCGCCGTCGAACCCGTCCCGCGTGACGATGAGGTAGATCACCGCGTCCCCGAGGAACGCAAGACGACCGTGATGGCGCGCGCCGGGATCGGCGCCATGGGCATGGGCGCCCGTGGTCAGAGCCTCCCGCAGCAGGTCGCGACGCGTGAAGCGGTGGCCGAGCGCGCCTTCGACGCGGGCGATGGCTTCCTCGAACTGCACGCGCCGAAGAGCCCGCGCTGGGGCATCAAAGAAATGGAAAAGGGACGACCGCAGGACGCGCGGCCGGACGACGCGCCTACTTCTGCGCGGGCGCCGCGGCCTGCTTCGGATAGTACTCGTCGATGAGCTTGCGGTCCAGGCGCGTCAGTTGCGCGGGCGGGATGTGGCCCAGGAGCTTCCACGCGAGGTCGAGCGTGCCTTCGATGGTGCGGTCCTCGTCGCGGCCCTGGCGGACGAACTTGTCCTCGAAGAGATCCGCGAACTCCAGGAACTTCACGTCACGCTCGGAGAGCGCTTCCTTGCCGACGATCGCCACGAGGCCGCGGAGGTCCTTGCCTTCCGCGTAGCCGGCGTAGCACTGGTCGGACACGCCCTTGTGGTCTTTCCGGGTGGTGTCCTTGCCGATGCCCGCGTTCATCAGACGCGAGAGCGAGGGCAGGATGTTGATCGGGGGGTAGACGCCCTTGCGGTGCAGCTCGCGGCTGACCACGATCTGGCCCTCGGTGATGTAGCCGGTGAGGTCCGGGATCGGGTGGGTGATATCATCGCCGGGCATCGTCAGGATGGGCACCTGCGTGATGCTGCCCTTGCGGCCCTTGATCTTGCCCGCGCGCTCGTAGATCTGCGCGAGGTCGGTGTACATGTAGCCGGGGTAGCCGCGGCGGCCGGGCACCTCTTCGCGGGCGGCGCCGATCTGGCGGAGCGCCTCGCAGTAGTTGGTCATGTCCGTGAGGATGACCAGCACGTGGTAGTCGTGCTCGTAGGCGAGGTACTCGGCGGCGGTGAGCGCCATGCGGGGCGTGACGATGCGCTCGATGGCGGGGTCGTCGGCCAGGTTGACGAAGAGCACGGCCTTGCTCAGCGCGCCGGTGCGCTCGAAGTCCTTCCTGAACGCCTGGTACTCCTCGTTCGTGATGCCCATCGCGGCGAAGACCACGGCGAACTCCTCGCCGGAGCCGCGCACCTTGGCCTGGCGCGCGATCTGGAGCGCGATCTCGTTGTGCGGGAGACCCGAGGACGAGAAGATCGGGAGCTTCTGGCCGCGCACGAGCGTGTTCATGCCGTCGATCGTGGAGATGCCGGTCTGGATGAACTCCTTGGGCGACTCGCGCGAGTACGGGTTGATGGCCGCGCCGGTGATATCAAGGCGCTTGTCGGGGACGATGGCCGGGCCGCCGTCGCGGGGCTCGCCGCGGCCGGTGAGGATGCGGCCGAGCATGTCCTTGGACACGCTGAGCTTGATCGTGTCGCCGAGGAACTTGACCGACGCCTCGCGGTTGATGCCCGAGGTGCCTTCGAAGACCTGCACGGCGACGAGGTCGTCGGAGGTGTCGAGCACCTGGCCGCCCTTGATCGAGCCGTCGTTGAGGCGGATCTGCACGAGCTCACCGTAGCCGACGGGCTCCGTCTTCTCGACGAAGACGAGCGGACCGGCGACCTCGGTGATCGTCTGGTATTCCTTGGCCATGCGGCGGCGAGACTGCAAGGGGTAGATGAGGCTTTGCTCGGAAGATGGGCAATGCGCCGAAGACAACAAGTGTGTTGAGTGTGTTGACGGCGTGTGGGCGTCCGGACGATCACGATCACCAGCGCGGCCTACGAGCGCCTCGCGGCGATGAAGCGGCCCGGCGAGAGCTTCACCGACGTCGTCATGCACGTCACCGGGAAGCGCTCGCTCCGGCGCCTCGGAGAATTGCTATCACCGGCCGAGAGCGCCGCCATCGCCGAGGCCGCCCTGCGCGCGCGGGACGAGCGGCGCGCCACGGAGCGTCGCGGCGCATGATGGTCGACACGACGTTCCTGATCGACCTTGCGCGCGGGGATCCGGGCGCCCGCGCGCTGGCGGAGGAGGCCGAGTCGGGCAGCGAGGCGATGCGCGTCCCCGCGCCCGCGCTGGCGAAGTTCTGGGAGGCGCTGGAGCGCGCCCGCCGCCAGCCGCGCGAGGTCGCCGCGGTCCAGGCCGTGCTCCTGGGCGCGCCGGGCGTCGCGTTCGAGCCGGCGCACGCCATCCTCGCCGCGCGCCTCCTGGCCGCGTCCGCCGCCGAGGGGTGGGGGCTCGACCCGTTCGACGCCATGGTGGCGGCCATCGCCGTGAGCGAGGACGAGACGCTCGTGACGCGCAACGCGCGCGACCTCGGCCGCGTGCCGGACCTGCGGCTCCGCGCGTACTGACGCCGTATGCATCCGACTGGCTGCATGGGAAACGGTCATCTCCCTGTCACGGCTTGCCACGACGGGCACAACCATGCGTCTTCCCCACGCTCTCGTCCCCCTCCTTCTGGCCACCTCCGCGCTCGTGGCGCTCGGCCCCATGGCCGGCGCGCAGCCCACGACGCCCGCGCTCTGCACCGACGAGGTGAACGACCACGGCTGCGCCAGCACGCTCTGCGTCTGGCCCACGCCCACCTCGGCGGGCGCCTGCCTGCCGTTCACCGCGACGGACAAGCTCTGCACCCAGGGCCATGCGCCCTGCGACGGCACGGACCTCGTGTGCGTCTACGGCAAGCACAACGAATGCCTCTCGTTCGTCTGCGCGTGCATGCCGGCCCAGTCGCCCGAGTCGGCGCCCGGCTGCGCGGGCTGCGTCCCGACGATCTGCGTCGCGGGCGTCACCGCGCCCGAGTGCTGGGGCGTCGACGGCACGCACGACGTCTGCGTCTACTACAGCCTCGAGGTCCCCTTCTGCATGGACAACCCGGTGGGCGTCACCGTCAACTGCGCGACGCTGCGCCCCGTTTGCGACCCGACCGACCCGTGCGGCTGGGGCTACTTCGAGTGCGCGCCCTGCGCGTGCGTCCCCGCTGACCTGACGATGGCCGTCCCGATGCTCTGAGGAGTTGAGCCCACATGCGCGCTTTCCCCATCCTGCTCGTCGCCGCCTCGCTGCTGATCGTCGCCGTTCCTGCGGCGAACGCCAAGCCCGACGTCCCCGTCTGGACGTGCACCTCGCTGCGCGACTCGACGTGCCACTCGCTCTTCTGCTTCGCCATCAGCGAGCAGGTCCCCAACTGCCTGCCCGTGACCACGACCAGCGGCATCCCGCCCAGCGCCACCTGCACCGAGGTCATCGGCCCCGGCCCCATCGCCGCGGCGTGCTGGGTCAACGGCCGCGAGGTCGGGCCCGTCGCCACCTGCGAATATTGCTATCCCGCGTTCGCCGTGACCTGCGTCGAGGGCACGGACGGCACGCTCCACTGCAACAGCGACCTCGTCCAGGCGTGATCTCCATGAATCGCTTCGTCCTTCTCTCCGCGCTCTCGCTCGCGTTCGCCTTCTTCGCCTTCGTCCCCGCCGCCGACGCGCAGGGCCCCGGCACGTACCCGCCCTGCGTGTACGGCGTCCTCCACTCGCCCTGCTTCGGCGACCACGACGTGTGCAGCCCCTACGCCAGCCTCCAGATCCCCGCGTGCGTCGACATCCCCGGCTGCCACCACTGGAGCTGCATCTCGATCCAGACCGGCCCGCTGCCCGTGCCCGTCTCGGGCCCGTGCGTCGCCGGCTACACGGCGTCCTCGTGCCTGTGGGGCTACGACATCTGCGGCCCGACGGTCAGCGAGGAAATGCCCTTCTGCACGAACGTCCCCCTCTGCCCGCACTGGGAGTGCGACTGAGCCTTCCGCGAGCGCCTTGCCGGCGCTCCCTTCCCGACACCGAGAATCCCGGAATCCGCGGATGCCTCGGATGCGCGGTGTCGGGAAGGGAGCCCGGGCAAACCTACAATCCTTGACCGGCCGGGAACGATTCCTGGTTGGGCCGATCGTTGTATCCGATGTATTCCTTGGGCGCGAATCCCGTCATGTGCGCCACGAGGATCGGGAAGCAGCAGGTGTTGCGCTCCGTGTTGTACGCCTGCGCGAGATCGTTGTAGCGCAGCTTCTCCGCCGCGAGCTTGTTGGCCGAGTTCGTCGTCTCGTCCTGCAGCGTGATGAAGAGCTGGTCCCCCTTGAGCTGCGGATAGCTCTCGGCGCGCGAGCCGAGCACCGCGACGAGGCCGTTGAGCTGCTCGGTCAGGTTCGTCTTCACGGTGAGGCTGCCGTTCTGCGCGGCCGTGATCCCGCTGCGCAGCGCCGCGACCTGCTCCTGCACCGCCGTCTCGTTGGCGAAGTAGCGCGTGGCGATGCTGTCGAGCTGCGGCAGGAGCTGGAAGTTGCGCTGGTAGATGACGTCCACGTCCTTGCCCTGCGCGTCCACCGCGATGCTGCTCCGGTTCAGGCTGTTGTAGGCCGCGATGCCGGCGCCCACGACGCCCACCGCGATGAGCGCGATCGCCGCGAGGATGCCCAACGCCACGTAGGTCCCTTTCACCATGTCACGTCCACCTGCCGCTGATCTCAAAAGCCACCCGATCCGCCTCCGCCGCCGCTGCGTCCTCCGCCGAACCCTCCGCCGCCGAACCCTCCGCCGCCGAAGCCGCCTCCGCCCCAGCCGCCGCCTCCGCCGCCGCCCCGGCGCATGAGGTCGCGGATGAACATGCCCGCGACCACGCCCTGCCACGCCCCCGAGGAGCCCGTCTGGTAGCCCCAGCCCGAGGCGCCGTGCGCGTGCCGCGCGAAGCCTTGGAGGAGCGCGAGCGCGAAGACGATCCCGACGATCCAGAACCAGACCGGCGGCGATCCCGGGTCCTGCGGCTGCGGCGCCGGGAAGTGGCCGTCGGTGTAGCCGTCCGCGATCGTCTGGAGCAGGAACGCCGCGCCCGAGCCCATCGCGTAGTCCTTCGCGGAGGCCTCGTCAAGCCCGCCGTCGAGCGCCTTCTGCTTCTCCGATTGCATGAGGCGGATCGCGTCGGCGGAGACGTGGCCGTTGACGACGCCCTCGAGGCCGTAGCCCACCTCCACGCGCAGCGCGCTGGACTTCCCCGAGAGGTTGTAGTGATCGACGTAGAGCAGGAGGATGCCGTTGTTGTCCTCCTCCGTTCCGATGCCCCACGTCTCGAACATGTGCAGCGAGTACGACTCCAGGCTCTCGTCGCCCGTGTCGGGCACGGTGGCGAGCACGAAGTGGGCGCTCGTGTTGGCGTACACCTCGCACGCCGCGTCTTCGATCGCCTGCCCCATCCGCGCGTCGAGGAGGCCGACGTAGTCGTAGACGAAGCGCCGGTCGTGCTGCGCGATGCACGTGCTATCAAAATAACGGGGCGCCTTCTGCGGGTCCGGATAGCTCGCCGCGGCCGCGAGCGGCGGCAGGAGAAGCAGGATGGCCAGCAGGAGGGCGGCGCGCAAGGGATCACGTGAACAGGTTGAACACGCCCAGGAGCAGGAGGCCCAGGCCGAGCGCGGCGTCGCTCCAGGAGGACGTGGCGACGCCCGCCCACGCGAGCGGGATGGCGAGGCCGACGAGCACGACGGAGATCGCGAGGTTCAGCAGCGCCTTCAGCCGCGGCGGAAGCTGGTTGGACATGCGCTGCATCGCGTCGAGCATGAGGGCTTCCATCCCCGGGCCCGGCGCTTAAGCGTGCCGAGGTTCCTTGCCCTCCGTGCAGGGCGTCCCCCTCATCTACAACCCGCGCGCCGGCGGCGGCCGCGGCGAGCGCCGCATGGAGGCCGCGCGCGTGCGGCTGAAGGCCCACGGCATCGCGGCGCGCCCCGTCCCCACCATCGCGCCCGGCGACGGCGCCCGCCTCGCGGAGGAGCTGGCGCGCCAAGGCGCCCCGCGCATCCTCGTGGTGGGGGGCGACGGCACGTGCAGCGAGGTCGCCGACGGCATCCTGCGCAGCGGGCGGCCCGTCGAGCTGGGCCCGATTCCCGGCGGCACCGGCAACGACTTCCTGGCGAGCCTGGGCGTCGTGGGCCTCGAGGACGCCGCCGCGCGCATCGCGAAGGGCGAGCCGCGCGCGCTCGACGCCGGCCGCGTCGCGTGGGAGGCGGGCCAGTCGCGCCACTTCGTCGGCGTCTTCGGCGTCGGCTTCATGGCGAAGGTGTGCGACCTGGCGAACCGCCGCTTCAAGTGGGCCGGCGCGCGGAGCTACTCGCTCGCGGTCTTCCCCGAGGTCGCGCGTCTCGCCAGCCCCGCCACGCGGCTCTCGCTCGACGGCCGCGCGGAGGACGGGCCGTACGCGCTCGTCGCGGTCTGCAACGTCGCGCGCACCGGCGGCGGCATGCGGATCGCGCCCGACGCCGCGCCCGACGACGGCCTGCTCGACGTCATCGCGCTGCGCCAGGTCGGCCGCGCGCGGCTGCTGCGCCTCTTCCCGATGATCTTCGAGGGGCGCCACGTCGGCCAGCCCGAGGTGCTCGTGGCCCGCGCGCGCCGCATCGAGATCGCGCCCGCGGAGCCCTCGCCGCTCCTGGGGGACGGCGAGGCGTACGGCCGGACGCCATGTGCGGTCGAGGCCCTCCCTGGAGCGCTCCACGTGCTCGTCTGATCCGGGTCGCTCCGCCTCCAGCCACGGAGGACACAGAGGTCACAGAGGCGACTTCTCTCGTCCCTCCGTGACCTCTGTGTCCTCTGTGGCTGGAGGAAGAACGGCAGGACAGCCTATGCTCGGCTGCCCGAACGTGCGCGCGCTCATGCACGCCCGCAAGCACCTGGGTCCGCATGACGAAGGTCGGCATCATCGGCGATGGCAACGTCGGCGGCGCGCTCCGCGAAGGACTGCAACGCAAGCACGACGTCAAGGCCGCGGGCAAGGAGCCCGGCCGCGTGGCGGAGATCGCGAAGTGGGCCGACGTGATCATCCTCGCCGTCCCCTTCGGCGAGCGTGAGAACGCCATCCGCGAGATGGGCGGCGCGCACAAGGGCAAGCCGCTCATCGACGTCACCAACGCGGTCGGCGCCGACCAGAGCCTGGCCATCGAGCCCACGCGCGAGAGCGGCGCCGAGCAGGTCCAGAAGTGGGCCGACGGGGCGAAGGTCGTCAAGGCATTCAACACCGTCTTCGCGCAGCACATGAGCACCGGCGAAGTCAACGGCGAGAAGCTGACGCTCTTCGTGGCGGGCAACGACAACGAGGCGAAGAACCTCGTGCGCGACCTGGGCCGCGACATCGGCTTCGACCCCGTGGACGCGGGGCCGCTCAAGAACGCGCGCTGGATGGAGACGCTGGGCTACTTCAACATCCAGCTCGGCTACGGGCAGAAGATGGGCCCGAACATCGGGTTCAAGCTGGTGCGCTGAGGCATGCCGCGGACGCTGGACTCAAGGCTCCGGGCTCAGGGCTCCGGAGCCTCGCGCCATCGATCGATCCGCGAGAAGCCATGACCCTCCGCGCGCCGCACAGGATCGCATGGTCGACAACGATCCCAACGTCAAGCCAGGCAAGGGCTCGAACCCCACGCGGGTGCGCGAGCCGGACAACTCGCGCCCGCCCAGCGAGCCCACGCCGCGCAAGCCCATGGAGCCGCAGGACGCGAGCGCCGAGGAACGCTCGGACGTGTCGTGATGGAGAAAAAGAAGGAGAAGTTCGAGCCCGTCGGGCCCTACGCTCCGCCGCTTCCCACCGAGGCCGCGCGCCAGGAGAAGAAGCCGATGGCGGTCGCCGCCGACGAGGGCGAGAAGGGCCAGTCCTTCCTGCCCACCACGCAGCGGCAGGACCAGATGTCGCACGAGGTCGCGGACAAGTGGCGCGATCCCAACCTGCCGAAGCCGGAGGGCCCGCGCGAGACGAGCGGCGGCAAGGAGGGCGACGCCGAGGCCGAGCGAAACCCGCCCGGCCACAAGCGCAGCGGCGAGACCGGATTCGTCGAGATGGACACGGAGGACACGGAGGAATGAGCGGCATGCCACCACGCAAACCCGAGATGGCCGAGGAGGACGCCACCGAACCGCAGTTCGGCTCGTCTTCGTCCGACGACTCAGACGCGGACGCGCACATCGAGAAGGAGCAGCTTCAGGAGACGTTCGAGTCGCCGCCGGCGCGCCGGGGCGACACGATCCGCGAGATGGCGGAGTCGAGCGAGGACATGGAGCAGTGACGTGACGATTCTATAGGAAGCTCAAGCCGGGCTTCATCGGGAACGCCGCGTCGAGCGCCTCGATATCATTCTTGGAAAGCGTCAGCCCGCCGCCTGCGTTGTCGCGCGCGTGCTCGACCTTCTCGGCCTTCGGGATGAGGAACACGTCCGGATCGCGCGAGAGGAACGCGAGCGCCACTTGGCGGGGCGTCTTGCCCAGCCGGCGCGCCACGTCGCCGAGCGCCTTGCCGCCGCGGCTCGCGGCGGAGGGGAAGCCGTTCGTGCTGCCGAAGGGCGAATAGCCCACGACCGCGACGCCGTTCCGCTTGCACCAGGGGAGCACGTCGCTCTCGATGCCGCGCTGGTCGAGGTGATAGAGCACCTGGTTGCACGCGAGGCGGTGCCGGCCCAGCGCGGACTTGGCCTCCTCCAGCTCCTCGACGTCGAAGTTCGACACGCCGGCCCACCGGATCTTGCC
Organism: Thermoplasmata archaeon; assembly: GCA_034667685.1. Taxonomy (GTDB): domain Archaea; phylum Thermoplasmatota; class SW-10-69-26; order JACQPN01; family JAJPHT01; genus JAJPHT01. Next base: position 47,152 of record JAXDQU010000078.1, on the reverse strand, counting down.
CTTGTCGATCAGCTCGCCCATCGCGCGCATCGTCTCCGCGATCGGATGCGAGCCGTCGCTCCAGTGCAGGAGGTAGACGTCCAGCCGCTCCGTGCCCAGCTTGGCGAGGCTCTGCTCGCAGGCGCGCAGCGTGCCCTCGAACGACGCGTGCGAGGGGAGCACCTTGCTCACGAGGAAGACCTGCTCGCGCCGGCCGCGGATCGCCTCGCCGACGACCTCCTCGCTGCCGCGGTAGAGCTCCGCGGTGTCGACGTGCGTCATGCCCAGGTCGAGGCCCACCTTGAGCGTCTCGAGCGCCGCGCCCTTGTCGCGCAGCTGCCACGTGCCCTGGCCCAGGACGGGGACGTCGACGCCGGTCGGGCCGAACTTGCGCTTGGGGATCATCGGCGATCCACCGACGTGTAGCGCCGGTCCCGCGGCCCGACGTACTCGGACTGCGGCCGGATCAGCTTCCCGAGCGCCTGCTGCTCGAAGCCGTGCGCGGTCCAGCCCGCGACCCGGCCGATGGCGAAGCAGGGCGTGAAGAGGTCCGTGGGCAGCTCGATGCCGTGGAGCACGAGCGCCGTGTAGAACTCGACGTTCGTCTTCAGGTTGCGGCCGGGCTTCTCCTCCTCGAGCACGCGCAGCGCGACCTTCTCCACCTGCGTGGCGAGGTCGTACAGCTTGCGGTCCGCATCTCCCCGGTAGAGCTTCTCGGCCGCGGCGTTGAGCACGTCGGCGCGCGGGTCGCGCACCTTGTAGACGCGGTGGCCGAAGCCCATGAGGCGCTCGCCGCGGCGGATCTTCTCGCGCAGCACGCTCTCGGCGCGGTCGGTCGTGCCGATCTCGAAGACCATGTCGAGCGCGGGGCCGGGCGCGCCGCCGTGCAGCGGGCCCTTGAGCGCGCCGATGGCGCCCGTGACGGCGCTGACCATGTCGCTCTGCGTGCTCACGATGACGCGGCAGGTGAACGTGCTCGCGTTGAAGCCGTGGTCCGAGACCGTGTTGAGGTACGTCTCCAGCGCGCGGGCGCGCTCGGCCGAGGGGACCTTGCCCGTCAGCATGTAGAGGAAGTTCGCCGCGTGGTGCAGGTTGGCGTCGGCGGGGATCGGCTCCTGCCCTTCGAGCAGGCGCCAGTAGGCCGCGACGATGACGGGAAAGCGCGCGATGAGCGCCTTCGCATCCCGCTGGGGATCGTTGGAGGCGGTCTCGCCATGCGCCTGGAGCGAGAGCGTGCTCGCGGCCATGCGCAGCGCGTCGATGACGGGCGCCTTCTGCGCGGCGGCGTCGCGCAGGAGGCGCGCGGTGGCGAGGGGAAGCTGCCGCAGGCCGGCCAGCTCCAGGCGCAACGCGGCCAGCTCGCGCTCGGTGGGAAGACGGTCGTTCCAGAGCAGGAAGACGACCTCCTCGAAGGAGGCCTTGGGCGCCAGCTCCTCGACGGGGAAGCCGGCGATGACGAGCACGCCGTTCTGGCCGTCCACGAGGGAAAGGCGCGTCTGCGCGGCCACCACCCCGTCGAGACCCACGGCCGCTTTGGACTCGGGCATACGCGCCGGAGTAAGGCAAGAAGGGGAAAAGGGTGGCGGTCACCTTGATGCTGTCCGCTGGGCTTGGCCCCCCGGGGAAATTCCTATGGCGAAGGCCAAGAAGTCCACGAGGAAGACCGCCGTCCGCAAGACCGCCCGCAGGCCCGCGAAGAAGGCCGCCCGCGCGCCCGCCGCGCAGGCCAAGCCGAGCACCATCACGCCCTACCTCGCCGTGAGCAACGCGGCGCAGGAGATCGACTGGATCAAGAAGGTCTTCGGCGCGAAGGAATTGAGCCGCCAGATGGCGGGCCCGACGAAGATCATGCACGCCGCGCTGAAGATCGGCGATTCGAACATCTTCCTGGCCGACATCTTCCCCGGCAGCGAGATCGCCGACCCCGCGCGCGTGGGCGCCTCGGTCACGGTCAACGTGTACCACAAGGACATCCAGAAGTTCTGGGAGCGCGCGGTCGCCAACGGCGCCAAGGTCACGATGCCGCTCGCGAAGCAGTTCTGGGGCGACTGGTACGGCCAGCTCCGCGACCCCTCCGGCCACGCGTGGGCGTTCAACTTCCCCGCCAAGATGACCGCGGCGGAGAAGGAGAAGATGCGCGCCGAAGCGATGGCCAGCATGGGCGGCGCGGGCGAGATGCCGCAGTAGGCCCAACGCGCTACGCATGCGCCAAATCATGTGTATGCCGAGCTCTCGGCGGAGAACACGCTGAAGTGCTCGCAGCCCAACGCCTTGCCGTAGCGGGCGAATATGACGTCGGCACGCACGTTGGGTCGGCCGCAGGGTCATGGCGGGCGCCCGATGCGGCATTCGGCGGGCGCAGCTCCCGCTGCATCAGCGCCACTCGATGCGTTTCCCAGTCACTCCAGCAGCGTCACGTGTCATGAGCACGACTACCCGAGAAAGGCACGGTTCCATGCTGTGATTGAAGCAAGGGCCATCTTGAGTTCGCAGAGGCGGTTTGTCAGGAGAAGGCCGCTTTCCTCGACGTATTTCCGAGGCAGCCGCATGAAGTGGACTTGGCCGCCGTGCTGCTGGACGATCTCCGTTTTCCCGATGCTCAAGCTCTCGGAAAGCAGCACAACTGAGAACAAATGAGGAAACTCGAAGACGGTTTCCTCCAGGCGAGCCGCTATCCTCGCGAGCTCGACCCCCGAGAGCATGTAGCCAAACGTACCCAACGGAACGTGCAGGACAATGGAACTTGGTTCGTCGTGAGGAAGCTGTTTCTGCTCGTTACGGATTTTGCCCATCACGCGGTTGAGCGCGTCACCCGATGATGCTGGGCCCTCAAACGTTCCAGTGAGTCCGTGCTGAGCCTTCCATAGCTTCAGGAAGACCTCGTCTTCCCGGGGTGCCACAGCCAGATCGAGAACGTCATTTCGGACGAATTCTTCCGCCTGCTTGGTTTGTCGAACTCGCTCCATGAGCCGGCGGATTTCCCCCAGCACAACCTCCAAATGCGCGCCCGAGAGGGTGCGCTTCAATCGGCCAGCAGCTGCCAAGTCTCGATCCATCCAGAAGAGATCCGTCACGGCCCGGAAAGAACGCCACGTCTCCTCTTCCTCGCGGCTCGGACCAAGGGAGGAAACCTCCACGACGATCCGGTCCCCGGTTCGCCGCCAGATAGCAGCGATGTCGGGAATCTTCTGGTTCCCATGGACACGCACGGGTGTATCGAAAGATACGTCAAATCCCGTTCGCCCAAGCCGCGCGGCGACACCGAGGACGGATCGCGCTTCCGCAAAGCGGGCCTCCTCCCTGAGACGTTGCTGCAGCTGTTGGAAGTTGCCCATGCCCGCAGCGTCATGCAGGTCATCGCTCAAATGCGCAAGGTGGAACCGGGTCCATGGAGCGTAGTTGTGTACAAGGGAGTAGAGCGTGCGAATTGACGTCGTCTGGGGGCCGAGGGAGTCATCCAGCCGGCGGATTGAGCGGCGCAACTTCTCCCGCTCAAAATCCGTGAAGCCCTCGAGGTGAAGGACATGGTCCGCAACGTCTGACCAAGACGGCTCGTCGGGCAAGGCGGGCGGGATCTCGTCCACGCTGACCCGATTGCAAAGCACGAGAAAAGCTGATTGGAAAAAATACGCGTCCGGGGGGCTCCCCGGGCGGTGGCGCTCACGCGCTCTTCAGCTTCGCGAACTGCGACTCGAGCGAGGACAGGACGTTCTTGTATTCCATGTCCCAGTCCTTCTCGAACTTCGCCTTCGCGAGGTCGCCGCGGATGTTGACCTTGAGGATCTCGCCGAGCGGCACGCCGTTCTGGAGCGCGTTCTTGGCGAGGCCCTCCCACTTGCGCAGCGCGATGAGGATGTCGAGCTGCTTCTTGAGCGGCGCGTACGCGTCCACGGGGTGGAAGGCGTTCTGCTGGAGGAAGACCTCGCGGATGCCACGGCTGATCTCAAGGGTCAGCTGCTGCTCCTCGGGGAGCGCGTCGCTGCCGACGAGCTGGACGATGTCCTGCAGCTCGGCCTCGACCTGGAGCGTGTTGGCGGCCCACTTGCGCATCTCGGTCCACTGGGGCGAGACGTTCTTCTCGTACCACGGCGCGAGGTCGTTCTCGTAGAGCGAGTACGAGTCGAGCCAGTTGATGGCCGGGAAGTGGCGGCGCTGGGCGAGCTTCGCGTCGAGCGCCCAGAAGCACTTGACGATGCGCAGCGTGTTCTGCGTGACGGGCTCCGAGAAGTCGCCGCCCGCGGGGCTCACGGCGCCGATGACGGTGATCGAGCCGAACTCGCCGTTGCGCGTCTTGACGCGGCCGGCGCGCTCGTAGAACTCGGCGAGGCGCGCCGCGAGGTAGGCAGGGTAGCCCTCTTCGCCGGGCATCTCCTCCAGGCGCGAGGAGATCTCACGCATGGCCTCGGCCCAGCGGGAGGTCGAGTCGGCCATGAGCGCCACGTCGAAGCCCTGGTCGCGGAAGTATTCCGCGAGGGTGATGCCGGTGTAGCACGACGCCTCACGCGCGGCCACGGGCATGTTGCTCGTGTTCGCGATGAGCACGGTGCGGTTCATGAGCGCCTTGCCCGTGTTCGGGTCCTCCAGGTGGGGGAACTCCGTGAGCACCTCGGTCATCTCGTTGCCGCGCTCGCCGCAGCCGATGTAGACCACGATCTGCGCGTCGGAGAACTTGGCGAGGCTCTGCTGCGTGACGGTCTTGCCCGAGCCGAAGGGGCCGGGGATGGCCGCGGTGCCGCCCTTGGCGAGCGGGAAGAGGCCGTCGAGGATGCGCATGCCCGTGACGAGCGGGATGTCCGGGCGCAGCTTCTCCGCGTACGGGCGGGGGCGGCGCACGGGCCACTTCTGCATGAGCTGCACCTGGGCGCCGTTCTCCAGCGTGGCGACGACGTCGTCCACGGTGTAGGCGCCGGCGTTGATGCTCTTGATCTTGGTCGCGCCGACGTCCGGGTGGACCATGATCTTGTGGACGATGGTCTCCGTCTCCTGGACGGTGCCGATGACGGTGCCGCCGGTGACGGCGTCGCCGACCTTCTTCGTCGGCTTGAAGTCCCACTTCTTGTTGTGGTCGAGGCCGGGCGCGAGCACGCCGCGCAGGATGAAGTCGCCCATCTTGTCCTTCAGGACCTCGAGGGGGCGCTGGATGCCGTCGTAGATGGAGGTGAGCAGGCCGGGGCCGAGCTCGACGGAGAGCGACGCGCCGGTCTCGGCCACGGGCTCGCCGGGGCGGATGCCCGACGTCTCCTCGTAGACCTGGATGATCGTCTTCTCGCCGGCGATCTCGATGACCTCGCCCATGAGCTTCTCGTTGCCCACGAAGACGACGTCGTACATGCGGGCCTTGATGCCCGTGGCGGTCACGACGGGGCCGGCGATGCGGAAAATGCGGCCCGAGGCGCCTCGGGCGCCACCCTCGCTGCCGCTGCGGGTCTGCCCGCCCGGGTTGTTGTGCGTCTGTGTCGTGGGAGCTTGGGCCATAATATCACTTCACGATGTCGATGCCGATGGCGCGCTTCACTTTCTCGCGCAGGTCGTCCTGGCCGGCGCCCTCGCCCATGGCGACGATGACCGGCTCGAGGGATTCGCTGGCCTTCTTGCGCAGCAGCGGCGGAAGGTGGGACAGGTCGCTGTCCTGGACGATGAGGATGCCCACGTTGTCGGGCTTGTGGAGCAGGCCGTCGAGCGACTTGGCGAACGAGGCGCTGTCCGTGGGGTAGGTGCGGCGCACGCCCGCGAGGTTGAACCCGAGCACGAAGTCGGGGCCTCCCATCACTGCGATCTCCTTGGCGCTCGTCATAGATTGAGCAACTCCTCGATGGTGGCGTTCGGCAGGCCGGTCTGCTTGCCATACGCGATGGCGCGCAGGTTGTCGGCCTCGATGCGCTTCCGGAGGATGAAGTCGATGACCGGCAGCACGGAGAGCGGCGCGCGGTGGCTGAAGTCGTCCGCATCGCGCAGCAGCTCCTTGTCGAGCGCCGTGGCGACCGCGCTCACGTTGCGCGCCGCGAGCGAGGCCCGCGCCGCGTCCACGACGGCGGCGCCCAGCGAGAGGTTGCCAAGCTCCTGGAGGACCTCGTCGTCGGAGCCGCGCACGATGCGCTGCGCGGTCTCGCGCGCGACCTCGCGCCCCTCGTCCAGGAAGTAGGGCTCCCAGTCGGAGACGCCCGCGAAGCGCAGGCGGAAGAGCGTCTTCAGGTTCACGACGTCGATCTCGTTGCGCGCCCACTCCAGGAAGGCGCGGTTCGCGGCGCCCGAGGTGGGGATGCTGGCGACGAGGCTCTCGTAGTAGGCCTTGTCCAGCGCGTTCTCGATGGCGACGAGGTTGGAGGTCGTGCGCCCCTCGGTCTGCGCCGCGAGGACCTTGCCCCACGGCGTGCCCTGGAGCGCGTCGACCACGGCCTCGATGCTATCAAGCCGGCAAAGCTCGTCGAGCCGGTCCACGAGCATGCCCGTGGGGACCGTCTCGGCGAGGATCTCCTCGGGGCGCGCCCGGGCGAACTTGCCGCGCAGGATGGTCTTCACGTTGGAAGCGTCGTAGCGGCCCAGGTACTGCGCGATCATGACCTGGAGCTCGCCCGTGGCGAAGCCCAGGACCTGCGAGTAGACGCGGCCCAGCTTCAGGCGCGTGGCGCGCTCGACCAGCTCCGCGCCGCGGAACCGGCCGGCCAGCTCGTCGATCTCGGCCTTGTAGGAGCCTTCCTGCAGGAAGCGCGCGACCTCGTTGGCGTCGCGCAGCAGGAGCTTCGGGTACTCCTCCGCGGGGAGGAGCGCCGCGCGCTTGGCGCGGACGCGCGCGTTCACGTACGCGTAGTTTCCGCCGCCGCGCAGGAAGAACCGGGACGCCATCTTGATATCACGCCTTCAGGAGGTTCGCGACCTCGGCGGTCGAGCCGGACCAGATCTCGTCGAGGAGCGTCTCGTAGCGCAGGTTCTCGCGCGTGGCGCCGTCGGCGGCTTCGACGACGACGCCGCCAAGGCCCTCGAACGTGCCGGCGATCTTCAGGCCGGCGCGCTGCGCGAGCTTCTCGTCCTGCTTGGCGACCCACACCTTGCCGTTGGGCACGTTGGCGCGGGCCACGAGCGACTTCAGGTGCGCCTCGCGCTGCGACTCGGGGAGCGCGGCAAGGCGCTTCTCCAGCTCGCTGCGCAGGGACGCGACCAGCTCGCGCTCGGCGGCCAGGCGCAGGCGGCGGGCCTCGAGGTCGGCGTTCGCGCTCTCGCGCTTCAACAGCGCCTCGGCGGCCGCGGTGGCCTCGCCGGCGCGCTTGGCGCGGACCTCGTCGGCCTGGCGCCTCGCGTCGGCCAGGATGGCGTCCGCCTCCTTGCGGGCGTTCGCCACCGTGGACTGGCTCGCGCTGCGGCCCTCGGAGCGGATGTTGTCAACGACCTTGTCGAGACCCATGAGGTTCACCAACGTTCGTCGCGTTCATCGCCACGTCGCGTCCACGCGGCTCAGATCTTGCCGAGGAGCAGGAACGCGATCAGGAGACCGAAGATGACGACGGTCTCGGGGATGGCGATGAACAGCAGGGCGCGGCCCAGGAAGCCCGCATCCTCGGCGGTCGCGCCGACGGCGGCGGCGCCGATCTGGGACTGGGCGATGCCGGTGCCGAGGCCCGCGAGGCCGACCGCGATGCCGGCGCCGATGGCGATCCAGCCCTTGGCGGATTCCTTGCACGAGTCGGCGGTGGTGCAGTCGCCGGCGGAGGCGGCGGGGATGAGGCCGAGGCAGACGAGGGTGAGGCCGAGGACGACGAGCTTGTTCTGCATTCTAGATCTCTCCATGATGCGTTACGGGGTCGAAGGGGATTGCGCGGGGGTGGTGACCTGACGCTCGCGACCGAACGGTCGGAACGGCTGGCCGCCACCCTTGAAGAACTTCGTGAAGAACTCCACGAAGTTGAGACGGATGGCCTGGATGCCCGCGCTGAGCATGCCCAGCACGAACAGCAGCGCCTGCACGACGAGGAAGAGCAGGAAGGCCACGATGAGCAGCGGGATGCCCGCGCCCGCCGCGAGCCCGATGCTCACCAGCGTGAGGTTGTTGAACGCCGCGGCCATGGCGCCCTTCGCGATCGCGACGGCGCCCAGACGCAGGTAGGACAGGATGTTGCTGAGCATCGAGGGGATCTCGAGCACGCCGGCGAAGCCCTCGGCCCAGCCCAGCAGGATCGCGCCCACGACGAAGCCGACGCCCGCGATGGTGTAGGCCTGCGAGGCCGTGAGGAAGGGGGGAAGCGCCGAGAGCAGCGCGAGGACCGCGGGGTAGAAGGCCAGCAGCAGCACGAGGAAGCCGATCTTGGCGGTCAGGTGCTTCGCGCCGTGGCCGATCTCGTTGCGGATGCCGATGAGCAGGCCGATGAGCAGGTGCACGCCCGCCGCGAGGAGCGAGAGGACGAGCATGACGTGCACGTCGGTGACCTTGTGGATCAGCGGCTCCAGGTGCGGCAGCGACGAGAGCGCGGTGTCGCGGCTCCCCGAGAGGAGGCACGTCCACGGGGCCTCGTGCAGGTGGTCGTAGACGTCGCCGCACGTCGGGCTGGCGAGGTTCAGCTCGGGGCCGGCCAGCTCCGTGGTCATCGCGCCGTTGTGCGTGAGCGGGAGGCCGAACGCGTCCTGGAAGACGACGCCGCCGAAGATGATGGCGATGACGCCGGCCACGATGAACGCGGTGCCGAGCTCCTTCATCAGCTCGACGCGCTTGAGCTTCGTGACCATCAGCGCGCCCAGGATCGTCATGATGATCCCGAGGCCGAGGTCGCCGATCATGAAGCCGAAGAAGAGGGGGAACGCGATGGCGAGGATCGCCGTGGGGTCCGCCTCGTCGTAGCGCGGCGTGGAGAAGAGGCTCGTGAAGCCCTCGAAGAGCCGGATGCCCTGGGGGTTGCGGTACTTCGTGGGCGGCGTGCTCTGGATGGGCTTGATCTCGCCGACGCCCGCCGTGCCCGCCTCGGGCTCGGGGCCGTGGTGGTGATCGTGGCCGTGGTCGTCCTCGTAGGGAAGGTCGCTCACGTAGGCGTCGCCGCCCGCGGCGGCCATGACGCGGCGCTCGACCTCGGCGCGCGCGGAGGCGGGGACCCACGCATCGACGACGAAGGCGTGCTCGCTGCTCGCGAAGGAGAGCGGCGCCTCCGCCTTCTCGACCTGGATGCCGAGGTCCTCCTCGGCGGCGAGCAGGAAGTCCTTGTGCTGCGCGGCGAGGCGCGCGAGGTCGCCCTCGGCCTGCGCGAGGCGGGCGGAGAGCGCGGCGCGCTCCTGGTCGAGCGAGAGGACGCGCTCGGAGGGGGAGCCGGTGCCGGCGGGGACCTCGACCTCGGCGTAGCCGAAGCGGTAGAGGATCTCCTGGACGGCGGGCGCCTCCGCGTTCGGGACGAAGAGGGCGAAGAGCTCGCCCTCGCCGCGGACGAGCTGCGCGTTCGGGGAGGCGCGGGCGACCTCGGCCTCGAAGCCGGGGGTGGCGCGTCCGACGAAGGTCGTGAGCGTGTCGTAGCCGCGGTAGTCCTCCAGGCGCAGCGGGAGCGAGACGAGCGGCGCGAGGCGCAACTCGAGGTCCTGGCTCTCCTGGAGCTGGGTGCGGATCTGCTCGCGCGACTCGTGGGCGTGGTTGACGGCGGACTCGATGCCGTCGAGGTCGCGGCCGAGGCGCGCCTCCACGTCACGACCGTTCAGGGTAGAAGAGGGAAGCTGCCCTTCGAGGCCGAGGTGGCGCAGCAGGGCGCGCACGCGCACGAGCTTCTCGGAGGCGGGGCCGCCCTCGGGGAGCGGCGCGCCCAGGCGGAACTCGGCGAGGTCGCCCGTGCGGTTCTCGGTGAAGTCGACGAAGTGCGCCGCGTGGAGACCGTGGAGCGCCTCGATCACGCGCGCCTGGTGCCGCTTCGCGGCGACGATCAGCACGCGCTGCATCGCTTCGGGCTTGAGCATGGCGTCTCACTTCCCGGTGGTCGCGTGCGTCTCGAAGCGGCGGAGCAGCGCGTCGAGCGCCGCCTTGAACTCGGGGCCCTGGGCGCGGGCGCGCACGGCGAGCGCGTCGCGCTCGCCGGAGGCGAGGCGCTGGGCGCGCGCCTTCTCGGCGCTGACGCGGGCGACTTCCAGGGAAGAAGCGTACGCCTGGTCCGCTTGCTGGCGCGCCTGCTCCAAAAGCTGGTTGGCCTGGCGCTCCGCATCGCGGAGGACCTGAACGGCCTGCTTCTGGGCATCCGCCTTGAGGTCGCGGACCTCGGCTTCGGCCTTCTTGACCTCGCGCAGGGCCTCGGCGTACTGCATGGGGCTCGCGCGAGCAAAGCAGAGGGGGTATATGTACGTTCGGTGGGTACGAAAAACCCCTGATTTCCCGGGGGAAAATGCGCGGTCTTGCTACGTCGCGCACGCGCCGTGGCTCGCCATCCCGACGGGCGAGATGGAGTCGTTGTAGACGAAGGTCGCCTGCCAGCGCGAGCACTGCGCGAGGTCCCACGTCTGGGTGGACGTCCAGCTCTGGAGTCCCGGCGCCGTCTCGCGGATCGTCACCTTCGCCTCGTAGGGGCCCTGGCCTGGCGGGATGAAGTCGCGCACCGCCTGGGCGCCGGGGGCGAGCGGGATGTCCTCGGCGCGCAGGACGCTCCCGCCCTTGTCCTGCCACGCCAGCGTCGCCGTCACGGGCGTGCGGCCCGCGTCCGAGATGGAGACCGTCGCCCCCACGACCTTCACGGCGGGCTCAGGCGGAGCCGACGCGGACAGGCATCCGGCAAGGAGCACGAGGGTAACAAGGACGAGGGCGCGCACGGACCTCTCCAGGACGAGAGGGATCATGAAGGCGACGTCGTTACACCGTGAACCCTTCCGCGCCCTTCCGCGGCGCCTGGACGAACCAGTCGAACGTGGCGTTGGAGGCGGGCGCTCCGCCCGTGGCGCGCACGGTGAAATGATCGTTCGTCTTCTCGGCGACGTAGAGCGCCGGGCCCTCGCTGGTGAGCGTGACCTGCACGGTGAGGTTGCCGCCGGCCTCCAGGATCTGGAAGGGCGTGGGCAGCGCGACGGTGGCGGCGCCGTTCTGGAGCTGGGCGCTGCCGCGCGCGTAGATCGTGACCTCCAGGCCTTCGAGCGCCGCGGTGCTGAACGTCACGAGCTGCTGCTGGCCGTTGATCGGGAGAAGGATCGGCGTGCGCGTGCCCAGGTAGCGCGTCGCGGTGAGGTTGCCCGTCACGAGGAGGTCGCCGGTCGCCTCGAACGCGTTCGCGACCTGGCTCCAGCCCAGCACGTGCTCGGCGGAGAGGTTCGGCCCGTAGAAATGGATCGCGGCATCGCGCGACTCGCTCCCCGCCACGAGCGTGAGGTTCGAGAGGCCCACGAGGTCGCCGTCCGCGATCACGGCGCCGGGCCCCACGGTCAGGTTGCGGCACGCGCCGGCGCACGCCTGGAGCACGGCGGCCTGGAAGACGGGCGCGGACGCGATCAAGAGGGTGTGGTTCTCCGCGCTGCTCGTGACGACGAGCCCCGGGCCCGCGCTGAGGTTGAGATTGCCGTCGCCCGCGGGCGCGACGCCATTCACCTTCAGCGTGGAGCCGTTGGTCGTGCATCCCGCGAGGAGGGGCGCGACGAGGAGCGCGAGGAGCAGCGCGGCGCGGAGCATCGGAGTCAGGACGCGAGCCGGGGAGCGGGGGATAAGCCTTCGCGGACGAGAACCCGATCCCGACTCCGGAATCGGAAGAGGAATCGGACTCGGAATGGGACGCGGCGAGGATCACGCCGCCGCGTGGACTTCGCGGCAGGCTCCGCGGCCCACGCAGGCGACGCGGAGGATGACCTCGTAGCGGTGCGTCTCCTCGCCCTCCTCGTAGTGCGTCTCGACCGCGTCGAGCGAGCCGATGGGCGCGACGTAGTAGCTCACCAGCGAGGTCAGGCCGCCGCGCAGGAGCGTGGGCGCCTCCGTGGCGACCAGGCGCGCGCTCGGGTCCGCGGGCTGCGTGCGCATCGCGCGACGCACGCCCACGAGGTCCTTCACGCACACGAGCGCCTCGCCCTCGCGCAATGCGCGCTGCGCCCAGCGGATCAGGCCCGCGCGCCCTTTCTCGCTCGTGACGAGAAGGGTGGGTTCGGGGGGCGTGGCGGGCGTCTCACCGCGGAGCGGAGAGGGCGTGGTTCGCATGATGCCAGGCTCGGAGTCCGAGCCTAAAGCGCGCACGGACCCACCGCGGGGTGTTGTAGAATTCATCCGGAGACCGTGCGATCCGCGCTTGTGGAACAGGCGCCGGACGTGGTCGTGATCGGGGCCTCAGCCGCCGGCCTCGCGGCGGCGTGGAGCGCCGCGGGTGAAGGAGCGCACGTCCGACTGCTCGAAGCGCGCGAAGCGATCGGTGTCCCGCCTGCGTCCGCCAGCCTGGCGTTCGACTTCCTGTGGGAAGCGCCCTTCCGGCCGCCCGCCAGCACGGTGCGTCGGCGGCACGCGGGCCTGCGCGTGAGGGCGCCGGGCGGCGCGCTCGTGGAGGTCGACGCGCCGCTGGCGATCCTCGACCGCGCGCGCTTCGACCAATGGCTCGCCAAGGAGGCGGAGGCGCGCGGCGCGACGATCGAGACGGGCGCGAAGCCGGACCTCGACGCGCTGCGCGGAAGCGTGCTCGTCTTCGCGGACGGCGCGCGCACCCTCGCGACGCGCTATCTCCCGTCGCAGCGCCACCCGGGCAGCCTGGCGTGGGGCAGCGTGCTCGCGTTCGAGCAGCCGGGCGCGCAGGAGGCCGACCGCGTGACGCTGACGCTGGGCCATCACGCGCGGGGCGGGCGCTCGCAGCTCAACCCGCTCGAAGGGGATGCGTGGACGCATTGGACGTTCTACCGCGGCGAGGCGGCCGACGCGGAGGCGCGCGCGAGGGAGGCGCTCCGCATCGACGCGCGGCTCTCCGGCTGGCCCGTCTCGCTCGCGGACGAGGCGCGCTTCGTGGGCGTGGCGCCCGACCCGGTCTACACGCTGCCCGGCCGCCTGAGCGCGCCCAACGTCCTCGTCGCGGGCGGCGCGGGCGGGCAAGGCGGGCTGGAGCTGGGCCTGGGCGCGGGCGTGATGGCCGGGCGCGTCGCCGCGCGCGTCGCCACCGGCCACGCGAGCCCGGGCGACTACGAGCGCGCGTGGAAGCGCGAGCACCTGCGCGGCTACCGCGCGCTCAGGACGGCGACCGAGCGGCTCGCGCGGCTGCCGGACGACGAGATCGACCGGCTGCTCGCGCCGTGGGACGGACGACGCCTCGACGTCAACGCGCTCAAGGCGCCCGCGACCACGCTGGCGCGCAACCCGCGCGCCCTGCCCGCGCTGCTGCGCGCGGCGGTGCGGTCGATCTTCTGACCAGGGAGACCGGACTCAGGTCCCTTCCTGCCAGCCCGCCATGTAGTCCTTCTGGACCTTGGTGAGCGTGTCGATTCGGCCGAAGCTGCGGCTTCGGCCTCTCGACGCGTTGACCCGAGGGAACTTACGTTCCCTCTTGCCACCCAGCGAGATACGCTCGCTGGGCGGCAGTCAACGCGTCGATCTTCACGTGCATCGCGGCGAGCTTGAGCGACGCGACGCGCTCGTCCTGCTCCTTGGGCACGACGTAGACCTCCTTCTTGAGGGACTTGGCGTGCGCGAGAAGCCACTGCGCGGCGAGCGCCTGGTTGGCGAAGCTCATGTCCATGACCTCGGGCGGGTGGCCCTCGGCCGCGGCGAGGTTCACGAGGCGCCCTTCGCCCAGCACGTAGACCTTGCGGCCGTCCGTGATATCATATTCCTGGACGTTCGGGCGGACCTCGCGGATGCCCTTGCTCATCTTCTTGAGCGCGACGAGGTTGATCTCGTTGTCGAAGTGGCCCGAGTTGGCGAGGATGGCGCCGTCCTTGGCGGCCTTCAGCTCGGCCTCGTCGAGGATCCACTTGTTGCCGGTGACGGTCACGACGATGTCCGCCTCCGCGATGGCCTGCTTCATGGGCGCCACCTCGTAGCCGTCCATGACGGCCTCGAGCGCGCGCACCGCGTCGACCTCGGTGACGATGACGCGGGCGCCCATGCCGCGCGCGCGGCTGGCGAGCCCCTTGCCGACCCAGCCGTAGCCGCCCACGACGAAGACCTTGCCCGCGATGAGGACGGAGGTCGCGCGCAGGACGCCGTCGAGCGTGCTCTGGCCCGTGCCGTAGCGGTTGTCGAAGAAGTGCTTCGTCATCGCGTCGTTGACCGCGACGAGCGGATAGGGGAGCACGCCCTCGGCCGCCATGCTGCGGAAGCGGTGCACGCCCGTCGTCGTCTCCTCGGTGCCGGCCAGCACGTGGGGGATCAGCTCCTTGTGGACGGTGACGAGGCGCGTGACGAGGTCGCCGCCGTCGTCCATCGTGATCGTGGGCTTGTTGTGCAGCACCGCGTCGACGTGCTCGTAGTACTCGGCGTTGTTGACGCCGCGCCAGGCGTAGACGTGCACGCCGCTCTCCGCGAGCGCGGCCGCCACGTCGTCCTGCGTCGAGAGCGGGTTGCTGCCGCAGACACACACCTTCGCGCCGCCGGCCTGGAGCGTCTCCATGAGCACCGCAGTCTCCTTCGTGACGTGGAGGCACGCGCCGATGGTGATGCCCTTGAGCGGCTTGGTCTGCTCGAACTCCTTGCGGATCAGCGCGAGCACGGGCATGTGCGCGGCGGCCCAGTCGATGCGCTGGCGGCCCTCCTTCGCGAGGCTCTTGTCCTTGATGCTGAAGGGGGGGACGTTCATCGGCCCGCCATCCGGCCTGGGTGCTTTGAAGATGACTCCCCCGCGAGCATTATGTATGCGTGTATGCATACACGAACGTCATGACGAAGACGCTCTCGATCGCGGATGACGCCTACGAGGCGCTCCTGGGCGCCAAGCGGCCCGGCGAGAGCTTCAGCGACGTCGCGCGGCGGCTCGCGCGTCTGGCGGCGCTCGACGACGTGTTCGATCCCGCGTTCCGCCTGGAAGGCGATGGGCGCGCCTGGAAGGACGAGGTCCGGAAGGCCCGCGACAAGGACGTCCGCCCGCGCTGGAGCCTCGAATGACGCTCGTCCTGGACACGGACGTCCTGATCGACCTGCTCCACAAGCGCGAGCCCACAACGGCGTTTCTGGCCGAGCTTCGGGCCCGCGGGGAGACGCTCGCGACGACCAGCCTCAACGCCGCGGAGCTGTGGCGCGGCGCGCGATCGCAGCCGGCGCGCGAGGCGGTCGCCAAGCTCCTCGTTGCGCTCCACGACGTGCCATTCGGTCCGCGCGCGGCCCGGCGCTTCGGGGACGTCATGGAGGCGCTCGACCGCGCCGGCGAGCCCATCGGCAACACGGATGGGCTCATCGCCGCGGCCGCGCTGGAGGCCGGCGCGCGCCTCGTGACGCGCAACGGGAAGGAGTTCCGCCGCGTGCCCGGCCTGGAGGTGCTGGTGCCGCAGGCGAAGCGCTGAGGGCCTTCACGCCGCCTTCTTCTCGTGCATCTCCGGCGGAAGGAGGTTCGGGATGCCGCCTTCGATCGGATAGTGGAAGTCGCACGTGGCGCAGTAGAGGTCGCCTTCGAGGATCTCGACGTCGTCCTTCGCCTCCACCGTGAGGACCAGGTCGGTCTTGTGCACGGGGCAGCAGAGGATTTCCATGAGGTCCTGCTTCATGCGCGCGCAGGCCCGCCTCCTGGCAAAAGGGTTGGGGCGCCGCGCTCGCTGTTTCCAGCCACAGAGGACAGGGAGGTCACAGAGGGACGTTTTCTCGTGCCTCTGTGTCCTCCGTGTCCTCTGTGGCTGGAGAGGGGCGCTCCATCACCCCGACGTCGCGACCACCGGCTGGGCGCCGCGCTCGCTGACGAGCACCACGAGGAGGTTCTTCACCATCTCGGCCTTCTGGTCCTCGTCCATGTGGACGATGCCGCGCTCGTCGAGCGACTTGAGCACGCCTTCGACCATGCTCACGGCGCCCTCGACGATGCGCGCGCGGGCGGCGAGGATCGCGGCGGCCTGCTGGCGCTGGAGCATGGCGCCCGCGATCTCGGCGCTGTAGGCCAGGTGCGTGAGGCGCGCCTCGACGACGTCCACGCCCGCCAGCGCGAGGCGCGATTGCAGCTCGTCGCGCAGGTCGGACGCGACCTCGTCGGCGTTGCCGCGCAGGCTGCGCGCGTCGGGGTGCGAGCCGATGTCGTAGGGGTACTTCGCGGCGAGGTGGCGGATCGCGGTCTCGCTCTGCACCTGCACGAACTGCATGTAGTCCTGCACGTCGAAGCTCGCGCGGGCGGTGTCCACGACGCGCCAGACGACGACGCACGCGATCTCGATGGGGTTGCCGTCCGCGTCGTTGACCTTGAGCTGCGGGCTCGTGAAGTTGCGGACCTTGAGGCTCAGGACGTTGCGCGCCGCGAAGGGGTTCGTCCAGTACCAGCCCGCGTCGCGCACCGTGCCGCGGTACTTGCCGAACACGACGAGCACGACGGCCTCGTTGGGGTGGACGAGGAAGAAGCCGCGCGCGAGGAAGAAGCCGAGGATCGCGAGCAGGATGCCCGCCCCGACGAGGAGGGGCAGCGCGGTCGCGGCGAGGAAGGACGCGATCGCGAGCGCGAAGACGCCCAGGTCGAGCGCGAGCATGCCGCTCCCCGAGGCGGCGAAGCCGGCGCGCTCCTGGGACGTGGGGTTGGGCGGGGATGCCATGCGGCTGCAACGCGGGGGCGCCGTTTGAATCCGTTACACCGGAGGCAGCGTGCCCGGGTCGAGGAGCTGCCACGTCGCGAGCCGGACGTCCATGCCGTGGGCCTGCGCGTAGGCCAGCGCGTGGTCCAGGTTGGTGATGCCGGTCGTCGTGGGCGGGTTGAACGGGTCCGCGGCGTAGAGCGTGCTCGTCACGACGATCCCGAGCGCGTGGCCGTCGGCGGTCAGCGCGCCGGAGCCCGAGTCGCCCGGGAGCACCGGGAACTGCGTCTCGGCGTAGGTCGTCCACGCGGTCTCCTCGGTGACGTACCCCTCCTTCTCCATGATGGGCTCCTGGCCCTGGCGGAGGTCCGAGTTGCCGTAGGTGAGGATCTTGTCGAGCGGCTGCACCGACCCGCTGGTGGCGAGGCCGACGGGGCCGCCGAAGTGGAGCATCGCGGGGCTCGTGATCGCGACGTCTTTGGGGTCGAGCCGGATCAGCGCGAAGTCGTTGGCGTCGCACGTCGCGGCGTCGGCCTCGCTCGTGCACGCGGCGGGGTGCGTCGGGTCGTCGGGGACCTCGCTGTTGTTCATGGCGTACCACGACGAGTAGGCGACGGCGCCCTTGGCGATGCCGGGGCCGACGTCGGCCGGCGCGCCGACCTGGAGGCCGCTGACGCAGTGCGCCGCGACGCCCAGGTACACGCTCGCGTTGTCGGGGCTCGTGAAGACGAAGTTGGAGGTGCACTCGCGCTGGCCGCCCGCGGAGGTCGGGTCGCGCGGGTCACCGTCGGTGATGACCTGCACGCCGGGGCGGATCTTCGCGGCGTCGGGCGCGGCCCACGCGATCGGGGCGCCGGGCGCGGTGACGGTGCCGTTCGAGGGCGAGGCGGAGGGGGAGGGCGAGGACGGCGAGCCGGGCGAGGGGTCGCCGGGCGCGGTGCCGTTGGCGTCACCGCTCGTGGCGTTGGTGGCGGGCGGCGCGCCAGCGGGGGAGGAGGGGGCCGGGCCGTCGGTCGCGGCGGGCGTCTCGCCTTCGGGCGCGGGCGCCTTCGTGCAGCCGGCCGCGAGGACGGCGAGCGCGACGACGCAAGCGAGCAGGACGTTCCGCATCGGGGGCACCTTCGGGGAGGGTGACTTCAACTCTGCGATGACGGCGTTGAACCCAGGACCCCGTTGTCGGCGAGCGGCGCCGAGGCGACCACCATGTCGAGCTTGGCGTGCTTCTGCGCGTAGGCCATCAGCGTGTCGAGGCGCGCGACGCCGTTGGCGCCGGGGTTGGGCGCGACGCCCAGCGAGACGACGACGCCGACCGCCTTGCCCTCGGGCGTGGTCACGCCGGCGCCCATCTGGCCGGGGAGCGAGGGGAGGCCGTAGACGAGGTACGCCCACGGGCTGGCGGAGGCGCCCACGACGCCCTCGCGCGAGTGGAGCGCCTCGGGCAGGCTATCATTGAGGTCGGCGAAGCTGCGGACGCGCTGGCCCGCGCCCATCGCCGCGAAGTCGGCCGGGCCGGTCGGGCCGCCGAAGTGCAGCATCGCGGGGCTGACCCACTTGCGGACGGAGCCGTCGACGTAGAACACCGCGAAGTCGTTGTAGTTGAGCGCGTCGGCGTCGGTCTCGTGGACCTCCGCCATCGTCTCGAAGGAGCTGTAGACCAGCACGCCGATCGTGTCGTTCGTCCCGATGGTCACGACGGAGCCCACGTGCAGGTCGCGCACGCAGTACGCGGTCGTGCCGATGAAGACGCTCGTGTTGTCGGTCTTCGTGAAGACGAAGTTCGTGGGGCAGTCGGTCTTGGGCGTGTGGACCATGACGCCGGGGCGGATCTTCGCGACCGCCGCGTCGGCCCAGCCCGGCGAGGGGGGCGCCTGCTTCGCGCCGGCCACGATCGTGCCGTGCTTGAGTGGCGCGCCCGACGCCGCGGGGGCAGGCGCCGCGGAGAGGCAGCCCACGATGGAGCCGGCGAGGAGGATCAGCCCGAGGACGAGCGCCACGCGCATGCGGCTTCCTTGGCCGGGGGATCATCATCGGTTGTTGTGCGGGCGTTGACCACGTCCTCCCGGCAGGTTCAAACTCCGGCCGCGCAGAGCCCCGGACGTGCTCTGGACCCTCGCGTTCGGCGCCGCGGTGTCGGCCCTCGCCGCCGCGGCCTTCGCCTACGCGGGGGCGCGCTTCGTCTCCCGCGGCCTGGGCGCCGAGCGGCGCGCCTCGCGGGCGTTCGCGGCGTGGTGGCTGGGCATCGCGGCGTACGCGGTCCTCCAGGCCGCGCAGGACGCGATGGGCGCGGCCGGGTCGACGCCGCTGCCCCTCTTCGCGGCGCTCCGCTACGCGACGCTCGCGCTGATCTGCATCGCCTTCGCGGGCCTCGCGCACTACGTGCTCTACGTGCGGCGCGGCGACGACCGGCTCACGCCGTGGGTCTGGGTCTACTACGGGCTGCTCGCGGGCGCGTTCGTCGCCATCGTCCGCGCGGCCGGCATCACCGGCGTCATGGTCCAGCGCTGGAAGGCCGACGTCGCGGTGGGCCCCGCCGTCGACGCGCGCCTCTTCGCCGTGAGCCTCCTGCTCGCCATCGTCCCCGTGGTGCTCGCCACCGCCGCCTACCTGCGGCTGCGCGCCCTGACCGACGACGCGCGGCAGCGCCGTCGCATCCTCGTGGTCGGGTGCGGCATCCTCCTGGCGCTCGTCGCGATGGCCGTGTCGCGCGCCACGAACGACGACGCCTTCCAGCTCGTCGCGCGCCCCATCCTCGGCGCGGGCGTGGCGCTCCTCATCGCGCGCGAGTTCCGCGACCCGCGCCCCCCGAACCTCGAAGCGCGGGACGCGCTGCACCAGCGCGTGCGCGAATTGGTCTAGCGCGCGTCAAAATAGCGCGCTTCGGGGTGGTGGAAGACGAGCGCCGACACGCTGGCCTCGGGGTCCATCATGAAGCCCTCGGTGAGCGAGACGCCCACGTCGCCCGGTGACAGCAAACGGAAGAGCTTGGCCTGGTCCGCGAGGTCGGGGCACGCGGGGTAGCCGAACGAGACGCGCACGCCGCGGTAGGCGCCCTGGAACGTCTCGCGCATCGTCAGCCCCTCGCGGTCGGGGATGCCCCACGCCTCGCGGATGCGCTTGTGGAGGTATTCGGCCAGGCCTTCGGCGACCTCCAGCGCGAGCGCCTGCAGCGCGTGGCTCTTGAGGTACTCGCCCTCCGCCTTCCAGCGCTCGGCGCGCTCCCGCACGCCCGGCCCCGCGGTGACGCAGAGCATCGCGATGCTATCAAGAGGTCCGCCCACGGGCGCGACCCAGTCGGCGATGCAGCGCTGCGGCGTCTCCTTCTGGCGCGGGAAGACGAAGCGCTCCAGCGCCTTCTCGCCCGGCGCCTCCGGGTCGTAGACGATCACCGCGTCGCCGTCGGCGTGCGCGGGGAACCAGCGCCACACCGCGCCGAGCCTGAGCGCGCGCTCGCGGATGAGGTCCCGCTGGAGCGCCTCGACGAACGACACGAGCTCGCGGGCCCGCGCGTCGCCCTGCGCCACGAGCTTCTCGACGTCGCCCTTGAGGCCCAGGTGCTTGCCGTAGAGCATCACCGGGTTGACGTAGGGCAGGATCGCCGCGAGATCGGGGCGCAGCACGTGGCGCGCGAGGTCGGGCGCGGCGAGCGGCGGCGCGCGCGCGAGGGGCACGCGCGCGGAGGCCGCGGGCGCGGGCTCGGCGGGCGCCTCCAGCGCGGCGAATTCCTCCTGTGTCCGGGCGAGCAGCGCGTCGCGGTCGCCGCCGAACCACTGGTTGGCGAGCGCGAGCCCGCTCATCGCGTCCTTGGCGTAGAACGTCGGCGCGGCGTAGGCCGGCGCGATCTTCGAGCCGGTGAAGCGCTTCGTGAGCGCGGCGCCGCCCACGAGCAGGGGAAGCGACACGCCGGCCGCGCGGAGGTCCTGCGCCGTCGCGACCATCTGCTGCGCGCTCTTCACGAGCAGCCCCGAGAGGCCGATGGCGTCCGGAGCATGCTCACGCACGCCCCGGATCAGGTCCTCGGGCGCGACCTTGATGCCGAGGTTGACGACCTCGTAGCCGTTGTTCGAGAGGATGATCTCCACGAGGTTCTTGCCGATGTCGTGGACGTCGCCCTTGACCGTCGCGAGGACGACCTTGCCCTTGCGCTGCGCGTCGCGGCGCTCCATGTGGGGCTTGAGGTGGTCGACGGCAGCCTTCATCGCCTCCGCGCTCTGGAGCACCTCGGCGACGATGAGCTGGTTGCCGTTGAACAGGCGCCCGACCTCGTCCATGCCGGCCATTAGCGGGCCGTTGATGATATCAAGCGGCTTGCGCTCGCGCAGAGCCAGGTCCAGATCGTCGACGAGCCCCTCCTTGCTGCCTTCGACGATGCACGCCGCGAGGCGCTGGTCGAGCGTCATCCCCTCGCGCGCGGCCTTCTTGGCCTTGGCACCCCGCCCCTGGAAGTGCCGCGCGAACGCCTGCGCGTCGATGCGCGCCCAGAGCAGGTCTTCACAGACCGCGCGGTCCTCGGGCGGGATCTGCGGGTAACGCTCCAGCGCCTCGGTGTTGACGATGGCGAACGTCAGCCCCGCCTCGACGCAGTGGTGGAGGAAGACCGAGTTCAGCGCCTCGCGCCCGGCGGGCGGCAATCCGAACGAGACGTTGCTGATGCCCAGGATGGTGCTGCAGCGCGGGAAGCGCTGCGCGATGGCGCGCACGCCCTCGATGGTCTCCACGGCGCTGCCCACGTACTGCGCGTCGCCCGTCCCACAGGGGAACACGAGCGCGTCGAAGATGATGTCTTCCTCGGGGATGCCATACTTCCGGGTCAGGAGCGCGTGGCTGCGCTCCGCGATGGCGAGCTTGCGTGCGCGGGTGACGGCCATGCCCTGCTGTGGGTCCTCGTCGATGCAGCCGACCACGAGCGCCGCGCCGTACTGCTTCACGAGCGGCACGATCCGCTCGAAGCGCTCCTCGCCGTCCTCCAGGTTCACGGAGTTGACGATCGCCTTGCCCTGCGAGCGCTTCAGCGCCTCCTCCACCACGTCGGCGTCGGTGCTGTCGATCATGAGCGGCGCCTGCACCTTGCGCGTGAGCTGCGGCAGCAACGCGAGCAGGTCGCGCTTCTCGTCGCGGTCCGGGTCGGCGAGGCAGACGTCCACGACCTGCGCGCCGTTCCTGGCCTGCGCGCGCCCGACCTCCGCGGCCTCCTCCCACTTGCCCTCGGCCACGAGGCGCTTGAACTTGCGCGAGCCGATGACGTTCGTCCGCTCCCCGACGAGCACGGGGCGGTTGGCGGGGTCGATCTCCAGGTACTCGATGCCGCTGACGTGGCGCCGGTGCTCGCGGGCGGGGACGCGCGGCGCACGGCCTTCGACGAGCTTGCGAAGCTCGCGCACGTGCGCGGGCGTCGTGCCGCAGCAGCCGCCCACGAGGTTGACGAGCCCCTCGTCCACGAAGCGCTTCATCTTGCGCGCCAGCGACTCGGGCGTCTCCTCGTAGCGCCCCTCGTGGTCCGGCAGGCCCGCGTTGGGATAGCAATGCACGGCGCACGTCGCCATGCCGGAGAGCGTGCGCAGGTGGTCCGCCATGAACTCGGGCCCGGTCGCGCAGTTGAGGCCCACGGTGAGCGGCTCGAAGTGCTCGACCGCGGCGTAGAAGGCGTCGATGGACTGGCCGCCCAGCATCGTGCCCATCGGCTCGATGGTGGCCGATAGCAAAATGGGGACCTCGCGCCCCGCGGCGGCGAACGCCTCGCGCAAGCCCAGCGCCGCGGCCTTGACGTTGAGCGTGTCCTGGCTCGTCTCGATGAGCAGCGCGTCCACGCCCCCTTCGAGGAGACCGATCGCCTGCTCGCGGTACCCCTCGCGCAGCGCGTCGAACGTCGTGCCGCCGGTGACTGTGAGCGCGCGCGTCGTGGGGCCGATGGACCCTGCAACGAATCGCGGTCCCACCAGGCCCATCGCAGCCTCGCGCGCGAGCTGCGCGGCGCGCCGGTTGATCTCGCGGCACTTGTCGGCAAGGCCGAACTCCGCGAGCACGAGCGGCGTGCCGCCGAAGGTGTTCGTCTCCACGACGTCGGCGCCGGCCTCGAAATACTGGCGGTGGATGTTGCGGACGACATCGGGCGCGTGGAGCACCAGCGCCTCGGGACAGCCTTCGTGCTGCGCGCCGCCGTAGTCGGCCGCGGTGAGCTTCGCCTGCTGGAGCATCGTGCCCATGCCGCCGTCCAAGACGACGATGCGCTGCCGGAGCAGCTCCGCGAGCGTGGTCATAGCTTGGCCACGCCCTCGACGATCGCGTTGCCGAGCGCGTCGTCGTTGATGGGGAGCACGTGCGCGCCGAGCTTGGTGGTGAGGCCGCGGCTCTTCGCGCCATCGATCAGGTCGGCATACATCTCCAGCGCGACGGCGACGCTCTCGGGGCCGATGTCCTTCGCCGCCTTGAGGCGCTGCTGGACGGGCTCGGGGACCTTGACGAACGGGATGCTGGCGTGCATGAACTCCATCGTGCGCAGCGCGCGCAGCGGCGAGGCGCCCACGAGCACGGGGACGGGGTACCTGCCGCGCGCGCCCAGCACGCCCGTCTGCTCCAGGCGCTCCACCCAGTCGAGGACGGGCTTGGCATCCCACGTGATCTGCGTCTGGAAGAACTGCGCGCCGCTCTCCAGCTTCGCGCGGGCGTAGGCGTCCTCGTTGTTGCGCCACGGGATGATCGGCGCGCCCACGAGGAAGTCCATGGGGTCGGTCTTGCGCACGGGCTTGGGGGGCGCGAAGCGGTTGGCGTAGCGCGTCGCGGTGGGCATCATGACGTCGGGCATCAGCTCGCCCTTCGCCAGGTAGCGGCGGACGCCGGCGATCAATTCCAGCGCGTTCACGCTGTCCACGCGCCGCTCCTCGGGGTAGTCGCCCTCCTTGGGATGGTCGCCCGTCATCACGCTGACGTTGCGGATGCCCAGCGCCCACGCGCCCAGGAGCCAGCGCTGGATGCCCGCCAGCGTGTCGTCGCGGCACGTGATGTGCGCCACGACCTCGACGCCGCACGCCTCCTGGAGCAGGTGGCCGTACGCGGCGGGGTCGATGCGCACGCGCGCCGAGGGGTTGTTGGTGAGGTTGACGGCGGCCAGGTGCGAGAGGCACGGGAGCTGCGCGAACGCCTCCACCTGCGCCGCGACGACGCCGGTGCGCGGCGAGATGGCTTCGTACGTGATGGGGAACTCGTCCCGATCCAAGCGCTCCCGGAACGAAGCCATGATATCAGCTTACAGCCCCGCCACGCGGCGAAGTTCCTCGACCTTGTCGGTGCGCTCCCAGGGCAGGTCGAGGTCGTCGCGGCCGAAGTGGCCGTACGCGGCGACCTGCCGGTAGATGGGGCGGCGAAGCTGAAGCTCGCGGATCAGGCCGTACGGGCTGAAGTCGAAGACCTTCTTGATGTAGCCCTCGACGTCCGCGTCGGTGAGGCGGCTCCCCTTCTTCTCGACGCCCGTGCCGAACGTCTGCACGTTGATGGAGAGCGGCGCGTGGTGGCCGATGCTGTACGCGAGCTGGATCTGGCAGCGCTCCGCGAGCCCGGCCGAGACGACGTTCTTCGCCGCCCAGCGCGCGCCGTACGCCGCGCTGCGGTCGACCTTGGTGGGGTCCTTGCCGCTGAACGCGCCGCCGCCGTGGGGCGCCGCGCCGCCGTAGGTGTCCACGATGATCTTGCGGCCGGTGAGGCCCGTGTCGCCGTGCGGCCCGCCGATCTCGAACTTGCCGGTGTGGTTGATGTAGAGCTCGGTCTTCGTGTCGAAGAAGTCCGCGGGCACGTGGCCGCTCTTGACGTACTCCTCGATCACGGGCTCGATGACGTAGGCGATGATGCGGCGGCGCAGGTCGTCCTGGCTGATCTCGGGGTCGTGCTGCGCGGCGACGACGATGGCGTGCGCGTGCACGGGCTTGCCGTCGCGCCACTCGATCGTGACCTGCGTCTTGCCGTCGGGCCGGAGGTGCGGCACGATGTGCTGCTTGCGGACCTGCGCGAGGCGGCGCGCCAGGCGGTGCGCGAGCTGGATCGCCAGCGGCATCAGCTCGGGCGTCTCCTTCGTGGCGTAGCCGAACATGAGCCCCTGGTCGCCGGCGCCGGTCTCCGCGGCCTCCTTCTTGACGACGCCCTGCGCGATGTCCTTGCTCTGCTCGTGGATCGCGCTGAGCACGCTGCACGTGTCCGCGTCCAGGCCGTAGGCGCCCTTCGTGTAGCCGATGTCGCGGATGATGCTGCGCACGAGGTCCTGGAGCTCCACGTACTCGTGCGTGCTGATCTCGCCGCCCACGAGCACGAGGCCGGTCGTCGCGAACGTCTCGCACGCCACGCGCGCGCTGGGGTCCTTGGCGAAGATCGCGTCGAGCACGCCGTCCGAGATCTGGTCGCAGAGCTTGTCGGGGTGGCCTTCGGTCACGGACTCGCTGGTGAAGAGGAAACGATGGGACATCGCGCTCACGGCTTGGCAGCGGGACAAGGGCCTTAATATTCATGGCTTGCGGGCAGGCGATTCCTGCTGTGCATTTTCTTATGCGGCCCGCGAATCGGAGACCCGGGCCCGCTTTCGATTCCGCTTCCGAGCCCTGCGGGCGCAAGCAGGCTCGGAAGCGGAAGAGGGCCCGGGCTCGGGGGATTGGCGCGGACGGGGAGATTCGAACTCCCGGATCCTTTCGGACACGGCATTTCCAGTGCCGCGCCATACCGGGCTAGGCGACGTCCGCTAAGTGATACCCCATTCGGCGATTATGGAAATCTCCGATCAAGGGGTGCGCAAGGAACCCCGGAAGGACTACCGGACCCGGCGCGCGGCCGCATTCGTGGAAAAGGTACTTGAACGCTTGCCCAGCCCGAACCGCGAAATCGCCGGGGCGTACTTCGAGAAGCAGCGGGCCAAGGGGAACACGCTCTCCAGCCTGGTGAACGTCGGCTCCTACTTGCTCCAGCTCGACGCCATCAATCCGGGCCGGTCCTTCCGGGAGCTGACGCCCTCGGACCTGACCCGGACCCTGACGATCTACGGGGCCACGCACAGCCCCGCCAGCACCTTCCGCTTCGCCGTCTACCTGAAGGCGCTCTACACCTGGGTCCACGACGCCGACCTCCCCAGGGCGTACCGGGAGGCCTTGCGCGTCAAGAAGCCCAAGAGCCCCCGGAAGCGGCCCTTGACCGAGGACGAGTTCCGGGCGCTGCTCGGCCAGGCCTGGGGGAGCAACCTGACGAAGCGCGGCTGGATGCGGCAGGCGCTCCTCTGGGTTCTCTGGGACTCCGGCTTCCGCATCAGCGAGGCCCTGGCCCTCCGGGTCGGGAGCGTCATCTTCGACGACCAGGAGGGCGCCCACCTGGAGATGCCGCGCGACGCGCCGCACCTGAAGACGGGGCCGCGGACGATCTACGTCAGCGAGTCCGTGCCGGCGCTTCGCGTCTGGCTCCAGCACCACCCGGCCAGGGGCGACCCATCTGCGCCGCTCTTCCCGAGCAACCACGAGCCGGACGCGCCGCTGGAGCCCACGACCGTGAACAAGATCCTGAGGGACTACTCCAAGGCCGGCAAGCTCGACCGGATCGTGACGTGCCACATCTTCCGGCACACCCGGGCGACGCGGGCCGCGAAGGCTGGCTGGAACGAGCCCAAGCTCAACGCCTATTTTGGGTGGGCTCCCGGCTCGCGCGAGAGCTCCACCTATGTCCACCTGGCCGCCGTGGACGTGGAGGCCGAGATTCGGGCCGCCGCGCGGATTGATCCTGTCGGGGCAATGATCCGGGAGGACCCAACGAAGGCGTTGCAGACGGCGGTGGCAGCGGCGGTTGCGCAAGCGGTGCCTACAGCGGTCGCGGAGACAATCCGCCAACTGCGCGCGGGCGGGACCGGAATATAGTGCCCATGACGCTTATGCCCCAAAGGGCGGCTGCCGCGGCGATGGTTGATTGGGTCATGGTGGGGTCTATCGCCACAGCCCTGGGAGTCGTGGTCGCGATCATCGCGATTCTTGTCGCAAAGGGGCGGGGGGAAAGCGGGAACCGAATTGAGGCGGCCGTGCAGAACGCTGGCCATGACCTAATGAACGCCCCCGGAGGGACCATCATTCGAGAGCAGCATCACCACTATCCTGCGCCGCCCCCGCCCCCGCGAATCGAACTCATGGAGGCCAACCCCGCCGAGCAGGAACTGGCAGGCCCCGTTGAGATAGAGCCCGACCGCCATGCTGGGCGCCGCCGCGGGAACGATCGACCCGACGCACACGTCGAAACAGCAGTCTGCGATGAAGGCCCGCACCCTGTTCGCCCTGGAACGATGACCGTCCTTCACCTGGACGTTCCGTCCGACGCGACAATTACAGGGAAGCTCGATGGCGATGGCGACTTTGATTTCTGGATCCTGAGCGAGCGCAAGTACGTCGCACTCCGAAACGATGAGGATCCGAACATGGACTATGGTGGCGATGGACGACGAGCATACTCGGTCAAGTGGACTCCCCGCGGTCGTGGCCCGTGGGTTCTTCTCTTGGAAGCGCCGGGTCGCCGCAATCCACGAAGCGTGTACGTCTATCTTCGCGCAACGAAGAAATGATGCGAGCCTCTGCGCGATGAGCTGCACCGGCCCGTCAGGGACCTGGATGCAAATCGCGGGTCGGAATCGCCCTGTTGGAGACGACCCTGAAGGGAGCAAGCAGCACGAGTACTAGTAAGGTGCTCAACAGACATCATTCCGCGGGAATCCACTCAGGCGGGATCAATGCGCCTCCCTTCCACCAATCCTCCGCCACATGGCCCTTGAACGCGGGGTCCTCCGCGAAATCAGCATGCTCCGTGATTATCATCTGGAACTTCCCTTCGAGGGATTCACAGGTGTCGCTAAAGAGCTTGAAGAGTTCCTTCACGCGCTCGCGGTCACGTTGCACTCCGCCGTAGTAGATCTGGGTCGGCTGATCGAGGAACAGGAATCGAGGAACGGGCCGGTTGTGGGTCGTGAACCATTCGTGGAGCGCCAAGTACGTGACGACATGGTATCCCTCGTGGTTCTCACCGCTGCCAATGCGCGACAACGGAGTGAACCGTCCTTGTCGCTCTACGAGGACCGTAAGCCGTGGGATGTCGAGCCTCACGGGCTTCTCGCTGTGCTCAAGGCCGAGGCGTATGGCGAGTTGAGTCATCCTTCGGCTAACTTCGTCGAGAATGTACGCGAGACGATCTTGAGATGCCTCGCGTGACAGTCGCTCTTCGAGCTCATCTACGCGAGCGCGGGCCGATTCGGCTGCTGCCTTGAATTCGTCTACGTTCTCTTCTTTTACCGGATTCTCCAGGTAAAAGCTGATCCTGCCAACAACTTGCGCTGCTTGCGCGTTCCTGTCCCTGAGGTTCTTAGCGCGTTCGTCATCACGAACGATGGCCTCGATTGCCATCTCAACCTGACCCGCTTCGCGACGAATCTTGCTGATTTCGCCTTGGACCTTCTGACCATACTCCTCAAATCGAGGGCGCTCGCGTTGAGCAGCGCTCAAGTTTGCTTTTAGGGCGGTGATTGAGGCCCGCATCTGTTCCTCTTGATGCCGCGGTGCTTCGGTCGCTCGCAGGCAGAGCGGGCACTGCGTTTGAGTTCCGGCTTGGCTTGGATAGACGTTGATTGTTTCGAGGCGGAACGTCTGCTCAGTGACTTCCTTCGCAAAGTCACTAGTCTCGGCAGCCATTAGCTCGATTTCCTTAGCTTTTCGAGACCACTCGGCATAGTCCCGGCGGAGTGACTCACGCCTCTCTTGATACTCCGTGAGACGCGGATTGGACAGTGTTGCGACATCTGCGGGCCTCCAACGGAGACCCGGCTCAAGGAGCGCGCGCACTCCACCTTCAGTGGGAGGGGATGGCCCTTCGGGAATGATCCCGTACTGCCGCGCTTCTGCAAGCAGACCATGACCCCGGCTCACACCCTCGCCTTGCAGTGTATCCGCTTCAGCGAGCGCCCGCGTCGCGAGCTTGAGTTCACGCTTCGCTTCCTGGAGTTCGTGCAGGAGTGAGAGCTGGTTTTCTTCGACTGCCCCCAGGAAGTAGGGTAGGGTGTCGCGAATAGTGTTGAACATCATCTGCTCCGACTGGCGATGGAACAGGATGTCCTTGTTGGCAATCTCGTTCTGCGCCTGTGAGGTGAAGAAAAGCGCGTGCCGGACGTTGGCTTCAATCGGAGGCCGAGTGTGTCCCTCGGGAGGAACATGGAGGTTCGGAGTAATCCCGATGGATCTTGTCAAATATTTCTCAACTGCGTCGGCGTTCGTATTCGCAACGAGCTCGCTCTTCATTGGAATCCGAACTTCGTGAGCAGCTTCCAGAAACATGAGCGAGGTGGATGCGCCTTCTGGCGAGGGGCGTGCGAGGAACACCTGCGTGTCAGTGAGTTGAATTCGAAGCCCAAACCAAGCTGCATGGTCAAGGATCACGCCCTCCGCAATCGGGCACTCCCCACGTGCGAGGCAGTACTCAATCACGTTGATGACCTGACTCTTTCCCGTCTTCGCGGGACCGGAGATGAGGTTGACTTTCCCGGGCTTGAGTTTGATACGATTGATCTTGTCGCTGTTCCGGGCATACACTACAAGATCGAGGATTTGGAATGTCACGGTTGGATTCCCCACATGAGATAGATTGTGGCTGGATTGCCGGCCTGCGCCAGCCAGCGGCCAACCAATTCGGCGGTGTCGAGACACTCGCGGACTTCAGCAGCCTTGACTGGGGGCTTCTTCGGTGTGAAGGGTGTAGGCCACACACGGCCGTCCTGATCGACTCGGGCAATGCCATGCGTGCTCGCGAATAACAGACCGTTTCGAGTGAAGGTCGAGAGTGCGCGGGCGCGCGATGCGAAGCCGAGCCGTGCAACGGGCGTCTCTTGGAGCCACGGGTGCATCTTCGTGCGAATGTTGGGCGGTAGCGCTTGGCGTGTTTCCTCATGGAGTACAATGGGCAACACAAGGAACGTGAGCTCGAACGGGATGCCAGTCCCTCGTTCCTTTGCATAGCCTTCTGCCGCTCGTCTCAAGAGGTAGCCACAGAAGCTCGGGTTGATAAGGTTCGCAACTTCCGGTGCGAGAGAACGCACGCGCGTCATGGCTTCCCACCCTTCTTGCGCGCTTGTGCCTTCGCGAGATAGTGGGGGTGCCAGCCGACGTCAGGGGGATCAGCATCTGCGAGGACATGGAAGCTCCCGCGACAGACGTATGGAACGGTGCAATCGTCCCGGATGTGTATGGCAGCCTCCGAGTGAGCCCATTGGAAGGTCTGCCAGCCCGCAGTCACACATGCTGCCTCGTTCGGATTGTTACCGAGCCCGCGTTGGTCTACGTCGACGCGACGGCTCCACTCATCGATCAGCTGGTTGTCGTATTCCTCGATCTCGTCAGGGTGGATCCTTTGTTTTCTGACCCAGAGGCTGCGCTGTTGGAAAGCTCGATAATAGTCCTGAATGCTGCGCCGGATGCTATCGGGCGTTGCATTGATCCAGCGGAGTTGATCGACGAATTGTCGATCGTCGTGATCTTCCACAACGCCAGCCGGGACAGCCTTGTCGAAGTCAATGGTGAGAGCATCGCGCCGGTATTGCAGCGAGACTTCGTGGGCGTAGTCCTGGATCTCGCCCACGATTAGGGGCGCCTTCATCTGTCCCGCCAGACGCCGGATAACTCCCCGGAGCCACTGCCCTTCGACTGCTGCCATGAAATCTTCGACCTTCTCTCTAGCAGCGAGCAGGCCGAGGCGGTCTCGGAGCAGTTGGTCCGTCTGGAGGATGTTTGGTGATCCGTCGAGTATGTGGACCTTCTCGAGGAGTCGCTTCTGTCCCTTTGGACGGAGCTTCTTCCACTCAGTGTATGCTGTTTCATTCTCCTCGCGCGTTGAGATGTCGGGTACCTCTGAGAGCAGCCCCCACGCCTTCTCAACGCTACGTGCAGGGCCAGGCCGAAGGTACTGCGCGGCCGAGCCGCCCGACGCCTTGGCCGTTGTCACAAGGACGTATCGCACATCGGCCGCTCCCTTGGTCTTGCGCTCGTGCTCGGCCCAGATTCTCAGCGTTTTCCATAGCTCCACGCTTGCGTTTGCGATGCTGCCCTTGCTCGCGTGGTGCTTCGATTGCAGGAGTTGCCGCGGCTCACCCGCGGCGTCGAACACGATGTCGTCCGCGGTCTCAATCTCGATAGTTGCGGTTGGATCTTCCGCGCGCAGGGCCAGATACAGGGCGTAACGCGCTTGGTGGTAGTAGCCCAACATCGAGTCTGCGGCCGAATGATCTACCAGCGTTCCCACCTCCGGTCGGCTGGGGCAGATGGCGCTTGGCCCTTATATCTTCGACAGGGGCACGTTACAGTACCTCTGTTGCAACTGGAAGTTTACTGTTACGCTCATGCCCCTCGGAGTCGGCTCACCTCACGAAAAACCGGAGCCGGTTCGGGTAGGACTCACTTCTTCGTCGGCGTCCACTTCCCTTCTTCGTGCTCCTTGAGCAGCACGAGCCCGCGCTCGACGGCATGACCATCTCGAACATCATGGACGCGACCTTCTGCCGCTGCGCGCTCGCCATCGCGTCGCCGCGGAACGCGCCGATGGCGCGGTCGAAGTCGGTGCGCGTGAACTGGCGGCCTTTGGGCATGCTGTCGAGGTAGTCCACGAGGTTTTCGTCACCGAAGAAGCGCATGGCCTTCCGCGTGAGCCACTTGCGATCCTGGAACGCGCCGCTCAGGCTGCGCTCCAGGTTCGCCGCCTTGAATGGCTCGTATTCGTTCCACAGCTCGGCGCGACACCACGGGATCGGCACGAGGCCCGTGGGCTTGCCTGCGACGTGAGCGAGGAACAAGGTCCACTTGTCCACCCGGTTCCACGCCAAGGCCTCCAACTCGATCTGCATCGTGGCGAAGTCGTGCTCGCGCGGCGAACAAGTGATGAGGTTCACGCCGCGCTTCCTGATGGTGTCCTCCACGTTGTTGAGCTTCGAGCGTGCGGTCGCCGCGCCCTCGCCCGTCAGTTCGAGGACTTCATCCTGAATGACGCTCTCGCCGCGATCCAGCCGGGGCAGCTTGTCGGTGAGCTCGTCCATGTCGAAGTTCACATGGCGGAGCAGTTCACCGGGCCGAATGGGCCAGATCCAGTCCGCCAGGGCAATCGCGCAGCTGCTCTTGCCAAGCCCGGTGGGACCCGTGATCTCGACGTGGACGTTCCCGTCGGTAAGGAGGCGGTACTGCACGTGCTCGGAGAACCGCGCGCCGTAGTCGGTGTTCAGGGCGCGCACGAGCGCAATGTGATCGCCTTGCTTGCGCGTGTCGTCGGGTCGGATGCGCGCGGCCAGGGCATCCCAATGGAAGGGTGCCATCTCCAGGCCCACGCTGCGGCATGCGCTCAGGAAGTAGTCGGCCGCGTCCGCACTCTTGCGGACCCGCACGGCCCAATCTGCCCCTGGCTCTTGGCGAAACGAGCCGTCGTAGGCCAGGCCCAACGCCGTGACGTAGTGCTGCCGGTTCTGCCCCCACCAGTCGGGCAGGAGCCCCGCGCCCAAGTCGGGCAGCGTCTTGAACCGGGCGGCCAACTGGGTTTGCCGCGAGGGCACCGGGATCGGCGCGGCCGGTGGCGTTCCCAGGGCGTCAGCCATCCAGGCTCACCCCCGCAAGCGGTGGGGGCACGCGCCGAACGTAGCGCACCTGCCTGCTCCGCTCGCTCAGGTAGAGGCTCCGTGCCTGGAGGAACGCCGGAGCCTGCGAATGGTCGGCGCGGGCCACGGCGAACCATGCTGCCCGCTGCGCACTCGTCCGCAGCGAGAAGAAGTATGCCTGCATCGAGAACGGCATCGCCAACAAGACGGCGATCCAGAACTCGGCGTCCGACCAGTCCAGGCCCTCGACGCTACGGTATTGCTCACCGGCCCAGGAGCGCGCGCCGGGCTCCTCGTCCCAAACGTGGTGGTACGGGCTCGGCTTCGCGTCCTTGAGCGCGCCCGCGTAGGCGACCGTGAGGAGAACGAAGGGCCAGCGCCGTCCCTTCCGGCGTCGTGGGCGGCGGGCGCGTCGGGCCAGGCGCGGCTTCGCGGCGCCGATCACGCGGACCACTCCTGCCTTCGGCGCCGCGCCGCTTCGAATGCTTGCACGAGCGGATCGTTCGGATCCTGGGGAGAGATGGGGATTTCCTGCATGCTCACAGCGCGAACGTCGCGCGGGAGGCGCCGCATCTCGCGGATTGCCCGCATCACGTCCGCCCCCGTCGGTTGGGTCTTGATCCCCACGTCGCCGAACGTCACGATCCCGGAGCCGTGGGCCCGCGCGTAGAGGCCACGATTCCAGATGACGAGCTCGCCGCCCAGAACGAAGGCATGGTCCATCCGATGCCCGCTGGCGCGGTCGGCCAAGACGGCGGCCTTCATGGGCTCCGTCTCGTGCCTCGCGGGCTTCTGGAGGCTCGTCGGGTCCTCCAAGGACGCGCCCTCGTAGATGCGTTGGAGCACCTTGTCCCGCACTGCGCTTCCATGCACAAGCCGATCCGGCACGATCTCGCCCAGGAACCGCCCGCGCGCCGGTTCCCCCATCTCCTCGGACGCCGCCACGACCTCGGGCGAGAGCCCGCCATCGTCGCCCCGCATAGGCCGCAAGTGGAAGCAATCGGTCGAGACGACGTACTCCCGATCCGAGAGCCGCCCTTTGCGCGCCTGCAATTCTTCGACACATCCGGTACGGCCGAGCCATTCGAGCGCGTCCTTCACCATATGCCGGTCGCACCGCTCCACCTGCGCAACCTTGCTCACCGTCAGACGCTCCCCGAGGAGCGCGTAGCTTGCCAGGTGCAGTCGGAAGCAGAGCAGGAATCGGGCATTGTGGTCCATCACGTTCGCCATGAGTATCACCTGACCCGCCGTGACTCTCCAACGACTCGACGCTTTCGGTGGTCCGCGGGATTCGAGGGTTCACCGCGGACGTCACGAGAGGAGGCCTCCAAGCCGATCACCAATCAAGGGGCCTTGGCGCCAACGTCCTTTTTGAAAGTTCCGCTTCCCAGGACATGCCGGAGAAGTGCCGGAAGTCGACTCTGGGTTCCGCCCGGACGTACCAGGTGTCAGGGGCCCCGGCATCTTGGCCGCGCGCACCGGCGCGCGAAACAGCGACGGCCGCGAGGATGCCGCCTGTACGGAATTTTTTCCTGGCCGCCAACGCGCCCCGATCCATGCCTATCTCCTCCAGCCGATCCGGCCGAGCGCTGCCCGGACCTGCCAGGCTCGCACACCGGAGCCCCGTATGATGGTGAGATTTGCATCCTCTCGTGCTCCCGCCGAGGGGTCGAGCCCTCGGAACCCGAGGGTCACCGCCGGAAGGTCAACACCCGCCAACTCCTGGGAAGAACGCGGCCGTCCCGCAGAATGGGTCTAAGAAGAATAGGGTGGGCAGCCTACAACAAGGTCAACCCGACCATGAACAGCGCCACCGCGACCGCTGCCAGGACCACGATCGAGCCTAGCAATAGCAGCTTCCGACGCGCCTCCCTCCCCGGGCGAGCCTCACGGATCAGCCATGCCCCGCAGCGCAGCAGCAACGCGACGACCCCCAGGAGGAGCCAACCGCTCAAGACAGGCATCGAGTCTCGATCCACTCCGAGGACGTCAAGCCTACCACAGGGTCGGGTTCTCGGGTCGAGATCCTCATGTCGAGATCCTCATGACGGGGGATCTTCTCCACCTCGAAAATCGGGAAGCCCCCCTCATGTCCAGCCAACGCCGGCACGGCGCCATCTTGGCCGTGTCAGGTCCGCGCTAGGCCGACCGCACGGAAGAACCCGAGCGGTGCGCAGGGGGCGCGCCGCGCTTGCCGAGTACGCGCTCGGATTGCCTCTCCCTGACATAGGAGCGCAGAAGGATCGGAGCCGCGCCCTGCGCGTGCTCGATCCAGAAGGAGCCCCAGGAATGCGGTTCCAAGGCGTGGAGTTTCCTTCCTATTCAGTAAGGACCCGCGCCAGAACCGCCACGGGGCTCCACAAGATCGGAACCCCCTCAAGACCCGGTTCCGGACCTCCCCCGCCCATTGTTTCGGGAGAGTCCAGCCGATGGTATCATTACGTCCGCATGCCGAGAATCGGCCCGGTGCCGCGCGCACCAGAGTCCCCCTCTATGAAAGCTTCGGGCGGAGGGCTCATGCCGGGGAGGCGCCTCGTCCGCGCGTGGCGCGGCGGAACAAGGGCGAGGAGCGCGGCGTGGCGTTGGATCGCGTCGCGCGTCTGGCGGACCTTGCCGCGGAGGCGCTGGGGGCGGGGCGCCGGGATCGGGCGGACCGGTATGCGCAGCTCGCGTGGCGCGTGAAGACGCGCTACCAGTTGCGGGGCACGGCGATCGAGGCGCGCATCTGCCGGGCGTGCAAGGCCTACCTGGCGCCGGGCGTGTCGTCGCGCGTGCGGCTGCGCGGGGGGCGGCGCGTGACGACGTGCCTGGCGTGCGGCGCTTCGCGGCGCAAGGTCTTATCATCGGGGCCCGCATCGGCGCCTCGTGGCCAACCTGACCAGCCATGATCTTGCCGCGCTGCGCGCCACGGGGCAGACGCTCGGCGTCGCCTTCCAGGTGGGCAAGGATGGCGTGAGCGAGGGCGTCGTGAAGGAGCTTCAGGCGCGTCTGGAGCGCGATCCGCTCGTGAAGGTCAAGATCCTGGCCTCGGCGCGCGAGGACGCGGACGCGAAGGCGCTCGCGCAGGGCCTCGCGCAGGCGGCGCGCGTGACGCTCGTCGAGGTGCGCGGGCACACGGCGCTGTTCTATCGGCCTCCGCGTCACAAGCGGGGACCCCAGGACTTCTAGAGATCCTATTTCCTATTCGATCTTGGCTAGCGACAGCCTCTTGGCCCCCCTTGGCCTTGGGGCGGACGGAGGCTGGTCCCACGTTCCGTCCCACCGCTCTCGTCCTTGCCGCTCTCGTTTGCACGGCAGGGCTCGCCGCCGCGCTCACCGCGCACGTGCCCGTTCTCGCGCCCAACCCGACGCAGGGGAAGACGCTGGGCCAGCTGAACTACGAGGGCCTCCAGGATCCGCGCTTCGCGGCGCGCGTGCAGCACTTCATGGCGGACCACGGCGTGGGTCACCCGCAGCGCCTCGACATGCAGGGGCTCTCGCCCTTGGAGGTCGCGCAGAAGGCGATCGGCGCTGAGGTGCGCGACGGTCGCACCGTCTCGCAGTGGGCCCAGCTGGGCACCGCCTCGCGCCTGCTCGCGCTCCAGCCCGGCGCGGCCGCCGCGCGCGGCGACCTCGTGACGGACGTGGCGCGCCTCGACGCGGCCGCGGGCTTCCCGCTCGACGCAGGCCAGATGGCCCGCGTCGAGTCGCAGGCCGCGGCTCTGCCTGACGACGTGCGCCAGCCCTTCGCGGACCTCGTGCACGCGGTGGCGGACGCGTACGTCGCGCAGGCGCCCCTCGCGCAGGCGGTCCTCGTGGCCGAGAAGGCCTCGGGCGGGCAAACGGTCGTCACGCTCTCCGACGCGCAGCGCGAGGCGACGCTCTCGCGCGCGCTCGACCTCGTGGCGGCGCAGAATGCCTTCCGCGCGGCGGTCCAGGGTGTGGCGTGGCCGGAATCCCGCGTCGCGCTCTTCGCCGACCCCAACGGCCTCGTCATCCTCGGCTCCTCGGGCAACGACGTCTACGAGCGCACCGGCGTCCTGCGCGACCCGGCGCTGCTCGTGGATCCCGCGGGCGACGACACGTATCACGTCACCGCCGGCTCCGCGTGCCCCGACCCCGCGAGCCTGATCCACGACTGCAACGGCCTCGTGGCGAGCGTGCTCGTGGACTTGGCGGGCGACGACGCATATGCCTACGGCGGCCGGCCCACGGACGTCGACGGCTCCGCGAGCGAGGGCGGCATCGGCCTGCTCGTCGACGCGGCGGGCAGCGACTCGTACCTCGCCAGCTTCGCGCAGGCGGCCGACCACGGCCAGCTCTGGGGCGGCCCCTCGTACTACATCGACGCGGGCGCCCAGGGCTACGGCCTCGCGGCGGTGGGCATCCAGCTCGACGCGGCCGGCAACGACCGCTACGAGGCCGACGTCACGTCCTCGGGTGATAGCACCTGGGACCTCGCGCAGGGCTTCGGCAACGCGGGCGGCGTGGGCATCCTCGCCGACGGCGGCGGCGACGACCAATACCTCGCCTACGGCTTCGACAACGGCCTCAACAGCTTCTCGTTCCAGGGGCTCTACCCCACCGGCACCGGCTTCTTTGGCGGCGTGGGCGTCTTCCACGACACGGGCATGGGCAACGACGGCTACCACGCCTGGGACAATGCCACCACGACCGACTTCTACGCCTACGGCTTCGCGGCGTTCGCGGGCACCGGCATCTTCGTCGACGACGGCGGCAACGACAACTTCGAGGCCGTGTCGAGCGCGACGAACCCGTACATCATCCCGCTGCTCAACTGCGCCTTCGGCACGGGCTCGTACGCGGGCCTCGGCGTCTTCGTGACGCTGGGCGGCAACGACACGTACTTCGGCGACACGCGCTCGCCCCGCTCCGTCTACACGATGAACGAGGGCTTCGGCGGACCCGCCGAGGGCGAAGGCGTGTTCGTCGACGTCTCGGGCGACGACGGCCACTTCATGCAGGCCCACCCGAACAACGGGCCCAACGATCCGCGCTGGACCGCGGGCCGCGGCGTGCTCCTGGGCGGCGGCGAGGGTCTCGAAGGCGACACCATCGGCACGTTCCTCGATCTCGGGGGCCACGACACGTACACCGGCGCGCCGCCCTCCCGCGACAACGCGGTCTGGCTCGCCGGCATGGACATCAACGCGGGCGACGTTCCCGCCATCCTTCCCAGGTGATATCACATGAAGACCGCGCTCCTCTGCCTCGCCGCGCTCCTCGCGCTCCCGCTCGCCACGACCGCCGCGCCCCCCACGTGCGCGGACCCCTGCTCGATCAACGCCACCTCGGAGGGCTACGTCCTCCCGGTCGCCACGATCACGAGCGGCTCGACCGTCGTCTTCACGTCGAGCGACATCGGCCACGCCACGGCGGACAACGCCGTCCTGGGCGACTCGCCCTGCTTCCTGCTGCCCGAGTCCCCCGGCTCGCCCTCGCCGGTGCTGACGCTGACCATCAGCGGCGGCCACCTCGTGGCAAGCTACACGGACCTGGACGGCCGCGCCCACAACGCGACCTGCAACAACGCGGTCGCGCTGCCCGACGGCGGCTTCGCGCTGCCCTACCTCTGCAAGATCCACACGACCATGCGCGGCCTGCTCGTCGTGGAGCCCTGAAGGAAGGTTGACGTGGAGGAGCGCGCCACGCCCCCCGTGCAGATCGCCGCGTTCCAGGCCGAGTACGAGCGGCTCAACCGCGTCGTGTACGCGGGCGCGCTCCCGCCCTTCCCCGGCGTCGTCCTCGTGGACACGCTGGACGTCTTCTCCATGACCCGCACGCGCGGCGCGGGCGCTTGGCGCCGGCTGGAGCCGTTCCTCCTCTCGAAGCACGTCGCGGGCGACCTTCTTCTCGAAGCGATCCGCCACGAGGTCGCGCACGTCGCGGCGATGTTCCTCGACGAGGACGAGGGGCACGGCGCGGCCTGGCTCTCGCACGCGCGCCGCGTGGGCGCCTCGGGCGAGGCGACGCTCGACGCGGGCCATCCGCTGCGCGAGGCGTGGCCGGGCGCCTGAGCGCTGCGCGCTCGTCGCGGCGCCCTGATCGGGCCGGCCGTCTCACGCGCTTCGCGCCGTCGGGGAGCCCGGGTGGCAGCGCGCGCTCGTGCACGGACACTCGGGGCTCTCGACCTGGACCGTGACGTGGTCGATGTTGAACCGCGCCTTCAGCTTCTCGTGGATGTCGTGCGTGACCGCGTCGCCCTGGGGCGGCGCGTCGAGGACGACGTGGACGCTCAGCACCTCCGTGCCGGTCGTGAGGCTCCAGAGGTGGAGCTCGTGGACTTCCTTGACGGCGGCGACGTCGCGGATGGCATGCTCCAGCTCCGTCATGTCCACCGTGTCGGGCGTCC
Organism: Thermoplasmata archaeon; assembly: GCA_034667685.1. Taxonomy (GTDB): domain Archaea; phylum Thermoplasmatota; class SW-10-69-26; order JACQPN01; family JAJPHT01; genus JAJPHT01. The sequence continues at coordinate 8,609 of JAXDQU010000078.1, read as the reverse complement.
CCTGGAGCAGGATGTTCAGCGTCTCCTTCGTCAGGCGCCACGTGAAGACGAGGATCAGCAGCGTGATGAAGAGCGTCAGCACGGGGTCCGCGAGGCGCCAGCCGAAGAAGGTGACGGCCGCGCCCGCCACGAGCGCCGCCGCGCTGCCCAGCACGTCGCTGAGGATGTGGAGGTACGCCGCGCGCATGTTGAGGTTGTGCCCGCTGCCGCGAGCGAGGACGAGCGCGAGCGCGCCGTTCGCCACGAGCGAGAAGCCGCCCACGAGGAGCACGACCTTGCCGCCCACCTCCGGCGGGGCCTCGAGGCGCCTCCACGCCTCGAAGACGAAGAAGACGCTGATCCCCCACAGGGCCGCCGCGTTGAGCAGCGCCGCGAGCACCTCCGCGCGCCGGTAGCCGAAGCTCTTCTGGAGCGTCGCGGGGCGCATCGCCAGCGTGAGCGCGAGGAACGCGATGCCCACCGCCAGCACGTCGGTCGCGTAGTGCGCCGCGTCCGCGAGCAGCACGAGCGAGTTGGCGAGGAGGCCGCCGACGATCTCGGCCGTCATGACGACGAGGCCGCTCACCATGACGAAGAGGAGGCGCTTGCGGTTCGCGCGCGCCATCTCGCGCATGTCGGCCGCGTGGTCGTGCGCGTGGCCGTGATCATGACCGTGGTCGTGATCGTGGGGCTTCGCCATCGGGATTCGATGGGGCGCCCCCTCGCATCAGCGCTTCCCTACGTCCTGCGGCGATTCGTCGTATAAGTCGGCGGCCGGCAGGCGACGCGCCTAGGAAGGAGCCCGGTCGCGCAGCAGGGAGGCGCCCAGGAGGGCGAGCCTGATGCCGAATGCGCTCGCGCGCCACCCCGCAGCGAATCTTATATAGGGGCGCTCCATTGGCCGATTCCCGCCCGGGAGCCGTCGGCTCCACGGATGCCGCGCAAGCGGCGTCGGGCCTGCGCCGATCCTCCGGGATCACGTCAGGACGAGGCGGACGAGAAAGGAGTCCCGATCCATGACGACTGTCTACGATGTCCCCGCCGAGCCGCTCATCCGGAGCGTCGCGGGCAAGCTCAAGGGCGAGAAGGGTGTCGCGCCCCCCGCCTGGGCGCCCTTCGTCACCACCGGCATCCACGCGGAGAAGCCCCCGGTCGAGGCCGACTGGTGGCACGTCCGCGCGGCCGCCGTCCTCCGCAAGGTGTACGTGATGGGCCCCGTCGGCACCGAGCGCCTCCGCAGCGAGTTCGGCGGCGCCCGCGACCGCGGCAGCAAGCCCAACCGCGCCAAGAAGGGCAGCGGCTCCGTCATCCGCGAGTGCCTGCAGCAGCTCGAGAAGAGCGGCCTCGTCGAGAACGTGAAGGGCGAGGGCCGCCGCGTGTCCGCGAAGGGCCGCAGCCTCCTCGACAACGCGGCCCACGAGGTCCGCCAGACCATCCAGCCCCAGATCGCGGGCCTGGCGAAGTACTGAGTGATATCACATGGCCACGGACGACGACCAGCTCGAAGAACTCCGCCGCCGGAAGCTCGCCGAGCTTCAGCAGCAGGCCCACGGCGAGCAGCAGGCCCAGGCCGCCCGCGCGGAGCAGGCGCAGCAGCGGGACGTGATCCTGCGCGCCATCCTCGAGCCGGAGGCCCGCGAGCGGCTCACGCGCGTCCGCATGGCGCGCCCGGAGATCGCCGAGAGCCTCGAGCAGCAGCTCGTCATGCTCTACCAGCAAGGCCGCGTCCAGCGCCGCATCGACGACGAGACCCTCCGCCAGCTCCTGGCGCGGGTCACCCCCAAGCAACGCGACACCACGATCGAACGGAGATGACTCACTATGCCCAACGCCCTCGGACGCAAGCTCCGCCTTGCCGCCGCCGCCAAGGGGAACCGGCGCGTCCCTGCCTGGATCATCCAGCGCACGAACCGCAAGTTCCAGAACCACCCCAAGCGCCACCACTGGCGCAAGAGCCACATGCAGAAGTGATCTGAATGGCTGAACTCGAGCGTATCTACACCATCCCCCTGCGCAACGCGAGCCTCGCCCCCCGTGGCAAGCGCGCGAACCGCGCCGTCAAGGAGATCAAGATCTTCCTCGCCCGCCACATGAAGAGCGAGGAAGACAAGATCTGGATCGACAACCCCGTCAACGAGGCCGTCTGGGCCCGCGGCATCCAGAAGCCGCCGCGCCGCATCCGCGTCAAGGCCATCCGCTTCGACGACGGCGTGGTCGAAGTCAGCATGCCCGAGGCGTGAGCCTCCAGTGGGCATCTTCCAGCTCGACCTCAACGGCAGCCCCTACGTCGGGGTGTTCGCCAGGGCCAACGATCGCTTGGTCCTGGTGCCCCCCGCGGTCCCCGACGACCTGCAGCGCAAGCTCCGCGAGGCGCTCGGCGTGGACCTCGTGGAGCTGACGATCGGCGGCTCGAACATCCTCGGCTCCGTGGTCGCGATGAACGGACGCGGCGCGATCGTCGCGGACTTCGCCTCCGAGGACGAGGTCGCGATCCTGGAGAAGCTCGACCTCAAGGTCGGGCGCGTCGCGGGCAAGTTCAACGCGGCGGGGAACAACATCCTCTGCAACGACCACGGCGCGTTCCTCAACCCCGACTTCTCGAAGCAGGCCGAGAAGCAGGTCTCGGACGTGCTGGGCGTCCCCGTCGAGAAGGGGACGCTCGCGGGCATCAAGACCGTGGGCTCCGCGGCGTGCGTCACGCAGAAGGGCGTGCTCTGCCACCCGAAGACGGCGGACGCCGAGCTCGACCTCCTGGAGTCGCTCCTGAAGGTCGAGGCCGACATCGGGACCGTGAACCACGGCGCGCCGTTCATCGGCGCCGGGCTCGTGGCGAACAGCAAGGGCGCGGCCATCGGCTCGCTGACGACCGGCCCCGAGCTGAACCGCATCGAGAACGCGCTCGACCTGATCACGTGATCCGGCGCGTCGCGTCGTCCCATCGCGGCCCGCGCGCCGCGCATGCCTCTTCTGCCGCAGCCCGCAGCCTCTCGCCGTCCCAGCCGGTCTTGGGGAGCAGCGCGTCGGCGCCCGCCGCGACGAGGGCGAGCGCCGCCTCCTCGCTGCCGTGCGCGGTCGTGGCGAGCACGGCCCCGTGCGCGCCGGCCTCTCGAAGCTCCTCGATGAGCGCGGCGCCGTCCACGTCGGGGAGCAGGTAGTCGACCACGAGCAGATCGAAGGAGCCCACGTCGCGCGCGAGCGCCGCCGCGGCGTCTCCCGCCTCCTCGACGCGCCAGCCGTCGGCCTCCAGCGCGCGCCGGACGCTCGCCCGCGTGACGGCGGTGTCGTCCACGATCAGCGCGCGCTGCCCGTCGTGCCGCCGGCGCGGGAACGGCGCGGGGCCGGCGGGCGCGCGGCGGGGCAAGGGGGGCAGGTCGCGCTCGGGGAAGCCCGAGGGGCCGCCGGTCGCGTCGATCGCTTCGAGGAGCTTGGGCAGCGAGAAGCGGCGCTTGTCGAGGACCTCGTGCGCGCCGGCCAGCACCATCGCCTCGATGACCGCGTCGGACTCCGCGCCGGTGAGCCCCAGCACGGGCGTCTCCAGGCCCAGGGCGCGCCAACGCTCCAGGCACGCAACCCCGTCTCGGTCGGGCAGCCCGAAGTCGAGCACGACGACCTCGTAACGCCGCGCCGCGAGCCGCGCGTCGGCCTCCAGGGCGCTCGCGGCCTCGTCCACGCGCCAGCCGCGCTGGACCAGCGCGTCGCGGACGAGCGTTCGGAACGTCGCGTCGTCCTCGACCAGCAGCGCGCGGCGCTCGGGCATCGCCACGCTCCGATCCAGGCGCGCTGGAAGCTTGACCTCATCGCCGTCGGCGCGCCAAGGATAACAGCGCGACGGCCGCCAGGACCGGCGCCACGGCGATCCCCGGCACGAGCCGCTGGGTCCACGAGAGCGTCCGGGCGCCGCAGCACGCCACGTCGTTGCCCAGGATGTCGGCGGACCACGCGAGGGGCGCGCGGGAGCCGGTGGCGACCACGAGCAGCGCGCCCTCGCGGTGGCCCACGTCGAGCGTTCGGTAGTTCGGCGCCGCGTCGGGGCGCGCGAGCGGGACGACGAGGTCGACCAGGCCGTCGCCGTCCACGTCGCCCGCGACGGGCCCGCGCATCGCGCTCCAGCCCGCGGGCAGCGGGAAGAAGCCGGTCGGGCCGCCCCCCGCGAGGCTCCGCACGCCCAGCCCCTCGACGCCGTCGCGCCGCTCGTCGAGGATGATGTCGTGGCCGAGGACGACGAAGTCCTTGTTGCTCCAGTCGACGTCCACGGGAACGTGCCAGATCGGCTTGCCGGTACGGCCGTCGAGCGCGAAGAGGTTGCTGGGCCGGCCCGTCGTCTCCCAGTTGCCCGGCTTGTGGCCGATGGTGTTCCAGTCGAGCGCCACGACGTCCTTCACGCCGTCGCCGTTGACGTCGAGTGCGGCCGGGTGGTCGTAGGAGAGCGGGTTCATCCACGGCGCGCTGGTGGCCCAGAGCAGCTTCCCGTCGCCCGCGAGCGCGAACCACGTCGCGTGGTCGTTCATGACGTTGGCCGCGTCGTGCGCGTCGCGCGCCGCGAAGACGATCTCGGGCTTGCCGTCGCCCGTGATATCGGCAGCCAGCGGCGGGACGGGGATGCTGCCGGGCGCCGCGCCGTGCTGACGCGCGTCGAAGGTCCAGAGCAGCTTGCCCGCCTTCGCGTCGTAGACGCTGATGACGCCGGCGTCGCTCGCGAAGACGGCCTCCTTCCTGCCGTCCGCCTTCAGATCGGCGACGACCGCGCCCGCGTTGCCGTCCCACATGCTCGTGCTCCAGCGGTACTTGCCGTCGGGCCCGAACGAAAGCTGCCCCGCGGGACCGTCCGTCTCCAGGAAGACCTCGGGGCGGCCATCGCCCGTCACGTCGGCGAGGAACGCATCGCCATCGAGCCCCGGACGTTGCGTCGTGTCCACCCACGGGTGCGCGGCGGCGTACCCCTTCTCGTAGAGCCAGGGCGAGGCATCGATCTCCCAGCGCTCCTGGAAGCGGAGCCGGCCGGTCACGAGGTCCTTGCCCTGATAGCACCACGCGGAGACGTAGCCCGCGCCGTTGGGCACGACGAGGCAGATCGGCCCGCCCGGCTCCAGGCGCCCCACGCTCACGGGGTTGATGTCACGCGCGCCCCACGAGTCGTTGCCCGGGTGCGTCGTCGTCAGCTCCGCGAGGATGCGGCCGCGCGCGGCGTCGAGGACGTAGACGTGGTTGTTGTCGTTCTGCGTCACGACCTCCTGGCGCCCGTCGCCGTCGACGTCCGCGAGGACGAGGCTCGCCGTGTCGAACGCCTCGAAGCGCTTCGCGGGGCCCGCGTCCGCGCTCGTGATCAGGCGCGCCGCGCGCCAGCCCGACGCGGCGTTGGAGGCCGCCGCGCCCACGGGCACCGCGAGCAGGAGCGCGAGCGCCAGCGTCACGACGCGCATGGCTCACCCGCGCTTGCGCAGCGCCAGCGCCGCGACGGCGAGCACCGCGACGCCCGCGCCGACGCCGACGAACGGCACGGCGTTGGCGGGCGACGTCGAGGCGCTCTCGGTGGGGCTGGCCGGCGTGCCCGAGGGCGGCGTCGTGGAGGGCGTCGTGCCCGTGGGCGGCGTGCTGCTGCTCGGGGGCGGCGGCGTCGAGCTGGACGGCGGGGGCGCGTTGCTCACCGTCGCGGTGGCGGCGCTCGACGCGTCGCCCTCGCCGACGGAGTTCACGGCCGCCACCGTGTACGTGTGCGTTCCGGTCGGCGCGCCCGCGTCGGTCCACGAGGTGGCGGAGACGTTGGCGGCGCGCTGCCCGTCGCGGTAGACGACGTAGCCGGTCACCGCCGCGCCGCCGCTTTTCGGGGGCGGGGCCCATGATAGCATCACGTCGGGCCCGCTGGCGGTGGCGACGACGTTCTGGGGCGCGCCGGGCTTCGTGGGGCCCGCGCCGCCGCTGCCGTGCTGCGTGACGTCCTTCTGGTCGTCGGAGAGCTGGAAGTTCGCGCTGAACTTCACGTCGTACGCCTGGCCCGTGTCGACGACGTGCAGCTCGCCCTCGCGGTAGCCCACGTCGAGGCTCCGGTAGTTGGGCGTCGTGAGGCGCTTCGCGGCGGGCACCACGAGGTAGAGATGGCCGTCGCCGTACAGGTCGCCCGCGACGGGGCCGCGGTTCACGCCCCAGCCGTCGCCGAAGGGGAACCAGCCCTTCTCCTTGCCTGTGGCGAGGTCGTAGACGCCCAGGCCGTCGAGGCCGAGCTTGGGCTCGTCGCAGATGACGTCCATCTTGCCGTCGCCGTCGGCGTCCGCGATCACGAAGTCCTTGTTGCTCCAGTAGATGGGCACGCCCGTGCGCCAGATCAGCGAGCCGTCGCGCCCATCGAGCGCGAAGAGGTTGCTGCTGCGGTTCGTCGTCTCCCAGTTGCCCGGCTTGTGGCCGATGGTGTTCCAGTCGAGCACGACGAAGTCGAGCACGCCGTCGCCGTTGACGTCGATGCTCGCCGGGTGGTTGTACGTGAGCGGGTTCATCCAGTCGTAGCTGACGTTCCAGACCATGTTGCCGTGCGGGTCGAGCTCGTAGTAGACGGCGTGCGAGTCGTTGATCCAGTTGGGGTACTTCGAGTCGTTCCCGGTCTGGTCCATGAGCGGGTCCGCGGTCGGGTTCGTCGGGTCCCAGACGGCGTTGCGCGCGCCGAAGAACGTGTAGAGCTGGCCGTTGCCGTAGAGGTCCGCATACGCGGGCGCCACGGGCACGCTGCCCGGGTAGGCGCCGTGGTCGCGCGCGCGGAAGATCCACTTGCTGGCGCCCGTCTTGGCGTCGTAGCAGGCGATCTCCCCCGCGTCCGAGGCGAAGCAGGCCGACTTGTGGCCGTCGTGCATCAGGTCGACGACGGTCGCGCCCGCGTTGCCGTCGAACCACGAGACGGACCACTTGTAGTGGCCGTGGCAGTCGAAGGCGAGCTGGCCCGGATAGCCGTCCGTCTCCGCGAAGACGTACTTGCAGCCCGTGCCGTCCACGTCGGCCATGAAGGCGTCGCCGTCGCTGCCCACCTGGTACTGTGGCATCAGCGTCCCGTTGTCGGGGTAGTACATCCACGGGTGGCTCTGCTTGAAGTTGGGCTCGTAGAGCGCCGCGTCGATGACGATGTCCCATTCCTTCGTGAAGTTGAACGAGGTGGGCGTTGAGAGCGCGGCGTCGTAGCACCAGGCGGCCAGCCGCGCGGCGTCGCTGGGCACCACCATGCACGGCCGCCCGTCGCCCATGAGGTTCCCCTCCGCGATCGGGTTGATGTCGCGCACCGGCCACGCGTTGCCGCCGGGGTGGGAGGTGTTCGCCTCGAAGAGTACCGCGCCGGTGCGCGAGTCGAGGACGTAGAAGTGGTTGTTGTCGTTGTTGCTGACGATCTCCATCTGGCCGTCGCCGTTGAAGTCGTAGAGCGACAGGCTCGCCGTGTCGAACGCCTCGAACGTCTTGGCGGGATGCGCGAGCGCCGTGTCGATCGTCATCGTCTCGTGGAACGCGCTGCCCGCTCCCTGGCTCGCGATCGCGCCGCCCTGCGCGGGGAGCAGCGAGGCGAGGGCCACCAGGGTGACGGCGAGCGGGGTCGACAGACGCATGGGCCGCCCGGTTCGCGGACCCCGGTATGGGATCGTTGGGACGATGGACGAACCGAGGGCGAGGGCAGGGGCAGGGGCAAGGGCACGGGCAAGTTCCCGACGCGAGGAACTTGGCCATGCCCTTGCCCTCGCAAGAGCGAAGTGCGGAGCGAGCGTTCCGGGCGCGTGGACCCGGACGGAGGCGCGATCACGTGGGCCCCGCCCACCGCGCCCCCGCCTCCCGCCCCCGCGCCGTACGTCCGCGCGCCGCCGCCCCCGCGCGGGCCGACGTTCTTCGAGCGCGTCCCGGCGCGCACCGTGGGCTTCGGCGCGCTCCTCTTCGCGCTGGGCTGGCTGGGCATCCTGTTCCAGCGCGGCGTGCTGCGGCAGCTCGTCATCGGCGCGCCGATCTTCGAGGAGCTGGCGAAGCTGGGCCCGGTGCTCGTGCTCGTGGGGCTGCTGCGCATCCGCCCCGCGTGGGCGCGGCTCCCCTTCGGCTGGGCCAGCGGCGCGGCGTTCGGCGTGCTGGAGCACTTCCTGACCTACTCGGATGAGCCCGCGCTCTTCATGGCGCTGCGCATTGCGTTCCACGCGGGGACGTGCGGGCTCTCCGTCGTGACGTTCACGCTGCTGGAGCCGTTCCCCGATGCGCGCGTGCGCTGGGCCTCGACGATCGTGTCGAGCATCCTGCACGCCGCGAACAACGTCGGCGCGCTCGCGCTGACGATCGTGGAGATCGTGGCGAACGTCGGCGCCGTCGAGACCGGCTACTCGGTGCTCGTCACGCTCTGCGCCCTGGCGCTCACCTTCGCCGTGGTCTCGGCGCCGCGCCGGGCCGAGGAGCGGGCGCGAAGGCTGCTGGCGCGGCTCTTCCCGACGCTCGCCGTCTCGGCGAGGCCGGAAGCCGATCCACCGGGGCCCTAGCCACCGTCATCGTGACGCGAAATTTCCTTGCGTGGTTACACCCGACGCTCGTCTGGTCGCGCTTCGCTTTCCGCCATCACGCAAAGACGCCAACACGCGGCGTGTTGGCGTCTTGGCGTGATGGCGTGTTGGCGGTCAGCGAAGCGCCGC
>JAXDQU010000077.1:0-2916 GCA_034667685.1 Thermoplasmata archaeon | reverse complement strand
ACGAAGTGCAGGAAGAAGCGCCCGCCAACCGTGTTTCTGGTTGGGGGAACCGATGGTTGGGGACAGAAAAGGGGGGAACCTTTCCGGGGTTGGCGGGGCTTCTGGTTCCACGAGGGCGGAGGGGGAGAAGAAGCGGTTGTTGTCACTCGGGGGGAGGACGCGCCTCAGTGGGCGCCCCAGGATTTTCCCTCGGGGTCTTCGGCTTCGGCGAGGGCTTCGACGGCGTCGCGGGCGTGCGCGAGGCGTCGGCGGGCCGCTTCCAGGTCGCGCTCGGCCTGGTCGAGGGCGTGGCGGGCCTGGCGGAGCTCTTCGGTGGCGGGCGGCGGGTCGCGCATCCGGCTCTGGGGTGCTGGGGCGGGCGTGCAAAAGCGTGTCGGAAGTCCGGGCTCCGTTCCAGGTCGGTCGTCGACGTAACAAGTCTGTTGCACCCCCCCACCCCGGGGAGTGGGCCCGTGATCCATATGCCCTGGGGGCGCTCCTGTCGCGTCGTCAAGGCCCATCGTCCCGGCTTCCGGGGCCATCGTCCTTGCGTCGCCGCCGCGCTCGCCTCCCACAACACGACAGCCTCCCCCAACCTCCGTTTCTGCGCGGCGGCGAACCTTTCCTCTCAGCTTGCGGTCAGGCTCGCGAGGTCCACGGTCTCGCGCGCGAGGGTGACGTCGAGCGTGACGGCGCGCGTGCCGGCCGGCGTGCCCGCGGGGGGCAGGATGACCATCGTGACGGTGCCCGCGTCGGGGATGCCGGGGTCGGGCGTCGCGGTGATCGTGCCGTGGCCGGCCAGCGCGGCGCCGAGGGCGGCGGTCCAGGCGGCCAGCGCGTCGGTGTGGATCTGGAACGTGACGTTGTAGACGGCTTGGCCGGCGCCGACGCGGACGGGCGGGGCGGGGGAGACGTGCAGCGTGACGGCGCCGGTGCCGCGGTCGTCGACGGGGCTTCCCACGAGGATCGGCACGGTGGCGGCGAGCGTGGTCCTGGTGCCGTTGGGCGAGGTGGCGAGGATCCAGGGGGGCGCGGCGACGAGGCTGGAGGCGTTGGCGCGCTGGGCGAGGATGGCGCCGGCTTCGAGGCGGTACGCGGCGGGCTCGAGGTAGGTGCCGCCCAGGCTCGCGGCGAGGACGCCGAGGGGCTGGCCCGCGGTGGCGTTGCCCAGGTCGTAGACGCGCATCTTGCCCGCTTCGGCGGCGCGCATGGGGTCGCCCGCGGGCACGCCGCCGGGGGGCGCGTCGGTCACGTGGCTGATCGTGAGGGTCGTGCGCGTGGCATTGAGCTGGAGCGAGCCGGGCGCGCGGGCGGGTGATAGCACGAGGCCGGAGAGGAGCGGCGGCGCGCCCGCGGGGGCGGCGAGGGGGATCGCGCGCTCGAAGGGCGCTCGGGCGGAGGTGGTGTCGGCGGCCAGCGCGTTGAGCGCGGCGAGGGCGTCCGCGCGGGCGTCGATCTCCATCGTGGCGCCCTGGCGCGGCACGTAGAAGGCGTTCACGTAGACCAGCGAGCTTCCCAGGATCGCGAGCACGATGATCGCGCCCACGACGGTGCTTGCCGCCGCCTCATCCTGGTGTCTCACGTCGCGAGCACCTCCGCGGCGAGGAGGCCTTGGCTCTGGCCGGGGTTCGCGTTGCCGTTCGTGGTCTCGTCGCCCAGGAACGCGACGACGAGCGTGGGGTCGGCGAGGACGCCCGAGGCCGGATAGAGCGCGCTGGGATCGGCGGCGCCGCTGGCGCGCACGAGCTGGAGGCTGCCCACGGGGTTGAGGAGGTCGAGGTCGAGGCCGGCGAGCGGGAGGGTCGCGTTGCGCGGCGCGTAGATCGTGTCGTTCGCGGGGCCGTACGTCTCGACCTGCGAGACGCAGGGGACGTTGCCGGTGCAGAGCGTGAGCTGGACGTAGACCGACCATTGCTGGTTGCCCTGGCCCAGGATGCGCAGGACCAGCGCGTCGTTCTGGATGCGCGAGAGGTGCGCGGTGTCGTAGCTCCAGTTCCGGAGGCGGAGCTGATGGATCGTGTTGGAGGCCGGCACGTCGAGGCGCTTGCCGACCGTGAGCGTGCCGTCGACGGCGACCGTGAGGTTGACGCGCCCCGCGCCGGAGGCCGCGCCCGCGGCGTCGTAGGCGGTGAGGTTGACCGCGTAGACGCCGGGCGCGACGCCGGGGGCCACGACGATCGAGCCGGTCCAGTTGCCGTCGCCGCCTTCCGCGTCGGGGCCCTTGCCGTCGTCGCGCAGCGCGAGCGAGGCGGGCGTGCCGGCGAGCGCGGAGACGTCGGCCTGCACGGCGGAGACGGCGCCCGCGCCCGCGGCGTTGGTGACGCGCACGGCGAGCGCCGCGGAGGTGGCGCCGTCCGGGGGGAGGCTCGCGACGGAGAGCCAGGGCGCGAGGCCCGTCGCGGGGAGCGCGGAGGCGCCGGTGGCGGCGGCGCTCGTGGCGTCGAGCACGAGGAGGTTCTGGTCGGCGCGCGCGAGGAGCACGCGGATGGATTCGCCGGGCGCGACGGAGGGCGTCAGGTTCACCACGAGCGCGCCGCCGGGCGCCAGCGTCGGACCGCCGGCCGTCCAGCCCGTGGCGGGCACGGGGAGCGCGGCGCTGCCGTTGCGCCCGATCGCGACGCGCAGCTGCGACACCGGGATCGCGTCGCCCTCGTGGAGCAGGAGGCGCAGCGAGCCGTCGCCCGCATGCACCGGCGCGAAGCTCACGCTCGTCGGGGTGGGCGGCACGTGGTTGAGGTTCGCCGCGACGACGCCGGCGAGGATGGCGCCGAGCCCCACGGCGATGGCCACCATCAGGACGTTCGCCACGAGGTCGCTCGCGGCCGCGTCGTCGCGCAGGCGACGCATCGCTCATTCTCCGGAGGGCCCCCCTCTTTAAGGGCGCGGATTCCGGCCGACCGCCCGGACGACGCGGGCTCGGGGCTCTGGACTCCAGGC
>JAXDQU010000076.1:0-30779 GCA_034667685.1 Thermoplasmata archaeon | reverse complement strand
CCCCCCCCCCCCCCCCCCCCCCCCCCCCCCCCCCCCCCCCCCCCCCCCCCCCCCCCCCCCCCCCCCCCCCCCCCCCCCCCCCCCCCCCCCCACCCACCGCCTCCCTTCGTCAGCGTCCCTTCTCGTGGCCCCAGATGACCTTGTGCATCTGGGTGCCGACGCGGACGTCGAGGCCGTCGGCGAGGACCCAGTCGGCGACCGCCGCGAGCGTGGCCTTGTCGCCGACGAGCTTCGTGTCGGTCACGGGGTCCGGCGAGGGCCACATCGGCTGGAAGAGGACCTGCGCCTTCGTGGGGTGCGCGGCGAGGATCTCCTTGGCGAAGTCGTAGTCGCGGCGGTCGCTGAGCACGAACTTGAGCTGGTCGTGCGGGCGCAGGAGCGCGAGGTTCGCGAGGTGGTTGCGCTTCTGCATGTTGCTGGCGGGGCACTTGACGTCCAGGCTGATCTGGAGCATCTCGCGGGGCGCCAGCTTGTCGGCGCGGGCGACGTCGATGCTGCCGCTGGTCTCCAGGACGACGAAGTAGCCGCGCGCGAGCAGCGTCTCCATGAGGTCCATCGCCGCGTCGTACTGGTCGAGCGGCTCGCCGCCCGTGACGCAGACGCGCTTCGTGGCGATCGGCGCGAGCCGTTCGAGGACCTGCGGGACCGTCCAGTCCTGGCCGCCGGTGAAGGAGTACGTGGTGTCGCACCAGGAGCAGCGCAGCGAGCAGCCCGTGAGGCGGACGAACGTGGTCGGAAGGCCGACCGTCGAGCCCTCGCCCTGGAGAGAGTGGAAGATCTCCGTCAGGCGCAGCGGGGGCACGGTCGCACCGAGACGGCGATGCGTGATGAGCCTTTGCTTCCGCAGGCTCTGGGCTCAGGACTCAGGGCTCGGGGCTCCGGAGCCTTGAGTCCCGAGTCCAGAGCCCTGAGTCCCGAGTCCTGAGTCCAGAGCCCCGTTGGCAGGGGCGGGTCCGCACGTCGCACCACAAGCTATAACGACGGACGGAGGGACGCTGACCCAGCACCCGGAGCCCCGAAGCGCTCCGAATCCTTATGTAGGAGAAGTCCATTCGGCGCCCAGCCCCGGGCTGAGCCCGGTTTTCTCCTTCCGAGGAGGTTCCCTCTCATGGCCGCGGACGATCGCTTGCAGCAACTGGCCAGCGTCATGGATCAGCTCATCGACGACACCAGCGTGCCGCGGAACATCCGCCGCGGGGCGGACAGCGCCAAGAAGCACCTCCTGAACAAGGGCGAGGCGCTCGACGTCCGGATCGCGAGCGCCGTCTCGGTGCTCGACGAGCTGGCCAACGACCCCAACATCCCCCTCCACGGCCGCACGATGATCTGGAACATCATCTCGGGCCTGGAGACGGTCGCCCGGGCCGCGAAGTAGGCGTTTGTCCTTCGAGCAAACGAAGGCAGCCGGGCGACATCATATGCACCATGGGTGCGTAGCTGCTCCGGCGATGGGTCTTGAGGACCGTTGATATCACGATCCTGGAGCTCGAGCGCGCGATCAAGCACGAGCAGGTCTACGGGCTGCTCCCGTCCGACCTGAGCGAGCCGGTGCGGGCCATCCTGGAGGACCGGGTGGAGCTCACTCCTCGGCCTTGATGGTCGCGAGGTGCGAGAACATCTTGCGCCCGGCGTCGCCGCGCGCGTTGAGCCGGAGGCGGCGCTTGCGCCCCTCTCCCTCGCTGTCGACGAAGCCCCATTCCTGCGCGCGCTTCAGCACGCGGTCGGCGACGTTCTGCTCGGCCTGCGCGCTCTTGTTGGCCTCCAGGTGACGACGCTCCTTGAGGCGCTCCACGACCTCCTTCTTGCGCGCCGCGCGCCCCTTCTTCTCCGCGAGCAATTCCAGGAGCGCGAGCACGTCGCCGCCCGGCGGCTCCAGGTGGAAGGTCGGGATGCTCGTGACCTCCTTGAGGGGCCAGTCGTCCTTGAGCGCGAGCGTCGCGGGGTCCACGCCATAGTCAACGCGCGTGTAGTAGGCCTGATAGCCCCAGAGCATGGCGGCGAGCGTCCCGGCGATGGCGCACGTCTTGGGTCCCGTGCCGAGGTTCACGTAGAGGTGGTTCCCCTTCTCCTCGTCGGCGATGCGCCCCATCTCGCCCACGACGACGTTGGGGTCCCAGACCGCGCAGTGCCGCTCGCGGACCTCGACGCCCCCCTGCTTCAGCTCGTGGACCACGGCGTCCAGGTAGGGGCGGATCTCGCGCCGCGGCGGGTCGGTCACGAGGTAGACGCGGTCGGCGCGCATCTGGAGCGCGGCGTCCACGATGCGCCGCACCTCGAAGCCCTGGCCCGCGACGTGGATGCGGAGATCCTGTTCCACACCGTCTACACATTGTTCCGGCTACAAATAATGTTCACCTTTTGAACGTGAACAGAATGATTGCCTCCCCACGCGAGTCCTTCCTCATGCAAGCGACCCGCGCCCCCACCCTCCGTGACCTCCACACCGGCCTCTTCCCCGCGGCGGAGCCCGCCCTCCCCCGCTCCCGCCGCCAGAAGTACGCCTGGATCGACGAGGACCCGGACCTCGCCCCCGCCCCCCGGCCCGAGGTGCCGCTCTCCGCCTGGAGCTGAACACCGTTCCACGCGTCACCCCCCGGCAAACAGCGGACGCCTTATCTCGTGCCGCGTCGCGAGGCGGGCTGCGTTGCCATGGTTGCCCACCGCAGGTCCGCTCGCGTCCTCGCGCTGGGCCTCGTCCTCGTCGCGCTCGCCCCGCTCGCCCTCGGCGCCCTCCCGTCCGTGGGCTCCACGCCCGGCCTGGAGCTCTCCCTCGTGGCGAACGCGCGCGTCCCGGCCAACGTGAGCCTCGCCGCGTGGGGCGCGTACGACCTGCGCCCGGCCGCCGCGCCCCTGGGCGTGCCCCTCCAGTCGCAGACGATCACGCTCTCGCTCGACGGCCGCGACGTGGCGACCGCGACGACCGACGGCCAGGGGCGCTACGCGCTCCAGCTTCCCCCCGTCGCCGAGGCCGGGCACCACGCCCTGCTCGCCCGCGCCGACGCGCTCGGCGAGACGGTCGCGCGCAGCCAGGTCCTCGACGTGCTCGTCGTCCTCCCGCCCGCCGCGCCGCAGAACGTCACCGGCGGCCCCGGCCCGCACACGGGCGACGCGTGGCTCCGCTGGGCCGCGCCGCCCGCCGACGAGGCGCGCCCCGTCGACAGCTACCTCGTCGAGCGCATGGCGGCGGACGGCACGGTCTCGCGCGTCGCGCGGGTCAACGGCTTCGTGCACGCGGCCAGCGACACGCAGACGCCCGGCGTCGCGATCTCCTACCGCGTCACCGGCGTCAACCTCGCCGGCGCCGGCGCGTCCAGCCCGTGGATCGCCGTCACCCCCGCGCTTCCCCCCGCGGCCGACGCGCTCGCCCTCGCGGCCCGCAGCGTCGACGTCTGCCACGCGGGCGCTTGCGTGAACGTCGCGCCCTACGACATCGCCTTCGTGGGCGGCGACAACCTCCCGGTCACGCTGCGCGTCCATGCCGCCGGGCGGCTCACGAACCTGGGCGCCGCGGTGCCCGGCGAGCCCTGGAACGGCACGGCCCTGGACAACTCCACCGACCTGCTCACGTGGCCCCACTTCGCCTCGTCCCCCTTCGCCGGCCGCACGGCGTCCGACGGCGGGTTCGGCGTCCTGACGCCCCCGATCGAGGTCCCCAACGTCCGCGCCAACCAGACGTGCCTCCAGGAGATCCTCACCGTGGGCGCGCACTACCCGGGCGTCTACGTGCCGCCCGACGTCCCCGCGCCCGACCTCACGGCGACGGACACGACTGTCGTGTATCTGTGCTAGCGAGCGTAGCGAGCGGTGCGCGCGGCGCAGGGTCGCAGCCCGGCCCGAAGGGCCGGAGCGGAGACAAGCGCCGGAGGCGCGCATTCGGCCGAACCTCGGTTCGGCCTCGCGCGACGCGTTTCGCGTCGCGCTTGCGCCGCGCGCTCGCCGCCCCGAGCGAGGAGGCCGAAGGCCGACGCAGCGAGAGGAGCGGCGCAAGCAAGAACGATTAAGAATCCCTTGCCGGGATGGCTCCGCATGGAAACGGTGGACCTGGGCGGCGTGCGCCTCCACGTCCTGCCGGTCTGGCCGGGCCTGCCGGGCGAGGGCGACCGCGTCGCGCGCGAGATGGGCGCGCTGGACCCCGCGGTCGTGCTCATGGACCTCGACACCGACGACGCGCTCCGCCTCCGCGAGGCCGTGGGCGCGGCCAAGCCCGCCTTCGTCCCGTCGTTCGTCGACCAGCTCTTCCACGACGAGGTCGTCGCCCGCTACGCCAAGGACGCGCTCCCCGGCGAGCACCCGGTCCTCGTCGCGGCCCGCGTCGCGCGCAACCGCGGCGCCGTCACCATCCCGCTGCGCGCCACCGCGCCCAAGCCGGGCTTCTTCGACCGCCGCCGCGCGCGCAAGGCCGCCGCGTCGGTCGCGCCCGTCGATATCAAATCGTTCGGCCCCGCGTTCGCCGACGCGCTCGCCAAGGCCGACGTCTGGCGCGCGCAGGAGGACGCCGACGCCGCCTGGGGGCGCCTCACCCGCGCGCTCACCGACGGCCGCGCGCCGCTGCTCTGCCTCGTGCAGGCGCACCGCGCCGCGCCCCTGCTCTCACACCTGCAGAACACGCGGAGGGTGGCGCCGTGACGCGCCACGCGCTCGTCCTGCTGGGCTGGCTGAAGGCGCACGAGGAGTATGTCGAGGCGCGCGTCGTCGAGCTCGTGGAGCGCTTCCGCCGCACGGGCCTCGTCGACTACGCCGTCGTCGCGGACCGCGAGACCGGCACCGTCATCGACGGCCACCACCGCCTGGAGGCGCTGCGCCGGCTGGGCGCGCACCTGGTCCCCGCCGTCCTCGTCGACTACCGCGACGCGTCGATCGGCATCCGCGCGTGGCGCGAGGACGAGCCCGTCCCCACGAAGGACGAGGTGATGGCGCGCGCCGCGAAGGGGCACCTCTACCCGCCCAAGACGACGCGCCACGACTTCATCCGCACCCTCGACCCGGCCGACGTGCCCCTCGCCCGCCTGCGCGAGGAGCCGCAGGCCGCGGAGGCCTGAGCCGCATGCCCGACGCCCCGCCCTGCCCCTGGTGCGGCGCCCCGCTGCCGCGCATGATGCTGGAGCAGTACAAGACGCTCCTCGACGACGTGCCCTGCCCGCGCTGCGGCAAGGGCGTGCCGCGGCGGTTCGTGCGCGAGTTCGTTGGTCCCTGAGGGCTTGCAAGTTCGTTCCTGCAACCTGTTATCGCCACGCGGTGTTGCTTCAGGGCGGGCCTTGGAGGCCCACGTGACACCCATGCGACATCCTGCCCGAACGACCTCGCTCTTCCTCGCCAGCATCATGACGGCGCCGCTGCTCCTGGCGCTCCTCGCGGCCCCCGCCTCGGCGGCCTCGCCCGGCCTCATCCTCGCCATGGACACCGGCACGACGGACGTCCCCAACTCCCTGGCCGCAGCCGGCATCCCGGCCTGCTCCGCCTCGACGGGCCCCTACTGCTTCGACCTCGTGAAGCCCTCGCTCGTGACGCCCGCCACCTTCGGCGGCCGGCAGGTCATCTACGTCGGCTGGTCCGCCTCGTCCCTCTCCTCGGAGCTGACGGCGCTCAACGCCAAGGCGGCGTGGATCGACGCGTTCGTCAGCGGCGGGGGCGGCCTCGTCGTGAGCTCGCAGAGCTCGCAGGGCGCGGCGGCCTACGCCTTCGCCCCGCAGGGCTCCTCCTTCTCCATCGTCGCCGTCAACGCCGAGGACGTGACCCTCACCGACCCCGGCCACCCCATCATGACGGGCCAGACCACGGCCACGCTCTCCAACTGGGGCAACTCCTACCACAACTACTTCGTCTCGTGGCCGGCCTACCTGACGCACACGCTGGCGGTGAACAACAAGAACGAGTCCATCGACCGCGCGGGCAACTACGGTGCCGGCTGCGTCTTCGTGAGCGGCTCGGACATCGACTTCCACGCGACGTATGGCAACCCGAGCGCGGTCAACCTCGTGAAGTACGGCGTCGACTGGGCCTCGCGCTGCGGCTGCGAAGCCGGCGATCCGTGCAGCCCCGCGCTCGCCGTGTCGGGCCGCGCCGCGATCCTCTCGCCCGACGGCACGGTGGACCCCGCCGTGACGCTGGGCGGCGACGGAGACCACGCGGAATCGCTCGTGGCCGTCGACCTCTGCACGGGCACCATCGACTCGGACAACCTGCTGGGCCCCGACCCCACGGGCCTGGGCAGTCTCCTCGGGGGCCTCACCGGCCTGATCGGCCCCGCCGCGGTCAACGCTTGCGTGCTCACGCCCGCCGAGACGGGCCTGCCCACGGCGGTCCCCGCCGTCGGCATCAGCCTCTACCCGACCGACCCTGCCTACCCGAGCTACGTGGGCACCGTGCACATCGCGCTCAAGCCGTGCCAGTGCACGATCGAGCGCGTCTCGTGGACCTACTCGACGAGCCACGACGTGCCGCCGCTCAACGACGGCATCGGCCCCATGGTGTCGCAGCCCGCCGCGAACCAGTGGGACGTCAAGTCGGTCGACGGCGACGCGTACCTCGTGACGTTCAGCGTCGCGATGAAGTGCCCCGAGGGCGAGAAGACCCTGAGCACGACGTTCTACGTCCGCTGAACGGGACAATGCTCAAGCGAGGGCGGGCGCGTCGTCCCGCGTGGACCCCGCCCTCGCGTCCCACTACGCGAAGCTCGCCGGCAAGATGAGCGAGGAGGAGTTCCTCGCGCGCATCCGCGCCGCGCGGGCGGAGTTCGGCGAGCTGCTCGACGACGAGGCGCTGGCGCTGCTGGTGCTCGACGAGCTGGGCTTCAACGAAGGCGCGTACGCGACGCTCGACGACCTCGCGGGGCGCGGCGAGGCGACCGTGCGCGTGGCCGTCTCGCGCATCGACGCGCCGCGCACGTTCCAGCGCGAGGGGCGGCCCGAGGGGCGCGTGTGCAACCTCCTGGTAACGGACGCGACGGGCGAGGCGCGCGTCGTGCTCTGGGACCGCGACGTCGACAAGACGCTCGATGGCACGCTGCGCGTCGGCGCGCGCCTCACGCTCGTCAACGCGCGCGTGAAGGAGAGCAAGTGGGGCGTCGAGCTGCACGTCGGCCCGTGGACCGTCCTGGAGGTCGAAGGGGCGCCCGACGCGGCGAAGCGCAAGCTCCTCGCCGACGTGCAGACGGACGAGCCGGCGCCCGAAGCGCCCCGCGAGATCGCGGGCGAGGTGGTCGCGCTCTCCGCGACGCGCGCGCAGCCCAAGCCCGCGGGCGGCGTCGAGTTCCTCGCCGACCTCGACGTGCGCACGCCCGCGGGCAAGGCGCGCGTCGTGCTGCACGACGACTGCGTCAAGCAGGCGCGCGCGCTGGCGCCCGGCTCGCGCGTGGCCGTCGACGCGCTGGAGACGCGCGTGCGCGGCACGGCCAACGAGCTGCACACGACCGCGGCCTCGCGGGTGCGCGCTCAGGACACGACGTAGCTGGCGTACGTCACGTCGTTGTTGGCGTCCACCGTCTCGACGACCGCGCCCTCGGCGTCGGCGCGCGCGACGATGGTGAACGTGCCCTTGCTCGTGGTGAAGCTCGGCGTCGTCAGCGTCACGTTCGCGCCGGAGGCGATGGGCCCGGCGACGTGCACCGTCGCGAACGTGGAGCCCGACGCGAGGAAGGTGACGTTGGCGCCGCTCGCGCCCACGCCGCCCAGGCCGATGTTCACCAACGTCGCGTTGAACGTCACGGCCGCGGGGTGGTGCGGCGCCAGGTTGGAGGGCGTGAGGCTCGTCATCACGAGGTCGGGCAGCGCGTTCGCGCCGTCGTCGCCGCCCGTGTCGGTCGCGGTGAACGACGCCGCGTAGGTCTGCGTGGGGAGCACGCTGGGCAGGCTGAGCACGCGGTACGCGACGTAGATGATGTCGCTGGCGTTGCCGAACTGCACGGTGAGCGAGCCGTCGGCGCTCGTCACGAAATTGTAGGCGCCCTCGCTGGGCGCGGTGAGGTTGGGCGTGGCGTCGTCCCACCAGGCGAAGGCGACGTTGCCGTTGATCGGGATCGTGTACGCCGGGTCGCTCGCGCCTGAGAACGCGAGGTCGTTGAAGTCCACCACGACGACGGGGCGCGAGAGCCCGCCCTGGTTGACGAGCTTGAGGTAGTTGCCCGACGTCACGCTTGTGGCGCCCGGCGACGCGTTCCACGCGCCCCACGAGACGCCGGTCTGCGCCGCGCCGCTCGCGTCCACGGGCCAGGCCGCGACGGCGACGTTGGTGGGCTTCGTGACGGTGAGCGGAAGCTGCGGCCCGTAGACGCGCGCGCCGGGGTTGCCTTCGCTCGCGTTGAGGACGTAGAGCCCGGGCGGGAACGCGCTCGTGACGCCGACGCGCCACTTGAAGAGGAGCGCGCCGTCGATCGCGCTGGCGCCCGTCCAGACCTTCACGCCGTCCGCGCCGAAGGAGGCGGGCTCGGCCGAGGCGGCGCGCTCGGCGGCCGTCACCGTGTGGTTGACGCTCGCGGCCGCGCTTCCCAGGAGCGAGGCGCCGATCCACGCGACGTCCGTCTCGCTGTTGTTGTCCTGGATCGTTCCGGATAGCACGACCTGCGCGGCGCCTCCGTCGTCCACCTGCGTGGCGTCGGACGCGAGCGCGCTGAAGTACGCCGGCACGTCGAGCACGGCGCCGCCGCCCGAGGACGCGGGGGCCAGAGGATCCTCGTGGCGCGTGCACCCCGCCAGCAGGAGGACCGCCAGCAGGACCGCGACGCCGCGCGCCAGCCTCACACCTCCGTGACCGTCACGCTCGCCACGTAGGGCTGCGCGGGAAGGATGGACGGCATCTGCGCGATGCGGTAGGCGACGTAGATGACGCCGCCCTTCTGCGTGAAGGCCAGCGTGTCGGACGCGGCGCCGGTGCCGTTGTGCCACGCGAGGACGTGCCCCGCGGGCGCGGCGCCGGGAGGCACCTCGAACCACGCGAACTCGACGTTGTTCTGCGTCGGGATCACGAAACGCGCGTCGTACTGCCCGACGAACCCCTGCGTGCCCAGGTCGATGACGGCGCGCGTCGCGGGATCGTCGCCCGTGTTCAGGATGCGGAAGTAGTTGGCCGCGCTCACGCCCGTGGCGCCCGGCCGCGCCGCCCAGCCGCCCCAGACGGGGATCGACGAGACGTTGCCCGACGCGTCGGCGGGCGCGCCGATGGTGATCTCGGTCACGGGCGCCACCTCGACGTCGATCGGGCGGGAGTCCGCGACGCCGCCGTCCGCCCCGCGCGCCTCCACCACCACGGCGTAGACGCCCGCGTCGGCGCCGCGCGGCGCGTAGAAGCGGCACGCGAACGAGAGGCCGCCCTCCGGCGCGGGCTGCGCGCTGCACCCCTCGGGCGTCTGGTCGAGGATGATATCCTCCGAGCCCGCCAGCGCGCCGCGCACCTCGAAGGCGACGATGCCCGACGCGCCCGGACCGCTCGCCACGCCGCTCACCAGCGCGCCCGGCGAGCCGGCCTCCACGAGGTCGGTGGAGGAGGCGATCGGGCCCAGCGTGAAGGCCAGCGGCGCGGGCGCGGCCGGCGGCGGGGGCGTGGTGTCGTTGGTGGGGACGGTGGCGTTCTCGTCGGGCGGCGCCGTCGCATGTTCCTCGGGCGGGGCCGGCTCGACGGAGGGCTCCGGCGCGGGCTCGGCGGAGGGGTCCGGCGCGGGCGCCGCGTCGGCCACGGGCGCGGCCACGTCCGGGGCTGGGGCGGTGTCGGTGGCATCGGGCGTCGTCACGTCGGCGGCCGGCGCGTCGGTGCTATCATTGACGTCGGCCCGCGAGATGCGTGGGTCGAGGCTCGTGCAGCCGGCGAGCAGGACGCCCAGCGCGAGCGCGAGGACGAGGGCGCGCACGCCTCATTCCTCCTGGCGCGGCTCCTCGACGGTGCGCTCGGACTGCGCGTGCACGCGCACCGGCACGCGCACGACGCGGCGCATCAGCGGGGCGCGGCGGCGGGCGCGCGCGAGGAGCACGAGGCCGACCGCGACGAGGAGCAGGCTCGCGACCGCGACGACGGCGACCACGGCGAGCGTGGCGTAGAACCACGTCGGGGGCGCGACGTAGACAAGCTGCACCTGGTTGGCGGGCGCGGTGGACTCGATGGGGCCCACGGCGGGCGTGGGGCTCTGCTCCGCCGGGCTGGGGCTGGGGCTGGGGCTGGGGCTGGGGCTGGCGCTTGGGCTGGGACTGGCGCCGGGCGTGGGGGGCTTCGTGTTGCCCGAGGCGGGCGTGGGCGTCGCGGGCGTCGGCGTGGGCGCCTGCGGCGTGGCGGGGATGGTGGCGCCGGTGCCGGCGGGCGCGGTGGCGATGCCCGCGTCGAAGTGGAGCGCGAGGGCGATGGCCTTGGCCTGGTCCATGCTGACGCCCGAGGTGGAGCCCGGGTCGCTGGAGGCCTGCTGGCGGAACGCGAGCGCGGTCCACGCGGTCTGGTCGGCGCCGCCCACGGTCTGCGCGTCCGCGGGCCAGCGCACCGTCATGACGAGCTGGTCGGACTCGGGCGCGACGGGCACGAGCTGCGTGGGCGTGCCGTCGACGAACTCGCCGAGCTCGACGCGCGTGCCGTTGGCGTAGATCCACGCGAACGACACGCGCCAGCCGGTGCGCCCTTCGACGCTGCCGTTGGCGTGATAGCCGTCGTTGACCGCGTTGCCCTCCGTCGCCAGCACCTTCGCGTAGACGAAGCCCGGGTCGTTGACCTGCACGGGCATCGCGAAGACGGTGATGCCCTCGGTCCCCGCGCCCTGCGCCATGTGCCGGTCCGCGAGGAGCGTGAAGCTCGACGCGGCGGCGCTTGGCGCGAGGAGCGCGAGGATGAACGTGGCGAGGAGGACCCTGCGGAGCAGCTGCTCACAGCTCCGTGGCGGTGAACGAGGCGCCGTAGCTCTGCGCCGGGAGCGTCGCGGGCATCTGGACGACGCGGTACTGCACGTAGATGACGTGCCCCTTGCCGCCGAACGTGACGGTCACGGCGCCGGCGTTGGCCGCGCTCCACCCGCTGAAGGTGCACGCGCTGGGGGCGACGCCCGCGGCCGCGTCGCACGTCGCGAACTGGACGTTGTTGGCGAAGGGCACGGTCCAGGAGCCGTCGCTGGCGCCCACGAACGCGGTGCCGCTGAAGCTGATCTGGACGCGCGCGTTGGGCACGTCGCCGTTGTTGGTCAGCTTGAGGTAGTTGCCCGCGACGACGTTGGTGTCGCCGGGGTTCGCGGTCCACGCGCCCCAGTTGGAGCCCGTCTGCACCGCGCCGGCCGTGTCGACCGGGTAGGGGGCGAAGTCGATCTGGCTGAACGAGGTCACGACGGTCGTGCCCACGAGGCCCACCGCGGACTGCACGACGCTGCTGTTCTTGCCGCTCGTCACGTTGAACGTGTACGTGCCGGCCTGGGCGAACTGCGCGACCTGGAGGTTGTACTTGAAGCACAGGATGCCGTCGCGCGTGCCGCAGTCCCAGACCTTGTAGCCGTCGGAGCCGAAGGCGCCCGGCTCGCTGGTGAGGCTGCGGTCGGTGCCGTTGATCGTGTGGTTGACGCCGAGCGTCTGGACGCCGTTGGTCGCGTTGAACGTCGTGCCCTTCACGAAGACGAAGGCCAGGTCGGACTCGCCGTTGGCGTCCGAGACGGTGCCGCTGAAGGAGACGATGCCGCTGCCGCTGTTGTCCGTGGTCGCGGTCGCGTCAGTGAAAGTGGGCACGGTCGCCGCGACGTCGCGGACGTTGCCGCCGCCCGAGCCCGAGGCGTTGGAGACCGACGCCGTGCTGATGTCGCCGGCCGGGTTCGCCACGGGCAGCGACGGGACGGTCGCGGACGGCGTGGACGAGGTGCAGCCGGCGAGGACGACGGCCATGAGAAAAAGTGACGCGAGACGCAGATGCATGACTGAAGCTTCCCCGGCTTTCGACCCTCCAAGAGAATGATAAACGTTCGGGTCGACACGTTGACCAGTCGGACCGGCCGGCCCTCCGCCCTTCCGGGACCCGGCCGGAGTCCTGAAAACGTCGCCCAGAAGGCCAGGCGCGCGTCAAGCGGGTGCGGGGAGGATCCCCATGGACGCCAAAGCCCGCAACACCCATCGTCTCGTCGCCAGCCTCACCTTCCTGATCCTGCTTGCCCCGCTGGGCGCGCCCCTCGTGCAGGGCGCCCCCGCCGCGCCCGCGCTGGGCGCCGGGGCGAACCGCTCGGTGGGCACGTTCGACGTGACGCCGGCGGGCGCCGGCCAGGGCCGCGCGCAGGGCAGCCTCGTCTCGAGCCTCCTGGCCGAGGCGGGCGCCGACGCGAGCGGCAACGGCGTGCTCAAGGACTTCGCGGTCAGCGGCCCCCAGGGGGCCGCCCCGCAGGACATCTTCAGCGCCATCGACATCCAGGGCTTCTCGCCCACCAGCCAGCTCCAGGGCGTCGGGACCTCGTCCCTCGCCATGAAGAACGACGACCTCCTGGTCACGCTGACGGACAACGTCAACAGCCTGCTCACGATCAAGGCCGTGGGCGCGCACGACCAGTTCGTCACGTTCCACACGCCGGCCGACGTGCTCCTCTCGCCCGACGCGGACGCCCAGAACGTCTGGCGCGTCGCGGGCCAGGGCGCCGGCGCCGTGCAGGGCGCCATCGTGCTGCTGCGCGCGGACCAGAACGACTCCGCGCAGGACGGCAGCAACGTCGCGCTCGCCGGCCAGCACACCGCGCAGGCCAAGCTCAAGCAGGGCGCGCAGCTCGTCTTCCGCTCGGATGCGTCGTACGTCAACCGCGCCACGGGCGCGATCGACGCCGCCGCGTCCGCGTACAACCAGGAGGTCGTGCACCTCATGGCGAGCGGCAAGCTCGTCGGCGAGGCCACGACCGAGTTCTCCAGCGGCGCGCAGCTCATCGCGCAGGCGCAGTACCACGCCTTCGCGCAGGCGCGCACCGAGGTCAAGGAGAGCACGCGCGTCACCACGACGCTCAAGTCCACGGCCAGCGCCGAGGCTTGCAGCGCCGCGGACGCCGCAGGCCAGGCCGTCGCCGCGACTGGGTCCGCGTCCGCCCAGGCGTGCGCCCACGCCGAGGTCCTTGCCTACGATCTCGACTACGTCGACGTCCCGGCCCAGACCGCGGACTCCGTCGCAGTCTACGTCGATGGCGCGCTCGCGCAGCGCGTCTCCGCCGCGTCCGACGTCGCGACGCACGCCGACTCCTACTGGGCGTGGGCCGTGGACGGCCGCGTCCTCGTCGTGACCAACGTCGCGGCCCGCGTCGACGCGGCGACCCAGGTGACCATCGCCGCGCTCGCGCAGGGCGAGGCCGCCGCCAGCACGCTGGCGGAGCTCGACGCCGCGAGCGCGTTGACCGAGCAGATCCAGGGCGGCTACAGCATGCTGGGCGACCTGGAGACCAGCGCCGCGGGGAGCGGCCAGGTCATCGGCAGCTTCAGCGAGTTCTTCGCGAGCGAGGCGAAGGGCGACACGAGCGTGCGCCACTTCACGGACGTGCGCTCCAGCCAGGAGATCTTCACGAAGATCGAGGTCGCGGGCGACATCGCCGCCGACGCGGCCGCCGAGTTCACCTCGCGCGCGCAGCTCGAAGCGAGCGCCTACGCCAAGGAGAGCGCGCAGGCCACCGCGGGCGCCGCGGTCATCATGACCACGAAGGTCGCCGGGCAGGTCGCCGCCTCGACCGAGTTCACCGACTCGGTCTACAGCGCGATCCAGACCGAGGCCGACCTCGCGGCCACCGAGGACTTCCACCTGTCCAATGATATCAGCGCCCACGCGCTCGCGGACGCCGCGAACGTCGTGGAGCTCGACGGGCCCGCCGGCAAGGTCGGGTACCTGATCCTCACGGGCGCCGACGGCACCGCCGCCGCGCACTCGCAGTTCGACCTCTCCAAGACCGAGGAGGTCAAGGCCAAGATCGCGCAGGGCGAGAAGCTCGTCTTCCGCGGCGCCATCGAGGCGCAGGGCAAGGCCAGCGCCGACATCATCGCCAAGGCGATCGCCTCCGGCGCGGTCGGGAGCGAGGCCAGCGTCGGCTACGTCGCCAACGCCATCGAGGGCGTGCACGTCGACTACCACAAGGACTTCCACACCGCGATCAAGCAGGGCGCGGACGCCACGCACCGCGGCGTCGTGACGCTCGACGCGGTCAACGACGCGGCCGCGAAGGCGCAGGCCACCGCGGTCGTCCTCGTCGCGGACCAGGCGACCCTCGCGGCGCGCACCGCCAGCGACGTCGCGGTCACCGTGAACGGCAAGGCCGCGGTCGCGGTGGACAGCGCGGCCGAGGCGCTCGCCTCCGTCAGCGCGAACGCCAACGCGCAGGCCCAGTACTGGGTCGGCACGAGCGAGGGCCTCACGCAGGTCATCGTCCTCGTCCCCTACCTCGCCGCGGGCGAGGCCGCGAGCATCGTCGCCAAGAGCAACCTCGACCAGGCGAGCCGCGAGGCCGCCGCGCTCGACGTCTTCGGCGAGTTCGTGCCCGGCTACGGCGGCGCGCAGAGCGGCAAGATCGTGAGCCTGGTCGCCAAGCCCGAGGCGGGCCTCGTGCTCGACTACACCGTGGCGGCGAAGGCCTCCGCGGACGCCGCGGCCGGCACCACGACCAAGGTGTTCGACGCGGTGCGCCTGGGCAACGCGGCCTTCGACGCCGGCTCGGGCAGCAGCCCCAGCAGCATCAAGTGGGTCGGCCCCTCGGGCAGCGTCGAGGCGTTCGACGTGAGCGAGGCCGTCCTCAAGGCGACCGCCGCGGAGAACACCCATGCGGTCTTCGACCTCGCCAGCAACGTGCAGCCCACGCAGCTCGACGACCAGGTCGTCATGCTCAGCGCTCCGGACTTCAGCGGCGCCCTCATCGCGATCGGCAACGGCGCGCTCCAGACCAGCGGAGAAGCCGGCGGACAAGTGTCCGCCGGGCTCGATGCTGGCGCCACGGTGATGTTCAAGGCCTTCAGCGGCTTCGAGAGCGAGCTCTCCGAGGCGCAGAAGGAGGCGCAGGCGCAGGCCATCGCGAGCGGCAAGCTCCTGGGCCAGGTCATCGTGCACACCGACGCCGCGACGCACGCCACCACGAGCGCCGTCGTCAACTACTACGGCAACGTGCTCGCGGTCGCGCAGGTCGCCACGACCGACCAGGTGCAGGTCGCCATCGACAGCGCCACGCACACCGGCAAGAGCGTCATCCTGAGCCTCGACCGCAACACGGTCAGCGGCCTGATCGACGGCAACGCGAAGCTCATGGTCGACGGCCACGAGCTGAGCCAGGCCAAGTCGTACCAGGACGCGCTCACGCCCAACGCGGACAAGTACTACCTGATCACGACGCAGGCCGAGGCCGGCCTCCAGGCGATCGTCACCCTCGCGCACTTCAGCACGAGGACGATCACCCTCTCCGAGCCCAGCCCGCCCTCGGTGTTCCTCTGGACCACCATCGGCCTCGCGGTCGTCGTCGTGGGCCAGGCCGTGTACCCGCGCATCCGGCGCAAGGCAGAGTAACGTGACGAACGCCTGGGCTCCGGGCTCAGGACTCTGGGCTCGGGGCTCCCGGTTGGTTTGCAGCCGGAGAGCCCCGAGCCCAGAGTCCTGAGCCCAGAGCCCCCTCTCTCCCATTCATCGCCGCCCAGCGCAAGCCCCGCGGAGTTCGCGTCCCCTCCAACGCGGGGCGGGCGCTGGGCGGCCCTGATTCTTCTTCGTCCCGACCCGATTCCTCTTCCGATTCCGAGCCCTGCTTGCGCTTGCAGGGCTCGGAATCGGGCTCGGACTCGGATCGGGACGCGCGCAACCTTTAGGACCGAGCCTCCGCTGCGCCGCGCATGGCCTGGCAGGGACAACTGACGCGCGTCGACCCGTGGCGCGTGGACATCCCGACCTCGCACCTCGCGGGGATGCGCGTGCCGGGGCGCGTGTACGCCAGCGACGCGCTCCTTCCCCACATGATGGAGGACAACGCGCTCCAGCAGGTCGCCAACGTCGCGACGCTGCCCGGCATCGTGGGGCGCAGCATGGCGATGCCCGACATCCACTGGGGCTACGGCTTCCCGATCGGGGGGGTGGCGGCCTTCGACGCCAACGAGGGCGTGCTATCACCGGGCGGCGTGGGCTTCGACATCAACTGCGGCGTGCGCCTGATCCGCACCGACCTCACCGAGAAGGACGTGCGGCCCCACCTGCGCGCGCTCGTGGACTCTCTCTTCCACAAGATCCCCTCGGGTGTGGGCGAGGAGGCGCGGATCAAGCTATCAAAAGGCCAGGTGAAGGAGGTCTTCACCGAGGGCGCGCGCTGGGCCATCGCCAACGGCTACGGCTGGGAGCGCGACCTCGCGCACATGGAGCAGCAGGGGCGGCTCGACGGCGCGAACGTCGACCAGGTCTCGCAGAAGGCCATCTCGCGCGGCGCGCCGCAGGTCGGCTCGCTGGGCGGGGGCAATCACTTCCTGGAGATCCAGGTCGTCGACGAGGTCTTCGATCCCCTCGCCGCGGAGGCCTACGGCCTCCGCAGCGGACAAGTGTGCATCATGGTCCACTGCGGCTCGCGCGGCGCGGGGCACCAGATCTGCACCGACCACCTGGAGCGGATGGAGAAGGCCGCCGATCGCTATCACGTCCAGCTCGTCGACCGCCAGCTCGCCGCCACGCCGGTGACGAGCCGCGAGAGCGACGACTACTGGGGCGCCATGTGCGCCGCGGCCAACTTCGCGTGGACGAACCGCCAGCTCATCACGCACTGGACGCGCCAGGCGTTCGGCGAGGTCATCGGCTCCGACCCCGAGACGATGGGCATGGACCTCGTCTACGACGTGTGCCACAACATCGCCAAGCTGGAGGAGCACGTCGTCGAGGGCCAGCGCCGCAAGGTGTACGTCCACCGCAAGGGCGCCACGCGCAGCTTCGCCGCGGGCCACGCGCACGTCCCGAGCGACTACCGCGCGGTCGGCCAGCCCGTCCTCGTGCCCGGCGACATGGGCACCGCGAGCTACGTCCTCGCCGGCACCGAAGGCGCGCTCTCCGAGACGTTCGGCTCCTGCTGCCACGGCGCGGGCCGCGTGCTATCACGCACGAAGGCCGCCTCCATGTGGAAGGGGCAGGACGTGCTCAAGGGGCTCGACGAGCGCGGCATCATCGTCAAGGCCGCCAGCCCCCGCGTCGCCGCGGAAGAGGCGCCCGGCGCGTACAAGAACGTCAGCGACGTCGTCGACACGTGCCACGGCGCCGGCATCGGGCGCAAGGTCGTCAAGCTGCGGCCGATCGGCTGCGTGAAGGGGTAACGCGCGTCCAGAAAGCAACGGCACAGACTCCTTATCGTCCTCCGCTGGGCTTCCGCGCCACCAGGACGTGACCCCATGCGATCGAGCTTCCTCGCCATCGGAATCGCCGCGACCCTTCTCGCCTTCGTGCCTCTCGCCAGCGCCGGCCAGCCGCCGTGCGTCGTGGCGCCAGGCGCCTTCGAATGCTGGGTGGACCCCGGCAGCCCCGACCCCGAGCCGCCGTGCAACCAGCCCGTTCAGACCTCGTGCTACACGCCCGCGGGTCCGTGCGCCGGACCCGGCGACATGCCCGGCCGCTGCTTCTTCCACTGCGCGGTCTGGGTCGACCCGCACGTGCAGTTCGTGACGCCCTACTGCCTCTACCTCGGCGGCGCGTACCCGCTAGCCTGATCTCACGCGAAGAGCCCGTTCGAGAGCCACTGGCCCCCGTCGATCGTGAGGCAGTCGCCCGTGACGTACGACGCGGCGGGCGAGGCCAGGTACAGCACGGCGAGCGCCATCTCCTCGGGCGTGCCGAAGCGCTTCAGCGGCACGGAGTCCTCGATCTTCTTCTGGAGGTCGGGGTCGGCGAAGAGGTTCTTCGTCGCGCCTTCGGACTTCACGGGCCCGGGCGCCACGGCGTTGAGGCGGATGCCGAACTGCGCCCACTCGATGGCGAGCGAGCGCGTGAGGTTCAAGACGCCAGCCTTCGCGGCGCCCGAGTGCGAGACGTACGGCGCCGCGCCCCAGGCGTAGGTCGCGACCATGTTCGTCACGCTGCCGCCGCGCTTCTGGAGCAGGGGGAACGCGGCGCGCGTCGTGTTGTACGTGCCGTTGAGCACGATGTTGACCACGGTGCTCCACGCGTTGCGGCTCATCGTCTCAAAGGGCACGACGAAGTTGCCCGCCGCGCTGTTCACCAGATGGTCGAGCCGCGGGAGCGCGCCGAACATCGCGTCCACCTTCTCGGGCTCGCGCACGTCGCACACGTGCCACGCGACCTTGCGCCCCGTCTCCTTCTGGATGAACGCGGCCGTGTCGGTGAGGTGCTCCTCGCTGCGGCTGCAGATGTGCACGTCCGCCCCGTGCGCGGCGAAGGCGTGCGCGATGCTCCGCCCCATGCCCGTCGCGCCGCCGGTGACCATCGCGGTCTGTCCGGCGAAGAGGTCGTCGCGGAAGGGCGTGCCGGGGAAGCGCATGCGGGCGGAGCCTCGGCTGCGGGGATAGGATTTTGCCACGACCGAGTCCAGAGTCCTGAGCCCAAGGTCACCCCGAGGTGCCGAAACACGGATGATGGAGCGCCCGTCATCGCCCCGCGATGAGCGACGAGGAGCCGCGCCCGACGCTGCACGTGTTCTACGACTACACCTGCCCCTACGCGTACGTCGGCTGGCACCGCGCCCGGCGGCTGGCGGAGGAGCACGACGTCCGCGTCGTGTGGCTCCCCTGGGAGATCCATCCGGAGCGCGCGCCGGCGGGCGAGCCGCGGCACGACGGCAAGGGCGGGCAGCCGGTGGGAAGCTGGGTGGGCGAGCTGGCCGCGGAGGTCGGCGCCGCGCCGCGCAACCCGCCGCTCCACGCCAACAGCCACTGGGCGCTGCGGGGCGCGCTGGCCGCCGAGGACGCGGGCGCGTTCGAACGCTATCACGAGGCCGCGTTCCGCGCGCTCTGGGAGGAGGGAACGGACCTCAGCCCGCGCGCCGCGGTCGAGGAGCTGCTGCGCAAGTGTGGCGTCGAGGACGCCGACCTTGAGCATCCGAGCTACGCCTACCGCCTCGCGCAGATCGACGCCGCCGCGACGCGGGCCGGCGTCCAGCGCGTGCCGACGTTCGTCTTCGGCGACCAGCGCGTCGTGGGCAACGACCGCTTCGAGCCCTCGCTGCGCGCGCCGCTCGCCGCCTTCCTGGAGCGCTGGCGGCGCCTGGGCGACGACAAGACGACGACGCTCGCCGAGGACGTCGCGCTGCCCGGCTGATCCCGTCCTCACGGCAGCGTGGCTGCCTCCGGACGCCCGCGAGCGGCGATCCCCGGAGAAGAAAGAAGCCAGGTTCGACGCTGGCACCCTCATGGCCTATCTCCTGATCTCGAAGCCCGGCCTCCAGGTCCGCCGGACGCGCTGGCTCACCGACGCCCACCGCCGCGCCGCCCGCGCGGGCCGGCTCGTCGTCGTGGACATGAAGCACCAGCTCAAGCTCGACGCCCGCGGCTGGCGCGACATCCCGCCGCGCCGCGGCGAGCCGCGCGTGCTTCTCGTGGAAGGGCCGGACGAGGACGAGCTGCTGGACGATTTCTTCTTCTGAGCGTGGCTCCGGACCACGCCGGCCAGCGTGACGCTCCCTTCCCAACACCGCGAATCCCGGAATCCGCGGCTGGCTCGGATGCGCCGTGTTGGGAAAGGAGCGCCATCACCCGAAGGCGGTACGAGAGCGCACCCCTTGCCCCCTCAGCGTCGTTCGACGTGCGCCGCCGCGATCACGGTGATCCCCGGCGTCGCGTCGGGGAACCCGGCCCAGCAGTGGAGGCCGACGCAGTCGGCGCCGATGTAGTCGCCGATGAAGGGGAATCCCTCCTGGTGCTTGCCCAGGTCGCCGTCCCAGCTTCGCGTGGTGACGCGCTCGTTGGTCCACGTCTTCCCGCCGTCGGTGGAGAGCGCGTGCGTGATGTCGATGAGCTTGTGGGCCGGGTCGTAGCGCTTGTCGAAGAAGAAGGCGTGCAGGCTGCCGTCGCCGGCGATGGCGAAGTCGCCGATGAACTGGTGCGTGCCGGCGTTGTCGTCGTTGACGCGCACCGGGTCGCTCCACGACTTGCCCATGTCGGTGGAGGCGCGCATCCACTCGTCGGCCTCGTCGCGAGAGGCGTCCGCATAGAGGCAGTAGAGCGCGCCCTTGCGCGTGGAGTTCGCGCCCACGTCGAAGCGGCACTCGAAGTTGGTGCCGGTGCGGTACTTGCTCTCCGAGAACTGGCCCACGATGGGCGCCTTGGTGAAGACCGGCGCCGGATCGCTGAACGTCTTGCCGTCGTCCTTCGACTCGCTGCGCCACACCTTGTCGCCCTGGTCCGCGAGGACGACGATCGTGCCGTCCGGCGCCGCGGCGATGGCCTGGCAGCCGACGCCGGGCGGGCCCTGCGTGCTCGTGATCTCGACGGGCGGGTCCGCGCTCTTGCCCCCGTCGCGGCTCGCGATGACGCTGCACGTGTCCACGATCGTCTGCGGGAGGATCTGGTCGCCGAACGCGTTGTACGTGTTGATCGCGACGAGGATCGCGCCCGACGTGGGCGAGACGACCATGCGCGAGTAGTCGTTGAGCACGCCGATGCCGTCGCCGCGGATCAGGTCGATCACCTGGCCGTCGGGGAAGGTGCTCCCGCCGTCCGTGCTCGTGGCGAGGACGAGGTCCCAGCCGGGCTGGAAGACGCCGCGGCCGTTCGTGGGCGCGGGGGGAAGCGGCCCGTAGCCGTTCTGCCCGCCGAGGTTGTACATCTCGACGACGTAGTGCAGCGCGCCGTCCTTCGTGAACGCGAACATCGGGTCGGTGTTGCACGCGTAGCCGAACCACGGCGAGCCGGGCTGGCGCGAGTCGTACGTGCCGCCCACCGTCACGTCCTTCCAGGTACGGCCGCCATCGTGGGTCACGCCCAATCCGTTCCAGACGCAGTCCTTGCTGCTCGCGGGGTTGAGGTCCTTCGCGCCGATGACGACGTTGTCCGGGTCGGTCGGATTGATCGCGAGCCAGATCTCCTGCTTGTGGCCCGGCGCGTGGGTCGCGCGCGCCACGCAGTCCTGCGGCCACGAGGAGTTGTTCGCGCGCTCGAAGGCGCCCAGGCCGCAGTCGAGCGTCCAGCCCGCGATGGCCGCGTGCTGCGACGGGGGCGCCCCGCCGGGCGCGAGGCTGGCGCAGCCGGCGCTGAGCAGGGCAAGGACGAGGAGGGCGAGTCGCACGCGCCCGAAGCCCCCGGCCGGGGCAAAACCCTATCTCGCGGACTCCGGATCGGCGCGCGTGAGCTGGAGCGACGTCGTGCAGGGCACCGCGAGCGCGCCGTGGCTCTGGTGGGCGGCGGCGCTCGTCGCCATCGTGGCGCTCCTCCTTCTCGCGATGAAGATCCTCGGGCTCTTCCCGGAATAGTACGAGAAACGGCTTCCCGCTGCGGGCCGCGCAGACGCCGATGACCGTCTACAAGATGATCGAGTGCGTGGGCACCTCGGGGACGTCGGTGAGCGACGCGATCCGCGCCGCGCTCTCACAGGTGGGCGCCCAGGTCGAGGCCGAGGAAGGCGAGGACTCCGTCTACGGGCCGCTGCGCTGGTTCGAGGTCAAGGAGATCCGCGGCGCGGTGGAGGGCACGGAGCCCAGCGAGTTCCAGGTCAAGCTCGTCGTCGCCAGCGAGATGCGCGTGACCGACGAGACGGCGCACGCCCGGAAGCAGGGGCAGACGCGCCAGACGCGCAGCCTCGTCGCGCAGGTCGCCGCCAAGGGTGGCCAGAAGAAGCGCAGCGACCTCGCGCGCGGCTTCGACAAGCAGCAGAAGCGCCGTTAGCGAGCGCAGCGAGCGGGTGCGCGCGGCGCGGCTCACGGGCAGCGCCGAGGGCGCGGACGGCTTGGGCGCTTCTCGTGGGCCCGGCTCCGTTTCGGCGCCAGCTCGCGAAGCGCGTCGGCCGCGATCCACCGCGCGCCGGGCGTGCCCCGCTTCCGGATGCGTTTGGCGCTCGCCACGGCCGCGCGGCGCAGCGCGGGGTTGCGCTTGCCGATGCCGCGCAGCGCCCAGCTGACGGCCTTCTTGACGAAGTTGCGCGCGTCGCCGGCCTCGCGCTCGATCACGGGGAGGAAGCGGAGGAACGCGGCGTCGGGCGCCTTCTTGTCGTGCGAGGCGAGGGCGGCCATGAGGGCGAACGCGGTCCGCTTCTCGAACTCGGGCTCGCGCGCGCTCCACGCCACCGCCGCCTCGTGCGCCCACGCCGCGCGGTCGAAGAGGTTCATCGCGAACGCATCCGTCTCGGCCCAATTCTCGAAGCCGCGGAGATATCGTTCCGCGCCGCGCCGCGTGAGCTTGTCCGGCTCGTCGAGCAGCGAGGCGAGGATCTTGCCCTCGACGCTCCCGTCGCGCCAGAGCGCCCGGGCCAACGCGCGGTCGCGGCCGAGGGGCCTGGCGAGCTGGCGCAGGCGGGGGACCGGGACGCCGTACGCCTTCGCGCCGCGGATGCCGAAGCGCGCCATGCCCGCGACGTTCCGTTCGCTCGCCTCGGCGCGCAGGGTCGCCAGGATCTCGTCCGCCGCGCCCACGCCTGGC
Organism: Thermoplasmata archaeon; assembly: GCA_034667685.1. Taxonomy (GTDB): domain Archaea; phylum Thermoplasmatota; class SW-10-69-26; order JACQPN01; family JAJPHT01; genus JAJPHT01. Next base: position 8,301 of record JAXDQU010000076.1, on the reverse strand, counting down.
GATGGCTGCCGCGGCGCATCTCGATTTCCCCCCGTGTTCGAAAGAGGCCATCCGCGCGCGCTTGCTCGCTGGGGCCGGTCTCCATGAACACCAGGATCCTTCTTGCCCTCCTCGCTTGCGGCGCGCTGGGCTTTGCGACGCTCGCCGACGCGCAGTATGGCTCGGGCTCCGGCAGCACCGGCTCGGGCTCGACGACGGGCAGCGGCGCCTCCAACAGCACGACCACGATCACGGTCTACCTGACCGACGCGTGCGGCTCGGCAACCTCGTCGAACGGCACGTCGAACGGCACCGCCTCCGGGGGCGCCGGTGGCACGACGGGCAACGGCTGCCTGTCGCCCGCCACCATCACGGCGCCCAGCGGCGCGACGAGCCTGACCCTCAAGTTCGTGAACAACGGCTCGAGCGACGTCATGCTCGACGTGTGCACGGCGGGCACCGGCAACGGCACCTCGAGCGGCGGCACCTCCGGCACGAGCGGCTCGTCGTGCGGCACCGGCTCGTCCACCGGGACGACGTCGGGCACGGGCAACATGACCGGCTCTGGGATGACCTGCGGCGCGACCGGCGGCACCGGCACGGGCAGCAACGGCACGGGCAATGGCACCGGCGGCGCCATGTCGACCTTCCCCGTGACGGTCCCCGGCTGTGGCTCCGTCACCGTGAAGGTGAGCCTCCCGGCGTCGGGCAACGTGAGCCTCGTGCTCGCCAACACCGGCACCGTCGTGGGCACCATCAAGTCCAGTGGCGCCGGCACGGGCACCTCGACCGGCACGGGCACGTCCGGCACGGGCACCGGCAACACGAGCACTGGCGGCAACAGCAGCGGCACCAACGAGTCGACCGGCACGACGAGCAAGGGCGCGCCGGGCTTCGAAGCGGTCTTCGCGCTGGGCGCGCTGGGCGTCGTCGCGGCGGTGCTCGCGCTCCGGCGCCGCAAGTGAGGACGAGACGCGGGGGCGCGAGGCGCCCCCGATCCTCCTTCTTCAGTCCCGAATCCCGTCTTCGGTCACGCTGACGATGGCTTCTCCTTCCGGCAAATGCGGCGAGTCGATGACACGGCCGGACTGCGGTCCGGCCTATCATCACCTCGCCGCATTTGCCTTCAGTCGAAACGGTCGCCAGCGTGACTCGATGGCCTTCGGGCCTTCGCTTCGCTCAGTCCCGAATCCCATCTTCGGTCACGCTGACGATCGCTTCTCCTTCCGGCAAATGCGGCGAGTCGATGAGCCGCACGATGCGCTTGTTGCCCTTCGACTTGCGGAGGTACATGCGGAACGTCGCCGTGTGGCCCACGATGTGGCCGCCCACGGGGCGCGTCGGGTCGCCGAAGAACGCATCCGGCTTGGCGTGGACCTGGTTGGTCACGGCGATGGCCGCGTTGTTCAGGTCGCCGAAGCGCAGGATGTCGTGCATGAACGTGTTGAGCTTGCCCTGACGGTTCGCCAGCGTGCCGCGGCCCACGTACTCGGCGCGGAAGTGCGCGGTGAGCGAGTCGACGACCATGAGCTTGATGTTCTTCGACTTCGCCAGTTCCGTGGCCTTCTCGGCCAGGAGCATCTGGTGGTGCGAGTTGAAGGCGCGCGCCACGTGGATCTTGGAGAGCGCCTCCTTCGGATCGAGGCCGATGGCGTCGGCCATCTGCACGATGCGCTCGGGGCGGAACGTGTTCTCCGTGTCGATGACGATGACCTCGCCGCCCAGGCCGCCGTCCTCGGCGGGCATCTGGACGTTCACCGCGAGCTGGTGCATGAACTGGGTCTTGCCGCTGCCGAACTCGCCGTAGAACTCGGTGATGGCCTGCGTCTCGACGCCGCCGCCCAGGAGCTCGTCCAGGGCCTTCGAGCCGGTGGTGATCTTGCCCACGCGGCTGCGCCGGTCGGCGATGACGTCACCCGTCTCGAAGCCGCCCACGTTGGCGAGCTTGCGGGCCGCGGCGATGATCTTGACCGCGACGGCGTCGCCCAGGTCCGCGGCCTCGCCCAGGTCGCTGGGGCTGGCCACGGCGATGGACATGAGGTCGGTGAACCCGGCCTCCTTCAGCTTCTCCGCGGTCGCCGGGCCCACGCCGGGCAGATCGCCGATGTCGGTGATGGTCTGGCCTTCGGTGACCGGGGTGTCGTCTTCGGGTTCGAGGGTCACGGTGGTAGCCTTCTTGGCCATGGTTCTCTCCAATCCTGCGGCGCGGCATGAGTCAGCACCCGGGTGCTGCGAAACTACCAGATTCCCGGGGTCCGATGCCGCTGCATCCGGTCGGAGGGGCGGGGGTCGCATCAAGGCTCTCCGGACATAACCTTACGTTTCGGGCTCGGGGCTCAGGGCTCCGGAGCCCTGAGCCCCGAGTCCAGAGCCCCGAGCCCTCCCCAAGCCCAAAGCCCCAAGTGCAGCAGCCCGCTTGCCGGCTCCGATGCCGGTCCCCCAGACCGAGGTGGTCGCCGCCGCGCTGCGCTTCCGGGCGGGCGCCGCGACCCTGCTCGACGTGCGCGAGGAGAGCGAGATCGAGATCGCCGAGGTCGAGGGCGCCCTCTGGATCCCCATGCGCGAGGTGCCGGCGCGGCTCGCCGAGATCCCGCAGGACAAGCCCGTCCTCGTGATCTGCCACCACGGCAGCCGCTCGCAGATGGTGGCCGCGTGGCTCGCCGCGCGGGGCTACCGCGCCGAGAACGTCGCCGGCGGTATTGACGCCTGGGCGGACGAGGTCGACGACCGGCTGGCGAAGTACTGATCTGAGCGCTCGGGCCGCCTCCGGCGGGGAAGGACGGAATCTCCGAATCTTGGAATCTCCGATCAGGGCGACGAGCCTGAGGTTCCGCGATTCGGAGATTCCGTCCTTCTCCGCCGGAGGCGGCCCGAGCGGTCAAATGTCCAAGATGACGCGCACGTCCGGCGGCCGCTCCGAGACGTGCAGGTCGTGGAACGTGATGGCCTTCACCTCGTGGACGTGGCCGTGCCGCGCCGCGTCGTACGCCTCGCCCTCGACGTCGGCCACGAGGCGCGTGGCGCCCTCGAAGCGGACGCGGGCGCGCGTCACGACGTAGAGCCGCGTCTGGAGCAAATCAAGCACCTCGTCCAGGAAGCGGTAGAGCAGGCGGTCGCGCGTCTCGGCTTCTACCTCTAGACGCGCCTCGCCCACGGGCTTCGCGTCGGCCGTCTCCACCATGTACGCCACGAGCGCCACGGCCGCCTCTGCGAACGCCTCCTCCAGCGTCTCGCCCCAGGCGTGGATGCCCACGTCGGCGGTGTGGTCGAAGTAGGCGTGGCCGCAGGGCATCCGGATGCCGCAGCCTCGGTCGGCCGCTTGAGCGTTTGTCCCGCTCCGACTCCAGCCACAGAGGACACGAAGGTTCACAGAGGACGAGAAAACCCGCCTCTGTGTCCTCCGTGTCCTCTGTGGCTGGAGTCGCACCGCTCACGCCAATCGAGCCAGAAGCGTCTCCAGCGGCAGCGCGTCGCCGGGCTCGGCCAGGACGATATCCGCCGCACGCACCTGCTCCGACCTCGTCGAGCGCGCGTTGGGCACCGCGACGACGCGGCAACCGGCGGCCTTGGCGCTCGCGACGCCACGCGCCGAGTCCTCGAAGACGAGCACGTCCGCGGCCGGCACGCCCAGGCGCGAGGCGGCGATCCGGTACGGCTCGGGGTCGGGCTTGGGCAGCTCGACGTCCTCGCCGGTGACGATGGCGTTGAACAGCGGCGTCGCGCGCAGGGAGCCGAGCGTGGCGAGCGCGTCGTCGCGGTGGCCGCTGGTCACGAGCGCGACGGGCCCGCGCGCGCGGCAGGCCCGCACGAGGTCGAGCGCGCCGGAGCGGGGCTGCGCGGGCGCCTCGTCGAGCGCCGCGAGGAACGCGGCGTGGCGGAGCGCGAGCAGCTCGTCGACGCTGGGCTTCGCGCCGGCCGCCTCGCGGATCGTCTCGACGACGTCGCGCGTCCGCTTGCCCGTGATATCATGGAACGCGTCGGCCACCTTCGCGGGGTCGGCGCCGATCGCGTGCAGCATCGCGCGCGTGGCGGCGACGTGCTGCGGCTCGCAGTCCGTGAGCGTCTCGTCGAGGTCGAAGGCGAACGCGCGGATCACGTGTCGCTCTACATTTATTCGGCATGAATAGGCTGTCGTTCCGAGAACAGCCCAAATATGGACTACACCACGACAGCCGAGCTTGTCATTGGGTCAGTGACGGCGATCGCAACATCTGCGTCGGCGATCATCGTCGCGCGCGACAGGGGCCGCGCCCGACGCGATCAACTCATGGAGTTACTATACGTGAGAATGCTCCACGAAGCCAGAGTTCACCATGTTTTTCCCGAAACTTGGGGGAATGAGACGGGCATCGTCACGTGCTGGCGAACGTTTGAGGACGAAAAGCCGTATCTTCTGCGAAGTGTGCCACGTCGGCTCCGAAAGAAGCTCGTGCAACTCTCCGCCATGCATGAGGAGTCTGTGCTACTCGGAAGCGTTGCGAACGACATCGCGAGGGATGCCGGCAGACGCGCCGGGCATTCAATCGGCGACCCCAACAAGACAACCGTTGGAGACGTGAACATCCGAGTTATGGCTCATGGGCCCGGTGGAACGCGACCGTTGCACACCGTCACGCGACTTGAGGACTTCTGGTTGTCAGCCGTAAGTCCGGCCACGTGGGCACAGGACTTTGTCACGGCGCGTGTACCTAGTGCGCAAGCAGGCCTTGAGGTATTGGTTGACGGCTACATCTCATCAGATCATGGCGCATGGCAATCCGTGATTGCAGAAGTCAATGCTGCCATTTCCGCTTGGTCGGACGGACCTCGGCTGAGAGAACTTGTTCGAACACAGCATCGGCTCGCCGGCGAGATTAAGGAACTGCTGGAGCGAGAGATGGGCCGAGGCAATACATGATTATCGCCGGACCTTGTGGTCCACGGTGCGCTCCGGCGCCTCGGGGATGAGCGTGCGCGTCCGGGCGCGGAGCGTGCGCCTGTAGAGCGCGACGGCGAGCAATGCGCAGCTCAGGAAGAGCGCGCCCACGCCGAGCGTCCAGGCCAGGAGGTTCCCGACGTCGAGCGGGACGAGGCCCATGAACTGCGCCCACGAGACGCCCACGCCGCCCAGCCCCAGCCCGGTCGCGGTCCACGCGATCGGGCGGCGGCGCTCCAGGCGGCTGGCGTGCGCGTCGCGGTCCTGCGCGGCGGAGACGGTGCCCGCCACGCCCGCCGTGAGATCGAGGCCGGCGCCCGCGACGTCGGCGAGCCTCGAGAGCCGGCCTTTCTGCGCCTCCTCGGCCTTGTGGCGGTCGCGCGCCTTCTTCAGCTCCTTGAGGTCGCGCAGGATCTGCCAGACGCCGTAGCCGGTGCCTACGGTGATGACGGTCACGGTGGCGCCCGCGACGGTGAGCAGCGGGTTGCCCTCGACCTTCACGAAGAAGTTCTGCGCGTAGAGGTCCGCGCCGTGGTCGTCCTCGACGCGCACCTCCATGAGGAAGAGGCCCGCGCCGACGCGCTTGAACGCGCTGAGGTCCACGCTGCGGTTGATGTAGACGGTGAACCCGGACGGGATGCTGGTGTTCGTCTCGCTCGCGCGCGTGATCGCGGGCTTCCCGCCCTCGCCGGTGAGCACGAGGCCGACCTCGAAGCGGCGGATCTCCCACGTCGAGCCGGGCGGCGGCGAGAGCGCCAGCGACAGGTTCGCGCTCCGGGAGGGGTCGAACGCGATGGCGGCGCGCGGCCCCGTCGCCTGGCCGACGTCCTCGCCGTTCACGGTGACGTGGACGCCCGGCGCGCCCCCCTGGACGATGGCGACGCCCTCCGGGAGCGCCGCGTCGGCGGGCGCCTGCTGCGCGGCGACGAGGCCCGGCGCGAGCAGGAAGGCAAGGAGCAGCAGCGGCGCCGGACGCACGCCGCCGCATGGCGAAGGGGTGATATCAGGCACGCGGGCACCCGCCACGCCCGGCTGCTTGTTCGTCGCTCCGGATCAAACAAGGTTCCACCCGCTCGGGGGAGATGACATCCTGAACTTCCTTCGTCGCAACCGCTCGACTGCGAGATATCCGACATCGGAGCCGAAACCGGTTTGAAGGAGGAAGTGGGTGTGAACAGACGGGGTACCATCGCATGAAGAAGGGGAAGAAGATGCCGTCCATCGAGCTGGAAGGGCACTCCGACGCGCACTTCGCGCTCATCGACGGGAAGATCGTGCGCATCGAGGGCCAGGCTCGCGGCGCGCAGCCCGCGGGTGCGCCCGAGATGCCCGCGTTCGACCGCCAGCTCCGCCGCTAGGCCGCCTGCTCGGGGCCCCGCGCCCCCTGCGCTCCTTTTTCATCAGTCTCCTCGGATGACCGCCGCGTACTCCCCCAGCGCGTCCGAGGCCATCGTGCTCTCGCCCAGCCGCGCCGCCGCCCGCGCGCCCGCCCGGCCGGTCAGGTACGCCGCGGCGCGCGCCGCCGTGAACGGGTCGGCCTTCCTGGCGAGGAACGCGCCCGCCGCGCCCGCCAGCAGGTCGCCCCAGCCCCCCTTCGTGAGATAGCTCGATCCCTCCTCGTCCGTGACGACGCGCGCGCCGTCGCTGACGACGTCGATCCGGCCCTTGACGATGATCGAGGCGTGATATCGTTGCGCCGCCTCGCGCGCCGTCTCGCCCGCGCCGTCCCAGCGGCGTCCGGTCAGCGCCTCGAACTCCCCGCCGTGCGGCGTGAGCAGCGCGCGCTTGCCCGCCAGCAGTTCCGGCTTCCCCGCGATCGCGTGCAGCGCCTCGGCGTCCACCACGTGCGGGCACGCCGCGCGCTGGACGATCTCACGCAGCGCCGCGTGCGCCTCCGGCGTGCGCGCGACGCCCCCGCCCAGCACGATCGCGTCGGGCGCGTGCGCGAAGACCGCGTCGGGCTCGGGGAACGCCGCGTCGCACGGATGCGTGATGAGGTCGGGCGCGTAGCCCGCCACGAGGTCGGCCGCGCGCCGCGGCGCCACGACGAAGACGAGGTCGGCCCCCGCGCGCAGGGCCGAGAGCGCGTTGAGCGCCGGCGCGCCCGCGTACACGCCGCTCCCGCCCGCGACCACCACGCGCCCGAAGTCGCCCTTGCGTGACGACTCGGGGCGCGGCGGATAGAGTCGGCGCAGGTCCACGGGGCTGCATCGCGCGCACCGGCTTTCACGATATCGTTTCATTCGGGTCGGGGGGAAGCGTCCCCCCGAAACCCCCCTCCGATGCGAAGCGCGCGGCGAGCGCGGAGCGCGCGAAGGGCGCCTTTTCTCGTCGCTTCGCGCGCCCCGCGCCTCTCGCGCGCTCCGCATGGCGGGGGTCTGGGGCGGCAGCCCCCAGCCGGAGCCGGACGAAACGATACCCTCTTGCGGGGAGCGTCCGAGTCCGCCGCGTGCTCCTCGACCTCGCGCGCCTGCTCCTGGGCGTGAGCGTCCTCGCGTTCGCGTCGTACACCGACTGGCGCTGGCGCCGCGCACCCAACGCGCTCTGGGCCGTGCTGGGCGGCGCGGGCGTGCTGCTCCTGCTCGTCGAGGCGCTCTCCGACCCGGCGCCGTGGAGCGCGCGCTGGCCCTACCTGTTGGGCATCCCGGTCGTCGTCTTCCTGCTCTCGGACTCCGACGCGCTCGACCTGATCGCGGGCGTCCTGGGCCTGGGCGGCGCGGCGGCGGTCGGCGTCCTCGCGCGCGTGGCGCCCGAGATGCTTCCCGCGCGCTGGCCGTTCCTGCTCGCGGTCCCGGTCTTCGCCGCGGTCATCTACCTCTTCTACCGCTTCGGCCTGATCGCGGGCGGCGCGGACGCGAAGGCGCTCATGGCCCTGGGCACGCTCGCCCCCTTTCCGCTCGCGCTGGCCGAGGGCGTCCCTCCGCTCGCGGGCCCGCTCCCCGGCGCGCTCACGATCCTCACCGACAGCCTGCTCCTCTTCCTGCTGATCCCGATCTCGCTCGCGATCTGGAACCTCGCGCACGGCGACGCGCGCTTCCCGAACCTCTTCCTGGGCGTGAAGCGCCCCGCGCGCGACGTGCGGCAGGGACACGCCTGGCCCATGGAGACCGTGGCGGAGGACGGCACGCGCGGCACGCGCCTGATGGCCTCGCGCATGTCGGAGGAGGAGATCGCGGCCAGCTTCGAGCGCATCCAGGCGCTGGGCGACGAGCGCGTCTGGGTCTCGCCCAAGATCCCGTTCATGATCCCGCTGCTCGCGGGCTTCGTCTGCGCGTTCTTCGCGGGCGATCTGCTCTTCGCGTTGATGCGGCTTGCGCATCCGCTCTAGCATTCGCGCTCCGCCTTCCGCCACAGAGGTCACAGAGGAACGAGAAAGTCGCCTCTGTGACCTCTGTGTCCTCTGTGGC
>JAXDQU010000075.1:0-25155 GCA_034667685.1 Thermoplasmata archaeon | reverse complement strand
TTCGTGGCTTCGTGACTTCGTGTTCAAGCGGCCCCGGAAGGGGTCACGTCTGGGGTGCAGGGTTCTGGCGCCCCACGTTCCGCCCCAGGAACGCTTCGAGCACCTTGACCGGCGCCCACGTGTCCTTCCCGTCCACGAGCAGGAGCGGCGCGCCCTCCACGACCGAGGCGGGGACGCCGGGCGTGCGGTCGATCCACGCGGCGAGCGCGGCCGGATCCATCGCGGCGAACTCGGGGCTCCCTGTGATCTCGCGCAGGCGCGCCATCGGGCCGTAGCTCATCGCCAGCGCGCCCGTGAGCGCCTTGGGGTCGGCGACGCGCGCCTTCGCCGCGAGGGCGTCCACGACGTCGGCCGCCTCGGACACGTAGCGGTAGTAGTCGCCGGGATACTTCACGCGCGCCACGCCCGCCTTCGTCTTGCTGCGGCACAGGTCGTCCGCGTAGCACATGTTGAACGTCTGGAGGTTGTCGCAGCCGGGCACGCTGTAGACGGTGCTCGACGTGACGCCCGTGATGTGCTCGACCTGATATCGCGTGAGGTCCTCGCGAAAATCCGGCGCCTGCGCGAAGAGCCGCATGATGTCCTCGCTGCCCAGGCCGATCTTGTGGAGGAAGGTGGTGATGGCGAAGCGGCCGTTGTGCGCCACGTTGACGCCCTGCTGGAGCTCGGCGAGCAGGTGCCCCATGCAGGGCGGCATCGCGTCGAGGCGCACCTTGCCGAACTGCGTGGGCGACATCGCCTCCTTGCGGACGCGCGCGGTCTCGCGCAGCGGCGCCGCGTCGGGCTCGACGGCCTTGCGCACCTCGTCGCTGATCTCGCGCGGCAGCTCCGACTCGATCTTGCGGCGAAGCGCCTCCTGCACGAGGCGGCTCGTCTTGCGCGCGTCGAGCCGCACCCAGCCATGCTCCAGGGGCTGCGTGACGAGCTTCCACTCCATGTCCTTCAGGTGCACTGCGTAGCGCAGGTAGTCGGTGAAGTGCGCGCGCAGGTGCCTGCCGTCCGGCTCCGGCTCGAAGCCCAGGCCCAGCGTGACCGCCGCGCGCGCGACGAGATCGAGGTCGGCCTCGCCCTCCAGGAAGGACTTGACGCGCACCGCCTCCGCGAGCGCGTGCCGGCGCACCACGTACGCGTCGTCCAGCGCGCACACCAGGATGCGCGCGTACACGTAGGCGAGCAGGTCCTCCAGCAGCTCGCGCCGCCCCGACGCCTCGCCCAGCGCCGCGGGGGGAAGCTCGCCCTGGTCGATCGCCTGCCGGAGCCGCTCGATGCCCTGGCGGCGCGCGCCGGCCCACACGCGGTCCCCGATCAGCTCCTCCAGCGAAGGCCCCTCCGCCGCCGCGGCTTGCGCCGCTTCGGGGAGGAAGGGGTAGCGCGCCAGGGCCGCGAGGTGCACGCGCGGCGACACGCCCGGCCGGTCTTCAACGTTCGCGCCTTCGGCGCCGCGGGAAGCGCGCCTAGGGACGCGAGGCCCGCAGCACGTGGATCACGTCCGAGAGCACGGCAGTGGCGGTCTCACGCCCTCCGGCGCCCTTGCCCGAGATGGTGAAGGCGCCCGCGTGCGCGGTGGTGAAGCGCACGACGTTGAGCGAGCCGCGGACGTTGAGCGGCGAGTCGACGGGCACGAGGCGCGGCTGGACGCTGGCCTGGCGCGTGCGCGCGTCGGCGGTGGCGATGAGCCGGATGGCGTAGCCTTCCTTCGCCGCGAGGCGGATGCTGGCCGCGCTGATGCGCTCGATGCCTTCGCGCTGCACGTCGTCGAACGTCAGCCGCAGGCCGAGGACGTGGTTCGCCAGGATGACGAGCTTCGCCGCGGCGTCGTGCCCGCCCACGTCCGCGGTGGGATCGGCCTCGGCGTAGCCCAGCTCCTGCGCCTCCTTGAGCGCGTCGGCGAACGCGAGCCCTTCCTCGGCCATGCGCGTGAGGATGTAGTTCGAGGTGCCGTTGAGGATGCCGTCGAAGCGGAGGACGGGGTTCCCCACCAGGGTGAACTCGTGGAGGTTCAGCGTCGGGATCGAGCCGGCGACCGTGCCCTCGAAGCGGAATGCGACGCCCTTCTCGCGCGCCAGCCGGGTCAGGCCCTCGTAGTGGCGCAGCAGCGGGCCCTTGTTCGCGGTGACGACCGGGATGCCGCGCTCCAGCGCCGCGCGGATGTACGACGCGCCCGGCTCGCCGGTCTGCAGGTTGCTCGTGGTCAGCTCGACGAAGACGTCGGGCCGCACCTTGTCGAGCGCCTCGACGACGGACATGCTCTGGCGTTTCGACAGCAGCGTGCCGCCGACGCCCACGCCGTTCTCGTCGAGCCACGCGCCGCTGCGGCGCAGCACGCCGACGACGCGCGGCGCTTCGCCCAGGATCGTCTCCAGGCGCGGCTTCTCCTCGATGAGCAGCTCGTGGAACGCCTTGCCGACGTTGCCGTGGCCGGCCAGGAGGATTCTGCTCATGGACAAGCCTCCAGGAACACGAAGGCACGAAGGCACGAAGGCACGAAGCTGCGGGGCGTTTTGCGCGTTCGTGGCTTCGTGCCTTCGTGTTGCGGCGCGCGGGACGAGACGATCATTCGGCGAGCGCCTCCACGAGGAGAAGCCCCTTGGCCCGGGCCACTTCCGCCACGCGCTCGCGCGCCTGGGCCAGCGTCTCGGCGTTGTTCGCGGCGATCTCGACGAGCGCGGCGCTGGGCTGCTCGCGCCCGGCGATCTCGGCGCTGAAGCGGCGCACCTCGGCGCCCGCGGCGAAGGCGGCGTCGGTGATCTCCTGGACCTGCGACTCGAAGACGTGGCCCAGGAGCAGGAACGCGAAGGGAAGCTGCGCCGTCGCGCCGCCCACGGAGATGACGCGGCTCTCGGCCTTCAGCGCGTCGACGAGCGGCGCCTCGCCCTCCTTGGGCACTTCGAGCACGATGCGCACGGGGACCCAGTCGCCCTTGCGCTTGCCGTGCTCGTGGAGGACGCTGATGACGTTGCCGCCGAAGCGCGAGACGGTGGCGAGCGCCTGGCTGAGCTGGCCGGGCGAGTCCCGCAGCTCCACGAGGATGTCGAGCTTCATGATAGCACCTTGAGCAGCGAGGCGAGATCGTTCTTGGCCCGGAGCGTCGGCGCGGCCCAGCGCGCCACCACGTCGGGGTCCTTCATGCCGTTGCCCGTGGCGACGAGCACGACGGACTCGGAGGCGGAGACGACGCCCGCCTCCACGAGCTTCTTGAGCCCCGCGAGCGGCGCCGCGCTGGCGGGCTCGACGAAGAGCCCTTCCTCCTGCGCCATGCGCCGCTGCGCGTCGAGGATCGCCGCGTCGGGCACGCTGGTGATCGCGCCACCCGTCTCCTTCACCGCGCGCAGCGCCTTCTCGGCATTCACGGGCTTGCCGATGCGGATCGCGGTGGCGACCGTCTCCGCCTTCTCGACGGGATGATAGCTTCCGGTGGCGAGCGGCGCGGCGCCCTCGGCCTGCACGCCGGTGAGCATGACCTCGGCGCGCGAGAGGCCGGTGGCGTGCGCCTCGCGCAGGGCCTTGTGCGCCGCGCTGACGTTGCCGCCGTTGCCCACGGGGAAGACCACGCGGTCCGGCGCGCCGGCTTCGAGCACCTCGAAGAGGAGCGTCTTCTGCCCTTCGAGCCGGAGCGGGTTGAGCGAGTTGAGCAGGTAGACGTGCCCCGAGGCGGAGAGCTCCTCCACGAGCGCCATCGCCTCGTCGAAGCCGCCCTCGACCTCGACGACCTTCGCGCCGAACGCCATGCTCTGCGCCATCTTGCCCAGCGCGATCTTGCCCGCGGGCACCAGCACGCTCGTGGGCAGGCCGGCGCGCGCGCCGTACGCCGCGAGCGACGCGCTCGTGTTGCCGGTGCTCGCGCAGGCCAACGAACGCGCGCGCAGCGCGCGGGCCGCCGTCACGCCCACCGTCATGCCGCGGTCCTTGAACGAGCCGGTGGGGTTCGCGCCCTCGACCTTGACGCGCAGCGAGCGCACGCCGGCCCACTTGGCGAGGCGCGGCGCGTCCACGATCGGCGTGCCGCCTTCCTGGAGCGTGACGGGCGGCGCGTCGTCGAGCACGGGCAGCAGGGAACGATAGCGCCACAGGCCGCGCGCCTCCGAAGGGGTCCACCTCCAGTCCGCCTCGACCTCGAGGAGCCCGCCGCACGCGCAGCGGTAGCGCACCTCGCGGATCGGCCACGTCTCAGCGCAGCGCAGGCAGCGGAATCGCAGGGTCCTTCACCTCCGGGAGCGGCTGCGTCGTGAAGACCTCGGCCTCGACGCCGCCCTTGAGGAAGACGTCGCGCATCGCGGTCTCGACGGCGCGCGGGTCCTTGTCGCGCGGGAGCGCCGCGATCATCGCGGGGCCGGAGCCCGATAGCAAAAACCCGAGCGCGCCGTGCTGCCGCGCGGCGGCTTCGGCCTGCGCGAAGAGCGGGACGCGCGGGGCGCGGTAGGGGCGCGAGACGAGGTCGTCCAGCGCGCGGCAGAGCATCGCGTCGTCACCCACGTCGCAGGCGTGCACGAGGCGCGCGACGTTGCCCAGGTTGCGCACGACGCTGGCCTTGGGCAGCGCGTCCGGGATGAGCGCCCGCATCTCGCGCGTGGGAAGCGCGATCTCGGGGCGCGCGACGACGAGGTGCAGCGGCGGCGGGCGGAGCCGCACGATGGCGTCCGGGCCGTCCGGCCCCACGATGGTCAGGCCACCGAAGAGCGCCGCGGCCGCGTCGTCGCGGTGCGCGCTCCCCGTCGCCACGGCTTCGCCCGCGGCGGCCGCGACGAGCGCGTCGAAGGGTGATAGCACGAGGCCGTGCAGCCGCGCGAACGCCCGCACCGCGCTGGCGTTGGACGAGGCGCTGCTGCCCAGGCCCGAGCCGGGCGGCATGCCCTTCTCGATGACGACCTCCAGCGGGCCGTCCTTGCCCGTCAGGCGGCGCAGGTGGTCGAGGCTCGCGCACGCGCTGTTGCGCGACCATTCGGTCGGCACGCGCTCGTGGCCCGGCCCGCGCACGCGCACCGTGTCCGTCTCGGCGGTGGCGATCCAGACCTTGTCGCCGCGCCGCTGGAGCGCGAGGCTGAGCACGTCGAAGCCGGGGCCGAAGTTGCCCACGGTGCAGGGGGACTCCGCCTCGGCGTGCATGCGCTCGGAAGGCGCGGCCTCACGTCTTAAGCTTTGGAGACGAGGCCGGGCCCCGCGACCTGCTCGGCGATGACGCCCTTGGTCGCGCGCTGGCCCTCCACGTCGCCGTCCGCGTAGCCGACGATCACGCGGCCATCGGGGAGCACGGCGGCGTCCATGAAGTCGTAGAGGTTGCGGCAGGGCGGCCCGAAGTTGCCTCCGAGGTAGACGCAGCCCTGCTGCACGACGTCGTCGGGCGCCGCGTCCACCGTGGTCCAGTGCGCGCCCGCGTCCCACGTGAACGCGACGTAGAGCTTCCACGTCCCGTCGAAGCCGGCCGCCTGGTCGTCGCCCGGCGTCGGCGTGCCCAGGAACGCGCAGGCCGCCTTGCCCGCGTCGCCCGCCACGGCGACCTCGAACTGCGTGTTCTGGATGCCGAAGGGCGCGCCCAGGTCGACGGGGGCGGACCACGTGAGACCGCGGTCGGACGTCGTCACCACGCCCGCGCGTCCCTGGCCGTCCTGGAAGCAGAAGTAGAGCCGGTCCGCGGCGTCGAGCGCGATGGCGGAGTCGCTCTCGCTCTGGCTGCCCACGCCCGCGAGGAAGCGTTGCGTCCACGTGCGGCCCCCGTCCGTCGTCATCGCGAAGCCCTGGTCCTTCTGGCCGTGGCAGCCGCGCTCGGGGACGTAGGCCGTGCCGTCGGCGCCGACGCGCACGTGCCCCGGGCCGGTGGGATCGCAGACCGCGGCGGTGTTCACCGGCACCGCGGGCAGGAACGTCAGCCCGCCGTTCGTCGACGCGGCGCACGAGGTGGTGATCGTGTCGTGCGAGCAGTAGTAGACCGCGTCCTTGCCGCCGCCCACCGTCTGGTGGTCAAAGCCGGTGCCCGCGCCGCAGCCCAGCGGGTTCGTCGTCCACGTCGCGCCATCGTCGTCGCTCCAGGCGAGGATGCTGCAATCGGCCATGAGCTGCGAGACGAACGCGCGCCCCGTCGCGGCGTCCAGCGCCAGGATCGGGTCCTCGCTGTGCAGCGTCGTCGTCCGCGGCGCGACCTCCTTCCACGTGCCGTTCGCCAGGTCCACGCGCAGCGTCTCCAGGTTCGCCTGGTAGAGCACGGCGCCCGTGCGCGGGTCCACCGCGACGGAGGGCTCGCCAGCGTCCTCCGCCGTCCCCGCGGGCGACACGACGCGCCGGAACGCGGGCACGGCCGAGGGCGCCGGTGGTGGCGCGGGCGTCGCGTTCGCGCGGACGAGGGGCTGCGGCGCGGGCGTCGCGCTGGGCGGCGTGGCGTGCGCGGGCGTCGGCGTCGAGGGGACCGTGGCTGCTTCGCGCGCGGCGCATCCGAGGCTCAGCGCCACGAGCAGCAGAGCGATCGCACGGCGCATGGGTCTCAGCTCGTCCAGGGCAGGTCGTCCGCCTTCTTCATCGTGGGCTGGGGCGACTCGGCGTGGAAGTCGGGGAGCACGGGGAACGTGAGCGTCGCGCCGCCCACCGTGACCTGCCCCTCGACGACCGAGCCGCTGGCCTGGTCGTTGACCTTCCAGTAGCCGCCCGCCCCGGTGAGCACGAGGCCCCAGGCATGCCCCGGCGCCAGGTCGTGGTCCAGGGGGTAGAGCGCGACCTTGACGCCCAACGTGCTGCCCGGCGTGACCGGCGCGCTCTGCGTGTCGTCGGTCAGGTGGCGCGCGTCGATGGCGGCCCAGTCGACGGGCTTCCACGTCGAGCCGTTGATATCATAGAGCGCCGCGATGAACTGCGCGTTGGCGCCCGCGACCGTCGCGTTGAACGCGAGCACGGGGCTGCCCGAGACGTGCACGTCGGCCGTGGCGGGCGTCCCCTTCCAGACGAGCTTGTCCGGGCCGGCCGTCGGGTCGTTGGCCTCGCTCGCGGGCGTGGGCACGTAGCTGTCCTGGTCGAACTTCAGCGGAACGACGGTCGCGACCGCGCGAGCCGGCGGGAAGCTGTCCTCCGTGTGCCAGACGCCCGCGCTGTCGAGGAGCATGACGGGCTGCGTCTTCTCGATGCCGTTGTCGACGCCCTTGAGCGTGTGGTCGAACCAGCGCAGCAGGTCCTCGCCCCAGTCCGCGCGCAGCGGATACTGGTGGTCCTGCTGGCCGAACACGAGACGCTTCTCGGTGGTGATCTTGTTGTAGATCGTCGCGACGTGGTCCGGCTTCACGTTCCAGTCCTGGAAGCCGTGCACGAGGTAGACGCTGACGTTCGCCTTGTTGATCGCGTCGACGTGCGCCTCGTAGTCGCGCTCCTGCCACCAGGCGTCCTTGTCGCCGGTGGCGTGCGCGCTCTCCTCCGAGGTCTGCATCTGCGCGGTGTCCTGGCACGCCTTGCCCGGATAGTTGGCGATCTGCGTCTGCGAGGGCTGCGGCACGCCAGCGCCCATGTTGTAGCTGATCTCAGTGAGATACGTCGCGTCGAAGCCCACCTGCGAGCCGATCGTGACGCCGTGCGTGAAGAGATACTTGTACCAGTCCGTGATGCCTTCGATCGGCACGATCGTCCGCAGGTGCGGCGGCGCCTGCACCGCGGCCTCCCAGGGCGTCGTGCCGCCGTAGGACTTGCCGATCATCGCGACGTTGCCGTTGCTGTAGGGCATCTTGGCGAACGCCTCGACCGTCGCGGCCTCGTCCTTCTGCTCGATCAGGCCGCCCTGGCCGTAGCACCCCTCGGAGTCGCCCGTGCCGCGCACGCTGTGGAGCACGACGACGTAGCCGCGCGGGACGAAGTACTCCGCGAGCCACTTGCTGAACTTCTGGCCGCCGTCCTTCGCCGGCGGGTCCGCGTTGCCGAAGTAGGGGCGCGACTCGATGAGGACCGGGAACTGCCCGGGCGCGTCGGGGCGGAAGACCCAGTTGTCGAGCTTCACGCCGTCCGCCATCGGGAGGAGCGCCTGCTCCTTCTTCGTCGCGTTGAACAGCGGCTGCGAAAGGAGGGCGCTCGCGTTCGTCGTCGTCGGCGCGGAGGTCGAGGCGAGGCAGCCGGCGACCACCGGAAGGACGAGGGCAAAGGCGAGCGCGAGGGCGAGGCGCACGCGGCGGGAGCGCTGCGGGCGGTTCTTGAGCGTTGTGGGGGCGCCCTTACGCGTCCTTGCCCTCGACGGCCTTGTCCTGGACGTGCTCCTTGGTCTTCACGGCCTCCTTCGCGGCCGTGCCGGCGATCTCGCGCGTCGTCTGGCCCGTCTTCTGGATGGCCTCCTTCGCCTTCCCGGAGAGGTCCTTCTCGTCCATCTTCTCGTTGAATCCGTGGACGGCGCCCGCGGTCGAGGCGACGCCCTTGCCGACCGTCTCCTTGGCTTCCTCGAACGCGCGGTCGGCGGCGGTCTTGCGCGTCTGGTCCTGATCCTGATCCTGAGGCTCCATGCCTCCTGGACTGGCTTGCGCGCGGCGGATGTGGCTTCTCGCCGTCCGGCCGATGGGGCCCGTGGGTCGCTCCAAGCAGGCGGACAAGGGGTGGAAAGGCGCGTTCGGGTCCGACAATCTTGAAGACGGGCAGCCTGCCTGGCGTCTCCTGGAGAGGCTCCCTTGAGGCTCGTCACCCTAGCGACGCTGGCCCTTGCGACGATGATGGCGGTCCCCGCCTTCGTCGCGCCGGCCGAGGCGTCCCCGTCGATCACCACGAGCGTGCTCACGTCCTTCGACGGCACGCCCATCGTCTACACCCTGTTCATGCCCGCGGGCGCCGACGCGGACCACCCGGTCCCCGCGGTGCTCATGACGCACGGCTGGGCCGGCTCGCGCGCCACCAGCGCGGGCGGCATGGTGGGGCGCCTCCTCGGCGCGGGCTTCGCGGTCCTCACCTGGGACTCGCGCGGCTTCGGCCAGTCGGGCGGCTTCATCGAGCTCGAC
This sequence comes from Thermoplasmata archaeon, assembly GCA_034667685.1. Classification (GTDB taxonomy): domain Archaea; phylum Thermoplasmatota; class SW-10-69-26; order JACQPN01; family JAJPHT01; genus JAJPHT01. The sequence goes on along the minus strand of JAXDQU010000075.1, from coordinate 16,213 downwards.
TCCCCGGCGTACGAGGTGCGCGACGCGAGCGCCCTCGTGGATGTCCTCGCGGCCACGCCGGGCATCAAGCTCGATGGCGCGGGCGACCCCGTCGTGGGCATGGCGGGCGGCTCCTACGCGGGCGGCATCCAGCTCCTGACCGCCGCCTTCGACCCGCGCATCGACGCCATCGTCCCTGATATCACCTGGAACGACCTCCGCCAGAGCCTCGGCCCCGGCGGCGTGCCCAAGGAAGGCTGGATCCAGGTCCTCTTCGGCGCGGGCGTCGCCACCGGCACCGCGTACGGCCTGGAGCCCGGCGGCCCCGCCGGCGAGCAGGCCCAGAGCTATGATATCAATCTCCCCCTGTGGTACGCCGAGGTCCACGCCACCAACGGCGTGACGGCCGACGTCGCGCAGGGCCTCTACGAGCGCAGCGCCGCCGCCTGGATGAGCCGCATCCGCGCGCCCACGCTCCTCACGCAGGGCCTGCCCGACACGCTGTTCAACCCCAACGAGGCGATGGCGAACCTCAACGCGCTGCGCGCGCAGCACGTCCCCGCCTCGCTGGTCCTCTACTGCGGCGGCCACGCCGGCTGCCCCTACGCGGGCCCCGGCTCCGTCGTGGACGACGCGACCGTCGCCTGGCTCCAGCACTGGCTCCAGGGCGCCCCCGCCGTCCCGCAGGGCATCCAGTGGGAGGACAACACCGGCGCCTGGCACGGCGCGGAGACCTGGCCCCCCGAGGAGGGCCGCTGGCTCCACGCTTCCGCCGACCTCCAGCTCGCGTCCACCCCGGCCCCCACGGGCGGCGGCAGCTTCAACGTCGGCGCGGGCGGCGTCAACGGCGGCGCGGCCGCCCCCGTCCTCGACGACGGCGTGGGCAGCGCCATCGTGCCCGTCGCGACCTTCGCGAGCGACACCGAGGTCAGCGGCATCGGCCACGTCCACCTCAGCGTCAGCGGAGCGGGCACCGAAGCGTTCCTGTTCTTCCGCCTCGTCGACAAGACCAGCGGCGTCGTGCTCGACGGCCAGACGCAAGCGTTCCGCATGCCCGTCTCGCCCCTCAGCGCAAGCCGCGCGGACGTCGACCTCGTCGGCGTCGACTACGTGATCCCCGCGGGCCACACCCTCGGCCTCCAGGTCAGCACGAGCGACGCCGCGCACGCCACGAACCGCGAGCCCGGACTCTACCAGGTCTCGTTGAGCGTCGACGTGCCGACGAGCAGCTAGACCGGATTCCGCTTTCGATTCCGAGCCCGAACGCTTGGGCCCGGAATCGAAAGCGTGCCCACCATCCCGGTCCACGTTCCGTCGGCGTTCTGCGTGCTGTGGATCAAGCAAGAGAATGGATGGCGCCCGACTGCCTTGGCGCGGACCCACACGGCCGTCGCCTTGCCCGCCAGGAAGTCGGGCGCGATGCCCCGCGCCGACGCCGAGGCTTCCACAGGTGTCTAGTCACCTGACCCGCCGCTCCCCGACAGGGTGTCTCGTCACCTGACCAAGCCCCGCCATGCGCCGCGCGCCCGCGTCCTCCCTTGTGGTACACTTGTTGACCAGGCCGCTTCCGATCCGGGAGCGACGTGCAGCCGTCACGCCCGCCGCGCCAGGGAGATTTGCTCCTTGTTCCCGGCATCGTCGATCGCCACGAAGACGCCCGTGACGGAGAGCACCTCGCGCTCGTCCTCGTCGGCGGGGTGCGTCGCGGTGACGCGCAGGTCGATGGCGAGGCTGGTGCGTCCGACCTTGGCGACGCGGCCGTAGAAGCTCACCATGTCGCCGGGCACGACGCGGCTCTGGAAGTCGATCTCGGTGAACGCCTTCGTGACCATGTACCGGTTGCGCACCTGGCGTCCGGCGTAGATGGCGCCCGCCTCGTCCACCCACGCCATCATGTTGCCGCCCCACAGGACGCCGGCGTGCCCGGTGTCCTTGATCAGGCAGAGGCGGCGCGTGATCAGCTCGAAGTCCACGCGGCGCGATGCGGGCGCGGACGTTTGGGGCTATGGGCTCAGGACTCTGGACTCGGGGCTCCCGCTTGCCTCGCACCCGGAGAGCCCCGAGTCCAGAGTCCTGAGCCCATAGCCCCGGTCTTGGGCCCATCGTCGTGCGTCGAACGTCCGGTACCCCATAGGATTTCCATCGGAAGTGAACCGCGAGCCACAGAATTTCGGATGCGCCGATTTCGACAGGGGCAATGGAAGATGTCCTCGTTGTCAGGACATGTCCATTTCCCCCCGGTGGGACCGCGGCCGATATAAAAAGACAACCTTATGCACCCCCGCTGCGCGTTCTCACGCGGGATATCTATGCCCTTCCAGAAGGACGGTTACACGTTGTACAGCCGGACGGTCACCCTGAAGGGCGGCCGCCAGCAGACGATCTACTTCTTCGCGCGCAACAAGCCCAAGTCGGGCTCGCCCGCGGAGCTCCCCCAGGGCTACGAGGTCGCCACGACGACCCGCACGGGCCTGCCCATCCTGCGCCGCAAGGGCGGCAGCAAGTGGCGCGAGCAGCGCGCCGAGGCCAAGAAGCGCGCCGCCGAGCGCAAGATGAAGCGCGAGGCGAAGCGCAAGGCCATGATGGAGGAGCGCAAGGCGCGCGCCAAGGCCCGCCGCGAGGCCGCCAAGGCCAAGAAGGTCGCCGCCAAGTCCGCCAAGAAGACCGGCGGCCGCAAGGCCACCCGCAAGGTCGCCAAGAAGGCCACGAAGAAGGTCGCCAAGAAGGGCGGCAAGAAGGCCACCAAGAAGGTCGCCAAGAAGACCGGCGGCAAGAAGGCCAAGAAGGCCAAGGGCAAGCGCAAGTAGAGCGCTTCTCCGGTCAGCGCACCCACGGGTGCGCTGACCAACAACCTTTACCTAGGCCGGCGCGGACTCGCCGCACGTGCGCGCGCTGGCTTGGGGCCTCATTCTGATCCTTCTCGCCCTTCCGCTGGGCGCGCGCGCCGTCCCGGGCGGCGACCCGCCCTGGTGGACGCGCACCTACCTCGACCAGGACCACGACGGCATCGACGACTCGCTCCAGGCGCTCACGGGGCACGAGCCGATCTCCGTCTTCCTCGACTACGCGACGATGCCCACGCCCGCGCAGCGCGCCGCGCTCGACCAGGCGGGGATCGAGGTCGCGCAGAGCTATCACAACTTCCCCTTCCTCGTCGTGCGCGCCCTCCCGGCGCAGGTCGCCTCGCTGCGCGCCATGCCCGGCGTCGTCCTCGTGGAGCACGACGCGCCGATGTACCTGATGCTCAAGGACTCCGTGCCGCTCATCGGCGCGCCGCAGGTCTGGAAGGACTACGGCGCCACCGGCAAGGGGCAGACCGTCGCGATCATCGACGACGGCGCCTTCGAGCAGCACCCCGACTTCAAGGACAAGATCGTCGACCACTTCGACGCCGGCGGCATCGCGCCCACCGGCCCGGGCGGCATCACCGTCGTCGCCCCCGCGGGCACGGAAGGGCACGGCACGCACGTCGCGGGCATCGCCGTCGGCGGGGGCGGCCAGTCCGGCGGCCTCTACAAGGGCGTGGCGCCCGACGCGTCGTTCGTCAACGTCAAGGTCTTCACCGCCGCGAACTCGACCACCGCCAGCGTCGTCCTGAAGGGGCTCGACTGGGTGCTCGACCACATGAAGTCGGACAACATCCGCGTCGCCACGATGAGCCTGGGCGGCACGCCCTCCGACGGCAACGACGCCATCTGCCAGGGCGTGAACCAGGCCGTCGAGAAGGGGCTCGTCATCGTCGCCGCCGCAGGCAACGCCGGCCCCGGTCCGCAGACCATCACCGCGCCCGGCGCCGCCGCCAACGCGATCACCGTGGGCGCCGTGGACAAGCAGAAGCGCATCGCGGGCTACTCCAGCCGCGGGCCCACCGTCGCGACGCACCTCCAGAAGCCCGACATCGTGGCGCCCGGGTCTGACATCACGAGCACCGTCCCGCCCTCGACCTCCTCCGTCTCGGGCCTCTTCGGCCAGCAGAGCGCGGGCTTCTACGGCACGCTCAGCGGCACGAGCATGGCGACGCCCCACGTCGCGGGCGTCGTCGCGCTGATGCTCCAGGTCAACCCGCAGCTCACGCCCCAGGACGTCAAGAAGATCCTGCTCGTCACCGCGCAGGACCTCGGCCCGAAGGGGCGCGACAACGACACGGGCTTCGGCTTCGTCAACGCCATCGCCGCCGTCCAGGTCGCCAAGGACCCCACGCTGCTGGGCCAGCCGCAGTTCGCCTCGCTCCTGGCGACCGTCCCCGCGCCCGCCAAGCAGAGCCCCATCGAGCAGTTCACCTACGACATGGACGCGATGGTCCGCGAGGGCAAGGCCTACGTGCTGATCCTCGTCGGCGTCGGCGCGGTGGGCATCACGTTGGTCGGGATCTCCATCGGGCGCATGCGCTGAGCGCGATCGCGGCGAAGACGAGCGCGACCTCCGGCCCCGGGATGCGCGGCGTGCCGGTGCCAGGCCTCGCGGGGGGCGGAGGCGCCGCGACGTGCACCTGGTCGAGGTCCACGCGCCGCCAGGCGTCCACGCTGGCCGTGGAGACGCGGCCGCTGGCCTCCAGCGTGACCGTCGCGTTCGCGGCCCACGGCAGGTCCGCCGCGTAGTCGCCGTTCTCGTCCGTCGTCGCGTTCGCCGTGGCGAGCACGCGCGGGCCCGCGTCGAGCCGGAGCGTGACGGGCAGCCCCGAGAGCGGCGTGGCCGTGACGTTCACGCCCTCGATCCGCTCGCCCCCGGGGTGCGCGAAGACGATGCGGCCCGCCACGCGGACCGACGCGGGAATGGCGCCGCCCGCATGCGTGCCGTTGAGCTGGAGGCGCGCGACGCCGAGCCGGAGCCGCGCGTCGATCGGCACGTCGACGCTGGCGCCCTCGACGGTCAGCGCCGCGGTCGCGTTCTCCGGCAGCGCGTGCACGTGGCGGCAGAGGACGAAGTCGCCGTTCGCGTCCGTCGCGTCGGAGTGCGCGCCGAAGAGGCAGCCGCCCAGCGACGTCGCCCCGTGGAGCGCGACCGCGATCGTGACGCCGGCGACCGGCGCCCCGTCCGCGTCGACCACGCGCCCCACGATGCGCACCTCGTGGCTGAACCCCTCGGCGCTCGCTTGCGCGACGGGCGCCGCGATCACCGCGAGCAGCAGGACGAGCCGCCTCATGGCTGCCCCGAGACGGCCATCATGATCGCGCGCTCCAGGAGCACCTTCACCGCGGGGCGCTGGGCCGCCTCGTCGCCCCACGCCTCGGTGCCGTCGTATCCCGCGAGCGCGTCGTCGGGCAGCTCCCACACGCCGCGCTCCAGCGTCGCGAGCAGCAGCTCCTTCGTGCGCGCCTCGGGCTTGCGCGGCGCGAGGGCGGAGGCGACGCGCGGCATCGCGACGCGGAAGAGCGTGGCCGCGAGCACGACGCGGGGCTGCGCGTCGATCACAGGATGGCCCCCAGCGTGGGGAGAGAATGATAGCTCGTCTCGTAGGCCGCGACCCCGCGGCGGGCCAGCGCAAGCGTGATCTCCGGCGCGCCCTCCTCCGCCGCGAGGAGGCCGGCGCGCAGCGCGACCTGGAGCGAGGCCTCGCCCAGCACGCGCGCGTACGCGGCGGGAAGCGTCGCCTGATAGCCCGAGGCGTCGACGAGCCACGCCGCCGCTCCTTCGGTCTGGTCGCGCCCGCAGAGCCGCGCGAGGTAGGCGGCGAGCGCGTCGCGCGCCTCGTCGGTCCAGGCCGTGGGGAGCGCATCCACCGCGAGACGGCGCTCGCCGCCCGGCGTGCGCGTCAGCACGACCTCGCCCGCCTCGGCCCGCGCCTGCGTCCACGCATGGTCGGCCTCGACCCAGATCACCGTGTCCGGCTCGTCGAACGCATCGGCCGCGCCCTCCACGAGCAGGTCCTCGAGGTCGGCCTGCGGCTCCGTCTCGAAGAGCGCGGCGACGGCGCCCGGATCGTCGAGCAGGAGGTCGCCTTCGGAGAGGCCGGCGAAGAGCGCGGGGAGCAGCTCGGGCCGCGCGAAGCTCTCCAGGCGCGGCACGAACGCGCTGCGCAGCTTGTCGGACGTCGCGTGCACGCCCCACTCCTTCATGCGGCGGTCGAACTCGACGAACGTCTGCTTCGCCCGCGCGGCCTGCTCCTGCGCGCCCGGCTGCGCGAGCGCCAGCGCGATGGCGCGCGTGGCCCCGTCCTCCGCGCGCTTGTCCACGCCGAACGGGTGCGCCTGCGCGGGGTGGAGCGCGTGCGCCTCCGCGATTCCGGGGCAGCCCAGGCTCACCGTCGCCTGGATGCGCCGCCCCGCGTGGACCTGGTAGGGGTAGAGGTGGCACACGCTGGGCCGGACCTCGTAGACGCCGCACGCCCGATCCGCCCGCAGCGCGCCGCACGCCGGTCCCGTCATCGGGATGCGGAGCGTGCCGTCCTCCGCGCGCACGACGAGCGGCCCCAGCGGCCCCGCCTCGTGCGGCAGCACCAGCGGCGTCGCGGTACAGCAGAAGCCGCAGCCGGGCTGGCACTCGAAGGTGAGTCCGCGCGCGTCCTGGACGTTCCCACCGGACAGGCTTATCGCCCCCGAAGCGCCGCTTGCGGCGCGGAGCGGGGCGCGTAGGGCGTATTGCCGGCTGGTACGCCAGCCGCAGCGGAGCCGCAGCCGGGCTGGCACTCGAAGGTGAGGCCTTTGGCGTCGGCGACGTTCACGTGGTCGGGCACGCGGGCGCGCGCTTGTGAATGTTGTCCTCACGCGCTTCCAGCCACGGAGGACACGGAGGTCACGGAGGCGGTTTTCTCGTCCTCCGCGGCTGGACGCGCAGGGAAAAGGGCTTAGCCAACGCGGGCCGCTCGACCACGCATGGCAGACATGCACGGCGGCAAGCAGGTCGCCCGCGCGCTCAAGGACGAGGGCGTGACGCACCTCTTCACGCTCTGCGGCGGCCACATCATGCCGATCTACGAAGGGTGCCTCGACGAGGGCATCCGCGTCGTGGACGTGCGCCACGAGCAGGCCGCCGTCATGGCCGCCGACGCGGTCTCGCGCCTCACGCGCAACCCGGGCGTCGCGGCCGTCACCGCGGGCCCCGGCGTCATGAACGGCGTGACCGGCGTCGCCAACGCGCGCGCGGCCGACTCGCCGGTGGTCGTCATCGGCGGCCAGAGCGACTTCGTGCGCTTCGGCCAGGGCGCGCTCCAGGAGGGGCCGCAGGCGCCCGTGCTCGCGCCGCTGTGCAAGTGGACCGCGTCGTGCTTCGAGACTCGGCTCCTCCAAGACCACGTCCACACCGCGTTCCGCGAGGCCACGAGCCCGCGCACCGGCCCCGCGTTCCTGGAAGTGCCCTGGGACATCCTCTTCGCCGAGGCGCCCGAGCCCACGTACCCCGCGGGCCGCCAGCGCGTGCCGTTCCACGTCCGCCCCGACGAGGTGGACCTGCGCCGCGCGGCCGATCTGCTATCACGCGCCGAGCGCCCGGTCGTGCTCGCGGGCGCCGGCGTCTGGTGGGGGCACGGCGAGAACGCGCTGCGGGCCTTCGCGGACGCCTACGAGGCGCCCTTCTACCTCAACGGACTGGCGCGCGGCATGCTGCCCCGCGGCCACCCGCGCTTCCTCGTCCACTCGCGCGGCAAGGCGCTCGCGGAGGCCGACGTCATCCTCGACTTCGCGACGCCCTTCGACTTCCGCATGAACTTCGGCGAGGGCGTGAACCCCGACGCGCAGGTCGTCCACGTGGACACGACCGCCGCCGCGCTGGGTCGCCGCCCCGTGGAGGTCGGCCTCGTGGGCAACGTCGGCCTCGCGCTGCGCGACCTGCACGCGCTCGTGCGCGGCCGCCCGATGCCGGACCGCGCGGGCTGGATGGCGAAGCTGCGCGCGCACGACGAGAAGAAGGTGGCCGAGAACGCCGCGACGATGGCCGAAGGCGGCGACCCGATGCACGCGCTGGCCATGCTCAAGGGCTTCAACGACGCGATCGACGAGAGCACGCTGGTCATCGGCGACGGGGGCAACATCGTCGCGCTCGCGGGCAAGGTGCTGGAGATCGGCCAACCCGGCCACTGGCTCGACCCCGGCCCGTACGGCACGCTGGGCGTCGGCCTCCCCTTCGCGATGGCCGCCAAGCTCGTCCACCCGGCCAAGAAGGTGCTCGTGCTCTCGGGCGACGGCGCGTTCGGCCTCAACGGGATGGAGATCGAGAGCTGCGCGCGCCAGGGCATCGCGGTCACGGTCGTGGTCGCCAACGACGGCGCATGGAACCAGATCCGCGACCCGCAACTCACGTTCTACGGCGAGGACAGGGCAGTCGCCACCGGCCTCTCGCAGAAGGTGCGCTACGACCAGATCGCCCTCGCGTGCGGCGGGCACGGCGAGCGAGTGACGGAGCCGAAGGAGGTCGCGCCCGCCATCGAGCGCGCGTTCGCGTCGCGCAAGGCGTCGGTGGTCGACGTGGTCATTGACCGGAGCACGAACAAGGGCTCCGGCAAGCCGATGTAGGTCCTGCGGCCGCCCCGCCTCCAGCCACGGAGGACACAGAGGTCACGGAGGCGACTTTTCTCGTTCCTCTGTGATCCTCTGTGGCTGGCGTGGAGCCCGAGCCGAGAAGAAGAGGGAGATCAGATCGTGTTGCCGCGGATCGTGGCCGTAAGCCGGCTCACGCCGCAGATGGGGCACGAGACGCGGCCGCCACCGGACACGCGGTCCCAGGTGATCGGGAGCTCGCGGGGGCCGCCCTGGCGGCAGGCGTGGTGGTAGTGGACCGCTTGGGTCATACGAAGGTGGCCTCGGCGCGTCTGCCGATATGAAGGTTCGGAAAGCGCCGGAGGGGCCCCCGGTGGGCCGGACGCGCAGCCGATCTCACGGGAAGGGTTTAGAGGGGCATGGGGGCTCGCGCGGCTGCGAGGGGGCTCACCTCCTGTCCGTTACCAACACGTCTCGTCTCGCCATCCTGCTCGTGATCGCCGTCCTCCTGCCCGCGCCCACCCTGCTGGCGGCGGGCGGCGACACGACCCCGCCCTCCGTCACTGCGGCGCACCTCAACGCCTCACACTACGAGGCAGGCGACACCGTGGCGCTCAACTACACCGTGAGCGACGCGAGCAACGTCACGACCGTCCAGGCGCTCTTCTGCCGCGATGCGAACTGCACCCACTCGATCGACACGACGTGGTGGGGCCACGAGCCCAGCGGCACGTACAGCAACAGCACGGCCTACGTCTCGAACGACACGCTGCCGGGCAACTACTCCCTCGTCTGGATCTACGCGGGCGACGAGTACGGCAACGGCGGCTACGCGTCCAACGTGACCAACCTCAGCTTCACCGTGGGCGACCCCAACGCGACCGTCGACGTGGACCCGCCCGTCCTGACCAACTTCGCGATCAACGGCACGCAGTTCTACGCCAACGACGAGCTGCGCGTCTCCTACGACGTCTCGGACGCGAGCAACCTCACGAACGCGCAGTTCACGTTCTGCCGCGAGTCCAACTGCTCGTCGCACCAGGTCTCGGTCTTCTGGTCGGGGCGCGAGCCCTCCGGAAGCTACGACAACGCGTACACCACGCTCCCCGCGAACCTCCTCCCGGGCAACTACACGCTGAGCTACGTCTACGCCTGGGACCAGTGGGGCAACATGCTCTACGCCGAGCCCCACGGACCCACCTTCGCCTTCGGCGACGCGAACGCCTCCGTGGACGACCAGCCCCCGGTGCTGGAGGCCGTCGCCGGTCCCGGCTCCGCGCGCGCGGGCGACAGCTTCGCCGTCAACTACACCGTCTCCGACGCGAGCAACATCCAGTCGGCGTGGTTCGACTACTGCCTCGACGACAGCTGCCAGCGAAGCATCTCCGCGTCGTGGTACGGCAACGAGACGCCCGGCTCCTACGGCAACGCCACGGGCTTCGTGGGCGCCTCGACGCCCCCGGGCCTCTACAAGCTCCGCTACGCGTACGTCGAGGACGTCTGGGGCAACTACGCGTGGGGCACGAACGGCCTCACGGACGCCATCAACGTCACCTCCGACCAGGCCGACCTCGTCGTCTCGAACGTCACGGTCCTCGGCAACCTCACCGAGGGCGAGTCGACGTTCGTCTTCGCGACCGTCCAGAACGTCGGCGCGGCCACCGCCGGCCCGAGCAACGCCACCGTCTACGCGGACGGCCTCGCGCTCGGCACCCGGGGCGTGCCCTCGCTGGCGCCCGGCGCGACGTACACGGTCGGCGCGCTCTGGAACGGCACGACCGCCGGCACGCACACGGTCACCGCGTTCGCCGACAGCCGCGCCCAGGTCAAGGAGAGCGACGAGGGGAACAACGTCGCCAACGTGAGCGTCTACGTCGCGCCGCTCCCGCGCGGCGACCTGGCCGTGAAGATCGTCGGCGTCGACCAGCCCATCATCCGCACCGACGCGGGCCCCATCATGGGCAACCCCGTCGCCACGCGCCACGTGCACGTGAACGTCACGAACCTGGGCAATGCGACGATCGCCTTCCCCACGGTGACGCTCACCGCGCAGGGCCGCACGGGCATCCTCGCCCCCGGCTTCGTGGGCAGCACGACGCTCGCGGACCTGGCGCCCGGCGAGACGCGCGAGGTCACGTTCGGCTGGAGCCCCGTGGGCTACGCGGGCGACGTCGACCTGAAGGCCACCGTCTCGGCGCCACGCTTCGTGGACGTCGACTCGACCAACAACGCGGACACCTTCGCGGCGTTCGTGCTCGTGGGCGGGCTGGACGCGGGCCTGGGTCCGGTCTAGGGGCTGCTTCACGACCACGCTCTGCGGTGGTTGTCCCTGCCCGCGCTTCGCTTTCCGCCATCACGCGAACACGCCAACACGCGGCGTGTTGGCGTCTTGGCGTGATGGCGGAAAGCGAAGCGCCGCGGCAAGCCGAGGATATGGTCGGGCGGCTCAGCCCCCCGAGCCCCCCGTTTGCCGCAGAAATCTTGAAGCGCGCCGCTTCAGTAGCCGCCGGCATGGCTGGCCCCTCGAAGGTCCCCGACCACCTGCGCTACACGGAAGACCACGAGTGGGTCGAAGTCCACGGCAGCCGCGCCAAGATCGGCATCACCGACTACGCGCAGGAGGCGCTCACGGACGTCGTGTACGTCGAGCTTCCCGACGTCGGGGACGAGTTCGGCCACCACGACTCCATGGGCGTCGTCGAGTCCGTGAAGTCCGTGAACGACGTCTTCGCCCCCCTCGCCGGCAAGGTCGTGGAGGCCAACGCGGCGCTGGACGACGAGCCCGAGCTGATGAACCACGACCCCTACGGCAAGGGCTGGTTCTGCGTCATCGAGGTCGCGGACAAGGACGCGCTGTCCAAGCTCATGGACGCCGCGGCGTACCGGAAGTTCCTGGAAACAGCGCATTGAGGAGTGACCCCGGCTGAAACCCGCGGACCCGATGACCCGAAAACCCGCGGCGAAACGGGGTCGTCGGGTCCGCGGGTTCTCGGGTTTTCCCTGCGGGTCACGCGTCCGCGTTGAGTCAAGGCTTAAGTCGGGCACCCCCGTCCCGCCTCTCGTGACGCACTTCCTGACCGGCCAGGCCGACGAGGAAGCCATGCTCCGGACGCTCGACCTGAAGAGCGTCGAGGACCTGTTCGCCGACGTCCCGCGCAACGTGCGCACCACGCTGAAGCTGCCCAAGGCGCGCAGCGAGCAGGACGTCTTCCGCGAGATGAAGGCCATGATGGGCCGCAACGCGGACTTCGACAAGCGCCCCCACTTCCTGGGCGCGGGAAGCTATCAGCACTACGTCCCCCAGGCCGTCCTCCCCATCATCCTGCGCGGCGAGTTCTACACCTCCTACACGCCCTACCAGCCCGAGATCCTCCAGGGCTACCTCCAGGCGATGTTCGAGTACCAGACCTACGCGACGCGCCTCACCGAGCTGGAAGTCGCCAACGTCTCGATGTACGACGGGCCCACCGCGCTCGCCGAGGCCGCGATGATGGCCGTGCGCGCCAACCGCGGCAAGAAGGTGCTCCTGCCGCGCAACCTCTCGTGGGAGAAGAAGAGCATCGTCAAGAACTACCTGGTCGGCCTCCCCGTCACGATCGAGGAGTTCGCCTTCGACGCGCGGACCGGCGAGATGGACCTCGCCGACCTCGAATCGAGGCTCACGCCCGACACCGCGGCCGTCGTGCTCCAGAACCCCAACTTCTTCGGCGTCTGGGAGAGCAAGGCGCCCGAGGTACGCGCGCTCCTGGACCGCAAGGCCCCGAAGGCGTTCTTCGTCGTGGACGTCGGCGACCCGTTCTCGCTGGGCGTCGCGCGCGGCCCCGGCGCGTACGGCGCGGACGTCGCGGTCGGAGAGGGGGGCGCCATCGGCAACCACCCCAGCTTCGGCGGGCCCGCGCTGGGCCTCTTCGCCACGCGCTGGGAGCACGTGCGCAAGATGCCCGGGCGCATCGTGGGCGAGACGGTCGACGAGAAGGGCGAGCGCGCCTACTGCCTGACCTTCTCCACGCGCGAGCAGCACATCCGCCGCGACAAGGCGACGTCGAACATCTGCTCCAACGAGGCGTTGAACGCGCTCGCGTTCAGCGTGCACCTCGCGCTCCTGGGCGAGAAGGGCTTCGTCGAGACCGCGCGCACCTGCGCGGCCAACGCCGCCAAGGCGCGCGAGACGCTCGCCCGCGCGCACGGCCTCAAGCCCGCCTTCTCCGGCGCCCACTACCACGAGTTCGTCCTGAAGCACGACAAGCCCGTCGCGGAGCTTGCCGCCAAGGTCGAGCGCGCGGGGCTGCGCGGCGGCCTTGATATCACCAGGCAGCTCCCCGAGCTCGGCCATGCCTCGCTCTGGTGCGCGACGGAGATGCACACGCCCGACGTCCTCGCGCGCCTCCAGGAGGCGATCGCGTGACCTCGCACCAGGACGGCAGCCTGCCGCAGTTCCGCCAGGCCAAGTGGGCCACGCCCACCCTCTTCGAGCAGGACCAGGGCGCGATCGGCGACCGCTACGCGGAGACCACGCAGGCCGCCGCGAGCGTCCCCGCCGCCCTGCGCCGCGAGAAGGTCGGCCTCCCGACGATCGCGCAGGTGGACGTCGTCAGGCACTACACGCGCCTCTCGCAGAAGAACATCGGCGTGGACACGAGCTTCTACCCGCTGGGCTCGTGCACGATGAAGCTCAACCCCAAGGTCAATGACGTCATCGCCACGCTGCCGGGCAGCGCGGAGCTGCACCCGTACTACGGCGACGCGTACAGCCAGGGCGCGCTCCAGGCCATCTGGGAATTGCAGGAGGTCCTCAAGGACGTCAGCGGCATGGACGCGGTCACGCTCCAGCCCGCAGCCGGCGCCCAGGGCGAGTGGACCGCGCTGCTCATGGCGCGCGCCTACCACGAGGAGCGCGAGCCCGGCAAGCGCACGGAGGTCATCGTGCCCGACAACGCGCACGGCACGAACCCCGCCAGCGCCGCGATGGTCGGCTACAAGGTCGTGACGATCCCCACCACCGCCGAGGGCGGCGTGGACCTCGAAGCGCTCAAGGCCGCGCTCTCGCCGCGCACGGCCGCGTTCATGATCACGAACCCCAGCACGCTGGGCATCTTCGAGAAGAGCATCCTGGACATCGCCAAGCTCGTGCACGACGCGGGCGCGCTGCTCTACTACGACGGCGCGAACTTCAACGCGATCATGGGCGTGACGAGCCCCGGCGCCATGGGCTTCGACATGGTGCACTTCAACCTGCACAAGACCATGACGATCCCCCACGGCGGCGGCGGCCCCGGCAGCGGCCCCGTCGGCGTCAAGGCGAGGCTCGCCCCCTATCTGCCGACGCCCATCGTCGAGAAGCGCGGCGCGGAGTTCGTCACGGTGGAGGACCGCCCCAAGAGCATCGGGAAGGTCAAGGCGTTCCACGGGAACTTCATGGGCTACGTGCGCTCGCTCGTCTACGCCAAGATGATGGGCGGCGACGGCCTCACGGCCGCGAGCAAGCGCGCGGTGCTCAACGCGAACTACATGCGCAAGGTGCTGCTCGCGCGCGTCCCCGAGCTAGAGATGCCCTACCAGGAGCTGCGCATGCACGAGTTCGTGCTATCAGCCTCGCGCCTGAAGAAGGAGAAGGGCATCCGCGCCACCGACGTCGCGAAGCGCCTGCTCGACTACGGCTATCACGCGCCCACCGTCTACTTCCCGCTCATCGTGGACGAGGCCATCATGATCGAGCCCACGGAGACCGAGAGCAAGGAGACGCTGGACCGCTTCTGCGACGCGATGGTGCACATCCTGCGCCACGAGGACCCCGAGGTCGTCCGCGCCGCGCCGCACAACACCGCGGTGAGCCGCGTCGACGAGGTGCGCGCCGTGAAGGAGCCGCGCCTCACGTTCGACATGCGCCCGAAGTCCGAGGCGATCGGGAAGCCCGTGTAGGCCGGTAGCCGCCTTGTTGCGGCCCCCAAGCGATGTGCTCAAATGGGGGTGACGACGCCTCCTGTTACCGAGGCTGCTCCGTGCGGCTCGCCGTTACCCACCTCACCCGGATGAGCCCGGGTTACATCTGCGTCGCCGGGCAGGACCTCTCCAGCGGCGGGTCCATCCGTCCGGTCACGCCGGGCAGGCGCTTTCCTCGCGCGATGCTGCGCGGCGAGGGCGGCCCGTTCCAGCTGGGCCAGGTGGTGGAGCTCACCGGCGTGTTTCCGTGCGGGCGCGCGCCGGAGATCGAGGACCACGCCTATCGCGAGCTGCGTCCCCTTGATCGTCTCGACGCGGCCCGGTTCTGGCGCGTCCTGGGCGCTGCGCGCGCCCCTCGCTCCGGGCCGTCTTCGGGCCCAGCCTGGAGCCCCAGGGGGCGACGGCGGCGCTGCCCTTGGGGCAGGGCGCAGCCTCGCTGGGCATCCTGCGCCCCCCGACGCGCCCCAGCCTCAGCTTCTTCGACGAGCATCCGCGCCTCCGCTTCCGCGACGAGGGGATGGACCTGACGGTCGCGCTCACCGACATCCGTCTCGTCCAGGCCGACCAGAAGACCCTCGACGCCCGGGCGGCCCAGCGGTTGGGCGAACGGCTCCGCGCAGAGGAATGCCTGCTCGCCGTCGGCGTCGGCCGCGCGTGGACGAAGCCCTCCGACGACCGGCCCCGCCACTGGCTCCAGGTCAACAACGTGCACTTTCCCACGGCCGTGGACTGGAGCGCGTAGCCTCACAGGTGCCGTACGGCGATGGGCCCCCACTTCTGGGCCAGGTGGTCCACGACCAGGCGCCGATGGCAGTGGTGGGGCTTGTCCTCGCTGCACAAGAGCACGGTGGGCACGTCGAAGAGCGACCTCGGGATGCGCTCCTCCACCTTGCGCTCTGCCATGAGCGCCAGGAAACGCTTCTCGTACGCCGGCCACGCCTCGCCCTCTTTCTTGTACGCGTCGAGGAGCGTCTGCGTTGGGGCCAGGAGGGGCTCGTGGACGTACTCGGCGTCGCAGATCTCGCGCAGGAAGTAACGGAGGTCGTCCTTCTTCGCGAAGCCGGCGAGCTGCGAGACGTTGTTCAGGCGCACGTCCACGAGCTGCCGGATGCCCGCGCGCTTCAGCCGCTCGAAGAACTCTTCGGCGGATTTCTTCGTAAAACCGATTGTGGCGATCTCCATGTGGGCTCCTCCCGCGCGTCGAGGATCGAGGTTTGACGTCGGGGCCGGCTTCGGCCTCTCGTCTCCGCATCCGTCTCCACCGCGCCCGTGCCGCGGACGTGCCGCACCTCGATCCCGCGCTCCTGCAGCACGCGCGCGACGAGCAGATGGCGGTGGCATTCGGCTGGGTCCTCCTCGCTGCAGAGGAGCGCGACGCGATAGCGACGCGCCCAGATGCCCAGGCGGGCGAGCCCTTCCTCGAATATGGGGGTGCGGGCCATCTTCCAGTAGAGCGCGTGACCTTCGTCGTCGTAGCAGGCGGGGTCTTCGGGGCGGCCCCCCAGCTCGCGCCCCAAGAACGCATAGTGGAGACCGTGTTCCAGCAGCGTCGATTCCAGGGCCGGCCGGCTGAAGTGCGGTGCGAATCGTGAAAAGGGGCTCGACCGCACGTCCGCGACGACCTGGATGCCTTGCGAGTCTGCGAGCTCGAGGAACCTGGCCAGCGGGACGCTGGAATGCCCGATGGTCCAGACGTCCGGCGCGCGGGACATGGTGCTCGCGCCGCGCTAGGCAACGTTGGCTCATAACATGGGCTGGTGGTGCGCCGGAGCTACGGGCGCCGGGGGTTGGCTTCCGGTCCACGCCAAGGGATTAAGGCTCGCCTCGGATACCGCGATCCGATGGGCGCGCGCCGCCTCGGCCTCCTCGTCAATCCCGTCGCC
>JAXDQU010000074.1:0-6914 GCA_034667685.1 Thermoplasmata archaeon | reverse complement strand
TGGTGCGCGTACAGATGCCCCTACAGCCGCGCGTCCCCGAACCCCATCTGGGCGCGCTTCGCCTCGTCCATGCGCGTCAGCTCGAGCGTCACGAGCACGCGCACGGCGTCGGGGAAGAGCGCTTCGGTCATGCCGTCGAGGTTCTCGTTGGCGAGGGCCTGCTGGACGGCGAGCACGAGCGGGTTGCCGGCGGGGTTGACGCCGATCTGGGCGGCGAGGATGTTGAGCTTCTCGGCGGCGGCCTGGAGCTTGGCGTTCCAGAGGCGCGTGGGGATGATGTCGTCCGCCCGCTCCTCGACGAGACCCCACGCGATGAGGCGGTCGAGCGCGCGCTCCGCTGCCTGCTCGTCCACGTTCAGGCAAGGCCGGTCTCGGCCTTGAAGATAGGCGCGGAGAGCGTGCGCCGCTTGCACATGGGGCACTTGCTGGGCGCCTTGGGGACGTCGAGCCGGAAGACGAACCCGCATTGCAGGCACGTGGGCGGGACCATCAGGAGCGTCGCGTCCTGGTGCTTGAAGGAGAGGCGCAGGTGCTCCAGGTCGGCGAGGATGGTGCCCCGGCGCGCCTCAAGGCGCTTTTCGATCTCGTCGAGCGGAAGCCCGTCCGAGGCCGTGAAGAGCAGCTCGCGCAGGCGTTCGCGGCGGGTGCGGCCCAGGTCCGCGTGGGACCTGTCCCCCGAAGCGGGAGCAGACATGGGCAAGGACTTGTGGGTTCCAGACCTCCTAAAATCTTTCGACCCGTTCGCGGAATGTCGGCCTGGCAGCGAGCTTCCGGCGGGGGGCTTCAAGCCTCGAAGGGTCGAGCGGCCGCGCATGGCCCACGCGCGCCGGCTCCGCGCCGAGATCCGGTGGTGCCAGCGGCGCGCGCGGCTGCTCGAAGCGGTCCTCGCGGTCCGGCCGGAGGCGGGCGCGGCGAGCGATCGGCTCGTGGCGCTGCGCGCGCGGATCGAGGCGACGTGGGCGCGGCTGCTCGACGCGGAGCTGAAGGCGTAGGTCACTCGCCTTTCGCGACGATGCGCGCCCGCGCTCCGCCGCGCGAGGCGCCCCCGGCCCGCGTCGTCGCGCCGCGCTTGGAGAGGGGCGCGAGCCACGCCTTGCGCAGGCGCTTGGCCCGCGCGCCGGCGCGCTTGTCCTCGTCCAGCGCCCACTTCTCGGGCGGGTTCTGGGCGAGCTTCACGCGCGTCTCGACGAGCATGCCGCGGCGGAAGGCGTGCAGCGTGACCTCGTCGCCGGGCTCGCGCTCGCGCAGGCGCCGTTCGAGGAAGTCCTTCTCGCGCACCTGCGCGCCTTCGAACGCGACGAGCTCGTCCTCGGGCGAGAGGCCGGCCGCCATCGCGGGGCTGCCGTGGAGCACGCGCGCGACGAGGATGCGCCGCTCCTGCTCCTTGAGCTCCAGGCCGAGCCACGCGCCGGGCGTCGCGTAGTCGCCCTTCTTGCGCTTCTCGTCGGCCTTGTCCTCCTTGCGCACGGGCTTGAGGCTCCATCCGACCTTCCGGAGGAACGTCTCGAAGTCGACCTCGTCGGTGCCCTCGATGTACTTCGACCAGAACGCGCGCCACGGGAGGCCCGTCACCTCCTCGAGCGTCTTGCGCCAGCCGTCCTCGCCGCCGTGGTGGGGCTCGGGGATGCCCGGCCCGTCGAAGGGGTACTTCGCGTAGAGCGCGCGCATCACGTCGTCGAGCGACTTGCGCCCGTCGGTCCGGTCGCGGATGGCGAGGTCGAGCGCGAGGCCAATCAGCTCGCCCTTGAGGTAGTACGAGACGCCGGTGTTGACCCAGTTCGCGTCCTGCTTGTAGAGCTTGACCCACGTCAGGAAGCTGCTCTGGGCCAGGGAGAGGTGGAAGCGCCCCGGCTGCTGGCGAAGCTGCGTGATCGTCTCGGCGAGGAACTCGCGATATCGTTCCTCCGAGATCAGGCCCAGCCGCGCGAGCACGAGGTGATCGTAGTACGACGTGACGCCCTCCATGGCCCAGAGGAGCGTCGTGCTCGTCTCGCGCGTGTAGTCGAAGGGGCCCAGGAGCGCGGGACGCAGGCGCTTCACGTTCCACGTGTGGAAGAACTCGTGCGCCTCCAGCGCGAGGAACTCCTCGTACCTCTTCGCGGGCTGGAAGCTCCAGCGGTCCACGCTCGACGTGTTGCTGCCGCGGTGCTCCAGCCCCCCGCCGCGCCGGTCGTGCAGGTGCAGGATGAAGAGATATCGTTCGTACGGCAGCCCGCCGAAGATGGCGGCCTCCTCCTCGACGATGCGCTTGAGGTCGTCCGCGATGCGCTGCGGGTCCTCGTTGCCCTGCCCGTAGAGGGCGACGCGGTGCGGCTTGCCGGCGGCGCGGAAGTCGACGCGCCGGTGCGTGCCGCACTCGAAGGGGGCGTCGACGAGCTCGTCGTAGTCCTTCGCCGCGTACGCGTTGCGTCCCGCCTCGGGGAGCGCGACGTCCACGCGCCAGCCCGGGGGCGGCGTGATCGTCAGCGTCGCGGGCAGCGCCTTGGCGCCCTCGACGTAGACGAGCAGGCTCGTGCCGTTGCCGTAGCCGTGCGTCGCGTCGAGATGGCTCGTCTGGACCGAGAGCTCGTTGGCGTACACCTTGTAGGAGAAGGCCACGTCGCGCGCGCCGCCCGTGGCGACCTCCCAGGTCTGCTTGTCGACGCGCGTGACCGCGAGCGCGCCCCCCTTGCCGTCCGCGGCCTCGACGTCCTGCACGTGGCGCGCGAAGTCGCGGATCAGGTAGCTTCCCGGCGCCCATGCGGGCATGACGAAGCGCAGCGCCTGCGCCTTCGCACCCCGCACCTCGACCCGCACGTGGAAGAGATGCGTCTGCGGCTCCGGCATGGAGACCGCGTACTGAAGCCTCATCGCCGGCCAGAACCGAGCCGCGCGCTTCAAAGTTTGTCGCGCCATTCCCCATCATCGGGCGCGGCTCCGCTCCCTCCAGCCACAGAGGACACGGAGGACACAGAGGCGGATGTCTGAAGCCGGCCTCTGTGTCCTCCGTGTCCTCTGTGGCTGGAGGAAACGACCGCTAGGCACCCCTCGTTGCGGGCAGCATCCACAATTCCCGAAGCCGAAGCGCCTATAGGGCCGACGGCCTCACGAAAGGTGGTTGGACCTCAACACCTTCCTGGTCGAGTTCCTCGTCGCCGGCGCGGTCGGCGGCCTCGTGGGCATCGAGCGCGAGCACCGCCCCGACGGCCAGGACGTGATCGCGGGCGTGCGCACCTTCCCGCTGATCAGCATCGCCGGCTTCCTCATCGCCGTGCTCGCGGTGGAGAACGCGGAGCCGATGCTCCTGGGCGCGGGCCTGCTGGGCATCTTCGCCTTCGCGCTCATGTTCATCCAGATGCGGCTGAAGCTCAACCAGACCGGCGTGACGACGCCCACCGCGATGATCGTGACGTTCCTCCTGGGCGTGCTCATCGGCTACGGCCACGAGTTCGAGGCCGTCGTCGTGGGCATCGCGATGACGTTCCTGCTCGTCACGAAGCGCAAGCTCCACACGTTCGTCTCGCTGCTCGACGAGGACGAGATCCTCTCCACGCTGCAGTTCGTCACGGTCCTGTTCATCCTGCTTCCGATCACGTACAACCTGCCCGAGCACGTCGAAGGGATCGCGTGGCTGGGCCGCCACCAGCTCGTCGACCCGTTCGCCATCGTGCTCATCGTCGTGTTCGTGTCGGCGATCAGCTTCGCCTCGCTCATGGCGATGCGCCAGATCGGCCCGCAGCGCGGCCTGGAGTTCTCGGGCCTCATGGGCGGCCTCGTCAACAGCGAGGCGACGACCGCCGGTCTCGCGCAGCGCGCCCGCGAGGAGCCGCGCCTCCTCTCCGCCGCGTTCGTGGGCGCCGTCCTCGCGACGATGACCATGATGGTGCGCGGCGTCGCCCTCGTCGCGTTCAGCGACACCTCGCTCCAGCTCATGGTGGCGCTGGTGCCGTGGCTCCTGCCGGTCTTCCTCGCGGGCGCCTTCTTCGCGTGGCGCGAGCACGCCGCGAGCGACGAGCCGATCCCCGCGGTGCGCGTGAAGAACCCGTTCGCCATCCTGCCCGCGCTGCGCTTCGCCATCATCTACACCGCGGTCTCCGTGCTCGTCGCGCTGGCGCTCGACCGCTTCGGCGTGAGCGGCGCGTACGTCGCGGCGCTGGGCGGCTTCTTCTCGGCGGGCGCGGTCATGGCGAGCATCGCCGCGCTCTTCGCCCAGGGGCAGCTCCCGCTCGCCACCGCGCTGCGCATCTGCCTCCTGGCGAACGCCGCCTCGGTCCTGGGCAAGCTGCTGATCCTGCGCGCGACCAACGCCGACCTCACGAGGCGCGGGTTCGTGCCCTACGTCACCATGACCGCGCTCGGGCTCGTCAGCGTGGGGCTGTCGTTCCTGATCTGATGCCGGAGGGCGACTTCCCCCGACGTTCGTTTCGTGGCGCTCCCTTCCCAACACCGCGCATCCGAGTCATCCGCGGATTTCGGGATTCGCGGTGTTGGGAAAGGAGTGGCCGGCAAACGACCTCAGGATGAGAACTCGCCCTCGAACAAGTCAACCGCGGGCCCCCAGGGCCCTGGTCCCCGAGCCGCGCAACAATGAACTCCAAGCGGCCAAGGGCGATCCACAGGTGAGCAACCTGAACTGGAAGACCATCCTTGCGACCGTCCTCACGACCACCGTCTTCGTGCCCATCGCGGTGGCCGACACCGCCAGCCCCGTGGTGTGCCACCCGGCGGCCGCCAACGCGACGACCCTCCCGGGCACGCCCACGTACTACGTGCGCGAATACTCGACCTTCACCCAGCGCCACACCGAGGTCTGGGAGGAGACGAACGGCGTTGCCGGCCTGCAGCTCAGCTCGTTCGCCAACTGCGGCGGCGCCGCGGACACGCTGATCGAGTCGATCTGCGAGGGCTGCCCGCTGAGCCTGTAGGCTTGAAGCGCGATCCGTCGGTTGCCGTCGCGGTGCGCCCCCTGCGCGTCGCGATGGTGACCGACACCTACCATCCCAGCGCCAACGGCGTCGTGCGCAGCGTCGAGACGACCGCGCACGCGCTGCGGGCCCTGGGCGTCGACGTCACCCTCTTCGCGCCCGGCACGCGCCGCGCCCCCGCCGAGCCCGGCGTCCGCTGGGTCATGGCGTTCGAGAGCCGCGTCTACCCGCAGCTCCACCTCCCCGTCGCCCCCCTTCTTCCCACGCGGCTGCGCCGCTTCGACGTGCTCCACGTCCACACGCCCGGCGCCCTGGGCCTCGCGGCGCTCGTGGCCGCCCGCGCCCTGGGCCGCCCGTGCGTCTACACCTACCACACGCGCTTCGAGGAGCTGCTGCACTTCGTCTCGTCGAGCGCCCTCGCCGAGCGCGGCAGCGAGGAGGTCAACAGGCAGGTCCTTCGCGCGGCCAGCGCCGTGATCGCGCCGACCGACGCGATCGCGCGGGAGCTGCGCGCGCAGTTCGAGATCGCCAGCGAGGTGATCCCCACGGGCGTCGACGCGCGCTTCTTCGCGCCCCACGCCGCGAAAGGCCCGCCGCGCTTCCTGCATCTGGGGCGCGTGAGCCCCGAGAAGGGCCTCGACGCGGTGCTGCGAGCGTTCCCGCTCGTGCTGCGCGAGCGCCCCGATGCGCGCCTCGACGTGGCGGGAAGCGGCCCCGACCTGGCGGGCTGCCAGGCCCTCGCGCGGGAGCTGGGCCTCGCGGGCGCGGTCCGCTTCCTCGGCTTCGTGCCCGACGAGCAGGTGCCCGCGACGTACGCCTCCGCGGACGTGTTCGTGACCGCGAGCCGCTTCGAGACGCAGGGGCTCACCGTGCTGGAGGCGATGGCCGGAGGCTGCGCGGTCGCGCTCGCGGACTGCGACGTCTTCCGCCCGTTCGTCGACGCCGGAGCGGCCGTCCCCTTCGACCCCGCGCGACCGGGGGACGTCGCGCGCGCCCTGCTCGACGCCCTCGACCGGCGCGACGCCCTGCGCGAGCGCGGCCTCGCCCTGGCGCGGACGATGAGCGTGGAGACGAGCGCGGCGCGGCTCCTGGCATTGTATCAACGGCTCGCGGACGCGGCGCCGGAGCGGAGGCGGGTCCGTCGAAGGATCGGATGGTCGCGCTGATTCCCGACACCGAGAATCCCGGAATCCGCGGATGACTCGGATGCGCGGTGTCGGGAAAGGAGCGCCGGCAAGCGATCCACGGAGGCACCGCCTGGCCGCAACGCACATACCGAAGCGTCCGGATGCCGCGAGACGGGTAGAACCACATGGCGTTCCAGCTTCCGAACCTTCCCTACGCGACCGACGCCCTGGAGCCCGCCATCGACAAGATGACGATGGAGATCCACCACGGTCGCCACCACAAGGCGTACGTGGACAACCTCAACAAGCTCGTCGAGGGCAAGCCCGAGTGGGCCAACAAGCAGCCCTGGCAGCTCTGCATGGACATCGCCTCCGCGCCCAAGGACCTCCAGGCGGGCCTGCGCAACAACGGCGGCGGCCACTGGAACCACGAGCACTTCTGGAACATCATGGCGCCCCACGGCAAGACCGGCAGCGCCTCGCCCGACCTCGCGCGCGCGATCGACGCGGACTTGGGCGGCACGGAGAAGATGAAGGAGGCCGTGAACGACGCCGGCGTCAAGCGCTTCGGCTCGGGCTGGGCCTGGGTCATCGTCGGCCAGGACGGCCACCTCCACGTCGTCTCGACGCCCAACCAGGACAACCCGCTGATGAAGGGCATCGTCGAGGCGAACGCGACGGGCACGCCCATCCTCGGCGTCGACGTCTGGGAGCACGCGTACTACCTGAAGTACCAGAACAAGCGCGCGGACTACCTCAAGAACTGGTGGGACGTCGTGAACTGGAACACCGTCTCGCAGATCTACGCGCAGGTCAAGGCGCACCGCTGATATCGTTTTTCAAGGGAAGAGGGGGAAGCGGGGGGAAGACGGGAACTGGGGAA
>JAXDQU010000073.1:0-7835 GCA_034667685.1 Thermoplasmata archaeon | reverse complement strand
GAACACGAAGGCACGAAGCCACGAAGAGCACGAAGGGCGAGAGAGAATCAGATTCCGAACGACTTGTTGAACCGCGCCCGAAGCTGATCCTTCGGCTGCACGCCCACGACCTGGTCGACGCGCTCGCCGTTCTTGAAGACGAGCAGCGTCGGGATCGACATGATGCCGTACTGCATGGCCGTCTTCTGGTTGTCGTCCGTGTTGAGCTTCGCGATGGCGACCTGGCCGCCGTACTCGACCGCCAGCTCGTCGAGGATCGGCGCGATGCGCTTGCACGGGCCGCACCAGGGCGCCCAGGCGTCGACGACCACGTTGGGGTGGCTCTTCACGAACTGGGCGAACTCGTCGTCGCTGACGTCCACGGGCTTCGTGGGGGCGCTCATCGGGAGCCGCTGACCCGCTCCCGCCCCATAAGCGTTCGGTGAGCCGGAAGCGCCCGGGCCCGAGTCCGATTCCGCTTCCGAGCCCTGCGCGCCGGCGCCCACCGGGCCCGGAATCGGAAGCGGAAGCGGAATCGGGTGGCGCTTCGGACAGGAGCCGGAAGGCCACGCCCGAAGCCGGCTTTTTGGCAAGCTTCAAGCGGGCGGGGGGCTCCTGCCGCGTGTGCTCGACGACAAGGACCGGATGATCCTGGAGGAGCTGCGCGCGGACTCCAAGAAGACGACCAAGACCATCGCCGAGAACACGGGCATCCCGCGCACCACCGTCCACGACCGCGTCCACAAGATGGAGCAGTCGGGCGTCATCAAGCGCTTCACCATCGTGCCGAACTACGAGCTGATCGGCGAGCCCACCACCGCGTTCGTCTTCATCAGCTACGCGGGCGGCGGCGGCGCCAACCAACGCGAGCTGGCCGCCGCGCTCTCCGCCATGAAGGGCGTCTACGAGGTCCACATGATCTCGGGCGACTGGGACATCCTCGCCAAGGTGCGCGGCGAGAACGTCGAGCGCATCGGCGAGCTCGTCACGGAGAAGCTGCGCGAGCTGCCTGGCGTGGGCAAGACCGTGACGTGCGCCGTGTTCAAGACGGTGAAAGAGGAGACGTGAGGCCGGGCGCTTTGCGCGCTCCGCATGCGGAGACGCAGAGCGCGCGGAGAACGCGGAGCTTTTCTTCTCCCCGCGGCCTCCGCGCTCGCCGCGCGCCCCGCATGCGGAGCCGAGAAGCGCACGCCCGAGATCGAAATCACAACCCTCAAAAGCGCCGCTCCCGCATGATCGGCCCGGGATGCACACGATGAGCGTGCAGGACAAGCTCCGGCTCCACCTCGCGAACACGGCCGTCGAGGGCACGTGGCTGGCGCACGAGGGCCCGCTCACCGCGGCCGGCGTCATCGACGCCTACAACGCGGCCCGCGGCTCCCGCATCACGCTCGTGCACGAAGGCCCCGTGGGCGACGTCGCGCGACGCAGCGCCGCGCGCTTCGGCATCACGCTCCTTGACGCGGCCAGTTTCCCCCAGCCTCAGCCTCAGCCTGCGCCTCAGCCCGAGCCCCGGCCGGCGCCCCTCGCCGCGCCCACGGTGCTCGCCGAGGCGCTCGCCCCCGCGCTCCCGGCGCCCGCGCCCGAGCCGCTGCTCCCCGCGCACGTCGAGATCGCGCCCGAGCCTGCCCCCCTGGGCCCCGCGCTTCCGTGGGACGCCACCGTCCCGCCCGCCGATCCGTTCGCAACCGCGACCGTCACGCTGGAGGTCACGCCGCACGAGGTGCTCGCCATGCCCTGGGCGATGGAGCCGCGCGAGGACGAGGAGCACCACGAGGTCACCCGCACGCCCCGCGGCCCGCGCGGCGTCACGGTGCGCCCCACCACCGACCTTCACCCGGACGCGAAGCACTGGGGCCCCCCCTGGCCGCGTCCGCTTCCGCCCGCCGACGCGGTGGCCGTCGCCGACCCGCGCGTCTGGAACAACCCCGCGCGCCTGGGCTCCCTCCACCGCACGTTCGAGGGCGAAACGACGAGGCTTTCGGTGCCGCCGCCCGGCGCCCCGCCCCAGGAAGGCGCGGGCTGGCTCAAGAAGCTCCAGGCCGACGGCGTGAAGTGACGACCGCCCGCTAGCATGGATGGCCTAGCATGGGTGCAGTGGAACCCAAGCCACGACCAGTGTGTGTCGGCTGGGGACCGTGATGCAACTTCCAGACGCGCCTTTGGCCGCCGACCAGATGGAGAGGGACCGTCTCGAGTACCTGCACGACGAGATGCGCACCGCGCTCACGGCGCTGCAGACCAACGTCGACCTGGCCGTGCGGGAGCTCGGCCACGACGCCGCGGTCCGGCGTCGCGTCGAGGTCATCGCGCATCTCACGGAGGTGGACGGCGCCGTCGCTCGCTTGCGGGCGCTGGCGAGGCTGATGCAGCGCTGGCGCGGCTCGGGCCTATGAGCCGAAGAGGCGCGCCGCGACCCACTGCGCGTTCGCCACGCGCTCGGCGGGCGGCGCCAGGTCCAGGTCGCGCGCCCAGTCGAGGCCGTGGCCGTCCTCGGAGGCGACGATGAACGCCTCGACGAAGTCCAGCGACGCGCCGATGACCTCGAGCGCGCCCAGGGAGAGGCCCGCCGCCCGGGCGTGGTGCTCCGCCATCTCGGCGAGGGCGGGCGGGACGTCGGGGGCGTAGCGCACGGAGAGCATGAGCCCGACGAACGCCCCGGAGCCTTTCATCTCGCGCGAAGCGGCCCTTGTCCGGAGTTCCCTAGTGCCGAAGGGCCGCCAGGTCGCGCGCGAGCCTTCGCACCAGCTCGGGGCGCCAGCCCAGCTCCTTGCGCGCCTTGCCGCTGTCGTAGCTCATCGGGACCGTGAGGCTCTGGAGCAGCTCGCGGCTGATCGGGGGCGTCTTGCCCACCGTCTTGTAGGAGGCCTCGACGATCCCCGCGGCGCCCACGACGAGCCCGGCCGGGACGCGGCGGCGCGGCACGCGGAGCCCCGCCTCCTCGCACGCGGCGACGAGCAGCTCCGTGAGCCGCATGTTCTCGTCCACGAAGAGGTAGGGCCCCTGCCCGCGCAGCGCCGCGAGGAGGATCCCCTCGGCCACGTCCTCGACGTGGACCCACCCCTTCACGGCGTCGTTCGCCGGGAGCGCCGGCAAGCGGCCGCGCGCGACCCAGGCCAGGAGCGGATCGAAGGGGCCGCCGCGCCCCAGCACGACGCCGGGCATCGGGATCGCCGTCGCCAGCCCCGCGCGCAGCGCCAGCTCGTGCGCCTCGGACTTGGTGCGCTCGTACTCGCTCTGGTAGGCGCCGTTGCGCGGCGTCTCCTCGGTGGCGCCCGCCTTGTCGGTGACGCCGAGCGCCGCGATGCTGCTCACGTGCACGACCTTCGCCACGCCCGCGCGCTTCGCCGCGTCGAGCACGTTGCGCGTCCCCTCGACGTTGGTCTTGCGGAAGAGCGGGATCTTCTTCGGGGGGAGGCCGTAGCCCACCCACGCGGCGGCGTGGATCAGGAGGCCGTGCCCCGAGAGGTCGAGCGTCTGCGGCTCGGTCACGTCGCCCCGCACGACCTTCACGCCCAGGTGCTCCAGGTGGGCCGCCGGGGTGCGCGGCCGCACGAGGCACGTGACGTGCGCGCCCTCCTCCTTCAGGCGCCGCGCGACCGCGCCGCCGATGAACCCGGTGCCGCCGGTGAGGTAGACCTTGCGGCCCTCGAAGCGCATGCCCGGGCAAAGGGGGCAGGCGCGTTTCAGCCTTCGCTCAACGCCGCGGAGCCAACCGGACGACCACCGTCGCCTCGGCCGCCCCGCCCTGACCGGGCGCCACGCGGGCGGTGAGCGTGTAGTCGCCCGCGGGCGCGTCGTGATAGCGTTCCGCGCAGTCCGCCGCGAAGCACGTGCTCTCCATGAGCGTGCCGTTCCACGCCAGGCGCGTCTCCTGCGACTCGCCCGGCCGGATCGTGCGCGGGGCCGCGGCCTCGGAGACGCAGACGTGCGGGTCGTCGCGCTCCGCCGGGACGGCGCCGCCCACGTGCCCCAGCCGGTAGGCGCGCCCCTCCGCCGCGAAGGTGAGGTTGAGGCCGTTGCCCGCGTCGCAGCGCCCGCCGTCGCCCAGGCTGAGCGCGACGTCCCCGCAGTTGCGCGCCCGGATGAGGAACGTCTGCGCCTGGCCGGCCTGCAGCGAGACCACCTCGGGGTCGAGGGAGACCTGGACGCAGGGGCCTTGCGAGGCGACCTGGACGCAGCCCGGAAGCAGGAGGAGCAGCGCGGCCAGCAGCAGGCGGCTTCGCACGCGCGCGCCACGCGCTGGATGATTATGTATTTGCCGCGCCACCGGGCTCCGGCTCCGATGGTCGTCTTTCCCACCGGCATGCCGGTGGTCATCGTCAACTACAAGACCTACGCCGAGGCGACCGGCAAGCGCGCGGTCGCGTTCACCGAGGCGCTGGCGAAGGCCGCGCACGGCCGGCGCGTGACGCTGGCGGTCGCGCCCCAGGCCGCGGACATCGGGCGCGTCGCGCAGGCCACCCGCGTCCCGGTCCTCGCGCAGCACGTCGACTCGCTCGCGCCAGGCAACGGCACGGGCGCCACGCTCGTCGAGGCCGTCGCCGACGCGGGCGCGGTGGGCAGCCTGCTCAACCATGCCGAGCGCCGGCTCACGCTCGCCGAGATCGACGCCGCGTGCCAGCGCCTCGCGAAGGCCGGCCTCGCGCGCGTCGTCTGCACCGACGCCGCCCGCACCACGGGCGCCGCCGCCGCGCTGGCCCCCGACCTCCTCGCCATCGAGCCCCCCGAACTGATCGGCGGCAGCGTCAGCGTCACGAGCGCCGATCCGGAGATCGTCCGCCAGAGCGTGCGCGCCGCCAAGGCGAGCCACCCGCAGGCGCGCGTCCTGTGCGGCGCGGGCGTCAAGACCGGCGAGGACCTGCGCCGCGCGCTGGAGCTTGGCGCCGAGGGCGTCCTGCTCGCCAGCGCCGTGATGAAGGCGAAGGAGCCCGCCGCCGCGCTCGCCGAATTGCTATCGGGGCTGCCCTGAGGAAGGGAAGGTGGGAAGCGAGGGAAGATGGGAAGAAGGGAAGAAGGGTCCCTTCTTCCCGTCTTCCCCTCTTCCCTCGCTTCCCCTCTTCCCTTCGTCAAGTGACGAGCGCATCGAGCGCGAAGCGCAGCGCATCGTGCGTCGCCGCCTCGCGTACTGCCGCGCGATCGCCCGGGTAACGCATGGCGTGGACCTGCGCGCCCGTGGGCAGCGCGACCGCCACGAAGACGAGCCCCGCGTCGCCCGTGGGGCCCGCGTAGCCCGTCGTCGCGAGGCCCACGTGCGCCACGAGACGACCGCGCGCGCCCTGCGCCATCGCGAGCGCCGCCTCGCGCGAGACCGCGCCGCGCCGCCGCAGCAGGTCCGCGTCGACGCCGAGCAGGTCGCGCTTCGCGTCGTCCGTGTACGCCACGACGCCGCCGCGGAAGACGTCGGAAGCGCCCGCCAGCGCGGTGAGCCTCGCGGCCACGAGCCCGCCCGTGACCGACTCCGCCGTCGCGCAACCCCAGCCACGCGCGCGCAATGCGTCGAGCAGCCGCGCTTCAAGAGGCACGCCGCGCCATCGGGACCCAGGCTCTTATACGCGCATGCCCCATCCTCGCGCATGGCGCAGAAGCGCATCCTGCAAGTGGCGCTCGACGTGTACAACATGCACCGCGCGCTGGAGCTGGGCGCCGAGGCCGTCGCGGGCGGAGCCGACTGGGTCGAGGCCGGCACGCCGCTGATCAAGAGCGAGGGGCTCAACGCCGTCCGCGACCTGAAGAAGGCGTTCCCCGACAAGCCCATCGTCGCCGACATGAAGGTCATGGACACCGGCGGCATGGAGGCCGAGATGGCGATCAAGGCCGGCGCCACCATCGTCACGATCCTGGGCGCCAGCGACGACGGCACCATCCGCGAAGCCGTCGAAGCCGCGCGCAAGTACGGCGGCAAGATCATGGTCGACCTCATCGCCGTGAAGGACAAGCCCGCGCGCGCGAAGGAGGCCGAGGCCATGGGCGCGGACTACGTCGGCCTCCACGTGGGCATCGACGAGCAGATGCAGGGCCGGAGCCCCGTCGAGATGGTCAAGGCCATCCGCGTCGCGACGAGCCTGCCCATCGCCGTCGCCGGCGGCCTCACGAGCGAGACGCTCGCGCCGCTGATCCAGGCCGGCGCGGACATCCTCATCGTGGGCGGCGCCATCACCAAGGCCGCCGACGCCACCGCCGCCGCGCGCCACATGCGCGAAGCCATCGACCACGTCAAGGTCGTCCAGAGCGAGGGCATGAAGCGCTACGGCGCCGATGATATCAGAAAGGCCTTCGAGATCGCCAGCAGCCCCAACGTGAGCGACGCCATGCACCGCGAAGGCTGCATGACGGGCATCCTCCCCCTCCAACAAGGCCTCAAGGCCGTCGGCCCCGCCCTCACCGTCCACGCCATGGACGGCGACTGGGCCAAGCCCGTCGAAGCCATCGACGAATGCGCCCCCGGCACCGTCCTCGTCATCCAGGTCGACGGCACCACCAAAGCCGTCTGGGGCGAGCTCGCCAGCCACACCGCCAAACGCATCGGCCTCGCCGGTGTGGTCATCGACGGCGCCATGCGCGACGTCGACGAGATCCGCAAGATCGGCTTCGCCGGGTGGGCCCGCGTCTTCCGCCCCAACGCCGGCGACCCCAAGGGCTTCGGCGAGATCGGCACCGAGATCCTCGCCGGCGGCCAGCGCGTCCGCACCGGCGACTGGATCGTCGCCGACGACAACGGCGTGTGCGTGGTCCCGAAGGAACGCGCCCACGAGATCGCCAACCGCGCCGTCGAGGTCAAGGAGCAGGAGGACCGGCTGCGCGCCGAGATCGAGCGCGGGTCCTCCCTCTCCAAGGTGCTGAAGCTCAAGAAGTGGGAGAAGGTCGTCGGCTGAGTCGGGGGCGGACGATGGCGCGCAGCCACGGTGTTTCGTATCGAATGTTTCTGCCGAACGGAGATGCCGAAGGACTCCGGATTGTCACTCGCAGTCACTGGTCTGGAGTTGCGCTCATGTCAAGCCGAGCACAAGTCCCGATCTTGCGTGCGCGAACCGAGATGGGAAAACCCGGGGTCTATGTTCTGATCACGCCCGGCACATTGAATCCCGACCGCCCACGGATCTACATCGGGGAAGCGGACGTCCTCGAAAAGAGGATAGGCGAGCACGATGCGAATCGCGAGGAATGGAGCCACGTGATAGCATTCGCGAGCCTCGACGGGAGCATCAACAAAGCGCATGCGAAGAACCTTGAGTCTCGGCTCGTTGCGCTGGCTCAGGCTGCAGGTAGAGCCGAAGTTGAGAATAAGAACGTGCCACAGGCCCCGGCTCTCCGTGAACCTGACACCGCCGATGTTGAGTCATTTCTCTCCGACATGCTCGTCATCTACGCGCTCCTTGGCCTGAAGGCGTTTGAGCCAGTTGCAGTTCCCTCCCAGACTCCCGCCCCGAGTGGCGATTCCGGGTCTATCGAAGGGCTAGTTCTCCGCGTCGGGAAAGCAAGCGCCCAGGGCGCGCTGCGCTCCCAGGGATTTGTCGTCTTCAAGGGCGCGATCGCCAACTTGCCGACGAAGGAGACACTGAACGCCGCAAGCCAAGCGATTCGCCTGCGCCTGATCGAGCAGGGGATTTTCGTACGGAAAGGAGACGCCTACGAGTTGCTTGCAGACCAAGTCTGCACGTCTCCGAGTCAGGCTGCTGAACTTGTCATGGGCTATCCCGTAAGCGGCCTTGAGCGCTGGACGAGCCCGGCGGGTACTGTCCTTCGCGACATCCTTGCCGCGCGCAGCCAGCAGTAGCTCGGATCAGGAGCGCTCAACGTCGTGGGTTTGGGAGAAGGTCCGCGGCTGATGCTCTTCACACGAAGACCGACGGCCG
>JAXDQU010000072.1:0-20703 GCA_034667685.1 Thermoplasmata archaeon | reverse complement strand
CAACACGCGGCGTGTTGGCGTCTTGGCGTGATGGCGGAAAGCGAAGCACCGGGAAGGAGAAGCCTATGCCCGCCCCACGTCGCGCCGGTCGAAGGCGAGCGCCGCCAGGGCAAGGAGCGCGGCCGAGACGCCCAGCAGGACCGCGAGCCCGACCCAATCCGGCCCGCGCGCCAGCGGCTGGGCGTCTCCATAGTACTGGAAGAGCGACGCCCACCGCAGGCCGCTCGCGCCCTCCACCAGCTTCGCGACGAGGTCGAGCACGTACATCGCGCCCGCGACGCCCACCGAGACGGCGGTGGCGAGGCCGCGCCGGCCCGCGAGCGCACCCACGGCGAGCGCCAGCATGCCGAACGCCGTCGCGAAGAGCCAGATCGCCGCGACCTGCGCCAGCACGTTGCCCAGCGCGAGCCCGAGACCGAACGCCGCGCCGCCCGCCAGCAGCACGACGAGGAGCACCAGCGCGAGCACGCCGCAGCCCGCCGCCAGGGCCAGCCCCTTCTGGAGCGCGGCGGCGCGGCGCGTCAGCGGCGTCGCGAGCGCCAGCTCCAGCTGCCCGCGCTCCTCCTCGCCCGCGATCAGGTCGCCGCCGCGCCCCACGGCGAACACGAGGAAGAGCGCCGGCAGCATCAGGCCGAATAGCTCCGCCTGGAGGTAGCCCGCGCCGGTCGTGAGCGTGTCGAGGCCGAACGCCGTGCGCACGGCGGGCGGGTAGCTCTCCAGGAGCTGCGAGAAGCTGGCGGACTGGCTCTGGATCGTCGGGTAGAACGCCGCGAGGAACGCGACGTAGGCCGCGAAGCCGAGGCCGAACCCCACGAGCGCGCGGCGCTGGTCGCGCATCGCCTTGCGGAACGCGACGGGGCTCATCGGTAGAACCCCATGAAGACATCTTCCAACGTCGGCTCGCGCACGCGCAGGTCGCGCAGCGGCCCGCGCGCGAGCGCCTGCACGAGCGGCCCGGCCTCGCCGCGCACCGCGCAACGCAGCGTGTCGCCCTCCACCGCGAGGTCCTCGACGCCCGGCACGTCGCGCGCGAGGGCGGCGTCGGCCGCTCCGCGATAGCGCGCCTCGACGCGCCGCACCGCCCGCGCCCGGACGCTCGCCATCGTGTCCACGGCCGCGAGCTTCCCCTCGCGGATGATGCCGACGCGGTCGCAGAGCGCCTCGACCTCCGGCAGGATGTGCGAGGAGAGGAAGACCGTCGCGCCGCGCGCGGCCGCCTCGCGCACGAGCGCGTTGAACCGCTGCTGCATCAGCGGGTCGAGGCCGCTGGTGGGCTCGTCGAGGATCAGCAGCTCCGGCTCGTGCATGAACGCCTGGACGAGGCCGACCTTCTGCTTGTTGCCGCGCGAGAGCGCCCGCACCTCGCGGTCGAGGTCGAGCTCCAGGCTCGCGGCGAGCGCCTCGATGCGCGCCTCCGGCACGCCGCCCCTCAGGTCGGCCAGGTCGCGGAGCTGCACGCGCGCGCTGCTTCGCTCCGCGAGGCCCGGCTCGCCGGGAAGATAGCCCACCTTCGCGCGCAGCGCCGGCCCGTCCGCGCGGGGATCGAGCCCCAGCACGCGCGCCTCGCCCGACGTGGGGCGCAGGAAGTCCAGCAGGAGGCGGAGGGTCGTCGTCTTGCCCGCGCCGTTGGGCCCGAGCAGGCCGAACACCTCGCCGCGGCGCACCTCCAGGTCCACGCCCTCGATGCCACGCGACTTCCCGTAGCGCTTCGTCAGGGCGCGCGTCTGGATGGCGGGGTCCACGGCCCGTGATCCCAGGTCGTGCGCTATCAGGCCTTTGCCAACGCCTGGCCCCTTCTCCAGCCACAGAGGACACAGAGGTCACAGAGGACGAGGGAATTCCACCGCCTCTGTGACCTCTGTGGCTGGAGGATAAGAGAACCAGCTAACGGGGCGGGTGCTCCAACTCGCGCGCCTCGGCCTCGATGCCTAGGAAGGCGGCGCGCGACCGGAGCCCGAAGCCGACCGCGGCCAGGATCAGCAGCAGCGCGGTGAGGCCGGTGCCCCACGGGTCGCCCAGGAGCTTGTTGAGCGCCGCGATCAGGAAGATGGAGAGGATGATCAGGCCCAGGACGGCGAAGACGAGGGCGATCATCGCGTCGCGCATCCCGCGCAGCGCGAGGCGCCCCGCGCGGCCCAGCGCGCCCAGCAGGCGGCCGACGAACGCGAGCCCGGAGGCCTGCGCCGCCTCGACCTCGTGGCGCACCGCGCGGACCAGCTCGATGATGGCGCCCACCAGCGCGGTCGCGGTGCCGCGGACGATCTCCTCGAACGAGGGCGGGGGCGGAGGCGAGGGCCCCGCGGCCGGGCCGGTCATGGGAGTGGGAACCCGGGCACCGCCCCATGTCCTTGCCGGTGTGGTTCTCGGCCGCGCGGGGGTCGGGACTTGCGGCGACCTCCGGATAAGGTCCAAGCCCAGGAGGTTCCTGGGGACGCCCATGTTCGCCGAAGAGACCGCCCCGCCCTCCGACCTCGCCGCGCCGGAGGACCTCGTGCGCCGCTACGTGGAGCTGACGCGGAAGCGCCGCGACCTGGACGACCAGCTCGCCTACCTGCGCGCGGAGCTGGAGCTGGTCGCCGCCTCCGCGCTGACCCGGGACTCGCCGCGCGGGCGCTTCCGGGCCGGGGAAGCGAGCGTGCTGGCGCGCTTGCAGCCCTCCTGCGTCTTCGACAAGGCGCACGTGGCGCGCGAATTGCAGAAGGCGGGGCGCCTGGCCGACGTCGCCACGCTCACCGGGCCGCAGCTGGCCCGCTTCCTGGCGAGCGAACCGGCGCTCGCGGCGCGCCTCTCCGACCACGTGCGCATGCGGAACGCCGTGGTCCTCATGGCGAGCCAGGACTAGGACGTGGACTTGTTCGGGCTCATGCGTTAGTAGAAGGTAGGCCCTTTGACGGTTCGCATGTGGGACGAAAACATGACCATCACGGAGATGGTCGAGGCGCTTCTCGTGTTCGACGAGCCCATCCTCAACTCGCGCTACCACGGTATGCTCGCCCGATTCCCCGAGGGTCGCATGCGGGAGGACCTCGTCCGCCTGCCCGCCCAGGTGCTCGCGAGCGCGAGGGTGAGCCAGGCGGCCGCGGACGCGTGGACGCGCAGCCCCGCCTCGACGCTGGGCGGAGACTTCCTCGCCTGGGGCGAGCGGAGCCTGCTCGACGCCTTCCTGAGCCTCACCGAAAGCCAGCTTCGCGTCCTGGCGTACGCCGCCCGGGCGGCGCCCACGTCCGAGATCGAGGCGGGCTTCACCGAGTCCGTGAAGATCCACCGCCAGATCGCCAGCACGCTGCGCGAGGCGCTCAGCCTCCTGAGCAACCATGCGACGCACGGCGAGTTCGGCGGCCTGCGCGCCGCCCAGGAGGAGGCGCCGGCGGGCAACCTGCGCGCCCAGCTCGACGCCGCGATCCGCGCCGCCGAGTCGGCGGGCCACGCGCTGCGGCAGATCACGGTGAGCCCCACGGGCCTGCGTCACCTGCGCGACCAGGGGAGCTTCGACGAGAGCCCCACCACCATCCACGAGACGCCGATCGTGGTGGACTTCGCGTGGGACGCGCCTGCCTTCGCGCTCCAATCGTTCGACGCGATCCCCCTCGAAGAGATCATCCACGACGGCGAGAGCGGGAGGCGGGCCGCGCTGTTCGGCTTGTCTCCCAAGAAGGGCCCGGCGGGGCCGACCCGCCGTGCGTAGGAGCCGGGGAGCAGTTTCGCTCTTCCCTCCCTCAAGGCCAATTCTGGAAACGCGCTGCGGTCGCACCAGGGATGCACCGTGGCCGTGCTCGCGCAACCTGACAAGATGGCCCCTGCGCCGCTCACCGACCTGCCCGGCGTGGGCGAGGCCCTCGCGGAGCGGCTCGTGAAGGAGTTCGGCGGCGCCGAGGCGTTCTACGAGGCCGCGCGCGCCTCGCAGGTGGACCGCATCGCGGCCGTCGAAGGCATCTCGGAGCGCAAGGCCGTCGAGCTGGTGCTCCGCGTCCAGGGCCGCGCGCCGGCCGACTTCCTGCGCACGCCGCGCGCCGAGACGCTCTACGAGGACGTGCTCGCCCGCATCGGCGCCTTCGCCAACACCGCGCACGCCCGCAACAAGATCGCGCTCCTCGTCCCCGTCCCGCCCAAGGAGGCGAAGGAGCGCCTCGCCTTCGTGCAGGAGTCGCGCAAGCGCGTCGCGGGCCTCGACCGCGCCGCGGTCGCCAAGCTCCTGGGCCGGCTCGCCAAGCCGCGCCAGCCGAGGCCGAAGTTCGACAGCACGGTCTGCGTCGTCGTCGACACGCAGGCCGACTACGAGGCGCTCGTGAAGGCCGGCGTCGACCGCGTCTGCCAGGTCAGCACCGCCGACGACGGCACGCCCGGGAACGAGGTCCTCGTCTACGCCTATTCGCAGGGACTGCTCGACCTCACCGGCGCGGAGAACGTCATCCAGGTCCCCTTCAGCCGCCACGTCGCCGACCTCGTGCCCGACGCCGCGCTCGCCTACTTCCGCGAGAACCGCGCCATCTGGGAGTCCGCGCTGGAGCTCTCCGGCATCCTGGGGCGGCCCTCGGCCATGCGCGCGATCCTCGACACGCTCGACGGCCTCCAGCAGAAAGAGTTCAGCTTCGCCGCGGTCGAGAAGAGCCTCGCCGACGCCATCGCGTGGATCAACGCCGAGACCGCCGCGCGCTCGAAGTCGCTCAGCATGAGCGGCGACGAGGTGCTGGAGATGATGTCCGGCAGGACGCCGCGCAAGGTGCGCGACCTCCAGGCCAGCGTGCTCCGCGAGGGGCGCGAGCGCCTGATGCGCGAGACGGGCGAGGACTTCACGCAGGTCTTCACCGACGGCTTCCCCGTCAAGATCGACGAGGAGGCGATGGAGCGCAAGCGCCAGGAATTGGAAGGGCGCAAGAAGCGCGCCGCGTTCCGCGTGAAGGTCGACGCGGCCCGGAAGCTCGGCGGCCTGCGCGAGAAGGCCGAGGCCGAGGTCCACGCGCTCCTGGAGTTCGACTACGCCTTCGCCCTGGGCAGCTTCGCGCTGGAGTACGGCCTGGAGCCCGCGACGTTCGGCAAGGAGCTGCGCGTCGAGGGCGCGCTCCATCTCAACCTCGCGCGGGCGGGGGGCGCGCCGATCGACTACCTGCTCGACAGGCAGCACCAGGTCGCCCTGCTCACGGGCGCCAACTCGGGCGGCAAGACGACGCTCCTGGAGACGCTCAGCCAGGTCGCCATCCTCGCGCACCTGGGGCTCCCGGTCAACGCGAGGTCGGCCACCGTCCCGCACGTGGAGGGGGTCTACTTCTTCACGCAGAAGCGGTCGCTCGACGCGGGCGCCTTCGAGAGCTTCCTCAAGGGCTTCCTCCCCATCGTGACGAGCAGGGGCGCGAAGCTCGTCCTCGCCGACGAGCTGGAGGCCATGACCGAGCTGGAGGCCGCGAGCAAGATCGTGGGCACCTTCATCGAGATGCTCCGCGAGACGGGCAGCTACGGCGTCTGCGTCACGCACATGGCCGAGCAGGTCTCGCAATACACCCGCGTGCGGATCGATGGCATCGAGGCGCGCGGGCTCGACGAGCATCTGAACCTGATCGTTGACCGCAGCCCGAGGATGAACTACCGCGCCCGTTCGACGCCCGAGCTGATCCTGAAGAGGCTCCAGAGCAAGGCTTCCGGCGACGAGCGGAGCGTCTATGATGCCATCCTCGCGAAGTTCGGCGCCTCCTGAACGATGCTCGTCGTCGCGCGCCTCGATAGGCCGGGAGCGAGCGAAGCGAGCGGTCGCCGAAGGCGATCCGGCCGTGTCGAGGCGCGCGGGCTCGACGAGCATCTGAACCTGATCGTTGACCGCAGCCCGAGGATGAACTACCGGGCCCGTTCGACGCCCGAGCTGATCCTGAAGAGGCTCCAGAGCAAAGCTTCTGGCGACGAGCGCAGCGTCTACGACGCCATCCTCGCCAAGTTCCAGGAATAGGTCCACCGAGCCCAGCGACCTTCCAGTGGCCATTAAGTCAAGAAGCGCCGAAACCTCCCGTGGTGAGCGACAGGCCCCCAGCCCCAGGCCCGGCGCTGGACGCGCCCACGGTCATTCGGCTCGTCGACGCGCTGAGCCCCCTGGGAGAGGGAGGGCTGGTGCTCGACGGGGCCAAGCTGCTCCACGCCAACCAGGCCTACCTCGACCTCGTGGGCTACACGCTCGCCGAGCTCCAGGCGCTGCCGAGCATGCTTTCGCTCGTGGCGCCCGAGGAGCTTCCGAAAGTCAGGCAGCGCTACCTGGAGCGGGGCGTCACGGTGCCCGTCCACGAGCGCTACGAGACGGTCCTCGTGGCGAAGGACGGCCGCCGCATCCCGGTGATGCTCTCCAGCGTCCACCTCTCCGAAGCGCCCGGCCTGCTCATCATGAGCTTCGCGCACGACCTCACCGCGGCGAAGCGGGAGGCCGCGTCCCGCCACGACACGGAGGAGCTCTTCCGGCGCGCGTTCGACGAGGCCGCGATGGGCATGGCGATCTTCGACGCGCAGGGCGCCTACGTCCGCGTCAACCACGTCTTCTGCGCGATGGTGGGCTACGCCGAGGAGGAGCTCGTCGGGGCGAGCTACCTCAAGCTGACGTTCCCCGAGGACGAGAAGCCGATCTACGACGCGGGCCACGACTTCGTCACGTCGCGCACGCCCACGCTGCGCTTCGAGAAACGATATCGCCACAAGGACGGCCACGCCGTGTGGGGGCACGTCACGAGCAGCGTGATGCGCGACGAGGCGGGGAAGCCGCGCCTCTACATCACGCAGATGCTCGACATCACCGAACGCAAGCGCGCCGAGGAGGAGGCGCGGAGCCAGCTCGTGAGCCGCACGCTCGTCCGGCTCCTGCTGCGGGACGTCGCCGAGGCCTCGACCAACGTGACGCGCACGCGCGAGCTAGGCAAGCGCCTCGTGACGCGCGCCAACGAGGAGGGCCCGCGCGAGCTGGGCGCCTACCTCGACGCGTTCCGCACGCTCGGCGGGGGCGACGTGCGCCTCGTGGAGCAGGCCGGGGCGCGCTACACGTTCACCGGCGCGGACCTCCTGGAGGTCGTCGCGGAGAGCGCGCAGCCCACGTGCCACCTCGCGCTGGGCTATCTCGAAGGCGTCGTGGGCGCCGCGACGGGCCGCCCCGCGCTGGGCGCCGAGGTCGCGTGCCGGAGCCAAGGCCACGCGGCGTGCCGGTTCGTCGTCCAGTCGCGCGCATAGAGCCATGCGTCCCCGCGCGGATGGCGCCCCGTGCGCGAAGAGATGCGGACCTACCTGCGCGGCGAGCGGCGCGAGGCGACGGTGGCGATGCTCCTGGGGCTCGCGGGCATCGTCGCGGCCGCGTGGCTCTGGCGCGTGGGGAGCCCGTACCGCTGGGCGGGCGCGCCGCTGCTCGTGGTGGGCGCGTTCCAGCTCGCCGGCGCGCTCTCGCACTACGCGGGCGCCGCGCGCCGCCGCGACGCGCTCTCCGTGCAGCTCGCCCAGGACCCGGGACGATATCAGGCGGCGGAGCTTGCCCGCATGCACCACGCGCGCGCCACGCTGCGCTACGCCGCGGGCTTCGACGTCCTCGTGCTCGTCGTGGGCGCCGCCGTGGCCCTCGCGCGCCGCGACGCCGCGGCCTGGGTCGCCGTGGGCGCCGCGCTCGCGCTCGAAGGCGCGCTCCTGCTCGCGCTCGACGCCTGGTCGCACGCGCGGGCGGACGCCTACCTCGCGCACCTGCGGCGCTTCCTCACCGACGCGGGCGCGCGGCCCCACGAGCGCGAGACGGCGGAGTAGGACCTAGCCGTCGTGCTTCGCCAGGAATTCTTTCTCGCAGGGCGGCGAGCAGAACCAGAACGTCTTGCCGCCGCGGACGAGCCGGATCGCGCCAAGCTCCAGCGCACCCTCCTCCTCGAAGGCCATGCCGCAGACGGCGCACGCGACCTCGCTCACGGCTTGGCCTCCTTGAGCCAGGCGCCGCAGCGCGTGCAGAAGTCGCTCCCCGGCGCGAGGGGCGCGCGGCACTCGGGGCAGGCGTTGGTCACGCCCGAGACGCCGCCCGGGATGCCGCGCGTGCCGCTGGGGCGATGCGTGAGGATGAGCCAGCCGATGGGCGCGAGGAAGCCCGCGGCGCTCAGCACGATCAGCCAGAGGAGCTGCGGGGGCTCGACGTACAACGCGGCTTGGCCCAGCACGCGCTCCTGCGCCACGAAGCGGATCGCGGAGCCGTCCGCCGTGTCGGCCTTCACGATGAAGCCGGCCTTGCCCAGCGCGAGCGGCGTGACCTCGACGCTGGCGTTGAACGTGGTGAGGTTGCCCCCGCTCACCGCGGTGAGGTTCGCAAGCTGGAGCGTGGGCGAGGGATAGCTCCCGTTGGCGCCCGGCGAGACGTACGCGAGCGCGCGCACGACGCTCACGTTGGCCGCGCTGGAAGGGAACTCGACGGGCGCGTCGGCGACGACGAGCAGCGCGCCGGGCCGCATGAGGATCGTGTCGTTCCCGCCCGAGACGACGGTGGGCACCTGCGTGACGTCCTGGATCGGCAGCGCGAAGACGCGCTCGCCGCCGTGGGGTTCGGCCTCGCCGGGCAGGCGCGCGGCGTCGGCCGCTGGGCCCGAGAGCGTCGTGGAGAACGCGAGCGAGAGCACGCCGCCCACCAGCAGGACCAGCGAGAGGATGGCGAGGATGAGCAGGAGCCATCGTCGCGGCGCCACAAGGCGGCAGCGCGGGGACCCCACTTAAGCCGCGTGGGCGGCTGCGACGCGCGCTTCGAGCCAGCGGCGGCGGTTCGCGGTCAGGTCGCCGAGCACGGCCTCGCGGAGCTTCGGGTGCTCGAAGCGCAGCACGAGCTCGCCCCCGCCGCCCGCCGACTCCTCCAGGAACAGCTTGTCGAGCAGGTGGTCGAGGACCGCGACGAGCTCGTCCTCCTTGCCCTCGTGGGCGCGCGCGAGGACGGGATAGGGGAACTCGGCGCCCGCGACGGCCGCGAGCTGGAGCACGCCAAGCTGGCGCTCGTCGAGGCTCGCGATTTTCTCGCGCGCCGCGGCCCGCACGCTCGCGGGGAAGAAGTCCTCCTCGTCGACGCCGTCGGCCAGCTCCGCGCCCATCGCCAGCGCGTAGGCGGGGTTGCCCGCGCTCTCGCGCCAGACGCGCGACACGACGTCCCCGGGGAGCCGCTTGTCGCCCAGGATGTGCACGCCCGCCTCCTCCAGGAGCGACCCGACGGCCATCGCGTCGAGCGGCCCGAGCGTGACGAGCTTCGCGCGCGGGAGGTCGCGCACCGGCATGAGCGCGGTGTAGAGCGGACCGTTGGGAAGCGCCCACGCCTCCTCGCGGCGGAACGCGGCGACGAACAGCGCGCGCGTGCCCTGCGGGAGCGCGAGGAAGAGGCCGTGCAGGAACTCGACGGCGCCCGGGCCCGCGTGATGCAGGTCGTCGAGCAGCACCACGAGCGGCGCGGACTGCGCGCCCACGAGGACCGTCTCGCGCGCGGCCTCCATCGCGCGCTCGCGGGGCGTTCCGCCGGGGCGCGCGCGGAGGCGGGCGTCGAGCCCGAGCGGCGCGAGCGCGGCCGCGAGCGGGCCGAGCCACTGCTCGCCGCCCACCGGGACCGAGGCGCCTGATAGCACACGCGCGCCGCGGCGCTGGGCCTCCGCGGCGAAGGCGGCCAAGAGGCGCGACTTGCCCATGCCGGCCGCGCCCTCGACGAGACCGATGCGCGGGCCTTCCTTGAGCGCGGAGTCGTAGAGCGCGACGAGCTCCTCGAACGCGCGCTCGCGGCCGGCGGGCACGCGCGGCGCGGGGACCTGCGCGGGCGCGCGGCGCGTCACGGTGGCGGGCGGCTCCTTGGGCAGCGAGCGCGCCAGCGCGTAGCCGGCGTCGGTGAGCACGTGCGCGCGGCTGCGGCGCCGGGCGCCCTTCGGATGCGCGAGGTAGGCGTGCACGAGCCCTTCGGCGACGAGCCCCTTGAGCGCGCGGGAGACGTGCGCGACCTGGACGCCCAGCGACTCCGCGATGCCGTCCTGCGTGACCTCGCGCGGCACGCTGCCCGCGCCCTCCGGCACGGGGTGGACGGCGAGGTGCGCGACGACGCGGCGCGACAGGGTCAGGCTCATGCCGCGGCTTGCACCCGCGCGGGGGGATTTGAATGCTTCAGGCCTTGCTGACGCGCCTACCCAGCCACGGCGGCAGGTGGCTCGCGACGCGCGAGCGGACCGCATCCTGGAGCGGCGGGTGGCCCAGCGCCGCCTCGAGCATCTTCTCGAAGAGCACCGGGCGCTCGAACTGGGGCGCGTGGCCGCAGCGTGGGATCCACTTGAGGCTGCTGCGCGGGATGCCGGCGTGCCAGCGGTGCGCGAGGATCGGCGGGATCAGGCCGTCGTCCTCGCCCCAGAGGATGTGCGTCTGCGCGCGGACGTTGGCCAGCTCCTCGTCCCAGATGATGTCCTCGCGGTTGTTGGCGCCGATGAAGTTGACCACGGCCGGCG
This sequence comes from Thermoplasmata archaeon, assembly GCA_034667685.1. Classification (GTDB taxonomy): domain Archaea; phylum Thermoplasmatota; class SW-10-69-26; order JACQPN01; family JAJPHT01; genus JAJPHT01. The sequence continues at coordinate 10,264 of JAXDQU010000072.1, read as the reverse complement.
AGCGGAACATGCTCGCCACTTCGCGCGACATGAGGCCCAGCGCGAAGGGCGTCTTGTGCATGACCGTGCCGAAGAAGCGACGCACGTCGGCCTCCTTCTCGATGCGCAGCATCTCGATCATGTCCCACATGCCCTCGTGCACGAGGCCGGCGGACTCCACGAGCACCATGCGGCTCGCGTCGAGGCCCGTGAGGTGCGCGCGGACGGCGACCCATCCGCCCAGGCTGTGGCCCACGATGGCGAGGTCGCTCCCGGCGCGGGCGTGCTTGACGACGTGCTTGACCAGCTCCGCGTTCTGGCGGATGGAAAGATAGCCGCGCTCGTCGGGCGGGGGCGTGTAGCCGTGCCCCGCGAGGTCGATGGCGAGGACGCGGTCGCCGCGCCACGCGAGCAGAGGGAGCGTGCGGAACCAGTTGTTCGCGCTGTCGCCCAGGCCGTGCAGCAGCACCACGGTGCGGTCGGCGTCCTGGGGGCCCGCGGCGTAGTAGTGGACCGGGCTGCCCTGGAAGTCGACGAACTCGTCCTCGACGCCCCGGCTGCGCAGGATCTGGCGGACGCGAGCATGCAGGAAGCTGAGTGCCTTGGTGTCCTGCCAGGCTGCCCAGTCCTTCATCTGTCCCCACTGGGGCGTCTTGGGATAAAGGTCGTTCCGTTCCACCCCGCGAGGGGGAACTCGGGACGAGGGGCAAACGCCAAACCCTGGGAAACCGGCGGGCGGCGCCTACCCCGCCAGCACCGCGCGCGCCTCGACGACCGCCAGGACCGCCAGGAGGGCGGCGCTCACGAGCGCGGGGACCACGAGCGTACGGAACGGATGGACGAGGCTCCAGCCGATCTTGCGCGTGGGCACGTAGCGGCGCAGCTCCAGCGAGGCGCTGATCGAGAGCGCGAGCACGCTGACCGCCTCGCCCAGGAAGAGCGGGATCGAGACGCGCAGGTCGAAGCGCTCCGGGGCGCGCGCCATGTAGAGCGCCGCGACGATGAGCGCGCAGACGACCGCGCCCGTGAGCAGCGCGCCGATGAGGCCGCGGTTCTTCGGGTTGCGCTCGAAGCGCGCCGCGAAGAAGCCGAGGCCGGGGACCAGCGTCGCCAGGCCCAGGTTGTGCACGAAGATGTAGAGCGCGAAGAACGCCGGGCCGAACGTCTCCGTCGCGGCGAAGAGGAAGCCGAACGGGCGCTCCTGGTGGATCGTCGGGACCACGACGTCGACCACGCCCTGGACCAGGCTCACGACCGAGATGACCGCGAAGAGCGCCAGCAGGGCGACGGGCCATCGGGGCGGGGTCCGGACCGGGTTCGCCAACAGAGCGCCTCGGGTCGCGAGGGCGTTCCAGGGGCCTTCAAGCTTTCCGACCACCGCTATGCGTTGTGCAGCGTCCGCGCGCCCCCCTGGGCGTGACCATCCTCGCCTACCTCGCGTTCTTCGTCGCGCTCAGCGCCATGCTCCTGGGCGCGTTCGCCCTGGCCGGCGGGCGGGACGCCATCGCCCAGGCGTTCCTCCTGCCCGGCCCGCTCGTGATCCCCGCGCTGGTCGCCGCGGCGGCCCTCGTCGCGGGCACGGGGATCGGGCTCCTGCGCCGCGCGCGGTGGGCGTGGCTGGCGGCGATCCTGCTCGTGGGGGCAAGCGCGGTCGCGGACGTGGCCAGGCTCGCGCGGCGCGACGCGCGCGGGCTCACGGGCATCGCGCTGGTCGCCGTCGTGATCTGGTACCTGCTGCGGACCGAGGTGCGCGACTGGTTTCAGTGAGCGGCCGCGAGCTTCGCTTCGGCGGCGGCCTCGGCGGCCTCGGCCTTGCCCTTGATCTTCTTGAGGCGGAACACGTTCTCGCGCTCCATCTCCTCCAGGCGCAGGCGGATGAAGTCGCGCGCCTGCTCCAGCTCGGGGATGACCTTGAACTCCAGCGCGTTGACGCGGCGCTTCGTCTTCTCGATCTCGTCGAGCATCTTCTTCATCGACGTCTCGATCTCGGCCGCCTTCACGATGGTCTCGACGAGCGCCTCGTAGCGGTTCGCCGCCTCGTCGATGCGGGGCGAGGTGCCGATGAGGCCGTAGCCGCGCTCCAGGAGGGGCGTGCGGATCTGCTGGCCCTGGATCGAGGGGACGACGACGCCCATGACGTTCTTCTTCGTGCTCGTGATCGTCGGGCTCTTGACGACGGCCTGGGCGGCGCTCTTGATGGGCAGCGCGCCCTCGACGGCCTCGGCGACGTGCACGGCCTCCTGGCCCTTCTTGTAGTTCTCGCCGACGGAGGCGCGGATCTTCTTCGCGTCCTCGAGCATCTTGAAGAACTCCATGATGAGGCCGTCGCGCTTCATCTTGAGGAGCTTGTAGCCCTTCTTGGACAGCACGATGCGCTTCTTCAGCTCGATGAGCTGCGAGCGGGTGGGCTTGACGTCCTTGAGGGCCATGCCGCCGGGAGACGACTGCCCCATTTAAGCGTTTTTCACGCCCCGCCGGCGCGCCCGCCAGAGCCCCGCCGCGCGCGCCACGAGCATCCCGACGGCGATGGCGGCCGGAAGCGCGAGGACGGCGGCTTGCGCCCGCGGCGACCATCCGGCGTCGAGGCTCGACCAGCCCAGGATGACGCCCCCGAGGGCCACGACGCCGAGCGTGCCCTTCGCGACGCGCTTCCACCTCGGCCCGTCCTCGTCGCCCGGCTCGGCTTCCGCTTCGCCCCCGGTCCCCGCCACGAGCCCGTCGAGCGCCGCGCGGACGACCACGGGGTCCAGGCTGCGCGTGGTCCGCTCGCGCACGTCGCCCCAGGGCGTCCGGACGCGGAGGGCGACGTGCCCCTGGGCGCCGGGCCAGTGGCGCGCGGTCAAGGTCGCGCCATCGGGCTCCGCGCGCTCGTACGCGTCGAGGCGCACGAAGAGCAGGCGCGTGCCGCGGCCCGGTGCGGCCCGGAACCCCAGCCCGCGCATGAGCGCGTCCCACTCGGGGCGGCGACGGCGCGCGGCGAGGGTGAGCGCGGCGAGCCAGACGGCGGCGAAGGCGAGCCCGAGGAGGAGCGTCAGCAGGTACGCCCAGACGGGCGGGTCGGTGAGGAGGGCCAGGATGGCGAAGCCGGCGACGAAGGCCAGGGCGCCGGCGCCGACGAGGGTGTCGACGAGGGGATCCTCGACGAGCGTGGTCAGCGCCATGCCTCCCCGTCCTCGCGCGACGCCAAGCCGGTTCGGGTTCAAGCCTCGAACGCGCGGGTCCTCCAGGCGCTGGGCCAAGGCCCGGCTTTCGTGCGCGACGATCCGCCGCGGGGAGGGCTACCGCCCCTCGTGGAACTCGCGCGCGGTGTGGCGCGCCGCCGCCACCGAGAGATAGGCGTCGACGGTCACCAGCACGAGCGCGACGGTGAACGCGACCATCGCGAGCGCGAACGTGATCAGCGGCCACTTGCCCGGATCGAAGCTCGCGAGGGCGTCGCTCGCGAGCAGCAGGATCGCGGTGAGCACGGTGAAGAGGATCACGATGATGCCGAAGAGGATGGCGTTGCGCAGGATGACCGCGCGGCGGAGCTGGTGCTCGCGCTGCCAGCGCAATTGCGCCACGACACCCGGGCCCGCGTGCTCCAGCTCCTTGCCCACCGCGCGCAGGCGGTCGATGACGCGGAAGAGGCGCGCCTGGGTGAAGTTCAGGAAGATGGCGCCGCCGCTCACGAGGAACATCGGCGCGAGCGTGGCCTGGATGACCTGCGTCAGGGCGCTGAGGTCCGCGGCCACGGCTCCCCAGCCTCAGCCCGCGCCTTAGCCTTGGCCTCCGGCGCCTGCCACGGGGGCCAAGGCTTAGGCTCAGGCTGAGGCTGGGGACGTGTGCCCCCCACGCTCCCGCGCTCGTTCTTCGCGCAGGATGCCGATCTCGTGGCGCGCCAGCTCCTCGGGCACCTGCTCGTGCACGAGACGCCGGAGGGGCGCGCGTCGGGGCGCATCGTCGAGACGGAAGCCTACTTCGGGCCGCCGGGGCGCAATCCGCAGCTCGCGCAGCGCGACGACATGCCCGCGCGGCTCCGGGCGCGGCTGATGCGCGAGGGCGATCCGGCCTCGCATTCGTTCGTCGGGACGACGGCGCGCAACCGCGTGATGTACGGGCCGCCGGGGCACGCGTACGTCTACCTGATCTATGGCATGCACGAGTGCCTCAACGTGACCACCGGACCGGATGGGGAGCCGCAGGCCGTGCTGCTGCGCGCGCTCGATCCGGTCGAAGGCGTCGAGCAGATGGCGCGCCGCCGCAAGGGGCGCCCGCTGCGCGAGCTGGCGAACGGTCCGGGCAAGCTTTGCCAGGCGCTCGGCGTGACGCGGCGGCTCTACGGCGCGGACATGACGCGGGGCGAATTGCGCTTCGAGCGGGGCGAGCCCGCGGCGCGCGTCGAGGCCACTCCGCGCGTCGGCGTGGTGGGCGCGGAGGACCTCAAGCTGCGTTACGTGGCGGAGCCTTCGAGGCGCGCTCCACAACCCTGAGGCGCCGCCCCGCGAGAGGCACGCGCGTGCGCGCGCTCCTTCTCCTGCTCGTGGTCGCGCTGGCGCTTCCCGCGCGCGCGGACGCCCCCGTCGAGGTGCGCCTCGCGGGCGGCGCGTACGCGCCCCACGACGTGCAGGCGCGCGCGGGCGACGCGATCCGCTTCGTGAACGCGGACGACGTGCCGCACACCGTGACCAGCGCGTGGGACGGCGGCGCGACCGTGGACAAGGTGCTTCGGCCGGGCGAGTCCGTGACGCTCGTCTTCGACGAGGCCGGCACGTACACGCTGCGCTGCCTGCCGCACTCCGCGGCGCAGCCGGACGGAAGCTATCAAGGCATGGTCGCCACCGTGCACGTCGCCGCGGCCGGGACGTCGCACGCGCCCCGCGCCTGGGAGATGGGCGCCCTCTACGCGGGCGTCGCGCTCATCGGCGCCTCGCTCCTCGTGTGGCGAGCGCGCCGAGCGCGGCCAGGACGACCAGCCACGGCGCGGGCCCCGGGACGCGGCCGTTGACGACGCCGGCCTGCCCCGGCGCCGCGCTCTCCGAAGGCGGGCTCGTGACGTGGATGACGTCGCCGCCGGAAGGGCTGGGGCTTGGGCTGGCGCTGGGGCTGGGGAACGTCAGGGGGATGGGCGTGGCGTTGAGGCGATAGGCCGAGACGCCGCCGCCCCCGCTCCAGAGGTCGGCGCCGACGTCGGGCACCACGAACGTCGCGCCGGAGACGCTGATGCCGCCCTCCACGGAGCCGCCCGCGCTCAAGTTCGCGAGCATGGCGCCGGAGGTGGCATCGAGAAGGAAGACGCGCCCGCTGGAGGTGCCCTGGAGTACGACGCCTCCGGTGGCCGTGGCGGGGCCGAACATGCGCGCGCCGTACGTCTGCGGCATCGCGTCCAGCTCACGCTCCCAGATCACGCGGCCCGTCGTCGCGTCGAGCGCGTGCACCATCGCGCGCGCGGTCGTGGGCGCGTAGACGATGCCGCCGGCGACGGCCGCCGTGCCCAGGAAGCCCTCGACCTGCGAGGCCGCGTAGCCGGGCGCGCTGAAGTTGACCGCGCCGCGCCAGACGAGCGCGCCCGTCGCGCGGTCCAGCGCGTAGTAGACGCCGCCCTTGTCGCCCTCGCCGACGACCGCGCGGCCGTTGATATCAAAGAGGTTGGGCGATGCGCCCAGGTCGCGGTCGGGGCCGGGGCCGCCGCGGCCGTTGAACGTGTCGTTGGACGTCGCCTGATAGCTCCACGCGACCCTGCCGTCGTCCATGCGCAGCGCCAGCATCGCATCGCTCAGCGCGCCCGCCGGCGGGGCGTAGGCGTTGCCCGTGCCGACGTAGAGCAGGCCCAGCGCCGGGTCGAGCGCGGGCGTGCTCCACACTGAGACGCCGGCGCTTCCGGGCGGCGCGGTGTACGCGCGCCAGAGGATGGCGCCCGTCTTCTCGTCGAGGCTCGCGACCCCGCCGCGGAAGTCCTGCGCGCCCTGCCATTCCAGGAGCGTCTGCTCGGAGGCGACGCCCTGGTAGACGCGCCCGCCGTAGGGCACGGGCGAGCCGTAGAGGTGCGCGCCGGGCGTCGCGTCCACCTGCGTCCGCCACGCCTCGCTGCCGTCGGCGCGATGCAGCGCGGAGAGGTTGCCGCGCGCGTCCGCCACGAGCACGAGGTCGCCGTCCACCGCCACGCTGCTGTCGACCGGCGCTCCGCGCTTGACGCTCCAGACCTCGTGGCCGTCCGCGAGTCGAAGCGCGTGGACGGAGCCGCCGCCGTCGCCGAAGTAGACGACGCCGTCCACGATCGCGGGCGTGCCCGTCACCGGCCCCGCGGCGCGATAGCTCCACGCGGGCGCGGCGCTCCTGGCGTTCGCCGGCGTGATCGCGCTCGGCGGCGCGCGGTCGTTGGCGGGCCCGTCGTTCGCGCTCGCCCAGGCTGGCGCGTCCGCCTCGGCCGCGAACGATAGCTCGTCGAGGTAGAGGTCGCGCTTCTCGCCGGGGCGGTCGTTGTCGTAGCAGACCTCCAGCACGTGCGGGCCCGCCGCCGCCTCGATCCGCGTCGCGTGCGCGCTCCAGCCCTCGTCGATGAAGTACGCGCCGGCCTGCCTGCCGTCCTCCTTGATGACGACGTGCGTGCCCTCGCCGTTGACCATCGAGCCGCGGACCCGCGCGGTCATCGTCACGTCCTCGTCGGCGCGCGCGACCCACGTCTCGGCGAGGCAGCCCACGCCCCACTCCCACCACGCCTGGCCCGAGAGCGCCGTGAAGTCGCTGCGCAGCGTGCCGGTGAGCGCGCTGTGGATCTGCGCGGCCGTAACGGTCGCGTTGCCGCCCGGAGTCACCTGCGGCGCGCCCGCGAGCGTCGGCCTCTCGATGACGACGCGGTCGACCAGCAGCGTGCGCTCCGCCGTGGGGCCCGTGCCGCCGTCGCGGTAGTTGTTGAAGCTCTCGATGCGGATCGTGTGGTGGCCGGCCAGCAGCGGGAGCGAGCGCAGGTACGGCCCCCAGCCGCCGCGCACGTCGGCCTCCGCGCGCTCGAAGCCGTCGACGTAGAGGTGCAGATGCGGGTTCTTCGTGCCGTCGGGATGCCAGCCGCCCGCGTAGATGCGGAACCAGACGGTGCCCGTCGTGGGCGTGTCGAACGTCGCGTTCATCCCGCCGTAGCTGGGGAGCTCCCACGCCAGCCCGCCGGTCGCGCTGTCGTTGGGCGCGAGGAAGCCCGCGTCGTGCGTCGCGAAGTCCTCGGCCTCGATCGTCAGGAGGTCGGGCTGCTGGGGCACGGTGCTTCCGCCCAGCGCCGCGACGCCGCGCCCACCATCATCGTGCGTGGCGACCGCCAGCGGGGGGAGGCTCATGGCGAGCGCGAGCAGCAGCGGCAGGGCGCGGAGAGGCAAGCGCGGGCAGGAGGGGCGGCGCGACGAAGGCCCTTCTCAGACGAACCCCGGCAGGGTCATCCGCCGCCGAGCAGATGGCGGGACGTGAATCCCGAGTTCCTCAGCGGCGAAGCCAGCGCGTCCCCCGCCGTCGAGCCGCTGCTGGCCGGCGCCCGAAGGCTCGCGGAGCGCGGCCACGGGAGCGGCCTGCTCTCGGCGCGCAACGGCCTCCGCACGACGACGCACGCCCAGGCTCCCTTCGAGGCGCTGACTCCGGCCGACTTCGTGGAGGTCGCCGACTACGACCCGCACCTCGACCGCCTGCTGGTCATCGGCGCGCGCTCCCCCCACCCGTTCGCCGGCATGCACGCGCTCATGCTGCGCGCGAAGAAGGAGGTCATGGCGATCGCGATGGTCGAAGGGCAGGCGAAACGGCCGATCCCGGCCGCCGTCCGCGGCAAGACCACGCTGGAGAGCGCGCTCGCGGCGCTGGAGAAGCTCCGCGGCGCCGACGCGATCCAGTTCGCGCAGTTCGTCCTCGCCACCGGCCGCACGCCCGACGAGGCCGTCGCGCGGGCGGAGGCTTTGCTATCATGAGGGTCGCGGAGCTCCAGAAGCACGTCGGCGAGCTGTACCTCGCGAAGGATCGCCGCCGCGGCGCGACGGGCACCATGCTCTGGATGGTCGAGGAGGTGGGCGAGCTGGCCGAGGCCGTGCGCCGCGGCGAGCGGCAGGGATTGGAAGAGGAGATGGCCGACGTGCTCGCCTGGCTCGCCTCCCTGGCCAACCTGCTCGACGTCGACCTGGAGCGCGCCTTCGCGGCGAAGTACCCCGCGACGTGCAAGCGGTGCGGCGCGAAGCCGTGCGCGTGCCCGGAGCCCACCGCGAGGCCGCTCTGAGCCAAACCGCGCTCCAGCCCCTGGCGAAGCCCTGCGCCGATCGGGTTCATGTAGGTCGAGCGCGGAGGATCGGGCGTGCGAGCGACCTCGGCCCTCGCGCGCGGCACGGCCGGCGCGATCGGGCTCCTGCTTCTCGTCGTCCCCGCCTCCTGGGCGTGGACCGCCGCGAGCTACGGCGGCGTGCGCTGGGACTGGTCCGCCGGGGGCGCGTCGGGGAGCTGCGCGAACGGCGTCTGCGTCGCGCTCGTCGGTCCGTGGACCCTTGCGTCCTACCTGCTCCTGGGCCTGGCGGGCGCGAGCGCGGCGTGGGGCGCGCTGCGCGCAAGCCCGCGCGCGTTGCGCGTCGCGTGGGCCGCGCAGGTCTTCGCGTCGGTCGCCGTCGTCGCGATGAGCCTCGCGCCGTTCGCCAACTTGGGAGATGAAGGCGTGCTCGGATGGCTGCGGCACGATCCGAGCTTGCGTAGCGCGATGGCCAGGCTCGCGCTGCTGCTGCTCACGCTCGCCGCGCTGCTGGGGCTCTCGGGCTGGACGCTCGCGCGGATGCGCAGCTAGCGCGCAATGCGCACGCGCAGCGCGTTGCCGCTCGGATCGCGCGCCGCGGCCGTGTCGCTGACGTCGACGCCCGCGCGCTTGGCGAAGTCGCGCAGCGCCTCCTCGTCGGGGACGAGGATCTCGTACTCGCGCAGGCCCAGCGTGCCCTTGGGCGCGGGCGGGGCGCCGATGCCCTCCCAGCCGTTCACGGCGAGGTGGTGGTGATAGCCGCCGGCGCTCAGGAACGAGGCCGAGGGGATGTTCACCGTCACGTCGAAGCCGACCGCGTCGCGGTAGAACGCCTCGGCCTCCTCGACGTCGCCCACGTTGAGGTGCACGTGCCCCACGACCGCGCCCTCGGGCACGCCGGCCCAGGTGCCATCACCGGCGGCGGCGATGACGCCCGCGACGTCCATCGGCTCGGTCGCCATGTGCAGCGTGGCGTTGCGCCACTTCCACGTGTCGCGCGGCCGGTCGGCGTAGATCTCGATGCCGTGGCCGTCCGGGTCGCCCAGGTAGAGCGCCTCGCTCACGAGGTGGTCGGAGGCGCCCTGCACGGGGATGCGCTCCTGCGCGACCTTCTTGATCAGCCGCCCGAGGTCGGCGCGCGTGGGCAGCAGGTACGCGACGTGGTAGAGGCCGCTGACGCTCCGCGGGCGCGGCTTGGCGTCGCGCTCCTCCACGAGGCGGAGCAGCGGCGCGTCACCACCGACGCGCGCCTCGTCGCCGCCCTGCGCGAGGATGCGGAAGCCGAGCACGTCGTGGTAGTAGGCGAGGCTGCGCTCGAGATCGTGCACGGCGAGCGTGACCTCGCCCATGCGCGCGGATGCGGGGAGCTTCGAGAGGGTCATCGTCGGGTTGGGGATCGCGTCGTTCTCGGGTTTGGCTTTTCGTGACCCGCGGAGGGTCACTTGCGCTGGACAAGCTGCAGGTCGAGCTCGATCTTGACCTTCTCGGAGACGAGCACGCCGCCGGTCTCCAGCGCCTGGTTCCACGTGAGGCCCCACTTCGTGCGGTCGATCTGCGTCGTGGCCACGAGGCCGACCTTGCGGTTGCCCCACGGGTCGGTGCCTTCGCCGAGCTTCTCGACCTTCAGCGTCACGGGGTGCGTGTTGCCGCGGATCGTCAGGTCGCCGTGCACGGTGAACGCGTCGTCGTCCTGCTCCACGAGCGTGCTCCGGAACGTCCACGTCGGGAAGCTCGCCACGTCGAAGAAGTCGGCGCTGCGCAAGTGGTCGTCGCGCTGCGGGGCGCCGGTGTGGATCGTCGTGGCGTCGAGGACGGCCTCGATGCTCGTCTTCGCCGCGTCGCGCGGGTCGAACGTGACCTGGGCGGACTTGATGCCGACGGTGCCGCGGACGGTGGCGATCATCATGTGGCGCACGGCGAACTGCGCGCTGGAGTGCGCGAGGTCGAGGTCGTAGGTCTGGGCCGCGGGGAGCTGCTGGGTCTGAGTCTGCGAGGACATCGCACCATACTATGCGTTCAGGAGTGATATACTATCGAGTCGGGAGCATCGTAGCCACTCCT
>JAXDQU010000071.1:0-42816 GCA_034667685.1 Thermoplasmata archaeon | reverse complement strand
AGGCGGCACTTGCCCTCGTGGCACCATTCGACGTCGGTGAACGCGACGCCCTTGGCAAGGCCTTCGAGCGCCTGCGCGAGCGACTTGTCGGCCATGAGCGCGTCGATGACGTCGCGCATGTGGACGTTCATGCGCACGACGCGCCCCCCGGCGTCGAGCATCGCGATCCCGGCCGGCGCGTTCTCCAGGATGCCGCGCTGCTGGTCGCGCGCCCGGGCGAGCTCCTCGATCGCGACCGCGTTCTCCATCGCGACGCCCACCTGGCTCGCGACGACCTTGAGGATCTGCGGCTCGGCCTCGTGGGCGCCGGTGCGCACGCGCCGCGCGGGCCAGACTCGCACCGCGCCGATGACGCGCCCGTCGTGCGCCAGGATGGGGGCTGCGGTGGGCGCGCGGCCGGGCGCGGGGCCCCCTTCGAAGTCGCGCGCCCAGCTCCGCGCGTCGAGCGCCAGCTCCGCGCGGCCCGCGAGGAAGAGGTCGCCGCACGCGTCGAGCAGCCTGTCGGCCACGGCGTCCGCGGCCTGCGAGCCGGCGATCTCGGCCACGACCTGCGCGAGCTTGCGATGCACGACGATCTCGCGGTCGGCGCTCGCGGAGAGGCGCATGAACGAGAGCGTCATGAGCGCGAGCGGGATCACGAGCAGCGTGGCGAGCGGATGATAGCCCCAGAGCGCGAGGAGCATCACGCCGATCGCGATGCCCAGCGTCACGTGGAACGCCGTGGCCAGCGCGAAGCGCTCGCGGAACACGGCGACCACCGGGCGCGACTCCATGTCGGCGAAGAGCGCCGAGGTGAAGACGTTGGAGACGAACGTGTACGCGAGCAGGCCGAGCGCCGCGCCCCCCGCCGGCGGCCAGCCCAGGACGCCCCCCAGCGTGGCGAAGCCGGCGCCCGCGCCCGCGGCCACGGCGTAGGTGCCCACGTTGAACGCGGCCTTCACGAAGATGCGGCGCGCGGCGATCTGCACGAGCGTCATGCTCGCGGCGATCAGCGGCACCAGCGCGGCCGGGGGCAGGAGCGCGAGGGCGAGGAAGACGACGGGCTCGTCGAACGAGCTGATGGTGCGCTGCCCGCGCCAGTGGAGCACGAGCGCGCGGCGCTCCAGCGCGAAGGCGGCGCCCGTGAGGACCGCCAGGAGCGCCAGCAGCAGGACGCCCTCCGGATCGCGCGGCCAGAAGACCGCCGCCTCGAAGACGCCCAGCGCCACGACGACGCCCGCGAGCGGGGCCAGGAGGACGACGTACGTCCGGACCTTCCGCGGAAGCTGCGGAGCGGCCATGGGCTGCGGCGCGGACGCCACCGTCTCCGGCATTCCCGCGGACGTGGGGGCCCGGCCGTGATAAAGGGGCACGCTGGCGCCCACTCGGCGGTCCGGAAAGGCGACACCGAGAAATAGCGCATCCACGGACGCGGGCCATCCGCGCCTTCCCCGGCGCGGAGGGATCCACATGCCGAGCACCTTCCGCCCCAGCGTGCGCGCCGGACCCGTGGCCGCCGCGATCCTCGTCGCGGTCCTCCTGGCCGCCGGCGCGTCCGCGGGCCTGGACGCCACGATCTCGGGCTCGACGAGCGCGTCGACGCCCCCCCGGGCGAACGTCCTCGTGGGCTTCACCACGCCCGGCGTCAACGCGACGCTGATCGCGGCGGCGGGCGGCACCCTCCTGAAGCGCGGCGACAGCATCGGCCTCGCCACCGTCTACACGACGAACGTCAGCGCCTTCATGCTCGCCATGGCCGGCGCCCCCGGCGTCGCCTTCGTCGAGCCCAACCTCGCCACCCACCTCGACTCCTCGGGCTGGGACTCGTCCGGCTGGGATTCCTCGGGCTGGGACAGCAGCGGGTGGGATTCCTCAGGCTGGGACTCCAGCGGCTGGGACTCGTCCGGCTGGGACTCCAGCGGATGGGACAGCAGCGGGTGGGACTCGTCGGGCTGGGACTCGTCCGGCTGGGATTCCTCGGGTTGGGACAGCAGCGGATGGGACTCCAGCGGATGGGATTCCTCGGGCTGGGACAGCAGCGGGTGGGACACGGCGGGCAACCACTCGCTCTTCGACGGCGCCTGGCTCACGAGCGCCGGCGCCCCCGCGAGCAAGGGCGTCGACCCGCTCCTCCACCGCCAGTGGGGGCTCCGCGCCGTCAACGCCTCCCCCGCGACCCTGCGCCAGGGCGCGGGCAGCGCGATCTGCATCGTCGACTCCGGCGTCGACTCCACGCACCCCGACCTCGCGGGCAAGATGTGGACCGCCCCCGACGGCACGCACGGATACGACTTCGTGAACATGGACACGGACCCCATGGACGACGCAGGCCACGGCACGCACGTCGCGGGCATCGCCGCGGCCGCCACCGGCAACGGCGCCGGCATCGCGGGCCTCTCGCGCGAGAAGATCATGGCGGTCAAGGTCCTTGCCGCCGACGGCACCGGCACCGAGGGCAACCTCGCCCTGGGCATCGCCTGGTGCGCGGACCACGGCGCGAAGGTCGTCAGCCTCAGCCTGGGCACGGACGTCGACAGCAAGGCCGTCCACCGCGCGGTCTCGTATGCGTTCAGCCACGGCGCGGCGCTGGTCGCCTCCGTGGGCAACACCGGCCCCTGCTCGGGCGGCTGCGTGCGCTACCCCGCGAGCTACCCCGAGGTCATGGGCGTCACGGCCCTGGGCACCAACGGCCAGCCGCTCCGCTCCGACGCGACCGGCTCCCTCGTCTCGATCGCCGCGCCGGGCTGGGGCATCGTCTCCACCTGGACGGGCGGCTCCTACCGCGCCCTCAACGGCACCAGCATGGCCGTGCCCTTCGTGAGCGCCACGCTGGCCCAGGTCATGGACCTCAACTCCACCCTCGCCCCCGCGGCGGCCGACAACCTCGTCGTGCACGCCGCCAAGGACCTCGGCCCCGCCGGCCGCGACCCCTACGTCGGCTACGGCGTGGTCGACGTTGGGGCGGCGCTGGCGGCCGCGGCGGCGCGCTGACGGGCTTGGGGCTCAGCCAGAGAGAACGTTCAAGAATCCCGCAGCGCACTACGAGCCCGCTCGCGCGGAGGCGCGGGGGAGCGCGTGGGAGCGTTGATCGCGAAGATCCTCTTGGCCATCACGATGGCGGTCAGCGCCATCCTGGGTGGGTCGGGCGCGCCCCATCCGGGCGACGCCGTCAGCGGCATGGGCGCCTTCTATCTCCACACGGACGAGCGCGGCGTCCCGACGCTCTGGAGCGAGTCGAACGGGCTCGCCGGCCTCCAGACCGACGTGAGCCTCGGGCCGGGCGGCGCGATCTACCCGCCGGACACCCACGTCACGCTTTAGGCTGCAGAAGACCCCGCCTTTAGCTATTTATGCGAGGCCTGGCTTCGCGCCCAGCATGGCCAACGCGACCCAGGCCACGGCGAAGTCGAGCCGCTTCGGCGGCCACGGGCTCATCCTCACCGGTCTGCTGCTGGGCGTCCTCCTCGCGGCGCTCGACCAGACCGTGGTCGGCACGTCGCTCCCCAAGATCGTGGGCGAGCTGGGCGACTTCCAGTACTTCGCGCACCTCGTGACGGCCTACCTGCTCGCGAGCGTCATCGTCATCCCGGTCGCGGGCAAGTTCAGCGACCTCTACGGCCGCCGCCCCATCTACATCCTGGGCATGTCGCTCTTCCTCGCGGGCAGCGCGCTGTGCGGCCTGGCGGGCCAGTGGGGCGCGTGGACGATCGGCGGCGTCACCATCAGCGGGATGTGGCAGCTCATCATCTTCCGGTTCATCCAGGGCCTTGGCGGTGGCGCGATCTTCCCGGTCGCCCTCGCCACGATCGCGGACATGTACTCGCCCAGCGAGCGCGGCCGCGTGCAGGGGCTCTTCGGCGCGGTGTTCGGCCTCAGCAGCGTCATCGGCCCCTTCCTGGGCGGCTGGATCGTCGACAACCTGCACGTCCTCGGCGTCTCCTCGTGGCGCTGGGTGTTCTACGTGAACCTCCCCGTGGGCCTCGTGGCGATCTTCATGGTCTACACGCACTTCCCGCGCACCGTGCCCCACCCGGGCACCAAGATCGACTGGCCCGGCATCGCGACCATCGTCGCGGGCCTGACCGCCATCGTGCTCGTGGCGTCCTTCGGCGGCTCCGAGTACGCGTGGGGCTCCTGGCAGATCCTCGCGCTGGCCCTCTTCGCGCTCGTGATGGTCGCGGCGTTCATCTGGGCCGAGGCGCGCGCCAAGGACCCGCTCATCCCGCTCTCGCTCTGGAAGGAGCCGATCTTCACCGTCAGCGCCATCGCGAGCATCCTCATGGGCAGCGCGATGTTCGGCGTGATCGCGTTCATGCCGACCTACATGCAGGGCGTCGTGGGCATCAGCGCCACCTACTCCGGCGCGGTGCTCATCCCGCTCACGCTCATGCTCGTCGCGGGCTCGATCACGAGCGGCCAGCTCATGAAGAAGTTCGGCTACAAGCCGTTCACCGTCATGGGCACGATCATCGCGGCGACCGCGTTCTTCGGCCTCTGGTACATCAACCGCCAGGGCATCCCGCCCATCTGGCTCGCCGTGCTCGTCATGATGTGGCTGGGCATCGGCCTGGGCTTCACGATCCAGACGTTCACCGTCGCGGTGCAGAACGCCGTCGAGCGCCGCTTCGTGGGCACCGGCACGGCCGCGATCACGCTCTTCCGGAGCCTGGGCGCCACGGTGGGCATCGCCGCGCTGGGCGCGATCCTCAACCGCAACGTGGACCACGAGCTGCCCCCGCGCGTCGCGGCGAGCACGCCCGCGGTCCAAGGCTTCTACGGCCAGGTGCTCAACAACCCGTTCGTGGGCGGCAAGGTCGAGAACATCCCGCAGCTCCTCGTGGCGCCGCCCGACCAGATCCAGGCGATCCGCGACAACATGACGGCGCACGGCAGCAACCCGGGCGTCGTCGACCAGTTCCTCAACATCGTCAAGGACGCCTTCAACGCCAGCATTGGCAGCGTGTGGCTCGCGGGCGCCATCATCGCGCTCATCGCGCTCGTCGTGGTGATCTTCCTGCGCAACAAGCCGCTCAAGTCGGCCGAGGAATACCACGGCGAGGCGGGAAGCGCCGCGCAGCCGGCCGTGATGCACTAGAACCTGCTTCACGAGCCGTCGCTTGCTGCGGGGTTTTTCTTTTCATCTTCCGCGTGGCAGCGGTCCGCACAGAGGTTGGGGAAACCAGCCTCTAGGGACAGGTCGCCGTTGGCGCGGAGACGGGGTCCTCGCCCGCGAGCACGACGCGGACGCACAGGTTGGCCTGCTGCGCGAGCGCGATGGCGTGGTCGAGCGTGGGGCCGGTCATGAGGTGCTGCTGGGGCGCCGCGACCGTCGGGACGTCGCGCGCGACCTGCGTGCACGTGTCCGTGTCGGAGGCCGTGGGCAGGCACGCGGTGAGGATGCCCGCCGCCCCGACGCCCGCAGGTGTTCCGGACGACGCGATGAGCCCCACGGGAGAGCCCGAGTCGCCCTCGGCAGCCCAGACCGTGGCGCGGAATCCGTTCCCCGTGGAGGTGAGGCCGTGGAAGACGCCCTGGCGGCTCTTGGTGGGGAAGACCTCGCCGACGCCGAGCCCGTTGCCATGCATGACGAGCAGGTCGCCCGGCGCGATGGATGCCACGCGGTCCGGCCCGCCCCACATGGGCATCCGCGGCCCGAGCAGGCGCTCCAGCGAGGCCGGCACCGCCACGAGCGCGAAGTCGTCCGCGGGGTCGGCGCCGGCCCTGGGCTGCCGTGCGTACGCGACCTTCCCGAGCCGGAACCAGGTGCCGGCGAGCGACGCGCTTGCCGTCGCGGTGGCGAACGCGAGGCCCGTCGCGCCTCCGACCTGGCACGGGTTGGGGCACACGTAGACGGTGACGCCCGCGGCGTCGGTGTCGGCGCCGGGCCCGTGCGTCGCGGTGTGGTTCCCCAGCACGCAGTGGCCCGCCGTCCCGAGGTAGAGCGTCCCGTTCTGGTCCTTCCAGACCCAGTTCGCGGTGCATCCGTTCAAGACGTGCACGCTCGCGCTGCCCACCTTCTCGGTCGACGAGCTGATCGCCAGCAGCGCGCCCGGCCCGATCGTCGCGTTCGGATCGAGCATCTCGCTCGTCTCGTTTGGCGTGACGTACGCGCCGGGCGGGAGGCTCGTCGTGGTGGGCACGAAGCCCGCGTCGGCGGTCACGTCGCCATCGCCGAACCAGGCTCCGTGGGCGAGCGGCGAAGGAGCGGGAGCGCCGGCGCCGGTCACCGGCACGACGAGGGCGAGCACGGCGGCGATGGCGAGGAGCGGGCGCAGCGCGATGTGCATGCGTCGGGCAGGGGCATCGCCCTCAAAGCCTACGCTGGCGATTGCGTATCATCCGGGGGCGCGTCACCGGCGCCTCGCCCCATCCGTCCCAGAACGCGGCCATCGCCCCGCCCATGAGCTTGACGAGGTCGGGCGCCGGGTTGTAGATGCCGCGCACCGGCGCGTCCTTCGTGGGCGGCGCGACCACGAGCCCCTCGCGCCCGTCGCAGAAGAGCACGCGCGGCGGGACGAGCCCCTGCCGGACCTGCGCGCCGGGCACCGCGAGCGCGCGGGCGTGGGGCGCGCCCAGGTCGGGCGCGACGAGGCGCACCTGCGCGCCGCGCCGGATCGCGGCCTTCAACGCGCGCGGCGTCTCGCGCTCGTCGCCTGGCAGCGGGAAGGAGGCCACGAGCAGCACGTCGCGCTTGGCGCGGGCGATCATCTCCAGCGCGCGCGCCGCGACGAGGTCCGCGCCATCCAGGATCCAGAGCGGGCCGCCGAAGCGCGTCGCGCGGTCGCGCATCTGCGCCTCCAGCGCGGGCAGCGCCGCCTCCGCGAGCGCGTCGAGGCGCGCCCGCTCGCGCGCGAAGCACTCGCGCGGCGGCAGGGCGCGATATCGGCGCGGACGTCCGCCTTCGGCCTCGACCCAGCCGCGGCGCGCCAGGTCGGCGAGCACCGCATACACCTTCGTGCGCGGCACGGGCCCCGCGCTCGCCACCGCCGCCGCGCCCGAGGCGCCCAGCGCGACGAGCGCGGCGTAGGCCCGCGCGCCGTACTCGGTCAGGCCCAGCGCGCGAAGCGCCTCGTGGGTCGTCGCCATCGTCCCGAAGACTACCCGTGAAGTTACATCAGCCTTATCCAAGGCCGGGGCGAGTCCTCCCCGTGGCAGACGCCGTCGTCTTCGAAGACGTCGTGAAGGCGTTCGGCAAGTTCCGCGCGCTCGACGGCCTGGGCTTCCGCATCCGCGAGGGCGAGATGTACGGTCTCCTGGGCCCCAACGGCGCGGGCAAGACCACGGCGATCCGCGTGCTCACCGGGCTGCTGCGCGAGACGTCCGGGCGCGTCGAGGTGCTCGGCCGCAAGCCGCGCGACCCGGAGCTTCGGCCGCTCGTGGGCTACATGCCCCAGGAGACGGCGCTCTACCTCGACCTCACGGTGAGCGAGAACCTCGCGCTCTTCGGCCGGCTCTACGGGATGGACGGCGAGGCCCGCGAGGCGCGCATCCGGGAGCTGCTGGACTTCGTCGAGCTATCGAAATGGGGCGACGCGCTCATCACCAAGCTCTCGGGCGGGATGAAGCACCGCGCCTCGCTCGCGGCCGCGCTCATGCCCAAGCCGAAGCTCCTCGTGCTCGACGAGCCCACGGTGGGCGTCGATCCGGAGCTTCGCGCCGCGTTCTGGGCGAAGTTCGGCGAGATGACGCGCGAGGGGACGACGATCCTCATCACCACGCACTACATGGACGAGGCGCGCCGCTGCGGGCGCGTGGGCTTCGTGCGCGGCGGGCGTCTCATCGCGGAGGACGCGCCCAGCGCGATCATGGCGGCCGCGGGCGTCGACAACCTCGAGGATGCGTTCCTCCAGCTCGCGGCCCGGAGGGCGAGCGCGTGAAGGCCGCAGGCCGAATGGCCGAGGAGCCCGACGAAGCGCCGGAGGCGATTCGTTGAGGCCCGGCCGCGTCCTCGCGGTGACGAGGAAGACGCTGCACGCCCTGCGGCACGACCCGCGCACCGTCGCGCTGATGATGCTGGCGCCCATCATGGCGATGCTCATCTTCGGCTTCGCGTTCGGCAGCCAGACGCACGACGTGCGCACGATCGTGGTCAACCACGACGGGAGCGGCTTCGCGGACGCCATCGTGGGCCACCTCGACGCGGGCAAGCTGCGCCTGGAGAACGGCACCGACGACGAGGTCGCGCGCCAGGCGGTGCGCGACGGCCACGCGACCGCGGCGCTGATCTTCCCGGCCAGCTTCTCGCAGGGCGGCCATGCGGAAGTGTTCCTCGACACGACGCAGAGCCAGCTTTCGGCCGCCGTGCTCCAGAGCCTCGCCGATTCGCTCCAGAAGGTCGCCAGGGAGCGCGGCGTGTCCGCGCCCGTGGCGTTCGATCCGGCCTACGCGTACCCGGCCGCGAAGGACGCACGCTTCATCGATGGCTTCGTGCCCGGCATCATGGCCTTCGCCGTCACGCTCTTCACGACGCTGCTCACGCTCCTGGCGTTCGTGGGTGAGCGCGTCAACGGCACGCTCGACCGGCTGCGCGCGACGCCCGTCACCGAGGCCGAGATCGTCCTGGGCTACGAGCTGGCCTTCGGCCTCGTGGCGGCGGTGCAGGCCACGCTCCTCCTGACGACTGCGTTGCTGCTCTACCACGTGCTGATCGTCGGCCCGATCGCCGTCGCGCTGCTGCTCGTGAGCCTGACGGCCATCGACGCGCAGGCCATCGGCATCCTCATCAGCGCCGCCGCGCAGCGCGAGGGGCAGGCCGTGCAGATGATCCCGTTCATCATCCTGCCCGTCTTTTTGCTATCGGGCATCTTCGTGCCGGTCGAGAGCCTTCCCGCGTGGCTCTCGCCGCTCTCGTACCTGCTGCCTCCCACGTGGGCGATCCAGGGGCTGCGCGACGTGATGCTGCGCGGCTGGGGGCTGGAGCACGTCTGGCTCCACGCCACCGTGCTCGTGGGCTTCGGCCTGCTCTTCAGCGGGGCGGCCATCCTGGCGCTGCGCAGGGCGCGGAACGCCTAAGCGCCCCTGCGAGCTTGCGGACGCGGGGAACCCATGAGGCTGCTCGTCCTTCTCGCCGTCGTCCTCGCGCTCGTGCCCGTCGCGCCTGCCAGCAGCGGCGTCACCTACGAGCTCTACCACGTCAACGTCAGCGGCGAGGCCGCGGAGGGCGATCTCGCCTATCCCGCCGGCGGCAGCCCGACCACGCTCCTCGTGTTCGGGCACGGCTGCTGCGGCCAGCCCAACCAGAGCGCGTTCGTCGAGGCCTACGCCTCGGCGTATGGCGTCGTCGCGGTCGCGATGAAGTACCGCGGCGCCGGCGGCTGGGACGTCATGAAGGGGCACCAGGACCTGATCGCCGCGACGCTGGACCTCAAGGCGCGCTTCCCCTCGATCACGCGCACCGTCATCTGGGGCATCAGCATGGGCGGCGAGACGACCGGCATGGCGGTCGCGGAGCGCCCCGACCTCTACGACTACTGGGTCGACACGTTCGGCGTCACGGACCTCGTCACCGAGTTCGCCACGCTGGGCACCTACCCGTGCGGCTGCGCGAACAGTTGGATGATCCAGGAGACGGGCGGCACGCCGGCCACCGCGCCGCAGGCGTACCTCGACCGCTCGCCCGCGCTGCACACGGACGGCATGGTCGGCCTCCACCGCGCGTACCTCGTGCACGGCGTGGGCGATCCGATCGTCCCGTACAGCGAGAGCCAGGAGACGTTCGCCGGCCTCGTCGCGCACGGCGTCCCCGCGAGCTTCTACACGGTCACGACCGGCTGGGGCGGCGTGCAGGGCCCCTGGGAGCCCGGCACCGGCTTCCTCGGCGTGCCGTACTGCAACGGCACGGTGGGCCAGTGCCTCCCGCCCACCGTCTGCGAGCCCACGCCCGTGACGACGGTGTGCGACTATCTGCCCGGCCCCGCGGCGCACGATGGGCGCGGCAGCGGCCCCGCCTACGCGATCGTCGATCAGCTCCTGCGCGGCAACGAGCCCGACGCGGGCCAGCCCGTCGCCGAGCACGTCGTGGACTACACCGCGGGGAAGCAGGTGTAGGCCAGCATGGCCACGCCGCCCCGGCCCGTGATGTTCGCCAACATCGTCGCGTACCACGTGCTCATCTCGCTCACGAACGTGCTGAACCTGCCGCTGCCCCACGGCACGTTCATCCCGCGCCGGGCCGCGCAGCTCACCGTGCTCGACCGCGACGTGGAGCGCCTGCGCATGCTCAAGCGCGAGCTTGACATCAACAACGTGGACGCGGTGACAGGCTACCTCGTGGGCGCCAAGGCGCTCCTCTTCGAGCTGGAGATGGCGCTCCACCAGTGGCCCGACCTGGCGCGCAACGAGCCGTTCTTTGCGGACCTGGAGCGCCTGGCGACGCTGATGCACCACACGCGCGACGTGGGCGACCTCGAAGGCGTGCGCGACCTGGCGTACAAGCTCAGCGTGATGCTGCCCTTCTACGAGGACCGGGCCGCGATGGAGGAGCGCAACGCGACCGCGCAGCGCTGGTACGAGCGCTGAATCGCCGTCGCCCGACGGCACATCGCGCGAACGTGCGAGGACCTCGCAACAAACCCTATCTCACGGCGCCAGACATTCGCGCGCATGCGGCTCCCGCTCGTGATCGTCGTCGCGCTTCTGCTCCTCGCGGGATGCCTCGCGCAAGCGCCTTCGGCCGCGCCTCCGCCATCGCCCTCCTCGCCCGCGCCCTCCTCCTCGCCCTCGCAGGCCATCGAGCCCGGCTCCGTCGCGCACGCGCACGACTACTGGCAGGGCAAGGAGCGCGTCACGCTGCTCGACGCCGACTTTCCCCTGAGCGCCGACAACGTCTCGCACGACACGCTGACCTTCGCCGTCGAGAACCGACCCGCGGTGGGCGGCATCGTGATCCGGCTCCCCAAGGGCGTGACGGTCTACGAGGGGACCGGCAAGCTCGAGTTCACGCCGCGCTGGAGCGACCCGACGATCACGGGCCTGACGCTGCGTTACCGCGCGTTCGGCCAGCAGCGCTACTCGGACCTCGTCGCGCTCGCGAGCGGCACGCCCGTCTCGATCGACGTCACGCCGCTCATGACGGACCCGCCGCACGCGGGCGCCAGCCAGTGGGCGTTCCTCGTGGAGGCGACGGGTCCCGGCGGCGCGGGCGCGGCGGTGGGCACGCTCCACGCGAGCGTCTCGGTCGTCAAGACGCGCTCCCCCGTCGTCATGCCGCCGCACCCCGACCTCTACGGCAACGCGACCTCGCTCGTGCTCGCGGACCAGGACGGCAGCATCAGCTCCCTGGGGCCGACGGACGGAAGCGGCTCGATGGCGGAGCGCGACTTCGGCTTCCCGCTCGCGCACCCCGTGCCGCCGGGAACGAAGAGCATCCTCGTCAAAGTCGATATCAAAAAGATCGCGTCGCAGAACCCGCTCTCCGACCCGAACGCGGTCGGCCTGGCGTACCGCGCGCCCGACGCGCCCCTCGCGTGGCCCGACGCCAAGCTCCTCAAGCAGGAGGGCGCGTCGGCCCTGTTCAAGATCGACGTCGGGCCCGACCAGGGCGACAGCGTGTACGCGAACGCGAGCGACTGGCGCCTCTGGCCCTACCACGTCGAGGACGCCGGCGGCGCGCCCCTCTACTGCCTCTTCTGGGACTGCGTCTCCTGGCAGATGGACTTCCACGTCAAGGCCATCGCCTTCAAGACGGATGCCGCCGCCTCCGACTGGCCCGCGGGCGCGCGCGTGAGACCGATGCTGAAGCTCATCGAGGCCAAGCTCGCCATCCGGCACGTCGGCTGCGTCGTCGCCGAGTCGCTCGTGGACGGCGCCAGCGCCACGCAGGTCAGCTCCGACCGCGACGCCGACATCATCGTCATGAGCGGCCGCGACGAGCGCGCCGTGGATCGCTTCTACGCCAAGCTCGTCGAGACGCAGGACCATCCGCCCGAGATCCTCCACCGCGGCCCGACCTCGCTCGTCGTGCGCGGCCGCAACCCCGAGTGGGGCGTCGTCTCCACCATCGCGCGCGCCGGCGCCACGATCCTCTGGCCCGCCACGTGGCAGGAGGGCATCGAGCGCTACACCGTGCTGGTCAAGGACCGCGCCGCGCTGCAAGCGCTCCTCGCCGCGCTGGCGCCGCTGGGCCCGGTCGAGGTCGAGCACGCGCACGAGGTCAGCGCCGGCGCGCTCTCGGTCACGATCCCGCTCGCGGGCTTCCTGAGCGACCTCACCGAGAAGCAGCTCGCGGCGCTCCAGCTCGCCATCGCGTCGGGCTACTACGACTCGCCCCGCCGCGTCACGACCGAGGACCTCGCGGCGCGCACGGGCATCGCGCGCACCACCTTCGAGGAGCACCTGCGCAAGGCCGAGCAGCGCGCCCTGCGGCACTTCGCCGGGGCGGTGACGACGCATCCGGCGCTGGCGAAGGGTTCGATGCGGGGGAAGGGGCGTCCGAGGAAGCACGCGTAGGGAAGTGAGGGAAGAAGCGAAGACGGGAACTGGGGAAGAAGGGACCCTTCTTCCCGTCTTCCCGGGTTCCCCTCTTCCCTCGCTTCCCTTCGTCTTCAGTCGCGCGGCTCCATCCACCCGCGCTCGATCGCCAGCCGGAACAGCCGCTTCGTCGTCTGCGTCTCGCCGCCCGTCACGAGCACCTTCTCGCCGGTGGAGTAGTGCTTGTCCTGGTCGTAGTCGTGGAACGCCTTGCGCACGACGAACTCCTTCGCCTCGCTGGCGCCCATGAACTCGTTGAGCTTGGTGAGCGTGCGCGTCTGGGAGAAGTTGCCGGGGAAGATGCCGACCTTGCGGTTCGCGACGACGGCGATCTTGTTGACCACCGCGTCGAGGAAGTGGCGGTCGTGCGAGACGACGAGGACCGTCCCGTCGTACTTCTTGATCGCCTCCTCGACGACCTTCTGGCTGGCGAGGTCGAGGTGGTTCGTGGGCTCGTCGAGCACGAGCATGTTCGTCTCGCCGATGGTGAACTTGAGCATGGCCATGCGGGCCTTCTCGCCGCCCGATAGCTTTTCGACGGTCTTGAACGCCTCATCGCCCTTGAACAGGAAGCGCCCCAGCAGGCCGCGCGCCTCCTCCTCGCCCATGCGCTTCGTGGCGCGCACCTCGTCGATGAGGCTGCGGCCCGGCTGCAGGCCCGCGTGCTCCTGGTCGAAGAACCCGATCTTGACGCCGGGGCTCACCTCCAGCACGCCGCGCGAGGGCTTCTCCAGGCCCATGATCATGCGCAGGAGCGTCGTCTTGCCGGCGCCGTTGGGCCCGATGAGCCCGACCTTGTCGCCCTTGACGAAGGTAAAGGCCGCGTCTTCGAGAAGGACGTTGTCGCCGAAGCGCTTGCCCAATCCCTCGGCGTAGAGCACGTCGTTGCTGCTCTTCTGCACGCTCTTGAGGTTGAGCCGGAAGGCCGTGCGCTGTCCGCTCGCCGCCCCGCCCGCCATCGTCTTCTGGAACTTCTCCAGCCGGGTCGCCTTGCTCGCGGCCTGGTGGTCGAAGCGGTTGCGCCGCTTGATCTCCTCGATGATCTGGAGCTGGCGCTTGTATTCCTCCATCTCGCGGCGGCGGCGCGCTTCGAGCGCGGCCTGGACGGCGGCCTTCTGCTCCAGGTAGGCCGTGTAGTTGCCTTCCCACTCCCAGACCTTGCGCTCGTCGATCTCCAGGACCCTCGTCGCGAGGTTGTCCATGAGGTACTGGTCGTGCGCCACGAGGAGCAGCGCGTTGCCGTACTTGTTGACGAGGAAGTCCTCCAGCCACTCCACCGTCTCGATGTCGAGGTGGTTCGTGGGCTCGTCGAGGATCAGGAGGTCCATGTCCTTCCAGTTGGCGAGCGCCTTGGCGAGCAGCACGCGCGTCTTCTGGCCGCCGGAGAGCGTGCGCATCTTCGTCTCCAGCGTGATATCAGGAAGGCCGAGCTCCTGGAGGAACGAGAGCGCGGCGGCGGCATCTCCCTTGGACGAGAGCACCTGGAACTCGCGCTGGAGCTCGCCGTAGTGCGTGAGCACCTCCTCGTAGCCGCTCTCCTCGTAGAAGGAGGGGTCGGCCATGCGCGTTTCGATCGCGCCCATCTCCTCCTGGATGGCGAGCGCCTGGGGCGGAAGCTCGGTGAGCAGCGCGCCCACGGTGGCGTCCGGCGGGAAGTCGAACGTCTGCGTCATGTAGCCGTAGCGCAGGCCCGGCTCCAGCGCCACCTCGCCCAGGTCCGGCTTGAGCTTGCCCAGGAGCAGCTTGATGAACGTCGTCTTGCCTGCGCCGTTGGGCCCCACGAGCGCCACGCGCTCGCCCTCGCGGACCATCCACGACGCGCCCGTGAAGATGTGGTGGCCCCCGAACGCGAAGCTCACCTGGTCGGCGCCCACGAGCGCGCGCGGCTCTGCCATCGGGGTCGCCGAGCCTTGGGCTGCCGATAAAGGTTGTCTCGCCTTGGCCGCTTTCTTCTCCAGCCACGGAGGACACAGAGGTCACAGAGGACGGCGAGAAAACCGCCTCTGTGTCCCTCTGTGGCTGGAGCGGAGAGCAAGAGCCAAGCAGATGTCGGGGGTGCAGGGCTCGTGCGCGAGATCGTCAGGAAGCTGCTGCTCTCGCCCCTGCCCGCGTTCGTCCTGCTGGGCCTCGCCTACCTCATGTTCCACGAGCCGTGGCGCGACGAGGCGCAGCCGTGGCTGCTGGTGCGCGACGCGCCCGACCTCTTCCACGAGATGGACTCGGAGGGCTCGCCCGCGCTCTGGTACCTGCTGCTCTGGCCGCTCGTGAAGCTCGGCCTGCCCTTCGTCGCCGAGCGCGTGCTGCACGTCGCCCTCGGCTCCTGCGCGCTGGCGGCCATCGTCCTGTGGTCGCCCTTCTCCAAGCTGGAGCAGTGGCTCCTGGCGGGAAGCTATCTTTTCGCCTACGAGTACCTCGCCATCGCGCGCGGCTACGTGCTGACCATCCTCGCGCTCGTCGCGCTGGCGGCGCACCACGCGCGCCGCCGCGAGCATCCGTGGGCCCACGGCGCGCTGCTCCTGCTGCTCGCCAACACGACCGGCCTGGGCGCGCTGGTCGCCGCCGCGTTCGCCGCCGGTTGCGGCCTGGAGGCGCTGATGGAGCGCGCGCCCCGGCGGCTCGCGGCGCTCTGGCTCCCCGCGGCGGCGGGCGGCGCGCTCGCGTACTGGCAGATGCGGCCCGCGCCCGACGTCGCCCCCTGGCGCAACGCGACCGTCACCACGTTCCGCGCAGACAGTCTCGTCGACCTCGGGCGCGCCGTCTCGCACGCCTTCCTTCCGCTGGGCACGCCGGGCGCGTGGGCGTGGAACGAGGCCTGGTACGACAAGGCGCTGGGCGGCCCCGGCCTCGTCGCGCTCGCGGCGCTCGTCTGGCTCGTCGCGTGCGTGCCGCTCGCGCGCTCGGGCCGGGCGCTCGGGCTCTGGATCCTCGCCTCGCTCGCGCTGGGCGCGCTCTACTACGCGCGATCGGGCACGGCGGGCCAGATGCGCCACCACGGCATCCTCTTCGTGACGTGGCTCTGCTGCCTGTGGATCGCGCGCGTCGAGGCGCCAGCGCCGCGCCCCTGGCTCCGGCGCGCCGGGGCCGCGGTCCTCGCCCTCGCGCTCGTCGTCCAAGTGGCGGGCGCGGCCGTCGCGATCGCGGGCGATGCGACCGCGCCCTTCAGCGGCGGGCCGGCCGTCGCAGCGCTGCTGGAGTCGAAGGGGTACGTCGGCCCGCGCACGCTCGTGGGCGTCTACCCCGACTTCATCGCCGCGCCGATCCTCGCGCCGTTGGGCAAGGACGTGCCTCGCGCGCTCTTCCTCCAGACGGGCGAGATGGGCAGCTACGTGCGCTGGACGAGCGAGGACTACGCGACCTTCTTCGCGCCCGGCCACGTCGAGGAGAAGCTCGCGGCCGCCGCGCGCAACGGCACGTACGATCACGTGGTCCTCGTGATGAGCGTCCGCAGCGCCGACGAGGGCCGCGGGTGGACGCTGCTCGCGCATGTCGATAGCATCTCGCCCGGCGACGGGATGAACGTCTACGAGATGGATGCGTCCATGAAGTAGTGCGGCCCGGCGTCCGGCAGATGGAACTCGGCGCCGTGCCGCGCGAAGCCGAGCTTCTCGTAGAAGGGAACGGCAGGCGTGCGCGCGTTGAACCAGAGCACCGAAGCGCCCTGCGCCCGCGCGTGGGCCAGCGCCGCGCGGACGATCGCCGCGCCGAAGCCCCGGCCGCGCACCTCGGGCAGCGTCGCCATGCCGCGGAGGCGCCACGCGCGCGCGTCGGGGGAGCCCGGCGGCGGCTCGCGCGTGAGCGTCCCGACGCCGACGAGCCTTCCTTGGTCGAACGCGCCGAAGTGGACCGTGTCGGGATCCTGGTCGTAGGCCCAACGCATCAGGTCGATCGGCTGGTGCGGGCGGAGGATCTGGCGGCGGATCGCGTGCGTCTCCTCCGCCTCGATGCGCCGCACGTCCACGCGCCGCAAGCTCCACAAGGCGTCATCAGCTTTGGCCCGCGTGCTCGTCAGCGTCATCGTGCCGGAGCGGGACGAAGCGCGCAACCTGCCGCGACTGCTGGCGAGCCTGCGCGCGCTGCGCGGCGTCGACGTGGAGATCCTCGTGGTGGACGGAGGCAGCGCCGATGGCTCGCGCGGGATCGCGGAGGCCGCGGGCGTGCGCGTGCTCGACGAGCCGCCGCTCCCGGAGGGCTGGGTGGGCAAGTGCTGGGCGTGCTGGACCGGGCGCCAGGCCGCGCGCGGCGAGTGGCTCCTCTTCACCGACGCGGACACGTGGCACGCGCCCGACAGCCTTGCGAACGCGCTCGCGCGGCGCGGGGACGCCAAGCTCGTCACGGGCCTCACGATGCAGGAATTGGAGACGGCGGGCGAGCGTCTCGTCATGCCGCCGGTCTTCTCCCTGATCCACGCGGCCGTGGGCGGCGAGGGCGAGGACGTCATCCACGACCCGTCGCTCGCGGTCGCCAACGGCCAATACATCCTGATCGAGGCCGCGACGTACGACGCCCTCGGCGGGCACGCGGCCGTGAAGGGGAGCGTCATCGAGGACCTGGCCCTCGCGCGTCTCGCCGCGGCGCAGGGCGTGCCGGCGAAGTTCCTCGACCTCTCGCGCGACGTGCGCGTGCGCATGTACCGCGGCTGGCGCGAGATGTTCGCGGGCTGGCGCAAGAGCGTCGCGAGCGGCGCCGCGCGCACGCCGCCCCTGGCGTTCCTTGCCACCGCGCTGCTCTTCACCGCGGGGCTGCTCGCGCTGCCCACGCTCCTCGTGGCGCTCGCGCTGCGCGCCTGGCTCGTGGCGGGGGTGGCCGCCGCGGCGTGGCTCGTCGTCGCGTGGCGCGTGCGGCGCGCGAGCGCGACGGCGGAGGGCCCGCGCGCGTGGCACGCGCTGCTGCACGTCGTGGGCTTCGCGTTCTTCGCCGTCGTGCTCGCCGCGAGCGCGTTCGACCACGCGACGGGGCGCGGCGCGACGTGGAAGGGACGGCGTTACCGCACCGGCAGGTAGTCGCGCGACCAGTCCATCTGCTTCCACTCGGGGACGGGCGTCTCGCACCCCTCGCGCGGCACGAAGCGGCTGCGCTCCACGAGCTTCATCTTGTGCACGTAGCGCGGGCAGTTCGGGAAGACCTGCTCGACCGCGACGCGCACCACGAACTGCGCCTCGGGCCAGCGTGATCGCAGCGGATCGTCGGGCGCGATGCTCGCGCGTCCCTGGATCCGTAGGCGGTCGGGGTCCTCGAAGCTGACGAAGAGCAGCCCGACGTGCGGATTGCGCAGCAGGTTGCCCATGCTCAGGTACATGCCGTTCCCGTCGTAGTTGGGCCACGCGACGGTCCGCGCGTCGGGCGTCGTGACGAAGCCCGGGTCGCCCCCCTTGTAGGAGCACGTCGGGCGTCCCTGCTCGTCGGCGGTGGCGAGGAAGAACATCGGCGCGGCCTCGATCGTCGCGCGCTGCTCGTCGTGCATCTCGTCGCGCACGAGCAGCTCGTCGATCCGGTCCGCGATGCGCCGCGTGTCGAAGCGGTCCTGGAGCTCGCGGCTGCCCGCGTGAAAGCCTGCTGGCATGCGCCCGTCATCGGCGTCCGAGCGGAAAACGTCATGTCCGCCCGACGAGGCACCTTCGTCCGTGGCCTGGCTGCTCGCAGCAGGGATCATCGTGGGCATCGGCGCGGAGGGGCTCCTCCTGGGCTACCTCGCCGACCTCCTCCTGAAGCGGTGGCATCCCGAGCGGCCGGGGGATCCCTTCGATTGATCGACGTCGCGGGCATCAACGTCCTCGTGCTGCTGCTCCTGGGCCTCGTCGTGGGCATCCTGGGCGGCTTCTTCGGCGTGGGCGGCACGTGGATCGTCACGCCCGGGCTCAACCTGCTCGGGCTCCCCATCGCGTTCGCGGTGGGCACGGACCTGCTGCACACGATGGGCAAGAGCATCGTCGCGACGATCAAGCACCGCCGCTTCGGCCACGTCGACATGCGGCTGGGCGCGTTCATGATCGTGGGCACCACGATCGGCCTCAAGCTGGGCGAGATGAGCCTCCTGGCGCTGGAGCGCGCGGGCAACGCCGAGAGCGTCGTGCGCACGATCTACATCGTGATCCTGTTCTTCATCAGCGGCTACGTCCTCCACGACTACTGGCGCTCGGCGATCCGCCACGCGCCGCGCAAGCCTGGCAAGGCGCGGCTCCACGAGAAGGTCCAGGCGCTCAAGCTGCCGCCCTACCTCTCGCTGCCCACCTCCGGCATCGCGCGCATCAGCGCGTGGATCCCCTTCGCGCTCGCGGTCGTGTCGGGCTTCGCGTCGGGCCTGCTCGGCGTGGGCGCGGGCTTCATCCGCATGCCCTCGCTCGTGTATCTTCTCGGGGTCCCCACGAAGATCGCGGTGGGCACCGACCTCTTCGAGATCATCTTCAGCGCGGGGCTGGGCGCGTTCTTCTACGCCCTCGACGGGCGCGTGCTCGTGACCGTGGCCGCCGTCATGCTCGTGGGCGCGGCGGTGGGCGCGCAGATCGGGACGATGGCGACCCAGTTCGTGAAGGGCATGCGCATCCGCCTCTACTTCGGCATCAGCGTCTTGATCCCCGCCATCGCGCTCACCATCAAGCAGCTCGTGCCCGGCAGCAACACCGTCGCCGTGCTCCTGCTCATCGGCGCGGCGGTGTTCATCTCGATCATCGTCGTGCGCGCGCTCGTGAAGGGCGTGCTCGAAGCGCGCTACTACGCGCGCCAGGACGAGGACGCGGGCGCCGCGCTCACCGCGCTCCTCGATTCGCCCCCGGGCAGGCGCTCGCGAAGGAAGGTGAAGTCATGAAGCTCCTCGTCGCCGTCTCCGACAAGCCGCTCGATCCCGCCGCGCTCGAATCGCTCGGGAAGCTCGCCGACTCCGACCCCGCCATCGTGCTCCACGTGGGCGACGCGGCGCCGCAGGCCGTGCTCGACGCGCAGGCGGCGCTGGAGCGGGGCGGCGCGCGGGTGACGCGCATCGTCTCCGCGGGCGATCCGGCCAAGGCCATCGTGGATCGGGCGCGCACCGAGAAGGCGGACCTCGTCGTCGTGCGCGGCCACGACCGCCACCCTGGCCTGCTCCGGCGCGTCTTCGGCAACACGGTGGAGAAGGTCGTCGAGACGTGCGACCGCCCCGTGCTCGCGCTGCGCGGCATCACCTCGCCCGAGGGACGCCACATCCTGCTCGCGGGCGGCCGCCCCAGCTCGCGCATGCTCGACGTCACCGCGGAGATCGCCAAGGCCACCGACTCGCGCGTGACGCTCGTGCACGTCGACCCGGCGGAGGACACCGTCTTCGCCTCGGGCCACCAGCAGGTCCAGCAGCAGACGGGCGCGCCGTGGCTGACCTCCACGCTGGACTCGCTGCGCCGCCGCGGCGCGGAGGCCGACCTCGTGGAGCGCGAGGGGCTTGTCGAGCGCGAGCTGACGCTGGAGGCCAACTCGGGACAATACTGGCTCACGATCGTGCGCGCGCGGCCCGTGGGCTTCCTGCACCGCCTCGTGCTGGGCCACAGCTTCACCGAGGACCTGGTGCGGCACGTCGGGACGAGCGTGCTTTTGTTGCGCTGACGGATTTGTTACGATTCCTCCAGTCGACTTCATCAACCGCCACCCGCCTCCGGGGCGCGGGGAACTGTCTTGACCAAGCTTGCGTCTTCGTTGCTCGTCGCTCTCGTCCTGCCGCTCCTGGTGGTCGCCACGCCGGCCCATGCTGCCCAGGCTCCATTCTTCATGGTCGTGCCTTGCAACGCGTCGGGCGGCGTTTCCATCGGGGTGCCCGGCGGGACCTACGTCGTGACCGTGACGGGCGCGTGCAACTTCATCACCGCCACCAACGTGTACCACCTGCCCACGCCCGCGGGCCAGGTGCCGGACCCCGGCGCCACGTGCGCGGTGTCCGTCGGCGCGGCCTCCGAGTTCTGCACGACGCCCAAGGCGCGCGTCCTCGGCTGCGGCGACCAGAGCGTGGCGGTGAACGGCATCTGCGTGAACGGCGCGACGACGCTCGCGCTTGGCGGCACCGTCACCGGGCGCTTCGTGGACGACTACTACGCGGACAACACGGGCGACTTCGTCGTGACGCTGACGCGCGTGCCGTGAGGCTACGCCGGCGCCACTTCGCCATCCGCCTGCGTCCGCCGCCGATTGGCCCACTCGACGAGGAAGAGCGCCGGCACGCCCGTGAGGATCAGCACGAGCCCCCAGAACGCATCCCAGAAGTCGGACACGAGGGTGTTGACGACGACGAACACGCACGTCGCCAGGAAGACGAGCGGCACCACCGGGTAGAGCACCGTGCGGTAGGGCCGGGGCGTGTGGGGCTCGCGGCGGCGCAGCAGGAAGAAGCCGATCGTCGCGATGCCGTAGAAGAGCAGGATCGCGAAGACGCTGAAGTTGACGAGCGAGTTGTAGCTGCCCGTCAGCACGAGGAGCATCGCCCACTCGGCCTGCACGAGGATGGCGAAGTCGGGCGTGGCGAAGCGCTTGCTCACGCTCGCGAGGCCGGGGTACGAGAGGCCGTCCTTCGCCATCGCATAGTAGACGCGCGGGCCTGATAGCACGTAGGCGTTCACGGTGCCGAACGTCGAGACGAGCACGGCGATCGTGATGAGCGTCGCGCCCACGGGACCGAGCAGCACGCGCGCCACGTCCGAGGCGAGCGTCTGGGTCGCCACGATGTCGTGGAACGGCAGCACGTAGACGTACGCGAGGTTCGCCAGCACGTAGACGACCATGACGCCCAGGACGCCGAAGAGCATCGAGAGCGGCACGTTGCGCTGCGGCTCCTTGATCTCGCTGGCGACCGCGGCGCTCTGGTTCCAGCCGTCGTAGGCGAAGAACGCGGCCGACATCGCGAGGCCGATGGAGCCCACGAGGCCCGCCGTCTGGGGGATCGGCGCCATCGCGTAGTTGCCCGCCCCGCGCGCGAGGGCGAAGCCCAGGAGCACCAGCGCCGCGAGCGCCGCGACCTTGAGCGTCGTGAAGACGTTGCTCACCGCGCCGCCGTACTTGACGCCCACGTAGTTGACGAGCGAAAGGAGGCCGATGACGCCCATCGCCACGAGCTTCTGCTGGAAGGCCGAGAGCGGCAGGAGCACCGCGAGGAAGCCCGCGAACGCCGTCGCCACCGCGGCGATGATGCCCGTCTGGATGACCCAGAAGAACGTCCAGCCGTAGAGGAACGCGACCCGGCCGCCGAGGGCCTGCTTGAGGAAGACGTACTGGCCGCCCGCGCGCGGGAACATGCCGCCCATCTCCGCGAACGTGAGCGCGCCGGTGAGCGAGAGCACGCCGCAGAGCACCCACACGCCGATGAGCAGCCAGGGCGAGCCCACCTGCGCGGCCATCGTGCTGGGCAGGCGGAAGATGCCGCTCCCGATGCTGCTGCCCACGATCAGGAGCGTGGCGCTCAGCAGCCCCAGGGTGGGCTTCAGGGACGGCGCGTCGTCCGGCACGCGGCGGAAGACGCGCCCCGTGGCATGAAGGCCGCCCTGCCCTCGCCTTATGGCTTCGGCCCGCGCACCGAATGCCGGATGGCCGCCGCGATGGGCCAGCAGGGCACGGCGACGGCGGCCGCGACGATGCCCGCCCCCGCGACGCCGAACCGGTCGATGAGGCTCTCGCCCAGCGTGCGCTCCTCGGTCACCTTGAACACGAAGAGGCTGGGCACGGCCTCGCGCATGAGGTCGCTGAGGATCGGGAGCGCCTCGTCGGCGGTCGTGTTGGCGCCCACCGCCATCTCCAGGCGGATCCACGTCACCTGGTCCGTGACGCGCCAGTCCTCGCGCTTGAGGTAGACGTAGAGCGCGACGCGCTTGTCGAGGACCGAGCCGTTGGGCGCGGCCTTCGAGACCTGCAGGAGACGCGCGCTCAGGTTGCCGTCGAAGACGTTCTGCTCGTCCTTGGAGAGCCACTGCTGCTGGGCCCACGTGACGTTGGGGACGTTGACGTTGACGACGCGGCCTTCGTCGGGCGGCACGTCGTACCCCTGCGCGCGATAGCAGACGGCGGCCGGGTGGAACGAGCTGACGTTGCCGCTCTGGATGATGAGGAGGTTGACGGGCTGGAAGACGTCGTCGCGGCCGTAGTCGCGCGAGAGGAGCACGTTCGTGCCCAGGAGCGACGCGATGCGGTCCTCCTGGTACTCGCGCGTCTCGTTCCACGGGCCCATGCGCTTCGGGACCGTGGCGAGGTCCTTGGGATCGCCCAGGTCGAAGCGCGAGAGCACGGTGCGCGGCTGGCCCGTGTCGCGCAGCTCGGTGTCGACGATCTGCACCTTGCGCACGAAGATCATGCTCGGCGTGGAGAGGAGCAGGCCCGCGACGACCAGGAGCGCGACGGCGCCCGCGACGACGCGCCACGTGTCCTCGGCCCTCACGCGCGGGCCTCCCGGGGGCGAGATAGCAATCCGGCCGCGGCGAGCAGGACGATCGTCTCGGCGAGGAAGATCAGCGCGCTGGAGAAGCCGTGGAAGAAACCCTCCGCCGCGTCGGCGCCCCAGCGCAGGCCGATGGCGACGACGGCGATCAGGCGCGCGACATTGAGCGCGAGCGCCAGCGGGACCGCGAGGGCGAGCACGACGCGGCGCCGAGCCTTGGACATGGGGAAGAGCGTTGCGATCGCCGCGCCCACCGCGAGCAGGCTCACCGCGCTCTGGAAGCCGCTGCACGCGGGCGTGACCTCGAAGGCGAGCGCGCCGCTGGTGAGCGTCGTCAGGCCGCGCTCCAGCGGGACGCCGGCGAGGCCGAGGAGCGCGGCGGTGGCGGCGGTCGCGCCGTCCTGGAGCCAGACGCAGACCTGGATCGTCCAGGGCGTGGGCAGGGCGAGCGCGGCCAGGAGGAGCGGCGCCGCGAGCAGGCGCAACCGGCCCGTGGCGAGCGCGACCGCGGCCGCGAGGGCGAGGAAGCTCCACGTCAGGAAGTAGGCGTCCGCGCGGAGGAAGCCGACGAGGTAGAGCCCGAGCGCCGCGGGCAGCCCAAGGAGCGCCCACGCCGGGACCGGGGCGGTGAGGGCGGGGGCGCGCGCGAGGCGCCAGGCGGCGAGGCCCGCGGCCGCGAGGAAGACGGGCAGGCCGTGCGTGTAGTAGGGGTCGCTCCACCAGGCGCGCCAGACGAAGAGCGCCGGAGCGCGGAAGAGGAAGGCGAGGCCCGCCAGAAGGATCGCGCCCACGGCGATCCGCCACGACAGGCGCGGGCGGGTCGAGGGCTCGACGAGGGGGTGGGCGGGCTCCACGATGCGGTCACCGGACTAGGCGAGGAGCGAGGGGTCCGCCGCGTAGGCGACCATGACGTCCCCGTCCATCGCTTCGCCGGCGCGGACCTGGAGGCCATCAACCTTGTTGGTCTCGCCATAGACGCCCGAGGTCAGGCAGTCGTCCACCGCGTTGACGGCGAACCTCTGGGTGAGGGAGACGCCGCGGCACGCGGAGACGTAGACCGTGGAGTCGTCCGAGGGGTCGCCCAGGTTCTTGCCGGGGTTGGTCAGCTTCAGGGTCTCGTCGTGGCGGGCCTGGGGCGCCGCGAAGCCGAGGGGGAGCAGGAGCGCGCCGAGGACGAGAAGAGAAAGGAGACGCATGGTGCCAGCCTCGAGGACAAAGCCGGCGCTCACGACCGGTTCGGGTCGCTTGGCTCTTTTGGTGAAGGACTGTGCGGGTGTTAGGCTCTGGAGCAGTCCTCTAGATGGCGCCTACCTTTCTCCCCTAATAGGCTCACAAGGTTCCGCACGACCGGGGAGTTTCCCATGAGAACCGTCGTCCTCGCCGTCGCCATCGCGTCCCTCCTGGCGCCCGTCGTCACGGCGGTACCCGCCGAGAAGCTCTACGGCTTCACGGACGCGCCCAACGCGGGCGTCCTGGGCAGCACCCTCGCCCTCGCGCAGGCCGGCGCGGGGAGCCCCGTCGCCCTCGCGCCGAACGTCGCCACGACCTGGGCCTACCCGACCGCGCTCGCCACGGCCGCGGCCTTCCACGGCGGCTCCTTCGCCTTCGACCTCTACCTCACCAGCCCCTCGGGCAGCGTGAAGGCCATCTGGGGCTACATGGCGCTCGGCCTCGACCACCAGGAGCACTTCACGCCCCTGAAGGCGTCCAACGCGGTCAACGTCGCCCGCGTCCCCCGCGCCGTCGTCGCCAACGTCGGCCACGCGCTGGGCGCGCCCCTCCCGCCCACCGGCACGAGCGTCGACATCGGCCACGCCACGGTCACCCTCTCCGGGATCGACGGCGAGATCCCCCGCGGCGCCTACCCGGCCATCCAGATCATCGCCAGCAACAGCAACGGCCTCTACCCCACGCAGACGACGCTGGGCGCCACGGCCGACAGCACGGCCACCATCCCGATGCCCGAGCTTCCCGCGCTGGTCCTCCTGGGCCTGGGCGCCACGGCCCTCGGCGCAGTCGTGCTCGTGCGCACCCGCAAGGGCTGGATGTGAGCGCTGGTCCCATCCTCCACAAAGCTTAACACCGGCTCTGTATACCCACCCCTCGAGGCCCGAATATCATGATGACCACGACCACCGCTGCCGCCACGACGGCGACCACGACGACCGCTGTCGTCGCCGCCATCACGGTCCAGCAGGCCGTCGCCCTCGGCGTCTTCGCGACGCTCCTCCTGATCGGCCTCCTGGTCGCCAAGGAGCTCCTTCTTGCCTACGCGGCCGAGGAGCGCCTCCAGAGCACCTGGAAGGCGAAGGCGGCCCGCTTCTACGCGGCCAACCTGAACGTCGCGATCATCCCGCTGATGTTCATCTTCGCCATGATCGTCGTGACCAAGGTCGCGTCGGTCCTGTAGGCCCTCTTCTCGCCCTCGCGGGCATTCTCCCATCCTCTTCTGGCCCGCCATGCCTTGCCGATCGGATCGGTCGGGTCCCGGCCAACGACCGTGCAAGACGCCGGCGTCCGCACCGTCCAAAGGGGTTCAACTCAGGATATCCCCCCTCGCCCCCCATCTTGGCTCAACAGCCCGACGGGCGCCCCGGTGCGCCCGGCTGCGAGCCGTTGCCAGACAAGGTTGCCCCCGGGGGGCGGGACTTGCCGGTCCCGTCCCCCCCTCCAATTCTACGCGCCCGAAAGGGCCCACCATGCTTCCGCGAGCCGGCGGGCCGCGTCCGCCATCGCGCCGTCGCGCTGCGCGGCCTCCCGCAGGAGCGCGTCGACGTCCACGCCCTCGGCCTCCAGGTCCTTGCGGTCCGCTTCGAGGATCGGCGCGAGGCCGGCGGCGCGCATCTCGACGTGGAACTGGACGCCGTACGTCGCGCGCCCGAGCCGGAACGCCTGCTCCGCGTAGCGCGCCGACGACGCGAGGCGCACGGCGCCAGGCGGCAGGTCGTACGTGTCGTGGTGGAGCTGCAGGGCCAGCGGCGGCGCGCCAAGCTCGTCGGCGTGCCAGCGCAGCGCGTGGAAGCCCACCTCCGCGCCCGCCTCGCCCGGCCGCGCCCGCCCGCCCAGCGCGTGCGCCGCGAGCTGCGCGCCCAGGCAGACGCCCAGGATGGGGACGCGCCCATGCGCCGCGCGCAGCAGGTCGAGCACGCGCGCCATCCACGGACCGCTGGCGAGGTCGTAGGCCGAGGGGGGCCCGCCCAAGACGAGCAGGGCGTGATATCGTTCCACCGTGGCGGGAAGGCGCGCTCCGTCCCACGCTTGCACGATCTCCAGCGTCGCGCCGGCCTCCTCCAGCGGCGCGGCGAGATGGCCCGGGCCCTCGTGGCGCGCGTTCTGCACGACAAGGACGCGGCGCACGCGCTTCGCCACGCCGCGACGCCAGAAAAGGCCTTGGTCGGGCGCGGGCGCGAGGGGCACGTGGCGCGACCTCCGGAGAACCATCATCTGCCGGAAGTCGTTCGCCTGGGGCGTGCGCTTCCTGACGCGCGACGAGGTGGTGGCGATCCACGCGCGCGTGCTCCGCGAGGGACCGCTCGGAACCCCTCACCGCAGCGTCCGCCACGCAGGCGCCGTGCTCGCCGCGTTGGAGCGCACCCGCTGGGGGCCGTTCGAGGTGGGCGATCTCGCGGAGCGCGCCGCGCTCCGCGTCTTCCTCGACCTGAACGGTGCGCGTGTCGGGGCAAGCGACGACGAGATCGTGGCGTTCGTCCTCCGCGTCGCGTGCGGCGCGCCCGCGTTGGACGAGATCGCGCGCTGGTTCCGATCCAGGCTGGAATACCTATAAGTAGCGAGGCGGAGAACGGCTGACCATGGCGCGTCGTGTGGAGGCGCTTCGGGAGAAGCCGAAGGGCTCCGTCCGGGAATCGCTGGACAAGCTCTACGACGAGCACCGCGCCGCCATGGACGAGCTCGCCAAGTAACATGGCCCGCGTCGGCCTTCCCTTCCAGCCGCGCTGGCGCCCCGCCGTCCTCGCCGGCACGAAGACCACCACCGTGCGCACGCGCCGCTTCGGCTCGGTCGGCGATGCGTTCGACGTGGAGGGCGTCGCGTTCGTGCTGACGCGCGTCGAGGCGATGCCGCTCGCGGAGGCGCGCGACCTCGTGTGGCGCGAGGAAGGCATGGCCTCGCCCGCGGAGTTCGAGGCGACGTGGCGCGAGAACCACCCGACGCGCGGGTTCCGGGACTCAGATACCGTGTGGGTCCACGCGTTCGCACGGCAGATCAAGACGTGAAGAGGCGTTCCTTCTCGCACGAAAGGCCGACGGCCGAGCCTCCGAAGATGCCTTGGGCTTGTGGGCGCGCTCCGCGCGAAAAGCATCTGAATCTCAGAATCACGGAATCTCGGCCCAGGTGCGAGATCCGGAGATTCCGTCTTCCTCGCCGGAGGCGGCGCAAAGCCAACATGACGAGGTCGTCGGAGGCTTCGGCCGTCGGCCTTCGTGCGAGAAGGAACGCGATCAGCCGATGTAGCGCAGGTCCTCGTCCGAGGGCCCTTCCGCGGCGCGTTCGAGGTCGCGGAGCTGCTGCGCGAGCTTGTCCATCTGCTCGGCGCGGCTCTCCAGGTCGGTGAAGTCGACGCGCACCGAGAGGATGTCGCTGAGGATCTCCAGCACGCTCTGCGCGCTCTTGGGGTCGACGAGATAGCCCGAGGTCTCGCCCATGAGGCAGACGCCCTGCATGCCGCGGCGCAGGCCGAGACCGAGGAAGAGGCCCGAGGCGCCCACGATGCCGCCGCCGGGCTCGTTCTTGCGGAAGACGACGTTCTTCTTCTTGAGGTCCTTGACGAGGTCGCGGTTGGTCGCGGCGCCCAGCACGCGCGGCTTCTCCAGCATCTTGCCGGTGCCGTAGCCGCCCAGCGTGTAGATCATCGTCACGCCCAATTCTGATAGCAGGTCCAGGATGGCCTCGACGAGCACGTACTGCCCGTCGGCGGTCAAGCCCTGGTAGTCGCCGATGAGGATGATGAGGTCGCGCTGCCCTTCCTCGCGCGCCTTCCAGAAGTAGAGCTCGTTGTTCACGAGGCGGATCGTGCCGTCGCCCAGCACGAGCACCTGCGGCGGGAAGTACTTCGACGTGACCGTCGCGAACTTCGTGGCGCCCAGCACCTCGATGAGGTGGTCCGCCGCGAGCTTGCCGACGTTGCCCACGCCGGGCAGGCCCTCGATGAACACGGCGTTCTCGAGCGAGGGGCGCTCGGTGAGGTCGATCTGCACGTCCTTCAGGCGGATCGCCCCTTGGCGCGGTCCATGGCCTTGAGCTTGCGGCGGTACGCGCCGTAGCGGTCCTCGGGCGAGAACTTCGCGGGGCCGGGCTGCGCCGTCGCCTTGCCGCACGCGGGGCACGCGGCCTTCAGCGTGTAGCCGTGCTCGGCGCACTTCAGGAGGCTCACGCCTCTTCGCCCCGGATGAACTGCCCCACGCCGCCCTTCTTGGCGATGAGCTTCACCGCGCGGTCGGCGGACTTGCGAAGCTCCTCCTCGGCGACCTTGTACTCGGGCGCCTTGACGCGGATGCGGTAGCGCGGCGCGCCGGTGTACTGGACCTCGATCGCGACGTCCTCGTACTCGGACTCCTCGGCCGCGGCGAGCGCCTCGCGGATCTCGGAGACACCGTCCTTGGCGAAGCTCTGGAGCTCGACGTATCCCTTGACGTGGACGAAGGGCGCCTGGATGTTCTCCTTCGCCAGCTCCACGAGGGGCTTGACCCAGGGGCCGCTCAGGCCGTCCTCCTCGAACGCCTCCTCGTTGACCGCCGCGTTCTCGAACGCCGCGTAGAGCGAGCCGTAGGTGTCGACGAGCTTCATGCCGAAGTCCTTGAGCAGGTCCTCGGGCTTCTTGCTCATGCGCTCGCCCAGGATGCCCAGGAGCTTCTCGGCCTTCTGCTCGTTCTTCCACGCGCTGATGGTCTCGCGACGCTGGTGGTCGTTCACGCGCTTCAGCGAGAGGTCGACGTGGCCGCGGTTCGGATCGACCGAGATGACCTTCGCCACGATCTTCTGGTTCTCGCGCACGTGGTCGCGCACGTACTTGACCCAGCCGGCGGCGACCTCCGCGATGTGGATGAAGCCCTCCTTGCCCGGGTACTCGTCGAGGTTGACGAAGGCGCCGAAGCCCTTCACGTCCTTGACCGTGGCGACGACGAGCTCGCCTTCCTCGGGCAGCGGGGTTCGCTTGACCATGGGGAACGCGCGGCCATCAGCCGGCTTCTGTATATAGGTGCTCGGGTGAGGATCACGGGGATTTCCGCGAGCGGCGGCGGATGGGCGCCTTCGGCTCGCGGCGCTCCGGCATGTCCTTGGCGTGGGCGCGGAGCGACGCGGCCAGCCGGAGGCCCAGCGGCGTGAGGCGGATCCGGTACGCCAGTTGGTTCGCCGGCCCCTCCACGTGATCCACATGGGTCAGCCCGTAGCTCTCCAGGTCGCGGGCGAGCTTTCCGAGGCGGCCGACCTTGATCCCGTGGTAGTCGGCGACGTCCTGGACCGTCCACGCGCGGCGCGGATCGCTCCCCAGCGCGAGGAGCATGCTCACGGCGTGCTTGTAGCGCAACGCCTCCCGGAAGCGCGCCTCGGTCGCCGGCGCTTTCGCCGCCATCGCGCCCAGGAAGGCGTTTCCTGGCAAGAACGACGAAAGCCCTTTTGCGTTGCGCAAGACGTGCAACGGGCGATGCGCGGCGCCGAAGGGACGGAGCGGCTCGCGCCGCGCTACGCCCTCGGCCTGCTTGCCGCGCTGGCGTACGCGCTCCTCGTCGCGGCGCTCTACGGCTTCGCCGGCTCGATCATGCTGGCGGCGGCGATCCTCGTGGGTGGCCTTCTCGTGGGCGCGCTCGTCGCCCGCGCCCAGGCGCGGCGCGCGCCGCGGCTCGCGGGTGACCGGCTCGTGCTGGCGCGGCGCGTCGTGCCGCTTGCGGATGTCGCCGACGCGCGGGCGCGGCCGTGGGGCGTCGAGCTTCGCCTGACGGACGGGCGTCGTCTCGTGCTCTGGGACGTGCGCGCCGCCGGCCAGGTCGCGGCTCGGGTCCGGGACGCGGCGCCGGGGCACGCCGCCGACAAGCGCTGACGGGTGGTCGAGCGCTGTGGATGATTCCTGTGAGCGCGCCGATGCGAGGAGCCTAAGCCACGTCCCGTGCTCCGGCCCGGCGTGATCCCGGAGGCCTGGGCGTGGTGGACGGACGGGCTCCTCCTTCTCGCGCTCGTGTGGCTCCTGCTGCGCGACGCGGCCGAGGTCACGTTCCGGTTCCGCGGACTCACGCTGCGCTGGCGCAGAAGAAAATGAAAAGGGTCGGGCTCGAAAGCCCGGTCCGAAACTTAGGCCAGCTCAGCCGTGATCTCGCCGAGGAAGTTGGCCGTGCCGCCGCGGGGCTCGGCGACCGTGGCGCCGCAGACGCCGCAGGAGACCTTGGTGGCCGCCTTGCTGAAGACGATCTGCTCGTTGCCGCAGTCCTTGCACTTGACCTTGACGAACTTCGTGACCTGTCCGTGGCGCGCCATCAGGCAGCCTCCTTGAGCTCGAACTTCTTGGCGCGCTGCGCCGCGGGCTGCGTGGCCTTCTTGCAGGTCTTGCAGCGGTAGCGGAGCGCGACGCGCTTCGTGGCCTTCTCGCGGCCCTCGGGCTTCGGGCGCGGGAAGCCGCGGTAACCCGCGGTCACGCGGCGGAAGCGCCTCTGACCCTTCTTGAGTTCGGACGCCTTGCGCTTCTTGACGCGCTCGACTTCCTGCGCCGTGTGCTTCTTGCACTTCGGGCAGTAGCGCTGGATCGTTCGGGGGCGAAGCATTCGGTGATTCTCCTTGTCCTGCTCGATCGCGTCAGGCCTGCGATTCCGGACGGCCGAAGCCGTGCAACGGATCTCCCCTCGGGGGGCCTGCCCTGGCCGGGCGGGATTCCTGCCACGAGGGTGCCTGTATTAAAGAGTATGGTGGCGGCTGCCGCGGCGTGGACGACCCGTTCGAGAGCGGTCTCGCCTTCCGCGCGCTGGGCGACCACGTCCGCGAGAACTACCTGCGGTTCCCGTACACGAAGGGCACGCGCCAGGAGGCGAAGTTCCTCGTGGAGGCGCTCGGGCTCCCGAAGGGCGCGCTCGTGCTCGACGTCGCGTGCGGGCTGGGCCGGCACGAGCCGCTCCTGCCCTGGCGCGTCGTGGGCGCGGACCTCTCGCGCGGGCTTTTGTCAGTCGCCGCGCGTCAGCGCGGTGACTGGGTCCAGGCCGAGGCGCGCGCGCTGCCGTTCCGCGGCCGGTTCGCGGGCGCGTTCTCCGTCTGCGAGGGGGCGTTCGGCCTGCTGCCCGACGATGCCGCGCACGTCGCGATGCTGCGCAGCGTCCGCGCGTGCCTGGCGCCCGGCGCGCCGTTCCTGCTCTCCGCGATGAGCGTGTTCGCCATGAGCGCGGACCCCGCGTTCGACCCGGCGACCAACGTCATGCTCGACGGCTACGACCTCGC
Organism: Thermoplasmata archaeon; assembly: GCA_034667685.1. Classification (GTDB taxonomy): domain Archaea; phylum Thermoplasmatota; class SW-10-69-26; order JACQPN01; family JAJPHT01; genus JAJPHT01. The sequence continues at coordinate 11,560 of JAXDQU010000071.1, read as the reverse complement.
CGATCCCCAGGGTCGGGTCCGGCGTTTCTCCTTGGCGACGCGCGCCTTCACGCCGCGCGAGGTCATCGCCATGGGGCGCGAGGCCGGCTTCCGCCACGAGGCGCTCTGGGGCGGCGTGACGGGCGCGTACGAGCGGCGGCCGATGCGCCCCGACGACGCGGAGATGCTCGTGATGTTCCGCAACCCTCCGTAGACGCAAGGCATTTGGATCGGCCGGGAGCGTGCTCGGGGCGCATGCGTGCCATCCTCCTCGCCCTTGTCGTGCTCGGTTCCGTGCTCGCCATCGCCAACGTCGCCCCCACCGCCTCCGCGACGTGCACCTCGCCCACGCAGGTCGGCTGCGTCTGCATCCCGGTCTATTACGGCGGCCAAGGCATCCACGGCGGCTTCGTCTGGCGCTGCATCACCGACGGGGTCCTGCCGTAGGGCTGGGCCGCCTGCACCCCATCCGGCGCGCCCGCGAAACCGGTTTCCGCACGAGCGCGGATCCGCGCCGCAGAGGTTCCCCCATGAGAATCGCGCTGCTCCTTGCCGCCTGCCTCGCTGCTCTCGCCTTCGTGACCGTGGCCCCCTCGGCCCAGGCGTGCACGATCCAGTACTGCACGCTGCCCGTCTGCAACCCGTTCAACGCGAACGAGCTTTGTACGGTCTGCGTGCAGGCGGGAACCATCACCGAGTGCCGCACCGTCTACGTCGAGTACCCGCCCTGCACGACGCGTTGCATCGAGTGAGCCTCCCGGAGGATCGACCCATGCGCTCCCTTCTTCTCGCCCTTGCTCTCGCCGCCTCCGTCGTCGCGCTCCTGCCGGGCGCGTCGGCCTCGCCCTGCCCCGAGTCCCCCGGCTCCGCCTGTCCGCCCGGCTGCGGCGTGGGCGCGATGCCCTGCTACGCGATCCCCGTGGGCGCGTGCGTCCGCGCGACCCAGCCCACGTGCCCGGGGCTCGTCTGCGTCAACCACCCGACGCTCGCCTTCATCGACAACCCGACGTGCGTCAACGTCGTCGCGGAGTCGTTCCAGGTCTGCACGGAGCAGGACTTCGCGACCTGCGGGCCGAACCTCATCTGCGTGATCGGCAACGCGCGCTCGATCTGCGTGCCCGACCCCTGCTACACGACGGAGTGCTTCTGAGGTGTTGGACGTGCGCGCCCTTCTCCTCGCCCTCGTCGTGCTCGGCTCTGTCTTCGTCCTCGCGCCTTCGGCTTCGGCGTGCATGACGCCCGCGGGCGGCTCCGGCTGCGACGCGGGTCCCGTCGGCGTCTGCCTGGGCATCGCCATCGACTCGGCGTGCCGCGCGGACCTCGTCTGCGTCACGCAAAGCCTCGATGCCGACGCGCCCGGCGGCGCGTGCGTTCAGAACAGCCCCCTCTGAGCCTATCTTTTTCAAGGCGTGGCGCCCTCGCCACGCCGCATGCCCGCACCCGCCTCCGCGCAATCCGGCGCGGCCCGCCCCGACATTCATGAGGAACTGATGGCGACGCTCAAGCGTCGCGGCTACTTGCAGCCGAGCTACGAGATCTACGGCGGCGTGGCGGGCTTCTTCGACTACGGCCCGCTTGGCGCGGCGCTGAAGACGAACCTCGAGAACCTCTGGCGCCGCCACTACGTGCTGGGCGAGGGCATGGCCGAGATCCAGTGCCCCACGATCTCGCCCGAGCAGGTGTTCCGCGCCTCCGGCCACCTGGAGAAGTTCGCCGACACGGTCATCGAGTGCGTGCAGTGCGGCAGCGGCAACCGCGGCGACCACCTCGTGCGCAACGAGTGGAAGCGCCTGGGCGAGAGCGCCTCCGACGCGATCCGCAAGGCGCACGCGGGCTCGCTGGCCGACGCGCTGCTCCAGAAGATCGAGGAGGTGCGCGAGTCGGCGGACCGCAATCCCTCGCCCGAGAACTTGACCGATCTCCTGCACGGCAACGCCGTCATGTTCCACGAGAAGGTCCTCTACCACGGCGAGCACGAGGGCGTGCACGTCCAGGCGACCCACCTCACCGTGCGCGTCGCCAAGGGCGGCAAGACGCTCTACGAGGACGTCGTGAAGTGCCCCTCGTGCAACAAGCCGCTCGATATCAAGACGGCGCACATCCACGCCTTCAACCTGATGTTCCGCACCACCGTGGGCCCGGGCAGCGGCCGCGTGGGCTACCTGCGCCCGGAGACCGCGCAGGGCATGTTCATGGACTTCGGCTGGCTCTACCGCTTCTTCCGCGAGAAGCTCCCCTTCGGCGCGGTGCAGGTGGGCAAGGCGTACCGCAACGAGATCAGCCCGCGCCAGAGCCTGCTGCGCCTGCGCGAGTTCCACCAGATGGAGGCGGAGGTCTTCTTCGACCCCGAGGCGAAGAGCTGGCCCGCCTACGAGCGCCTCGCCGGAAAGGAGCTGAACCTCCTGCACCGCGACGCGACGAGCCCCGAGCGCATGCGCATGGGCGACGCCGTCGCGAAGGGCATCATCGCCAACGGCGCGCTCGGGTACTTCATCGCGCTGACCGGCGAGTTCCTGGAGACCGCCGGCATCCCCGCCGACATCATCCGGTTCCGCCAGCACGGCCGCGAGGAGAAGGCGCACTACAGCACCGACACGTGGGACGCGGAGTTCCTCAGCCCGCGCTTTGGCTGGGTCGAGATCGTCGGCATCGCGGACCGCACCGACTACGACCTCAAGGCGCACGAGCGCGTCAGCGGCCAGAAGCTCCGCGCGATGCGCCGCTACGCCGAGCCGCGCGAGGTCGAGGTCAACCGCTACGTGCCCAACCCCACCAAGCTCGGCCCCACGTTCAAGGGCAAGGCGGGCGCCATCTCGGAGGCCCTGCGCGCGATGGAGGCGCCCGAGCAGGCCCCCGCGCACCTTGATATCACCGTCGACGGCGAGACGCACCGCCTCTCGTCCGACATGTACCGCGTCGAGAAGCGGCTGGAGCGCGCCGAGGGCGAGTGGTACGTCCCGCACGTCGTCGAGCCTTCGTACGGCATCGACCGCATCTTCTACGCCGTGCTGGAGAGCGCGTGGGAGAGCCCCGCGGGCAAGAAGGAGTGGACGAGCCTGCGCCTGGCGCCCCAGGTCGCGCCCGTCAAGGTCGGCGTCTTCCCGCTCATGGCGAAGGACGGCCTCGACACGATGGCGGGCGAGATCGACCGCGAGCTTCGCATGGCGGGCCTCGCGGCGACGTACGACGACGGCGGCGCCATCGGCCGGCGCTACGCGCGCCAGGACGAGGTGGGCACGCCCTTCTGCGTCACGATCGACTACCAGTCGAAGGACGACGGCACCGTCACGCTGCGCGAGCGCGACACGGGGGCGCAGAAGCGCCTACCACGGGCGAAGCTGCTGGAGACCATGCAGAAGCTCGTGGCGGGCAGCCTCACGTTCGAGGCAATCCAGGCCCCCGTCGTCGGCTAGCTGGTTCGCCCCTCCAGCCACGGAGGACACAGAGGTCACAGAGGCGACTTTTGTCGTTCCTCCGTGACCTCTGTGTCCTCCGTGGCTGGAGGATGGCGAACCGTCACACCGACACGGTGGAGAGAGCGCAAGGAGAGACCCGATCGAGGCGCCCTCCGGGTGCCGATGAGAGACGCCACGCTCCCCGAAGTCCGCGCCCTGGCCCGCCGCAGCCGCGCCACGCAGCGCGCGGGGCTCCTCGCCCTCGTGATCGCGCTGCTCGCGGCGCCGATCGCCTTGGCATGGGGAGAATGGGCGGGCGCCGCGGCCGTCGTCGCGGCGGGCGCGCTGACGATCGTGTGGGCGAGGCTGGCGGGGCAGGAGCGCGGCGCGTACCGCGCGCTCCTGAGGACCCTGAAAGCCCGAGATGCCTAGGACAGGACCTTGGCGTCCGGATCGTACTTCTTGGCGCTGCTGATCTGGAGGCCGAGGTGCTGGAGCTTGCCCAGCCCGTTGCTCTCCTGGTAGATCGTCATGCCCTGGCAGTTGGCGAGCGTCGTGTGCTGCGCGCAGAAGACGTAGAAGACGGGCGCGCCGGGCGCGAACTGCGAGAAGTCGAACGCGGCGGCGCTGTCGTCGGGGGGCGAGCTGGGCGCGCCGGCCAGCGCGGCTCCGGCCAAGGCGGGGAGCACGAGCGCGGCGACGAGGACGATGGCTTTCATGATGGCAACACCTGGCTCGCGGCAACGAGCCTGACCCTGCGGGGACGAGCGCGGGCTTGAGGGCGCGGTCGTCACCGGCGGAGGTGACGGCGCGTCACCAGCGCCAGGCCGAGGGCCGCGAGCGCCACGAGGATCGGCTCGGGGCCGGGGATCTTGCCCGCGCCGGCGCCGGGCTGCGGGTCGCCGACGCTTGTGACGGGGCGCGAGCCCACGTTCGTGCCGCCTGAATCATCCGCGCCGCCCCCCTGGAGCGTGCCGATGATGACGCGCGCCGTGGCGGGGGCGCTGGTGTTGCCGCGGTCGTCCGTGACGACGACCTTCACGGTGTACGTGTTGTTCGTCGCGTAGGCGTGCGTGACGGTGCTCTGGTTGGTCAGCTTCACGTCCGACCCGTCGCCGAAGTCGAAGGCGTACTGCGCGAGGGTGCCGTCGGGGTCGACGGACTGGCTCGCGTCGAGCGTGACGGGATCGCCCGCGGTCGCGATGGCGGGAAGGACCGCGATGGCCGCGGTGGGCGGCTTGTTGGAGACGACGAGCGCGGTCGCCGTGGCCGGGAGGCTCGCGGCGCTGCGGCGCGGGTTCTGCGTCATCACGGTGTACGTGTAGGCGACGCCGGGCGTGGCGGTGCGGTCCGAGTACGCCGTCAGGGCGAGGTCGGGCGGCGAGACGATCTTCTGGCTGCCGGTGGGGCTCGTGCGCACGACGGCGTACGTGATCGCGCTGGGCTGCGCGCCACCCAGGTCGTTGGGCGCCTGCCACGTGACCTGCACGAGGCCTTCGAGCCCGCGGGCCTGCACGTTGGTGGGCGGCGCGGGCACGTCGACGAGGCTCACCGAGACGGGCTTGGACGGGGGGCTGCGGCCCGCGGCGTTGAGGCTCACGAGCGCGTAGTAGTACGTGCGGCCGTGGTCGACCTGCGTGTCGGTGTAGGTGACCTGGTCGGGCGTGAGGTTGGCGAGCGGGAAGCTCACCGCGTCGGGCGTCGTGCCGCGCAGGACGATCACGTTGGTGACGCTCGTCGCGGGGGACGTCCACGAGACGACGACGCCGCTGGCGCTCCCCGCGTCGCTGCCGGCGGGCTGCGCGGCGACGTTGGCGGGCGCGTCGGGCACGGGCGCGGGCGAGGCGGCGAGCGTGGGGGACGCGGTGCCTTCGCCCTTGGCGTTGACGGCGCGCACGACGAACGTGTAGCTCGCGCCGTTGGCGAGGCCGGCCCACGCGTAGGAGGTGGTGGACGCGGGGAGGCTCACCGGGCTCGCGCTGCAGCTGCACGTCACGTGGTAGCCGGTGAGGTCGGCGCCGCCGTTCTCCAAGGGCGCGTCCCACGAGAGCTGCACCTGCGCGTTGCCCGCGTAGGCGCTGAAGTGCTGCACGGGGCCCGGCGGCGTCGTGCTCGTCGCGGTGCTCACGCGCGCGCCGCCGCTCTCGCCGTAGGTGTTGGCCGCGGTGAGGCGGTAGGTGTAGTTGGCGCCGGGCTTCGTCGCCGCGTCGTCGTAGGAGAGCGCGGTCGTGGTGGTGAGCGCCGTCTCGACGCCGTCGATGCCCGTGCGATAGACGTGATAGCCCGTCACGGGCGAGTCGCCGTCGTACGTGGGCGGCTGCCACTCCAGGTGGATCGCGCCCGCGGCGCGCGTCGCCATGAGGCTCGTGGGCGGGAAGGGCGCGGTGGGGCTGGGGTTGAACCGCACGATCGCGTTGGTGAGCTGGTTCGCCTCGCCCAGCCGGCCGCCCCAGAGCGTCAGCGTGTTGCCGTCGCCCGTCGCGCCGCTGCCGAAGAGGCCCGGGTCGAGCCGGGGTGCGAGCGTGCGCAGGGGCGTCGTGGAGCCGGGGTTGAACTCCAGGATCGCCTGCGAGGCCGATCCGTCCACGAGCAGGCCGCCCAGGACGTAGGCGAGCGTGCCGCGGTCGCTGCGCGCCACGCCGGCGCTGGGGAACTGCACCCGGTAGGGGAGCTTGACGTCGAGGACGTCGCCGCCGTCCTGGAGCTGCGGATCCCAGCGCACGATCTCGTCGGTCATGCACAGCCCCGGGCGGTCGGTCTGGCCCGTGGTCTGGTTGTAGCGCCCCGGGCAGAGGTTCGCGGTGTTGTTGTCGCCCAGGCCGCCGAAGAGGTAGACGCGCGGCGAGGGCGAGGAGAGGTACGCGACGCCCGCGTCCTGCACCGGGTAGGGGAGCGTCGAGGAGAGCGTGCGGATCGTCTCGGTGCTCATGTCGAACGCGAGGATCCAGTCGTGGCGCTGGAACGTGTACGTCGAGAGGTCGAGCGTGAAGCCGCCGAAGAGGTACGCGGTGTCGCCGATCGTGGCCTCGCCCATGCCCCACGCGCCGTTGTCCGGGATCTGGCTGTTCTGCGGCGTCTTGCCGACCTCGCTGGAGAGGATCTGGACGCTGTTCGTCTGCGTGTCGAAGACGACGATGTCGGGGATCGGCTTGGGCAGGCGCGCGGCCTGATCGCCCACGGTGCCCTGCACGGAGGTCGCGCCGCCGAAGTAGTAGATCTTCGAGCCGTGGACCGCGACCGACCCGGCGTAGCGCTCCGAGCTTCCCGGCGCGATGGTGACGTCGGGGAAACGGGCCACCGTGCTGTTCGCGCCCGTGGTCGGGTCGTACCTCACGATGCCGTTGCTGTACGTGCCGTCGGAGAGGCGGCCGCCCAGGACGTAGACGTAGCCGCCCACCTGCGCGACGCCCGCGCCGACCATCGCGTTGGGCAGCCCGTAGTCGAGCGCCTTGGCCTCCGCGGCGACGGCGCCCGGCGCGGCCAACGGAAGGAGGAAAAGGGCGACAAGCACGAGAGGGGGACCTCGGGCCATGGCAGCAACCGAGCCGCGGGAGTGGAGGGGGTCTCTCTTAAGGGTATTGCGGGCGACGGGGAATCTCCGGCCTCAGAAGAAGAAGTCCCGGCCGTACCCCGTCTCGGGCGCGCGTTGGCCCCACCAGACGGGCGAGGTCGGAGCCCACGAGTTGCCCAAGGGCGACTTGAACGCGACCTCAAACCCGCCGATGGGCTCGACGCATGGGGGCTGCGCGAATGCCGCGCGCGTCACGGTGATGCTCGCGACGTTTCCCGAGATCGTGACGGGCAGGAACCAGACCCGGTTCTCCTCGTAGCTGCGGACGTACCCGACGGGCTGGGGGAAGGGGCCGCCCATGTTGATCCCCATGAGATTGTCCAGGGGGCCGGAGAGGCAGTCGAGCCAGAGGTTCAGGATCTCGTCGCTCTGGAATCGGTGCGCGATGTCGACGACCTGCCACGAAATGCGGATGGTCGTGTCGTTGGGCTCGTCGAGCCAGATCGCGACGATGCGCGCCTCGGGCGCGTCGATCGTCGTGCTCCCGTTCGTGCTCACGAGCTTGTCCGGGTTGCCCCGGATCTCGGGATCCTGCGGCGAGCCGCCGACCGCCACGGGCAAGAGGAAGCTGGCGACCACGAGAAGGGCGAACGCGAGGCGGCTCACGCGCGGAGGCCCCCTGCGGCGCCAATAACACGGGGACGCAAGACGTTATCGTCGATCCGAAAGAAAACGTCGACAACCGCTGCGCGTCTCGGCGCCCTACTTCAGCGCCGCGCCGATGGCCTGGTCCAGCACCTCGATGCCCGCGTCGACTTCCTCCACGGTGATGACCAGGGGTGGGATGCAGCGCACGGCGCTCTTGCCGCAGGGGAGCAGGACGAGGCCGCGCTTGGTGGCCTCCTCGACGACGCGGTCCTTGACCTTCGGGTCGTAGGCCTTCGTCTTGCGGTCGGTGACGAACTCGATGGCCTGCATCATGCCCAGCCCGCGGACGTCGCCGATGGCCTCGTGCTTTCCGGCCAGCTCGCGCAGGCGCTTGTTGAGGTGGTCGCCCACCTTCGCGCTGTTCTCCACGAGCTTCTCGCCCTGGATGACGTCGAGCGTGGCGAGCGCCGCGGTGGTGGCGAGCACGTTGCCGCCGTAGGTGTTGCTGTGGCGGCCGTTGGCGTCGAAGTCGAGGTCGGCGCGCGCCACCGCAGCGCCCATGGGCATCCCGTTGGCGATGCCCTTGGCGAGCATGGTGATATCAGCCTCGAGGCCGAAGTGCTCCTGCGCGAACATCTTGCCGGTGCGCCCGAAGCCGGTCTGCACCTCGTCGGCCACGAGCAGGATGCCGTGGTCGCGCGCGAGCTTGGCGAGCTTCGGATAGAAGCCCTTCGGGGGCACGACGTAGCCGCCCTCCCCCTGCACGGGCTCCAGCCACAGGCCGCCCACGTCCTGCGGCGGGAGGCTCGTGGCGAAAAGGTTCTCGATCCAGTCGAGCGCGCGGTTGGTCAGCTCCTCGGGGTGCGCGTAGCCGTCGATGCCCCAGGCGTTGCGGTAGGGGTTCGGGAAGGGGACGTGCGTGACGCCCGCCATCCACGGGAAGAAGCCGCGCTTCTGCACGGGCTTGCTCGCGGTGAACGCGAGCGCGCCCATGGTGCGCCCGTGGAACGCGCCCTGGAAGGCGAGGAACTGCTGGCGGTCGCCGTGGTGCGCCTTCACGATCTTGATCGCGGCCTCGTTCGACTCCGTGCCGCTGTTGGTGTAGAACACCTTCTTGGCCCACTTGCCCGGCACGACCTGCGCGAGGCGCTCGGCCAGCTCGACCTGCGAAGAGTAATAGTAATCCGTTCCGGCGAAGTGAATGAGCTTCGCCGCCTGGTCCTGGATCGCCTTGACGATCTTGGGATGCGAGTAGCCGCAGTTGACGACGCCCACGCCGCTGGTGAAGTCGAGCAGCGTGTTGCCGTCCACGTCCGTGACCCACACGCCCTTCGCGCTCGCCGCGGCGATGGGCGCCGTCTTCGTGGTCGTCATCAGCACGCGCTCGTCGCGCTCGACGATCTTGCTCGCGTTGGGGCCGGGGATCGGGACGCGGACGTCGGGCTTCATGGGCCGGCATACCACGGGCCCGGGGAAATAGGTTTGGAAAACGTAGCCGTGGCTTTCGGCAAGCCGTACTGGTACGACCAGAATACGAGAAACGATGTCACGAATACGATTCGTTCGGGCAAGGGCAGGGCCACGGGCACGTTCCCACATCCCATCTGGGGAGGAACTTGCCTGCGCCCTTGCCCGTGCCCAGCGAAGCTCAACCGATGGTCAGCGTGAGCATGACCGCGTTGGCCTGGGAGTCCAGGATGCGCAGGGTCTTGCCGCTCGCGATGCCCTTGAGCATGATGATGTCGCCCGCCGACACGACGTTGTTGGACGAGGCGAGCGCGCTGCCGCCGTGGCAGACGCCGAAGCCGGGCGACGCGACGGCCGGCGTGCTGCAATCGGCCGCGGTGTCGAAGGGCTGGTCGACGCCGTCGACGCTGACCTTCAGGTCGCTGTACTTCATGCCCGACGTGCCCGACGCGACGGTGTAGTTCTTCCAGGTGTTGGAGAGCGCGCCGGCGCTCGTGAGCGAGATGCTCTTCTGGGGATTGCCGCTCTGGGCGCCGAAACCCGAGACCCAGACATACACGGTCGCCGCGAGGACGACGGTGATGGCGACCATGAGGATGACGGCGATGACCGGCGAGACGGCGTCGTCGGCCTTGACGAACTTCTGGTTGGCCTTCATGAGGTTCACTCCGTCGTGCCTCGACGCGGAGGTGGATGAAAAGAAGGGGGCCCGGACCTGGGCCCCTGGGGAAAAGAGCCTCAGCCGATCGTCAGCGTCAGCATCACGGCGTTGGCCTGCGTGTCCAGGATGCGCAGCGTGCCGCCCGCGGCGATGCCGTGCAGCGAGATGACGTCGCCCGCCTGGACCGTGCCGGTGGAGGCGCGCAGCGAGGTGCCCGCGCACGCCAGGTAGACGCTGCCCGCGTTCACGGCGTAGGACGAGCAGCTCGCGCTGCCGCCCGAGTCGAGCGCCTGCGTGACGCCGCCGTACGTGATCGTGATGTCGCTGTACTTCATGCCGGAGGTGCCCGACGCGACGGTGTAGTTCTTCCAGCCGTTGGAGAGCGCCCCCGAGCTGGTCAGCGAGATGCTCTTCTGCGGGCTGCCGCTCTGCGCGCCGAACCCGGACACCCAGACGTAGACGGTCGCGGCGAGGACCACGGTGATCGCGACCATCAGGATCACCGCGATGACGGGCGAGACCGCCTCCTCAGACTCACGGAACGCTCGGTTGGCCTTCATGGAAAGTCACTGGAAGTGAGTGTGCAGAAGGCATTGGATAAAGAAGAGGGGAGGGGCGATTGGCCCCTCCGACGCAACGACGAGCGCGGAGATCAGCCGATCGTGAGCGTCAGCATGACGGCGTTGGCCTGCGCGTCGACGATGCGCAGGGTCTTGCCGGACATGGCGCCCGTGTCGTGGATGTAGACGAGGTCGCCGGCCGAGATGACCCCGGCGGGCTGCGTCGCGTAGCACGTGCCGTGGACCGGGTCCCAGACGCAGTAGCCGGCCGCGGCCGCGCCCGCCGCGGTGGTCAGGTTGGCGTGGGAGAGCGGGGCGCCGTTGAGGGTGAAGCTCACGTCGCTCCACTTCATGCCGGACGTGCCCGAGGCGACGGTGTAGGTCTTGTTGTTGTTCGTGTTGTCGAGCGCCCCGGAGCTGGTCAGCGAGATGCTCTTCTGCGGGTTGCCGCTCTGGGCGCCGAAGCCGCTCACCCAGACGTAAACGGTGGCCGCGAGCACGACGGTGATCGCGACCATCAGGATGACGGCGATGACCGGGGAGACGGCCTCGTCGGCGTTGCGGGAGGATTGGTTCGCCTTCATGGAGTGATCACTGGGGGCTGGTTGCCTTATCCAGCCATAAGAGTCTGCGAGGGGCCGAACGGGCAGAGCGGCGGTTCGTCGCCGTCGAAAAGGGGGGACATGAAGGCGGGGGCGCGCGGGGCGCGCCCCGGGGGTCGCGGGCCTATCCCATCGTCAGGGTCAGCATGACCGCATTCGCCTGCGTGTCGAGGATGCGCAGCGTCGCGCCCGAGGCGCCCTCGATGGTGATCGTGTCGCCCGCCGAGATGACCGAGGCCGCGCTGGACACGTAGCTGCCGCCGGAGCACGCCGCGAACGTGTTCGTCGGGAGGCCCAGCGGCACGCTGGTCCCACAGGCGGTGCTGTTGCTGGTGTCCATCGTCTGCGTCACGCCGTTCACGGTCAGGGTGACGTCGCTCCACTTCATGCCGCTGGTGGAGGACGCGATGGCGTACGTCTTGTTCGAGGACGAGAGCGTCCCCGCGCTGGTGAGCGAGATGCTCTTCTGCGGGTTGCCGGACTGCGCCCCGAAGCCGCTCACCCAGACGTACACGGTCGCCGCGAGGACGACGGTGATGGCGACCATGAGGATGACCGCGATGACCGGGGAGACCGCGTCGTCGGCGGAGCGCTGGAACTTCTGGTTGGCCTTCATGAGAGTCACTGGCAAGGGCGTCGCGCAGGGAGAGGATAAGGGGGAGGGTCAGGTCGGAAAGGACGAGCCGGACCCGAGCCCGCTTTCGAGCCCCAGCCCGAGCCCTGCTGCCTCCCGCAAG
>JAXDQU010000070.1:0-28082 GCA_034667685.1 Thermoplasmata archaeon | reverse complement strand
GCGCGCCGTGCGCGCGAGGCCGTCGTCGTCCCCCCTGGGATCAGGGGGGTTGGGGGGTCGATGGTCACCGGAGACCTGCAAGTCACGACGCCGACGTCGCTGACGAACACGGGTTGTGGCGCGCTCAGCCAACGGTGGGGAAGCCGCGGCGTGAGGCATCCTTTTTCTATCACCCCCTGGCATCCCGAGGCGATGAGCGACCTGGGCCGCAAGCCGGCCGAGCGCATCGTGGGCATGCGCTCGGGCCGTCTCGCCGGCAAGACGATCGTGCTCGCGGTCACCGGCAGCATCAGCGCGGTGCGCGCGGTCGAGCTGGCGCGCGAGCTGATCCGCCACGGCGCGCGCGTCGTGCCGGTGATGAGCAAGGACGCGCAGAAGATCCTCCATCCCTACGCGCTGGAGTTCGCGTGCGGCATGAAGCCGATCACGGAGATCACGGGCGGCGTCGAGCACGTGGCGCTCCTGGGGCGGCACGACGCGAAGGCCGACCTCTTCCTCGTGGCGCCGTGCACCGGCAACACGCTCGCGAAGATGGCGCTGGGGATCGACGACTCGCCCGTGACGACCTTCGCCGCGACGGGGCTCACGACCACGCCCACGATCGTCGCGCTCGCGATGCACGAGACGATGTACGAGAGCCCCATGCTCCAGCAGCACGTCGAGACGTTGCGCGCGATGGGCGTCACCTTCGTCGAGCCCAGGATGGAGGAGGGCAAGGCCAAGCTCGCCGAGCCTCTGGACATCGTGGAGCGCGTCCTGCGCGCCCTGGGCCCGCGCACGCTGGCGGGCCGCAAGGTCCTCGTCGTGAACGGCGCGACGCAGGAGCCCATCGACGCCATGCGCGTGCTGTCGAACCGCAGCACGGGCCGGACGGGCGTGGCGCTCGCGCGCGAGGCGTGGCGCCTCGGGGCCGAGGTCGAGCATTGGTTCGCCCACGGCGAGGCCGACCTGCCCGACGTCCCGACGCGGCGCTTCTCCACACTGGACGACCTCCTCGCCATGCTCCCCGACGCGCGCGGCTTCGACGCCGTGCTCGTGCCCGCGGCGCTCTCCGACTTCACGGCGCAGCCCGCGAAGGGCAAGATCCCCAGCGACGCGCCCCCCACGCTGCGCCTCGCCCGCGCGCCCAAAGCGCTCCCCGCGCTGCGCAAGGCGTTCGAGGGCGCGCTCGTCTCGTTCAAGGCCGAGGCCGGCGTCGCGGAGGCGGAGCTCGTCGAGCGCGCCCGCGCGTCGGGCAAGGCCAACGGCTGCGCGTTCGTCGTGGCGAACCTCCTGGAGGACGTGCGCGCCGGCCGCACGCGCAGCCTGATCGTGGACGCGCAGCGCGCCGCGCCCGTCGAAGGCGATGCGGACGCGCTCGCCGCCGCGGTGCTATCGCGGCTCGCGGAGGAGCTGGCGCGTGGGCGTTGAGCCCGCCCGCGCCGCGGCGTTCAGCCCCGGCCACGTGACCGGCCTCTTCGAGATCCACGACGAGGCGCAGGACCTGGAGCGGCGTGGCAGCCGCGGCGCGGGCTTCTCGCTCTCGCGCGGCGCCGTCTCGCTCGTCGAGGTGGCGCCCGCCGAGCAGATGGAGATCGCGATCCGGATCGACGGCGCCGAGCCGGACGCGCCGATCACGCGCGAGGCCGTCACCGCGCTCCTCAAGCAGGCCGTGCGCGACGGCCGCCTCCCGCTCAACAAGGACGCGCCGCAGGGGCGCCGCGCGCGCATCCGCGTGCAGGTCGACACGACGCTCCAGCTTCCGGTGAGCCAGGGCTTCGGCATGAGCGCCGCGGGCGCGCTCTCCGCCTCGCTCGCGCTCGCGAAGTGCCTGCGACTCGGACGCAGCGAGGCGTTGCGCGCGGCGCACGGCGCGGACGTGCTGCTGCGGGGCGGCCTGGGCGACGTCATCGGCGCGAGCGTGGGCGGCTTCGAGATCCGCACCGCGCCGGGCCTGCCGCCCTACGGCGCCACGACGCGCTTCGTGGGGCACGGCGACTGCGTGCTCTGCGTCGTGGGCGGCGCGCTGGAGACGCGAAGCGTGCTATCAGATCCGGCAAAGCGCGCCGCGGTGAACGCGGCCGGGCGCGAGGCGCTCGCGGCGCTGCTCAAGGCGCCCACCATGGACGCGTTCCTGGAGCAATCGCGCGCCTTCGCGCGCGCCTCGGGGCTGCTGACGCCCGCGCTCCAGCGCGCGATCGACGCCGCGAGCCCCCACGGCCGCGCGAGCATGAGCATGCTCGGCAACAGCGTCTTCGCGTTCGGCAACGTCCGCGCGCTGGAGAAGGCCCTCGCGCCGCACGGCGAGACGCTCGTGGTGCCGATCGACGAGGCGGGCGCGCGGATCGTGCAGCTTGGCTGATCACGCCGCGAAGTAGCGCCGCTCGCCCGCGTCGACGTGGCACTCCACCGCGCCCTCGTGGGCCAGGAGGCGCAGGCGCCGGTCGACGCGCCCGTACCCCACGCCCGTCTCGCGCGCGATCTCCGTCACGCACAGCCCGGGGCGGTCGCGCACGAGGGCGAGGATGCGCGTCTCGACGGGCGCCTCGGGCGCCGGAGGCCGCACGGCGGGGAGCGCATAGGTCCGCGGCGCGTCGGGCGGCGCGTCCTCGCGCAGCAGGCCCAGGCGCACCAGGTAACGCAGATGGTACGCGACGGCCTTGCGCGGGACGCCGGCCGCGGCCTGCAGCTCGCCCGCGCGCGCGGGGCGATCCAGCGCGGCGCACGCCTCGTAGAGCCGCGCGCGGACGGGGTGCTGGAGCGCGTCGGGCCGGCTGCGGCGCTGGTAGAGCGCGACGGCCGCCAGCAGGAGCAGCGCGGCGCCGGCCACGACCTCCACGGCCCCCGTCGGGGGGCTCGCGTCGGGCTGCGCGAGCGCCGCGCGAGGCGGCGCGGACGCGGCAGGCGCGACGGCCGGGGGCGGCGCGAGGGCCCTCGGGGCGGGCGCGGGGACGGCGACGGGCGCGGGGGGCGGGGGCGGCACGAAGGCCGGCGCCGCGGGGGCGGGCAGGGCGGGCGCGGCGAGGCGCAGGAGCGGCGGGGGCGCCGAGGGGCCCGGCGGCGGAGGCAGGGGGGCGGCCTCGGCCCGTGCCGTCACGCCCTGGCCCAGCGCGGCGAGGGCGACCTCCTCGCGGGTCTCCGCGCTCGCGGCCTGGGGGCTCGCCGCGGCCTCGGCGTCGGCGCTGGTGTCGAACGCCTGGGCCGGGGCGGTCGTGTCGTTGGCGGGCGCTTCCTCCGCGCCCACGTCGGTCCCCGGCGCGGGCTCGGCGGACTGCGGCGCGGGCGCCAGCGCGTCGCGGAGCGTCTCTCCCATCGGCGCCGAGGCCTCGGAGAGCTCCTGGGCGATCGCCTGCACGGCGTCCATCGCGAGGGCCGCGTCGGGGACGGCGCCGCAGAAGGCCGCCAGCGCGGAGGAGGGGCGCGGCGAGACGCTCATGCCCTGCGCCTCGGCGCTCATCTCCCCCTGGAGGTCGTCGCAGGAGCCGCCCCAGGCGACGCGGACGTGGACGCGGAGGTAGGCGCCGTCGTTGGGATCTGGCGCCTGCTGGACCGGGTTGAAGCCCGAGGGCGCGTTGCGTTGGGGGGCGGCCGCCTCGGGCGGCGTCCACATCACATACGCTTTCACGAGTGTCAGGAGGCCCACGGCGCTGTGGGCCGTGAGCGTGACGTTGAACGTCGTGTTGGTGTCGGCGCCGGGCGGGCACGGCTGGTCCACGGGCGGCGCGTCGGGCAGCTCGACGTGGACCTGGATGCACGGGCCGGCGTAGGGAATGCGCTTCGCGTCCGCCGCGGGCGGGCATGCCAGGAGGGGCGCGACGAGCAGCAGGATGAGGAGAATGGGGCGGCGCGTCATGCTCTCCGCCCCCGAGAGACGCGGGCCAGGACATGGCGTTTGGCCCCGCGTGGAGGGTTGGCTTGAGGTTTTCCCCCCTCAGGGCTCGACGATGGAGACGCCCACGCCGTCGACCACGACGACCACGGTCAGCTCCGGGCACAGGCCGGCCGCGCAGACGTGCGTGCCCGTGTTGCCGATCAGCACGAAGGCGCCCGTCGTACCAAGCACGCCCGCGCACGTGGTCCTCGTGCAGAGGTCGCCGTCCACGAGCGCGCCGATGCCGCCGAAGGGGTGGAGGTTGTCGTGCACGATCGCGGACTCGTCCATCACGCAGGCCGCGTATCCGTTGTTGTCGCCGTTGGTGTCGGCGCCCACGAGGAGCACCCAGACGTCGTCGCCGCTGAGCTCGTTGTTGCAGTAGTTGACGTAGGGGCCCACGCCGAGGTCGTAGAGGATCGAGGGCGAGGGAAGCGCGGTGGCGAGGGGGGCGGCCAGCGTGGCGAGGGTCAGCAGGAGGGCGGTCCATCGAAGGGTCTTGCTCATGGTCTTCACGTGCCGCCGGAGCGGCGCTCCCCCAAGGCCGGGCGGGTTGTTATCGATCGGCTCCACGAGCGAGGATAACGTGAACCTTGCGCGCCTCGTGCCGCACCTCGACGCGCACCGGCAGGAACTCGGGCAGCATCTCCAGCACGGTGCGCGCGTGGAGCGAAAGCATGCGCGCGGTGTAGCTCCCGCCGCCCGCGAGCGCGAGGAAGACGGGGAGCTGGTCGGCCTGGTGGACGTCGACGCCCGCGCCGCTGGTGAGCTCGGCCTTCAGCGCCGCGGCCGCCCCCTCGATCACCTGCTCGACGCGCACGCCCTTCCTGCCCACGGCGTCGGCGCCCAGGATGCCGTGCCGGCACTCGGCGCGCAGCGAGACGGCGAACCCCGTCCCCGGCCCGCGGTGCGCGTCGACCTCGATGCGCGCGGCGGGGAGCGCGTCGAGGATCGCGGACTTCGCGCGGTCCACGACGTGCGTGGGCAGGCCGTGGCTCGCGACGACCGCGTGGATCGCGCGCACCTCGCCCGCCTCGTCGAAGGACGCGGGCGCCAGCGTCGGCGTCGCGACCTCCAGCGTCACCTCGCCCCCGCCCTGGGGAAAGAAGCCGCGCCGCGCGAGCGCGGGCTCGGCCTCGATGCCCAGGCGGCGCAGGAGCGGCAGGTGCACGCGCGCGTAGTCGTCCCACTGCGGCGCCCACGCGACGTTCGTCCCACCCTGCAGGTGCAGCGTGAAGGGCTGCCGCGCCGCGACGCACGCGGGCAGGAGCGCCTGCGCGAGGAGCGTCACCGGGCCCGCCGTCTCGATGGCGAAGCGATGCTCGCCCCCCACCGTCGCGCCCGGCCGGAGCGTCACGCGCGTCGAGCCCAGGTCCGCCCCCTCCACGGTGCCGTCGCAGAGCTGCGCCAGCGCGCGGAACGCCGCGACGTGCCCCGCCTTGAGGCCCGGCTGCTCGCGGTTGGCGCGCACGTTCTCCACCGTGGTGGGCGTGCCGGTGGCCGCCGCCAGCGCGAGGGCGAGCCGCGCCACCTGGCCGCCGCCTTCGCCGCGCGCGCCGTCGACGACCTTCACGTGCGCGGCAGCGGGACCCCGGCGGAAGACGTTTGCTTGTCCCGCTCCGCGGCTCCGCATGCGGCGCGGCGGGGGACGCGGAGGTCGCGGAGCCTTTCTCCCCCGCGTCCTCCGCGCTCACCGCGTCACCGCATGCGGAGCCGCGGAGCGCCGGCGGAGCCAGCGAGCGCCGCAAGAGCCATGTGCGGCGGGCCGAGTGCCGCGCCGATGCGCATCGTCCACGTCGTCCAGCGGTTCCACCCCGCCGTGGGCGGCGCCGAGACGCACGTGCGCGCGCTGGCCCGCGAGCAGGCGCGGCGCGGCCACGACGTGACCGTGGCGACCAGCGCCGCGGAAGGCGCGCCGCGCGAGGAGACGCTCGAAGGCTACCGCGTCGTCCGCTTCCCCGCGCGCCACTGGAAGGGCGACTACCTCTGGCCCCCCTGGCTCCCGATGAAGGGACTCGTGGGCTTCCTCGTCGCGCAGAAGCCCGACCTCTACCACGCGCACAGCTATCGTTTCGCCACGATCGAGGCGGGCGCCGCCGCCGCGCGCGCCACGGGCCGCCCGCTCGTCGTCACCGCGCACGGCTTCTACCCGGCCGAGAACGCGCTCGCCGGCCTCGCCAAGTGGCGCTACGACGCCCTGCGCGGGAAGCGCGCGCTCGCCGCCGCCACGCGCTGCATCGCGGTGACGCGCCACGAGATCATGCATTATGCCAAGCTCGGCGTGGACCCCGCGCGGGTCGACGTCGTGCCCAACGGCATCGACGAGGCCGCGCTCGCGCCGGGCGACGGCGCGGGCTTCCGCAAGGCGCACGGGCTCGAAGGTCCGCTCGTCGTCTTCCTCGCGCGCCTCGCCCACGACAAGGGGCTCCTGGACCTCGTGCGCGCCGCGCGCGGGCTCGACGCCACGGTCGCCATCTGCGGACGAGACGCCGGATCGAAGGCCGCCGCCGAGCGCCTCGCGCCCCCGAACGTGCGCTTCCTGGGCCCCGTGCCCGACCCGCGCGACGCCTACGCCGCGGCCGACGTGTTCGTCCTGCCCAGCCACTACGAGGCGTTCGGCCTCGTGCTCCTCGAGGCGATGGCGCAGGGCGCGCCCGTCGTCGCGACGGACGCCGGGGGGATGCCCGAGGTCGTGGGCGACGCGGGCGTGATATCACCGGCGCGCGACCCCGACGCGCTGCGCGAGGCGCTGCGGCTCCTGCTGGAGGACGCGCCGCTGCGCGCGAGGCTGGGCGCCGCGGGACGCGAGCGCGCGAAAGGCTATCTTTGGCCGCGCGTCGTGGACGAGCTGGAGGCGTCGTATGGACGAGCCCTTCGCGCCTGACCACGCCAGCACGGCGCCCGTCGCGGTGGAGACGCCCGGCCCCAGCGTGTTCTTCAACAGCGCCGCGAACCTCGCGGGGCTCTTCGCGGGCAACTTCCTGGGCTTCCTGGCCGGCTTCCTCACCGCGCGCGTGCTGGGACCCGTGGGCGTGGGCATCCTCGCCGTCTCGTTCGGCATCAGCGAGTTCGGCCGCAGCCTCTCCAACTTCACGCACAACCCGAGCATCGTCGCCTACCACCGTGGTTTGGCCGAAGCTCCGGCTTCGGCCGCGCCGCAGCAAGCTGCGGCCGAGCCCGCCGCGCGCGTGTTCGGCACGAGCCTCGTCCTGAAGCTCATCGGCACGGGCATCTTCGTGGGCATCATCGCCTCCGTCGCCGTGCCCCTGGGCGCCTTCTTCAAGGTCCCCTGGTGGGCCGTGATCCTCACGAGCCTCGTGCTCGTCGCGGGCATCTTCCAGGAGATCGGCGCCGCGCGCTTCGAGGCCGAGAACCGGATGGTCTTCCGCAACGTGCTCATCGCGCTGGGCCCCACCGTGAGCCTGCTCGCGGTCGTCGCGTTCATCCTCACGGGCACGTACGGCATCGCGACCTCGGTCTTCACGAGCGTCATCGGCACGCTCGCCATGAGCGTCGGCTTCGCGCTCTACTGGCGCTCCCCCTGGCGGCTGCGCTGGGACGGCGACGTCGCGCGATATCTCGTGGGCCACGGCTCGCGCATCGCGCTGGCGACGCTCCTCAACAGCTCGCTGATCTGGACCGACACGCTGCTGATCAGCCACTTCCTCGACCTGGAGCAGGCCGGCATCTACCAGGCCGCGTTCTCGCTCACGTTCATCATGGTCACCGCGAGCGTCGCCATCGGCGTGGCGCTCGTGCCCGTCATGTCGCGCCTGGCCGGGAAGGGCGAGTCCACCGCGCTCGCCTACCAGCGCGGCACGCTCCTGGCGCTCGCGCTCTCGCTCCTCGTCGCGCTGGGCTACCTCGTGCTGGGGCGCGCGATCCTCGGCTTCTACCGCCCCGAGTTCCTCGCGGGCTACCCCGCCCTGCTGATCCTCACGATCTTCGGCATCTTCGGCGCGCTCGCCGTCCCCGCCTCCAGCGTGCTGATGGTGCACGACAAGGCGGGCAAGCTCATCCTCGTGGGCGCGATGCAGGTCGCCATCAACCTCCCGCTCAACTACTTCCTCATCCAGCGCTTCGGCATCACCGGCGCCGCCGTCGCCACCACGACCGCCTTCGTCGCGGGCACCGTCGCGCTCTGGGTCCTCGTGCGGCGCGAGACGGGCGCGTGGCCCCTCTCGCCGGCCGTGCTGCGCGAGGGACCCCGGGCCCTGGGCCGGGCGCTGGGCAGGCGTCGGGTTCAATAGCGCTCCCGGCTTCGCAGGGTCGTGCGCGTCAGCGTCGCGGTGACCGTCCGCAACGATCGCTCCAACCTGGAGGAGCTGCTCCGGTCCCTCGCCGCGCAGACGACGCTCCCCGACGAGCTGGTCGTCGTCGACGCCCGCAGCGCGGATGGCACGTTCGAAGCCGTCGAGACGTTCGCGCAGACCGCGCCGTTCCCGGTGGTCGCGGTGAGCGAGCCGTGCAACCGCGGCCAGGGCCGCTCGCGCTGCGTCCAGCTCGCGCGCGGCGACCTCATCGCCTTCATCGACAGCGACTGCGTGGCGGCGCCCGACTGGCTCGCGCGCTTCGTCGCGGCCTGGGAGCGCGAGCGCGTCGCGGACGCCGCGCCCCTGGGCGCGCTGGGCGCCCCCTCGCACGCCCCGCCCGGGGGCACGCCGTTCCAGCGCGCGGTCGACGACGTCATGGAGCCCATGGAGGCCGCGAGCTTCCACGGCGTCAACACGATCAACTGCGTCTACTCCCGCGAGGCCGTCCTCCAGGCCGGCCTCTTCGACGCCGCGCTCCACACCGCCGAGGACCCGGACCTCAACGCGCGCCTCGCGAAGGCGGGCTGGCGCCTCGCGCGCATCGACAACCCATGCGTCCACAAGCGGCGCGACACGTGGCGCGCCCTCACGCGCCAGCACTTCGAGTACGGCAAGGGGGGCTCCGCGCTCCAGCGCCGCCACCCCGAGTATTTCCCCCGCCGCGAGCGCTGGATGGCGCCCCTGATGGCCGCGATGAGCCTCGCGGGGCTCGTCCTTGCCTGGGCCTCGCCGTGGTTCCTCCTCCTCCCGGCCCTCGCGCTCGTCGCGCTGCCGCTCGCGGTGCACCGCCGCCTGGCATGGCGCTTCCTGCGCGCCTACGGCCCCGGCCCCGCGTGGTGGCGCCGCCTTGGCGTCCTCTGGACCGTCTTCGTGCCCTACCAGATGGGCGTGCTCGTGGGGCGCGTCACGCCCAGCGCCGGCGCCCGCTGATCCCGACGAGGCCGTGCATCGTGCCGCGCAGCCACGCCCGCGGCGCGGCCCAGCCGCCCGAGGCGCGCCGCAGGTGATAGCAATCGAGCGGCAGCTCCGCCAGCGTCGCGACGGGCGCCGCGACGCGCTGCGCGAGCGTGCCGTGCTTGCGGACGCAGCGGTAGCGGTTCCGCGCGCGGTGGTAGAGCGCGTAGGCCGAGTGCACGCCGCTGGAGCCCGACACGTCGTGGAGCACGCGCGCCCCAGGCACGACGAGCGCGCGCCGGCCCCGCGAGCGCGCCGTAAGGCACCAGTCCACGTCCTCC
This sequence comes from Thermoplasmata archaeon, assembly GCA_034667685.1. GTDB lineage: Archaea > Thermoplasmatota > SW-10-69-26 > JACQPN01 > JAJPHT01 > JAJPHT01. The sequence goes on along the minus strand of JAXDQU010000070.1, from coordinate 18,684 downwards.
CAATAGGCGACGTAGGCCGGGTCGAAGCCGGCCTGGGCGCGCAGGTCGTCCGCGCGCAGCAGCGGCGCGCTCCCCTCGACGTAATCCGCCGGGTAGGGCGCGGCCCCGGGCGGCGCGTCGATCCCCTCGTGCAGGTGCCACGTGCGGGCGCGCGCGAGCGAGAGCCGCCCCCCGGCGTTCGAGAGGCGCCCCGTGCGGCCGTCGACGACGAGCGGCGCGGCGATGGCGCACGCCGGGTCGGACGCCATCGCCGCGAGCAGCGCCGCGAGCGCGCCGGGCTCCACGACGACGTCGTTGTTGAGCGCCCAGACGAAGTCGGCCTTCGCGTCGAGCGCCGCGTCGAGCCCGCGGTTCATGCCGCGCGCGAAGTGCTCGTTCTCGTGATTCACCAAGAGCTTCGCGTCGAGGCCCGCCACGAGGTCCTGGGGAGCGCACTCCGTCGAGCCGTTGTCGACCACAAGCACGTCGCACGGCGCGGTGGACTTCAGGAGCGACTCGACGCACGCCCGCGTCTTGTCGCGGCCGTTCCAGTTGAGGATCACGGCGACGACGCGGGGCATCGCGCCGCGACGGTCACGGGCGCGGAAAGGCGTTGCGGCTCCGCCTCCCACGAAGGCCGAACCCCCTGGGCGCGCTCCGCGCGAAAAAGCGACCGAATCTCCGAATCACGGAATCTCCGGATTGACAAGCGACTCGGAGATTCCGTGATTCGGAGATTCCGCGCTTTCCCCGCCGGAGGCGGCCAGCGTGTGAACGGACCGCGGCCTCACACGCTCGGATCGGAGCCCTCGACGACGCCATCCGGGTGCGCCAGCTCGCGCAACCTCGCGATCGCATCGCGCTCGCGCAGCACGCGCACGACCGCGGGCGGGAGCAGGTCCATCCACTCGTCGCTGCCGGAGGCCATGATGTCGCGGATGCGCGTGCCGCTGTAGACGTCGCGCTCGTGGAACGGGGCGGGGCGGACCTCGTGGCCGCGCTCGCGGAAGAGGCGCGCGGGGAGCGGGTTGTTGGTGTAGAGGACGCCGAAGCGCGGCAGGAGGCTCTCGACGTGCGAGACCCAGAGCGTGTTGCGCCCGATGTCCGGGATCGGCACGGGCAGCACGTTGCCCAGCCTCGCCTCGCGCAGCGCGCCGTGCACCATCTCCAGGCGCTCGCCGCCCGTGAATGGATTCGTCGGCGTGTGGCTGACGTTGGCGCTGCCGATGCCCACCAGGACCTCGTCGTGCTCCGCCGCGATGCGCTTGAGGACCGCGAGGTGCCCGAGGTGCATCGGCTGGAATCGGCCCAGGAAGAGGCCGCGGTCGGTCATGGAGCCCTACATCCTTGCTGTCGAGCCTTGTGGGTTTCGGTCTTCTATCCGAGGGCGCAGGGCTGCTCACCGGGCAGCAGCCCGGCTCGGGCGCACGCGATCGGCGAGGGAGGGTCGCTCAGCATGTCCGCTCCGGCTTGGATCGTGAACCAGCTTCCGAGGTAGGCCGGACCGGGCACCCACACCCCGCCCCACGCCTCGGCCTCCAGCGCGCCGTCGTGGGCCACGAGCATCGCGCACGCCATTTCGTAGACGGCAAGCGCGCAGTAGACGCCGGGATTCCCGATGTCGACGCCCAGGCCGGGCGCGCCCACGAGGATCGTGGATGTCGTCCGCTCGGTGTTGTCGTCTGGACGCATGTCTGCCACGACGGGAGCTTCGACGACGAGATTCGCTTCGCCGATCTCGCCTGTGGTATCCCAGACGGCATGGAGGGTCCTAGCCTCCCCGGGCGCAAGCAGGAGGGGCAGATCCATGATCGTCCGCTTGCCCACCGTGCCCGCCCATGCCGTGATGGTGAGCGTGGAGGCGGCGGGTGCGAAGCCCACGTTGGAAACGTCAATGGAAACGTCTCGGCCACCGGGGACTTGACCGACGCTCAGCGGGCGCGCCGAGACGACGAGGTTGCCCAAGCGAAGGTCGGGCGCGAGGCCGAGGTCCCGCACCTGGATGGAGTAGGACGCGCTGGCGCCATCCAGGTAGTAGTCGACGGCACCCACGAGCAGAGCGCTGCCGTTCGCGCCGGCGACCACGTGGGCGCTGCCGCTGGGCGAAGGCGCCAGGCTATCGCCGTGGAATTCGCCGTCCGCTCCCTCGACGAAGAGCGCGACGCCTCCCGTTCCGTCGTATTCGACCTCCAGGGCGTGTCCTTGCGGGACGGCGACGCGGTACCAATCCGCGGAATCGCCCGGATGCAACCCGCCAGCGAAGGACCAGAGAGAGGTGTCCAGCGCGGAGGCGGCATCGTTCCCAGCGTCGCATGCGCACCCGGCGTCATCGTTGCCAGTGGCGGATGCGGCGGGAAGGAGGAAGCAGGACAGGGCCACGACCAGGAGGGCGCGGCGCGGGACGTTACCTCGCACGGCGCGGAGAAGAACGGGTGTGATAAAATGGTTCGCTCGCGACGCCCTCTTCCTTTCAGGAGGAGGAAGCGTATCCGGCCAAGCCGAGCCGGATATTGCCTCGCGTGGCGCCTACGCGCCGCCGCCGCTGATGTTCGGCGGGGGCGGGACCGCGGCCGCGCCTTCGAGCACGGGGCTCTTGATGCGCGCGGGCAGGATCGCGGCGAGCTTGTCGACGAGGCTCTTCTTCTTGGGGCTGGTGAGCAGCACCTGCTCGAGCACCTCGTCGAGCGTCTCGACGTAGACGATCTCGACCATGCTGCGGTAGCGCTCCTCGATGAGCACGTCGTTCTGGTTCGCCTTGGGGACGATGACCTTCTTGATGCCCACCTGCGCGGCGGCCTCGATCTTGGGGGTGGCGCCGCCGATGGGCAGCACCTCGCCGCGCACCGAGAGCGAGCCGGTCATGGCGACGTTCTGGTCGATCTCGACGCCTTCGAGCGCGCTGAGGACGGCGGTCGCGATGCTGATGCTCGCGCTGTCGCCCTCGACGCCTTCGTAGGTGCCGATGAACTGCACGTGGATGTCGTGGTCGTTCAGGTTCTGGCCGGTGTACTTCTTGATGACGGCCGAGATGTTCTGCACGGCTTCCTTGGCGATCTCGCCCAGCTTGCCGGTGACGATGATCTTGCCTTCGGCCTTGTTGGAGGCGGGCGTGACCTCGGCCACGATGGGCATAACGATGCCGCTGGGCTCGCCGACCTCGCCGCCGCCCATGACGGCCAGGCCGTTGACCATGCCGACGGCGCCGCCGGTGACGCGGAACTGGCGGTACTCCTTGCGGCGCTCGATGTACTGGTCGGCGACCTGCTGCTCGAGGCTGCGGGCCATGCTCTTGGCGCGCAGGACGTGCGCGGTCGTGACGACGGGCGCCTTCTCCTCGACGGCGATGTCGCCCGCCACGCGGACCAGACCGCCCAGCTCACGCAGGCGGAGGGTCAGGCGGCCGCGGCGGCCGGCGCGGCGCTGCGCGTCGCGGAGGATCTCGGCGACGGCCTGGCGCTCGAAGTGGGGGATCTTGCCGTCGCGCTTGACCTCCTGCGCGACGAAGCGGATGAGCTTCTTGCGGTTGTCCTGCGAGTCCTCCATGTCGTTGTTCATGAAGATCTCGTAGCCGTAGCCGCGGATGCGCGAGCGGAGCGCGGGGTGCATGCCCGGGTGGAAGGGGTTGCCCTCCTGGCCCTTGAGCGCGTCCATGTTGCCGGCCGCGACGAGGATGAAGTCGCAGGGGACCTGCTCGGTCTTGACCATGGCGCCCGAGCTGCGCTCGGACTGGCCCATGATCGGGAATTTCTTCTCTTGGATCGCGGTGAGGAGCGCCTGCTGGCTCTCCATGCGCAGGAGGTTGATCTCGTCCACGAAGAGGACGCCCTTGTGCGCCTTGTGGATGGCGCCGGGCTCCACGCGCTCGTGGGCGGGCGTCTCGAGGCCGCCGCTCTGGAAGGGATCGTGGCGGACGTCGCCCAGGAGCGAGCCCGCGTGCGCGCCGGTGGCGTCGATGAACGGGGGCTTCTCGTTCTGCGTGTGCGTGACGAGGAGCTTGGGGACGAGCGCGGCCTCGCGCTGGCTCATCTGGCGCATGACCATGAACAGCATGGCCGCGGCGATGATGCCGAAGATGAGGATCATGGGGTCGCGCGTCTGGAAGAAGAACAGGACCGCGAAGAGCCCGATGCCCAGCATCAGGAGAAGCTGCAAGGTGGCCTTGCGCTCCTGCTTGCGGTTCGCCTCGGCCTTCTGCGCCTGGACGATCTCCTTGCCCTTGCCCGCGGGGACGACGCGGATGCGGGGCGCGTGCGGGTCCTCCTGGTTGGGGTAGGCGATGGTGTCCTCGAGCTCTTCGTGCGGAAGGAGCTCCGTCATGGAGCGGGCGAGCATGGACTTGCCCGTGCCGGGGTCGCCGATCAGCATCACGTGGCGGCGCTGCTCCGCGGCCTTGCGAATCACTTCGACGGCCCTTTCCTGGCCGATGACCTGGTCGATGAGCTTCTCCGGCACCGCGACCTCCGCCGTGGTCGAAAACTCCTCGCGCTGGATCCACTCGTCCACGGGGGGAAGCGTCTCTTGTTTCATGTCAAGTCCCGGACGTTCCCCGCCTTACGCCTCCACACCTTTAAGGCTTCTCGTAAGGGAGGAAGACTGGGTCCGCCACAGGAAAACCCTGCAGCGGACACCGGCAGAAACGGGCATGCGGACAAGCGGGCGAGCGCACCTTGCTATCATTCTGGACTGGCCGCAGCGGAAGCGGAAGGGGAATCGGAAGCGGAAGAGGCGCGAGAATCTGCGTCCAAACGCTTTTCATCGCGTCCCGCCTGGCCCGTGGCATGAAGGTCGTGGCGGGCAGCTCCTCCCACCGGTGCGCGAAGGAGCTGGCGGGCATCCTGGGGGCAGACCTCGTTTCCGTGGAGCACAAGGTGTTCCCCGACGGCGAGGTCTACGTGCGGCTCCAGGAGCGCGTCCGCGACGAGCACGTCGTCATCGTGCAGACGACCTACCCCACCAGCGCGCTCGTCGAGCTGCTCTTCCTGGAGGAGGCGGCGCACGACCAGGGCGCGCGCGAGATCAGCGTCGTCGTCCCCTACTTCGCCTACTCGCGCCAGGACCGCGTCTTCCAGGAGGGCGAGATCGTCTCCGCGAAGGCCATCGCGCAGCTCCTGGACCTGAAGGCCGACCGCTTCGTGACGGTGGACCCGCACAAGGAGCACATCCTGGGCTTCTTCGGCATCGAGGCGCACGGCGTCAGCGCGGTGCCGCTCCTCGCCAAGCACCTCGAAGGGCGCGGCGTCGACACGGTGCTCGCTCCCGACAAGGGGGCGCTCGACCGCGCGGCGCTCGCCGCCAAGTGCCTCGGCGTCGACTTCGACCACCTGGAGAAGACGCGCCTCTCGGGCACGGAGGTCGTCATGCGCCCCAAGCAGCTCGACGTGCGCGGCAAGACCGTGGCCATCCTCGACGACATCATCAGCACGGGCGGCACCATCGCGACGGCCGCCGCCGAGCTGAAGCGCCAGGGCGCCAAGCGCGTCGTGGCCGCCTGCACGCACGGTCTCTTCCTGAACCACGCCCTCGAACGGCTGCGCGGGGCGGGGTGCGACGAGGTCGTCTGCACGGACGCGATCGAGACGGAGGTCTCGGCCGTGGGGTGCGCGCCGGTGATCGCCGACGTGTTCACGGAGATGGGCTGAGCGCTGGGTCTCTGGGCTCAGGACTCTGGACTCAGGGCTCTCCAGTGCAAGGCAAGCGGGAGCCCTGAGTCCAGAGTCCTGAGCCCAGAGCCCGACTTATGAATGGGCTGGCATGCTCGCCAAGCATCTACCATGCTTCTGAATAACCGTAATGAATTGGATCGGCCAGGAATTCTCGCGCTTCGGCCCCTTCGGGCGAGGGTCGCGCCGGGGTTCCGGCCTTCCCATGATTCTTATAGGGGAAAGGGAATGCGAGCCGGCCCCCGGGAGGCTCGGGAACGAATTCGTTCGTCCTCGCCGGGTCCGCTTCAGGTGTCATCGAATGGCCGTCCGTACCACCACCGCGCCGCAGACGACCAAGGGCAGCGGCTGGGCCGTCGCGCTCACGCTGCTCGTCCTCGTCCTGGCCGCCCTCTTCCTGCGGTCCTACTGGAACCTGGACGCCGCCCACGAGGCAGACGGGAAGTTCGCCCTCTCCGGCGGGTCCGACCCTTACTATGAGAAGCGCGCGATCGACGCGATCCAGGCGAACGGCTACAAGACGCTGGTCCACGACCCGCTCCTGAACTATCCCTACGGCGCGGTCAACCCGAACCCGCCGCTCTACGAGTGGAGCGTCGCCGTCGCCGGCGCGCTGCTCTCCCCCTTCTTCAGCGCGGACGCCGCGCACGGCCTTAGCTCGCTCCAGGTCGCCACGTGGTGGGCGACGGAGTGGGCGCCCGCCGTCTACGGCGCGCTGACCACGATCCCCGTCTACTTCATGGGCAAGTGGCTCTTCGACCGGCGCGTCGGCCTGGTCGCGGCCGCCTTCTGGGTCTTCAGCGCCGAGGCCATCGACGTGACCGGCCTGGGCGACTCGCGCCACTACGCGGCGGTCCTCTTCTTCGCCTCGCTGGCGTTCATGTTCTACATCAAGACCGTCGAGCACTTCCGCGGCGACGGCAACTGGGTCCCGCGCTGGCGCGACGGCTCCGCCGTCTCCAGCGGCCTGGGCCGCTTCTTCCGCGAGCGCCGCGCGGGCCTGGGCTACGCGCTGCTCACCGGCCTCTCCATCGCGGCGGTCGCGCTGATGTGGAAGGGCTTCCCCTACGTGATCGGCACGATGTTCCTCTACGCCGGTCTCGCCATGGTCCTCGACCACTGGAAGAGCCGCGACTCGCTGGGCATCTGGTTCGCGACGCTGCTCGCCATGCTCGTGGGCATGGTGCTCGCCTACCCCTACTACTCGCAGGCGGGCCTGACCAGCTTCCTCCAGGCGGCGTGGTACATCGTCGGCGCGTTCTTCGTCGCGGGCCTGATCCTCGTGCCCACGCGCGACATGCCCACGATCCTCGTCTTCCCCATCGCGCTGGTCATCGCGGTGCTCGGCGCGCTCGTGGCGTTCTTCGTCTTCCCGGACGTCGCGCAGTCGCTCCTCTACGCCACGGTCTACTTCAAGCAGACCGCGCTCTACACCACCATCGCCGAGGCGCAGACGACGCCCCTCTCGATGATGGTCTTCGGCGTCGGGCCCCTCGTGTTCTTCCTCGCGCTGATCGGCTGGTTCGTCCTGCTCTTCACGCAGAAGCAGCACCCGGGCCGCGCCGTGCTCTTCGCGCTCGTGATGGGCGCGGTCGCGCTCTACATGGCGCACGCGGCGGAGCGCTTCCTGTTCAATGCGATCCCGGTCTTCGCCGTCTTCGGCGCGTTCATGACGGTCTGGGTCTGGGACTGGCTCGACTTCGGCCGCATCCGCAAGGCCATGAGCGCGGGCCAGGGCCTCCGCAAGGGCGTCCGCCCCATGCACATCGTGGGCGTCGTGCTCCTCGTGCTCCTGCTCGTGCTCCCCAACGCGCTCTTCGCCGCCGATGCGTCCATCCCGCCCGTCGACGAGCAGAAGTGGGCCGCGAACACCAACTCCGGCTTCCTCAAGGGGCTCTACAACGAGCGCTTCGGCGCGTACGGCGAGAGCTTCCTCCCGCAGTATTGGGAGGACGGCCTCACGTGGCTCGACAACTGGGACCACAACCAGAGCGACATCGCCAAGCGCCCCGCGTTCCTCTCGTGGTGGGACTACGGCCACTGGGCCATCTACGTGGGCAACCACCCCACCGTCGCGGACAACTTCCAGAACGCGTACGACTACTCGGCGAACTTCATCATCAGCCAGAACGAGACCGCGGCCGTGCAGCTCCTCGCCGCGCGCCTCGTCGACATGCCCGGCGCGGACGCGCAGAGCGCCCTCACCGGCGCGGGCAGCACGGACGCCACGGGCGACCTCGCGCTGCTCCACCAGTACAAGTTCGTCCCCGACCTCAACCTGGACCAGAGCGCCAAGCTCCTCTCCACGCTCGAGTCGCGCACCGGCGCGAAGATCCGCTACTTCGCCGCGGACTTCCGCATGATGCCGATCGACAACCCCGACCCGCAGACCTCGCCGCAGATCGACAGCGCCGGCATCTTCTACGCCCCCGTCAAGCTCGCGGGCCAGAACGTCGACGACTACGTCACGACGATGTACGCGGTCGGGCAGAGCCACGTCAACCAGACGCAATACGACAACCTCCTGCGCAACCCGGTCAACCGCGTGCAGGCCACCTCGGAGCGCCTGGAGTACCAGCAGCCGTTCCTGAACTCGATGTTCTACCGCGCCTACGTGGGCCGCCCGCTCAACCCGGGCACGCCCGGCCAGCCGCTCCTGGGCGACAAGGTCGAGAACGCGCTCCTCGCGCCGCTCCCCGGCTACGGGCTGGAGCACTTCCGCCTGGTGTACGTCAACTCGGGCCTCAAGATGCTCCAGTACTACCCCGGCGCGGTCGTCTCGGGCACCATCACGCAGGACGGCACGCCCCAGGCCGGCGTCAGCGTCACCGCGCTCGACGACGCGGGCGCCATGGTCTGGCCGACGCTCGACCCGAGCATCCAGGCCCAGATCACGCCCGAGCAGCTCAACGTGCCCCACGCCACCACGACGACCGACGCGAGCGGCCGCTACACGATCCTCGCGCCCTTCGCGACGGCCGGCGGCAACACGACGCTGGTCGTCACGCGCGGCGGCGCCGAGGTCGGACGCCTGCACCTGGACATCACGCGCGACCAGGCCGAGCAGGGCGCCAACGTCACCGGCGACCTGACGCTCCAGCCCGGCACCGTGCAGGGCATGGTCTACGACGACAAGGACGGCAACGGCCAGTTCAACGCCGACAACGACACGGCCGTCCCCAACGAGAACGTGACCATCGGCGGCAAGACGACGACCACCGACGCGAGCGGCAACTACACGCTCAGCGGCGTCCCGGCCGGCGTCCAGAACGTGACCGTCGCGGACAGCGCGCGCAACGTCACCGCCAGCACCGCGCAGGTGGAAGTGCAGGCCGGCGGCACCGTGACGCACGACGTCGGCCTCGAGCCCAAGCCCGCGCAGCTCCACGGCACCGCGTGGGCCGACCTCAACGACAACGGCGTGCAGGACGTGAACGAGACGGCGAACTTCGTCCCGCTCACGTTCAGCCCGGACACCAACGCCACGGCGCCCAACGGCGCGAAGGCCGGCAGCGCGCTGGCCGACGCCAACGGCAACTACACCGTGAGCCTGGCGCCCGGCAGCTACGTCGCGACCGCCAGCTACAACGCCGCCGACGGCACGAAGTACAACGTCCGGCAGGCGTTCACGGTGAGCGTGGGCGACGACAAGGCGCTCGACCTCAAGCTCACGAAGAGCCCCTGAGGTCCGACGCCGCCCGGGGCTCCTTCGCGGGGCCCCGGATCCCTTTTTTTAGCGCTTCAAAACGCTTCCAAAGAAGTCGATCTTCTTGAGCTCGGAGAGCGAGCGGTCGAGCGTCACGGAGTCGCGGCGGACGCCGAAGACGAGGCTGGCGGGCAGCTCCAGCGTCTTCTCGTCGGTGCCCAGCTCGGTCTGGGCCTCCGGCGAGAGGCGGAGCACGAGCTGGCGGGCAGCGCGCGTCTTGGGATCACGGACGGCCCCGCTGACGGTCCCGATGGGGACGTGGTTCCAGTCATAGACCGGCTTCTCTTCGAAGACGAACCCTTCAGACTGCACGCGACGCACCGGGACACCATGGGGCGGGTCCGTGCATCTAATTAACGCCGTTCTGAGTAGCCTGGCGCTTCAACGGGCCCGTCATATTGACGGCTTGCCCGGCGGGCCCCTGCAGGCGGACCTCCAGGGCGCGGGCGATCTCCAGCTTCTGGTGGAGGCGGCCTTCGGCGGCGCAGTTGATCTTCTTGCCGAAGCAGTTGTGCGGCACGAGCGCGCCGCTGAACGTCTTCGGGATGTGGAGCAGCTCGTGGATCAGCGTCTTCTCCTGCTCCTCGACGCTCTCGCGGTCGAACCGCTCCACGACCTCGATGACGTAGTGCGCCTCCACGCCCAGCGCGGCCTGCCAGATGCCCGGCAGGCTCCAGATGCGCGCGTAGATGCGCGCCGTGCTGCCGCGGGAACGATAGCACACGACGCGCCGCACGTCCACGTGCGCGAAGTCGTCGGGCAGCATCCGTACGATCTCCTCGAGCCGCGCCTGCACGTCGGGCGCGACCTCGTACTGGTACTTCACGCGCTTCTTCGTCATTCGCTGACCTCCAACTTCTGGCGCGCGAGACGCAGGAGGGCATCGCGCACGGGCGGAAGCGGGGGCGGGCCCTGGAGCCCCGCGGCGGCATCGTGGCCTCCGCCGCTCCAGCCCGCGTCACGGGCCGCGGCGTTGGCGAGCTCGCCCAGGTGCAGGCCCGCGTCGCGGGCGCGCGTCGAGCAGCGCATCGTCATGCGCGCGTGCGTCGGCTTCTCCACCGCGACGAGCGCGAGGTCGGCGCCCGCGCGGACCAAGGCTTGCGCGGCGCTCGCGTCGTGCGCGCCGATCTCGCTGGTCGCCACGAGCCAGCCGCCCCACTGGTCGACCTTGGCGCGCGTGGCGGCCACGAGCGTCGCCTTGCGCGCGGAGACGTCGTCGCCCGCCTCGTCCTGCGCGCGCTCCAGCAGCTCGACGACCGCCTCCACCGTGGCGCCGCTGGCCTCGACGAGCCGCGCCGCGTCGCGCAGCGTGCGCGCGTCGGCGTAGCGGAAGCGCGCGGTGTCGGTGACGAGCCCCACGAGCAGACCGAACGCGGCCTCGCGCGTGGGCGTCACGCCGGCCCGATCGAGCAGCGCCAGCACGACCTCGCAGCACGAGGCGCGCGTCGGGTCCCACGCCGCGGCGGGCGCCTCGGCTTGGAGGTCGCCGTAGCGGTGGTGGTCCACGAGCGACGGCCGCGGGACGAGGGGGCCCAGGCGCCCCATCTGCGCGCGCGAGGAGGTGTCGACGGCGACGACGTTCGCGAACTGCTCCGGGTGCGGCCACGGGTCGAGCGCGAGGCCGAGCCGCTCCGCGAGCGCGCGCCCGTCGCGCGAGAGCCCCCCGGGCGCGCAGGCCACGCCGCCGAAGGCGCGCGCGAGCGCGTGGGCGCTGCCGACGCAATCGGGGTCGGCGCTGTTGTGCAGCACCCAGAGCGTCGGGCCGGCGCGCAGGCGCGCCAGAAGCTCGTCCACGCCGGGGGAGTGTCGCTCTTGGGATACGTGCGTTTGGGGATCGTTTCGCGTGGATCGGCCCTACGCGTAGAGCGTCGTGAGGGCGACGCAGTCCCACGTGAGGTCGTCGAGCGCGGTGCCGCCGCCGCCCATGTAGCGCGCGTGGCAGAGGTAGACGACGACGTGCGCGGGGCAGAGCGGGCCGCCGTAGATCGAGAGGAAGGTCGCGCCGTCCACCGCGACGTCGGTGCGCGTGCACTCGGTCTGCGCGGCGGCGGGGGGCGCCGCGAGCGGAACGGCGAGCAGGACGGCCAGAGCGAAGGGGAGCGTGCGGATCATGTCGTGCCTCGCCCCGCGAGCCGCGCGGCCCCGCATGACGCTCGCCCCGCCGCAGCCGCCGGGCTGCTCAGGTCGGCGCGCCTTCGGGCGAGGCTTCGCGGCCCGGCGCGGCGGCCAGCCCGGAGAAGAAGGCGCGCGAGGCCTCGTCGAGCCGGTAGACGTAGCGGCGATCGATCCGCTCGCGCACGACGGCGCCGGCGCGAGCGAGCCGCATCAGGTTGGCCCCGACGGTCGCGGACCGCAGGCCCGTCGCGCGAGCGAGCTCCTGGACGTCCGCCGGCTCGGCGGCGAGCAGCGCGCGCAGGATCCGCGAGGGCTTCTCGCGCGCCGCGAGGCTGCCCAGCTCGCGCGCCTGCACGCTCGCGGCGGGCGCGAAGTAGCGCACGTAGCGGCCGTCGCGCTGCGCGACGACGCGGCCCGACGCCAGGAGGAGCCGCACGTGGTGGTGCACCGTCGCGCTCGCCAGCCCCAGCTCGCGCGCGAGGCGGCGCTGGTGGACCCCCGGGTGCTCGAACACGTGGCGTGCGACCACATCGCGCGGTGAGATCCAATCCCGTCCATCGGTCATCGGCCGCGCGAGTCGCGCGTGAGATGATGTCTTTGGCGCCTAACATGGCCGCGTCGAGCGCCCGGCGCGTCCAGACATGTTGGGCAGCAGCGCCTTCCGCGGGAGGGAACGAGGGCAACCCGTGGACGCTCCCGAGATCATCGGCGCGCGCTTCGCGCTCGACGTCGAGACGCTTGGGCTCGATCGGCCCCCCGTCCCGTTACGCGCCAGGCTCTCGCAGGCTGGCGAGCACTGGGCGCTCTCGCTCGTGCCGCCGCGGCAGACGCACGCGGGGCCGATCGTCGACTGGCTCGCGTCCGCCGGCCGCATGCGTCTCGAGATCGAGCCCAGCGGCCTGCTCCTCGCGCACATCATCCGGCTGCCCGCCGCGTGGGCGCGTCTCTTCCAGGGCGTCGAGGTCGAGACGATGAGCCTCGACCCGGACGGGCACGCGGACCTGGCCGTGCGCGGGCCGCGCGCCAAGGTGCAGCGCTTCGCCATGCGCCTGCTCGCCATCGAGGACGGCGTCGCCATCACGAGCCTCCGCCCCGCTCCGCCCGAGCGAAGGATGCTCACGGCCGCGCAGGAGGAGGCGCTGCGCGAGGCCGTCGAGGCGGGATACTACAAGATCCCGCGTCCGCTCAACCTGCACGAGCTGGCGCAGCGCCTCGGCATCACGGCGGCGTCGCTCTCCGAGCGGTTGCGTCGGGCCGAGGCGCGAATCCTCACGAAGTACGTCGAGGACGCGGGCTCAGCGGGCGAAGGGCCCGAAGGGGTCGAACGCTGAGAGGAAGGGCGCCGCGTCGAAGCCGCCGCCCCGCGAGGAGGCGGGCAGCCAGAGCCGGAAGCCGAGCGGACCGCGCGGCTGCGCGATCGGCGTGGCGAAGACCGTCCGGCCCAGCGCGGCGCGCGTCGAGCACGTGGCCGGGCCGCCGTTCAGGCTCACGCACGCGGTGCTGCACGAGAACGTCGTCCCGCCGCGCTCGATCATCGTGGTGTTCTGCGCGAGGCGCGCCTCGCAGTCGGCGTTCGCGTCCAGGGCCGAGGCGGCGTCGCGGATCTGCTGCGCGCCAGCGGGCAGCTCGGAGGTCGAAGCCGCCGCCGCGAAGGGAATCGCGAGCAGCAGCGCCGTGAGCAGGATCGGAAGGGGTCGCATGGAATTGTCCCGGTGCCCATGCGGCCGCCTCGGATATCCGTGCTCAGCCGGACATGACAGGCCCGGCCTCGTCGAGCTCCCGCAGCATCGCGTGGAGGTCGACCCACAGGAAGGGGAACGTCTCGAGGTCCCAGCCGCCGTCGACCATCTCGTCGAAGCGGTCGCGCTGCACGCCGCACGCCGCCAGCGCGTCGCGCGCGTCGAGCAGCCGAGCCTGGAGCCCGTGCGCGAAGGCCTCGGCGAGGTCGGCCTGGGCGCTCCGTCGGCGCGCGTCGCGCTTCTGGGGCGGATCGGCCGCCCGGGCGCGCGACTCGGCTTCGAGGACGCGCCGGAACGCGTCCGCGTGCGCGCGCTGCAGCTCGCGGATCAGGCCCGCGGCGCGCTCGGTCCAGGTCGGGTCGTCGAGCGCGGTGGGCGCCATCGCGCCCGGCATCGTCGTGAGGTCCAGGTGAGGTCCGCTCCCGCCGCTTCGCGCGGCGTCCCCATGTCGAGCGCTCTTCTTGGATGAGGGTCGCGCCATCCATGTACGGGGAATCCGGGGTGATATCACGCCCGAGCGATCCGAAGGCGACACGCATTTGCTCCACACTCCCATTGGTCGCCCCGGCATGCCCGGGACCGACCCGGCGCCAACCAAGGTGTGCAACATGATGTCCACGACCCCCGGTTTCCTCGGCAACTCCGACCCCAACACGACCCGCGCGATCGAAGCGCTCTACACCCTGCTCAGCGACGTCGAGCAGCGCCTCCAGCTCGTGAAGGCGAACCTCGCGCAGACGATCCCCGGCTCGCTCCCCGGTGGCTTCACGGGCAATGCCTTCCCCGGCGTCGTCCCGCCCACGGCGTGGGGCCACGCCCAGGGCCTCCCGCTCGGCTTCTCGGGCAGCCCGTCCTCGATGGGCGGCAACCAGGGCTTCCACGCGTTCGTCCCCACGCAGAACGGCCTCGTCCCGGTGTACATCCCCGCTGGCCTCATCGGCCCCGGTGCGCCCGGCAACTTTCGCCTCTGAGACGCTCCCCGCCGACGTCATCGACACGGGCAACGCGTACCGCGTGACGATCGACGTGCCCGGAGCGCGCGACGAAGGGATCGAGGTGCGTCCCGGCCCCGCGCCGGGCACGCTCGCGATCCGCGCGCGTCTCCCCGCTCCGACGGGCGCCACGGGGCGCCCGCTGCTGATCGAGCGGACGCCGTTCCCGCCGGGCGCCTCGCACGAGCGCGTGCTCCCGGTCGCGTGGGACGCGGACGTGGGCCAGGCGAAGACGACGATCGAGGCCGGCGTCCTCACGGTGATCGTCCCCAAGAAGCAGAGCAACCCGTAGGTCGGCGGCGGGACCTCCGCGCCGCCGGCCCTTTTTTCCTTTCACACGTCACACGTACGCGCGCAGCCAGTCGGCTTCCAGCGCGCGCAGAAGGCTCTCGCGCAGCGCGAGCCCCGTCTCGATCTGCCAGAGCGCCACGTCGAGCTGGGCCAGCGTCCGCCAGAGCGCGTCGATCTGGCGCACGGGGCTCGCGAAGAGGGCGCGGGGCGCGCGCAGCATGCGCAGCCCCTTCGCAACGGGCACTATCTAACGCTTTGGTTTGGTCATCGTTGGCCCCGCGCGGAGCCCCCGCGCCCGGAGCCCTGACCCTTCAGGCTCCGCCCGGCGCCCGCCCAGGCCGGCACGACGCGGACCGATCGACGGGATTTCGTTCGGGCGCGCGCGCCGGGCCGCATATGCAAGGCACCGCGTCGACCTCCGCGCCGCGCGCCCGCTGCGCCACGCGAGGGCCGATTTCCACGAGAAAAATCGGGCGACGGAGCGCTCCGCGAATGGTCCGATCGTTCACGCACCATTCCACGAATGAACGGGCGTGAGCATTGATTCCAGCGGGCCTCGGGAGGCAGCGCCGGTGTTTGGACCGCACACCGCCTGGGCGTGGACAACGAACGAAGCGCCCGCGCCCAGGCGAGGCGCGCGACCCAACCCGAAGGTGAACCAAGAATGCGATCTAGAACCACATGGACCTTGCTCCTTCTCGGAGCCGCAGCGCTGATCGTGCCGGCGAGCGCCCTCGCCGACTCCACGTCGCCCTCCTCGGCATTCCCCGACGCAAGCTGGGGACCCGGGACGTGCGCGCAAGCGACCGGCGTCGAGGGCGTGCGCGCCATCGACAACCTCCACAGCAGCATGGTGCAGGAGGCCAGCCGCAGCCAGAACGTGTCGATCCCCGATGACAACGTGCTGCTCGCCATCGCGCTGCACAACAACGGCGCCAACGGCATCGACGTGAACAAGGTGCGCAACGTCGACATGACGCAGACGCAGACGATGACCGCCTCGCAGACCGCCGTCCTCAACCGCGACGACGTGTTCAGCGCGCTGGCCCTGGGCATCCACGACAACTCGGGAAGCCTCGCGGGCCTGGCCTGCGCGTCCGACTTCGCGACCGCGGCCACCCAGACGGCCACCGACTCGCAGCGCGTGAGCCTCGACCAGAACACGGTCCTGCTCGCCATCGCGCTGCACAACAGCGTCGGCTCGCCGCTGAGCCTCGATGACGTCGCGAGCATGGCGGAAGCCCACCGGCTCGCCGTCAGCCACGACCAGACCGTGTCCGTCCCGCGCGACAACGCGTTCCTGACGCTCGCGCTGGGCGACGGCGGCAGCAACACCCCCACCGGCTGAAGCTGAACGAGACGTACCCCCCTGGGAGGGGGGCCGCGCGCCCTCCTCCCTCCCTTCCCTTTCCACCGGAGACTGGCAACATGACGCGATCCACCACCCAGACCCACGCCCGCACGTCGACCCTCCTCGCCCTCCTGGCGCTCGCCTGCGCGTCCCCCGCGCTCGCGGCGACGAAGGAGTCCGGCATCGCCGACAGCGCGACGCTCGACGTGACCATCACCGACGCCACGCACGCGACCCTCCGGCTCAGCCAGACCTGGGAGGGAACACGCGCCGCCGACATGCGGCAGTCGCTCGACGCCTACTTCGGCAACGGCGACGGCCGCCTCTCGCCCGACGAGGTGGCGAAGGTGACCGCCGCGGCGTCGCACGATCTGGTCAACCAGACGTACCCCGGCATCCTGATCGACGGCCAGCCCTCGCGCGTCGAGACCGCCTCGGTGACGATCGACGGCACCGACACGAACGACACGAACGTCGCGCTCGTCCTCCACCACGACGTGGGGCTCGCCATCGCGATGGCCGGCGCGGACAACCACACGTTCGCGCTCACGCCGCTCTGGAACGGCACGTACACGCTGCGCCTGCCCGCGGGCCTCTCGTTCGGCGACGGCTCGGGCACGCAGACCGGCGGGCTCGGCGCGGGCACGCAGCTCGTCTCCACGTTCGGCGTGGCGAGCCAGGCGCCGGCGCCCGCGACCCCGGCGAGCGCGCCGACCCCGTCCTCCGCGGCCGCGCCGACGCCCACGCCGCAGGAGGTCAGCGGGCCCTCGCCGCCCAAGCACCGCGTCCCCGCCCCGTCGGCCGTCGCGCTCCTGGGCGCCATCGCGGGCGCGGCGGCGCTCGCGGCGCGCAGGCGGCGCCGGTAGGGCCGCGCATGGGCAAGGCGATGGCGCTCGCGTGCATCGCGCTCGCGCTGGGCGGCTGCGTCGTCGCGGCGCCCAGCCGGCCCCCGGCGCCACCGGCGCCCGCCCCGGCCCTGGCGCCGGCGACGCTGCGCGCCGAGCCCCCCGCCGCCTGTCCGGACGGACGCGCCGTCGCGACGGAGCGCGAGACGCGCGTGAGCGTGGACAACGGGACCGCCGTGGCCGCGATGGCGCTCGCCTCGGCGACCGGCGAGGCGCTGGCGCCCGGCCAGCTCACCGACACGGCGAACGTGACGCGCACGAGCTGCCTCGCGCAGGTCGTCGCGGCCGATGGGAGCCAGGCGAGCGCGCTCCTCGTCGTCACGCGGACGTGCGAGCGGACGGTGCGCCTGGGCGCCGACGCCGCGATGGGCGCCATCGCCCTGGCGCGCTCCGGCATCCCCGTGCGGGTCGCGGACGTGCTCGTCGAGCGCTCGGGGTGCGAGACGCGCGTGGACGGGGCGCGCAACGCCGCCGGCTGACCCTCACTCGGTGCGCGCGAAGGTGCTCGTGAAGTGCCGCAGGATCGGCGTCTCCGCCTGGAACCGGATTCCCTTGACGCTGGCGCGGCGCGCCCAGACGGCCTTCGCGGTGGCGACGACGTGGTCGAGGTGCGCCTGCGTGTAGGTGCGGCGCGGCACGGCGAGGCGCACCAGCTCCAGGTCCGGGTAACGGTCCTGGCCGCTGGCGGGGTCGCGCCCGGCCATCACGGTGCCCACCTCCACCGCGCGCACGCCCCCCTCCAGGTACAGCTCGGCCACGAGCGCCTGCGCGGGAAGCTGCGCCCGCGTCAGGTGCGGGAGGAACGCCGCCGCGTCGACGTAGATCGCGTGGCCGCCGTAGGGCGTCAGCACGGGGATGCCCGCCGCCTCCAGGCCGCGCCCCAAGCCGTGCACCTGGCCGACGCGGTGCGCGAGCGTGTCCTCGTCGAGCCCCTCCGCGAGGCCGATCGCCATCGCCTCCAGGTCGCGCCCCGCGAGGCCGCCGTAGGTGAGGAAGCCCTCGTAGAGCACGGCGTAGGGCGCCACCTTGTCGAAAAGCCCGGTGGAGCGGACGGCCAGGAAGCCGCCGATGTTGACGTACGCGTCCTTCTTCGCGCTCATGGTCGCGGCGTCGGCGAGGTCCATCGTGGCCCGCGCGATGTCGCGCACGCTCATCTCCGGACGCTCGCGCCGCTTCACGAAGAGCGAGTTCTCGGCGTACCGCGCGATGTCGAGCACGAGCGGCACGCCCGCCTCGTCGCACGCGGCGCGCACCTCGCGCAGGTTCGCCAGCGAGACGGGCTGGCCCCCCACCGTGTTGCAAGTGACCGTGACGAGGACGAAGGGGACCTTGCCGCGGTGATCGCGCAGCGCGGCGCGCAGCTTCGGGACGTCCACGTTCCCCTTGAACGGGTGCTGGCTGCGCGCCTTCGAGGCCTCGTCGATCGTGACGTCGAGCGCGACGCCGCCGCGGTGCTCGATGTGCGCCTTCGTCGTGTCGAAGTGCGCGTTCCCCGGCACGACGTCGCCCGCCTTCACGAGCGCCGCGCACAGGACGTGCTCCGCGCCGCGCCCCTGGTGCGTCGGGATCACGCGCGGGAACCCGAGCAGCTCCTTCACGGCGGCCTCGAAGTGGCGGAAGCTGCGCGCGCCGGCGTAGCTCTCGTCGCCCACCATCAGCCCGGCCCACTGGCGGTCGCTCATGGCGCCCACGCCGCTGTCGGTGAGCAGGTCGACGTACACGTCGTCGCTCGCCAGCGCGAACACGTTGTAACCCGCCGCGGCCAGCAGGCGCGCCCGCTCCTCACGGCTCGTGCGTCGGATCCGCTCGACCGCCTTGATGCGGTACGGCTCGGGCACGGTCGGCAGGTCCAGGGGCTCCATGCGGCGCCGCAGGAGGATGCGCACTTTAGATCATTTCGCCGAGACGCGGGGCTGGGGCTTGGGGTGGCGCTGGGGGCCCCAGCG
>JAXDQU010000069.1:0-3742 GCA_034667685.1 Thermoplasmata archaeon | reverse complement strand
GTGACTAGACAGGTGACGCGGCGTCCGTGCCAAAGGTGTCTAGTCACCTGACCCACGCCCCACCCGCATCAGCCGCGGCCACCAGAATCGCGAGCCTTAAGCCCGACCGCCCCGAGTCCGCGTCGTGCGCTCGCACGCCATGCTCCTCGTCCTGGCCCTGCTGGCGGGCTGCTTCACCTCGGGCCCGCTTTCCGACAAGGTCAGCCACGTGGGGCAGGCGAACCGCGACCTCGCCAGCGCGAAGGCGTATCCGAAGCTCTACGTCGAGATCGACAGCCCGGCGGGCTATGGGCCCGACGCGGCCGCGCTGGACACGTACCGCTCGAACCTGGTGGCGGCGACCGGGCGCGCGTCGGGCGACATCACGATCGACACGAGCGACCAGTCGATCCCGGTCGATGCGGCGCACACGTACACGCTTTCGGAGATCGAGAAGCTGGAGTCCGACCACCGCAGCCACCACACCGGCGGCGATACGGCCGCGCTCTACCTGATCTACGTCGCGGGGCACTACGAGGGGGACTCGGGCTCCAGCAAGGTGCTTGGCGTCACGTACCGCGGCACGAGCATCGCGATCTTCAAGGGCAACCTGCAGGCGTCGAGCGCGTCGGGTCCGCTCTCCGGCGCGCCGCCGCTGACGTGCGTCGAGCAGTCGGTCGTCACGCACGAGACGGGCCACGCGATGGGGCTCGTGAACCTCGGCACGCGCATGCAGACGCCGCACGAGGACGCGCAGCACCCGGGCCACTCGGCCAACGCGCAGTCCGTCATGTACTACGCCGTCGAGTCGAGCCAGAGCCTCGCCTCCATCACGAAGCTCCTGACCGGGAGCCCCTCGTGCGACCAGACGGGCATCCCGTACACGTACGACGGGAACGACCTGGCCGACCTGAAGGCGCTGGGCTGAGGGTGCGCAACCCGCGCGTTGCGCGATAGCTTGACGCCCCTCCGGGGCATGGCCGCCCGCATGATGTCCCGCATCATCCTCCCGGCGATGCTCCTGATGACCACGGTCGTCGCGCTCGTCCCGGCCGCGTCGGCCGACGCCAACTGCGACAACAACGTCTGGTACCCCACGCCCCCGCCCGGCTGGCACCAGGTCTGCACCACGCTCGACTGGGTCAAGGGCAACCCCGTCTCGCCCATCCTCGTGTGCGCCGAGGGGAAGGCCCACGTCACGCTGAGCCCCCTGGGCGCGACCGTCGACTGGGCCACGCTCTCGGGCTGCCTCGTGTAGGCGGCGCGCGATTCGGAACCCTCAAGGGGGCCTCGTCCCTCGTTGCGCCCATGCACGACCGGCTCTATGACGAGGCGCTCACGATGAGCGTCAACAAGAACCTCCTCGACGTGACGACGCTCCTGGAGTTCGCGACCGGCACCGAGAACACGCTCGAGAAGGCGCGCCACATCGACCGCGCCGTCGAGCTGCTCCAGGACGTGCGCCGGCAGCTCGTCCACCTGGGCGCGCCATAGACGAAGCGACCAGAACCGGCTTCTCGCGCGCTCCGCGTGCATCCCCCATGGCCGAGCATCCGCCCGCGCCTGGCCCGGTGCTGACGCCCAACTTCCTCGCGATCGAGGAGGCGCTGGGCACCGTGACGTTCCCCATCGGCAAGCGCGACCTTCTCGACGCCCTCGGGGCGCAGGACCCGGACCTCGTGCCCACGGCCCTCGTGAACGGGCGCAACGTCGACCTCCTTGACGTCGTCGCGGAGATGGGGCAGGACTGGTTCGAGACAGAGGACGACTTCCGCAGCGCGCTGGAGCAGCGCTTCGGCATCGCCGAGGACCCCGACCCGGAGCCCTTGCCCAGCGGCCCGCAATCAGGCTGGCAGGCGGACGTGGGACCGGGCGCCAGCGGTGGCGCGGAGGAGTACATCGACCCACCCGAGAGCCTCTGAGCCAGACCTTGTTCCAGAAGCCACGAACCGCGTACGCCCACTCAGGGGCCACGGAAGGTCCCAACATGCCGAACGACCAGACGAACAACAAGAACAAGGGCTTCACGAACAACGAGAACGAGGACGCCGAGCAGCCCCAGCAGGGCATGCGCTCCCAGAACAACATGGGCAACAACCAGAACCGCAACAACAGCCAGCTGGGCCAGAAGCCCCAGGGCGGCGTGAACCAGGGTCTGAACCAGAATCAGAACCAGAACAAGGGCAACACGCAGAACGTCGGCCGCCAGGGCGCCCAGGGCAAGATCGGCTCCGAGGAGTCCGAGGAAGAGAGCGAGTAGGCCCTCGCCTCAGTAGCTGATCGGGAAGGCCGGCTGCGCCTTGTCGTCCTCGTATTGCTTGATGGGGCGCGCGGGCACCCCTCCCCATGCTTCGTGGGGAGGGATCCTCGTCAGCTTCGGCACGAAGCTCATCGCCCCGACCGCGCTTCCTTCTCCGATCTCCACGCCCGGCCCGATCACGGTGTTGATGCCGATGACGGCGCGCTTCCCCACGCGCACGGGCCAGGCCTTCACGTTGCCCTGCTCGACGAGGTGCGCGATGAGCTTCGCGTCGCCGCCCACGACGGCCTTGTCCTCCAGCACGAGCAGGTTGTGGTCGTTGAGGCGCGCCGTGTTGACGTACACGCCCTTGCCGATCTTCGCGCCGTTGGCCTTGAGGTAGTACGTCCAGAGCGGCGTCGCGCGCATCGCCTCGCCGCAGAAGATGCGCACCACGCTGATGCTCGCGTTGTAGCTGGCCCACCGGATGACGGTCCACGAGTAGTCGTGGAGGACGTGCTCTCCGGCGGTCGTGCGCCAGCGCATCATGCGGTTCCAGCCCGCCGAGAGGAACATCAGGAAGACGCTGAAGATGAGGTAGGCCGGGATCAGGCTCATCGCCACGATGGCGTACCAGCCATAGGGGTCGAAGAACGCGAAGCCTCGCGTCCACGTGCGCACGCCCTGCCAGAAGAGGAGCGCCGGGAGCACGCTCAGCCCGAAGATCGCCGACTGTGATAGCAGCAGCAGCGTGCCGCCCAGCGTCGTGCGCACCGCCACGCCGAGCCTCAGCGCCATCGCGCGTCCTCCTCCCGGGCGCGGGCGGCCTCGTCGAAGAGCGCCCTGACGCGCGCCATGATATCATCCGTCGCCTTGCGCAGGCGCTCCTTGTCCTCGGCGTCCTCGGGCGCGAGGCCCAGCGCGAGGGGCGCGCCGAACGCGAGGTAGGCCTTCCTCCCGAAGCGCGGCGCGCGGGCGTCGCGCGGCCAGAACGCGGTGGCGTCGACGCCCACCGGCACGACGGGCGCGCCCGAGAGCGCCGCGACGCGCGCGGCCCCCGTGCGCCCCGCGCGGACCTCGCCTGGCGGCGAGCGCGTGCCCTCGGGGAAGATGCCCACGAGCTTGCCCTCCGAGAGCGCGCGGACGGCCGTGGCCACGGCGTCGTCGTTGCCGCGCGCGTCGCGGTCCACCTTGATGCAGCCGAAGGCGCCCATCGCCGCGCGCCCTGCGGCGTTCCGGAAGAGGTCGGCCTTCGCGAGCCAGTGGGTCGGCCGCGGGATGGCGTCGTTGATCAGGATCGGGTCGGCCCAGCTCATGTGGTTGGACGCGAGGAGCGCGGGCCCTTCCCGGGGCACGTGCTCCAGCCCGCGGACGCGCAGCCGGGCGAGGGCGCGCACCGGCCCGCGGGCCACAACCGAGAGGAACCGATAGGCCGGCGTCGCGGAGCGCCAGTCCGGGCTCGCGTTCCAGGCCATGTTCGCGGAAGACCCGCCCCCGGTCTTAGAATGCTCTGTCACTGGCGGG
>JAXDQU010000068.1:0-42078 GCA_034667685.1 Thermoplasmata archaeon | reverse complement strand
TCGACGTTCTCCGCGGCGGTGAGCACCGGGAGCAGGTTGTAGCTCTGGAAGATGAAGCCCATGCTGCGCGCGCGGAAGCCGGTGCGCCGCGCGTCGTCCATCGTCGTGATCTCGCGCCCCGCGATCTTGACGCTCCCGCCCTCGACGTCGTCGAGCCCGGAGAGGCAGTTGAGCAGCGTCGTCTTCCCGCACCCCGACGGGCCCATCACGGCCACCATCTCGCCGCGGCGGATCACGAGGTCCACGCCGCGCAGCGCCGGCACCTCCAGCGCGCCGCTCCGGTACGTCTTCACGACGCCGCGCGCTTCCACCATGGGCGCGTCGGGCTGCTCAGGCTCGTCGAGGACGGCGGCCTGGCGGCGGCGGAACAGGGGCACGGGCGCGCTTACGAGGGGTCGGGCATGAACGTTGCGGAGTCGGCGTTCGGCCGGGGTCCTCCGCCCTCGTGGCCCAGCAGCGCCAGCAATTCCTCCGCGTACGCCCGGAACGCGGCGTCGCCCTTGGGCGTGATGCGGTAGCGCAGCTCGAAGTGGAGCGCGCTCAGGACGCGGCGGCTCTCCAGATAACCCGCCTTCTCCAGCGCGGTCGCGTGGCTGGCCAGGTTGCCGTCGGTGAGGCCGAGCGCGTCCCGGAGGCCCGTGAAGGAGGCCTCGCGGTTGCGCTGGAGCGCGGCCATGATCCGCAGGCGCGTGGCCTGGTGGATCACCGGATCGAGCATGGCGCATCACCCGCGGTGCGTCTGGTAGAGGCCGGCGGCGAAGGGCACGAGCCCCGAGGCCGCGATGGAGACCACCGACTCGACCTCGATGCCCGGCGCGGCGAGGATCAGCGCGAGGCCGATGCCGCCCGTGAGCAGCCCCACCACGAAGCCCAGCGGCTGGATCCTGCGCCGCGGGCTCATGAAGCCCAGGAGCGTCATCGCGCCGTAGCTGACGCCCATGAAGACGAGCGCCTGCGCGGGGCCCGTGACGTGGACGAAGAAGAGCAGCAGCGTGTAGGCGAGCGTGATGAGCGCGAAGCGGAGCCAGAAGGAGCGCGCGTCCAACGTGCGCAGCGAGGGCATCGCCAGGGAGGCGGAGCGCCAGAGGGCGTTCGTCGCGAGGATGCCCGCCGCGATCCAGGGCGCCCAGAGGAAGCTTGTCCACCAGCCCTGGGCGTCCGCGACGCTGAAGAAGCCGTACGTGAGGAAGATGCCGCACGTCGCGAAGCCCCAGATCATCCACGTGATCCCAGCCGTCCGGGCGCGCAGGTCCTCCTCGTAGTCGCGCGCCTTCGCCAGCACGCGGGCCGCGTCCAGGGGCGACATCTCCGCCGTCTCGGTCATCGGGCCCTCATGGCGCCGCCGGATCATAGCCTCCGGGCATTCTTTGGGGGCCAGAGCGCGAAGGGAAGCGAGGGAAGACGGGAAGACGGGAACTGGGGGAAGAGGGGGGCTATGCGTACGGCACGGGGTCCTTGACGCCTGCCTCGCGGAATCCCTTGAGGCGCAGCACGCACGAGTCGCAGACGCCGCACGCGACGGCGCCGCCCTGATAGCACGACCACGTGAGCGCGAGCGGCGCCTTCACGCGCAGGCCCTCGCGCACGATGTCGGCCTTCGTCATGTGCTGGAGCGGGACCTCGATCTTGATGGGCTTGCCTTCCACGCCGCGCTTGGTGCCGCGGCGCGCCATCTCCTCGAAGGCCTCGAAGAACTCGGGGCGGCAGTCGGGGTAGCCGGAGTAGTCGAGCGCGTTGGCGCCGATGAAGATCGCGTCCGCGTCCTTGACCTCCGCGACGCCCAGCGCCAGCGAGAGGAAGACGATGTTGCGCGCGGGGACGTACGTGACCGGGATGTCGCCGCCCATCTGGCGCTCGTCGCGGCCCGTGGGCACCGCGACGCCGTGGTCGGTGAGCGCGCTGCCGCCATAGTCGCCGATGGGCACCTTGAGCACCGAGTGCGAGCGCGCGTGCAGCGCCTTCGCGACGGCCCGCGCGCTCTCCAGCTCGCGGACGTGGCGCTGGCCGTAGTCGAACGAGACGGCGTGCAGCTCGAAGCCCCGCTCCTGGGCCAGGGCGGCGGCGACGGTGGAATCCAGGCCGCCCGAGAGCAGGACGACGGCGCGCATCACGGCCGGTGGAGCCGGGCGCTCCGGCATCAGCGCTTCGCTCGGCTCCGCCGCCCGGGGGCCTAGGCTCAAGAACGGGAGCCGCGATGCGCACGCGACCATGCCCGCAGGCGCCGCGCCCGAGGACAAGGAGCTCCTCAAGCAGCTCGCCAAGATCGGCGGCCTGCACGACTACGTCTACACGTCGAGCGGCGAGCTGGCCGGGAAGCTCGGCGTCTCCCAGCAGACGGCCTCCCGCAAGATCCTGGAGCTTCTCGAAGCGGGGCTCATCGTGCGCCGCATGGGCACGCGCAAGCAGCTCATCCGCCTCTCGCCCACGGGCGTCGACGTATTGCGCCGCGAGTACGCGGACTACCGCGCCCTCTTCCAGAGCGGGGAGGGCGTCAGCGTCCGCGGCCGCGTCGCGACGGGCCTGGGCGAGGGCAAGTACTACATCGGCCGCGACGGGTACCGCAAGGCCTTCGGGAAGCTCCTGGGCTTCGACCCCTACCCGGGCACGCTCAACGTCGAGGTGGAGCCGCTCGACCGCGAGAAGGTCGCCGAGGTCAAGGACCTGGAGGGGCTCATGATCCAGGAGTTCCAGGCCGAGGGGCGCACCTTCGGCGCGGTGAAGTGCTTCCGCGCGGAGCTCAACGGCGTCGAGGCGGCGGCCATCTTCCCGCTGCGCAGCCACCACACGCACGTCATCGAGCTGGTCTCGCCCCACTTCCTGCGCGAGAAGCTCGACCTCTCCGACGGCACCGAGGTCACGGTGCGCATCGAGATCGGGCAGCGCTGAGCGGCGGTGGCTGGAGGGGGAAGGGCCGGAATGCTATCGCGGCCGCAGCGCGCACCCCAGTGACACTCCTTGTCAGGCCGAGCCGCTGCGATTTCCCCGAGAGAATCTGCTCCTCCGCCACGGAGTTCGAAACTAAGAAGCTTTAAGCCGAACGACCCACATCGTTTCACGATGCGCCGAATCAAAGTGGTGTCCGAGTCCACGGACCTCGTGCCCATCCTCCGGGCCTTCGATTCGGACGTCAAGCGCGACGTGTTCCAGCGCCTGATCGACGGCTGGCTCACCGCGAACGCCATCGAGAAGGAGTTCGGCAAGCCCGGCCTCGACGCGCTCGCCCTCTTCGAGAAGACGAAGCTCGTCGAGACGCGCTGGGAGGTCGTCGAGGGCAAGACCGAGAAGGCCTTCCACTCCTACTACACCGCGTTCCACATCAACACGAGCGCCTCGGTCCAGGAGATCGCCGAGATCCTCAGCGTCGCCGCGATGGCCGACGAGAAATTCGACGGCATCGACAAGGAGCTCTCCGGCCTCGTCCCCGCCGAGGGCTTCTCCGCGCGCGCCATCGCCGAGAAGTTCAACATGCCCCTGATCCGGCTGAAGTCCCTGCTGAAGCGCTCCTCGCGCCTGGAATTCAAGGGGCACCTCGTCAAGAAGCTGGAGTAGGGACCGCCGTCGCGATCCAACACGAAGAGCACCAAGGCACGAAGACACGAAGGTCTGTGTCGTTCGTGCTCTTCGTGGCTTCGTGCTCTTCGTGTTCCTGCGTGCGCTTGGCGTCCCTGGGGAAGCAAACGCTTTTCACGCGCCGTGGGCTCGCGCAGGCGTTGAACATCACGGTCCTGCGCCTGGGCCACCGCCCGGAGCGCGACAAGCGCATCACGACGCACGTCTGCCTCACGGCCCGCGCGCTGGGGTGCGAGCGCGTCGTCGTGACCGAGCGCGACGACCGCGTGGTCGAGGGCGTCAACGACGTCGTGAAGCGCTTCGGCGGGCCGTTCACCATCGAGAGCGGCGTGCCCTACCGGCCGCTGCTGAAGAATTTCCAGGGCACGAAGGTCCACCTGACGATGTATGGCCTCCCGATGCAGGAGGTCGTCCCGCAGGTGCCGAAGGACAAGGACCTTCTCGTGGTCGTGGGCGCCGAGAAGGTGCCGCGCGACGTCTACGAGCTGGTCGACTTCAACGTGGCCGTCGGCAACCAGCCCCACAGCGAGGTCGCGGCGCTCGCGCTCTTCCTCTACTCCCTCCAGGGCGACGCGGCATTCTCCAAGCAGTTCGTGGGCGAGATCGAGGTCGAGCCCTCGGCCCGCGGCAAGGTCGTGCGCCCCAAGCCGGGCCCGGGAAAGCCTTAACACCGGGGACCGTCTCGCAAGCGCCAGGCATGACCACGCTGGATCGGATCACGGCGGCCCTGGAGCGCATCCGCCCCGCGATGCAGATGGACGGGGGCGACATCCACCTCGTGGAATGGCGCGAGACGGAAGGGCTCGTGCGCGTCGCGCTCTCGGGCGCGTGCGACGGCTGCCACATGAGCACGATGACGATGAGCCTGGGCGTCGAGCGCACGCTGAAGTCGCTCGTGCCCGAAGTCCAGGCCGTCGAGACCGTCTGATATCATGCGCGCCGCCCGCTGGCTCGTCCTGGCCGCGCTGCAAGCGGCGATCGGCCTGGGCATGGCGGCGGCCACCGCTTCTGGGAACCTTGCCTTGCCCGCGAGCGCGCACGCCGTCGCGCTGGGGCTGGCCCTCGCGCTGGGGGCGGGCGGGCTCGCGCTGGGCCTCGCGCCGCCGCTCCTGCGCCGCGAGACCGACGTGCCGATCCTGGGCGAGCTGGCCGTCGCGTGCGCGCTCGCCAGCGACGCCGCGGCCCTGCTCTCGCGCGCCTGGTCGCTGGCGCTCGCAGGCATCGCGCTGCTGCTCCTCGTCGCGCACCTGCCCGCGGCGCTCCTGCGCGGACGCGCCTACGCGGGCGAGCCGGAGCCCGAGGCCCACCGCGTCGGCGACCGCCTGGCCGCGGGTGCGATGGCACTGGGCGCGGTGGGCGCGCTGGCCGCCGGCCTCCTTTTCCTCGTCCCGCCGCGCGACGTGCCCACCTCGGCGCTGGCGCTGCTCGCGTCTCTCGCGCTGCTCCCGACGCTCGTGGGCGGCCTCGCGCTCGTGCTCCCGCGCCTCGCCGGCCAGCCGCTCTCGGGCGCCACGATCCTGGGCGCCGGGCTGGGCCTGGGCGCGCTGGGCGCCGCGGGGCTCGCGTTCGCCTACGCCGATCCGCTCGCGCGTGACTTCCGCTGGCCCGCCACCGCGCTCGCGGCGGGCATCGTGCTCGCGCTCGTCGCCCTGCTGCGCGTGCGGCTCCCCGGCCTCGCGCCGCGCTTCGCCGGCGTCCGCCCCGCGCTGGGCGCCGCCGCCGCGCTCGCCATCCTCTGCGCCGCGCTCGTCTTCGTCGCGATGCTCGGCGGCCGGCCCGGCCCGCTCACCGGCGTCGCGCTCGACCTGACCCTCGCCCTCGCCGCCGCGCTCCTCCTCGCCCTCGCGCTCGCCGCCGGCCCGCTGCTCTTCGAAGGCGAGCCGCGCCCCACGCGATGGGCGCGCTGGGCCGCCGGCCTCCTCATCACGGGACTCTTCCTGGTCGCGCCCGCCGCGCAGTATGACCGCAGCGCGTTCCCCGGCGTCGCGGTGGAGATCGTGGCGCTGCTGGTCGCGGCGTGGGGCATGGCGCCGATGCTAAGCGCGAAGCCGCGCATGCGCCGCCGATGATGACGAGGATCGAGACGTTCGAGGTCCGCAAGGAGTCGCTCGACGCGGCGAAGAAGGCCGTCCTCGCGTTCGCCGACGAGGTCGGGCGCAAGGAGGGGGGCACGGCGCGCTTCGAGGCGCTCCAGGAGAGCGACCACCCGACGCGCTTCGCGCTCGTGATGGCGTTCCGCGTCCCCAGCGCCGCGCAGTACCACGACGGCACCGCCTGGCGCAAGCGCTTCCGCGAGACGATCGGGCCGATGTGCAGTGCGCCGGTCGAGGCCAAAACGCTAATCAGCGTGGCATGAATGGCGCGCGCGATGCCCCGCCTCCGCCTCGCGGTGCTCGTGTCGGGACGCGGCACGAACCTCGAGAACCTCCTGCGCGCCTCGCGCGAGGGAAGGATGGACGCTGATATCATCCTCGTCGCGAGCAACCGCGCCGAGGCGCCCGCCGTCGCCATCGCCCGCGCCGCCGACGTGCCGGTCGCCGTGCTCCCCAGCGCGGGCCTGACGCGCGAGGAGCACGAGCGCCAGCTCGACGAGGCCCTCTCGCGCGCGGCGCCCGACCTCGTGCTGCTCGCGGGCTACATGCGCATCCTGACGCCCGCCTTCATCCGGCGCCATCCGGGCCGCCTCCTGAACATCCACCCGAGCCTCCTGCCCGTGTTCCCCGGGCTGGAGGCGCAGCAGCAGGCGCACGCGGCGGGCGTCCGCATCGCGGGGTGCACGACGCACTTCGTCACCGAGACCGTGGATGGCGGGCCGATCCTCATGCAGGCGGCCGTCGCGATCCCGCCCGGCGCCAGCGCGGAGGACGTGCGCCTGCGGATCCGCGACGCCGAGCACGCCATCTACCCCGCCAGCGTGCAGCTCCTCGCGAGCGGGCGCGCGCGCTGGGAGCAGGGCAAGGTCGTGTTCGACGGCGCCTCCTCCACGAGCCGGGAGGTCTTGCTATCGCCATGAGCGAGCAGGAGGCGTTGGCGCTCCTCGACGCGCGCGCCCGCTTCGGCATGAAGCCCGGCCTCGAGACGATCCGCGGGATGCTCGCCGCGCTGGGGAACCCGGAGCGCGGGCTGCGCGTGATCCACGTCGCGGGCTCCAACGGCAAGGGCTCGGCGTGCGCGCTGATGGCCGCCGCGCTCCAGGCCGCGGGGCACCGGACGGGCCTCTACACGAGCCCGCACCTCGTGCGCTTCCACGAGCGCATCCGCATCGACGGCGTTGATATCACGGGCGCGGAGCTTGCGGCGACGATGGAGCGGATCCGGCCCGCGCTCGCCGCCTTCCCCGAGGCGACGTACTTCGAGGTCGCCACCGCGCTCGCGCTCCAGCGCTTCGCCGACGCGCGCGTCGACGTCGTCGTCCTGGAGACGGGGCTGGGCGGCCGGCTCGACGCGACGAACGTCTTCGACGCTCCGCTCGCCACGCTCATCACCAACATCTCGCTGGAGCACACCGAGGTGCTCGGCGACACCGAGGCCGCGATCGCGCGCGAGAAGGCGGGCATCGCGAAGCAGGGCGTGCCGCTCGTCACGGGCGCCACGGGCGAGGCGCTCGCGGCGATCCGGCTCGCGGCCGGCGAGCGGGGCGCGCCGCTCTCGGTGCTGGGCGACGACTTCGTCCCGCTCCCCGCGCAGCGCACGCCGGGGGGCCAGACGTTCGAGGTCGACGGCCTGCGCGAGCACGGCCTCGTCGAGATCCCCTTCCTGGGCGCGCACCAGGTGGAGAACGCCGCGCTGGCGATGGCGACGCTCGACGCGGTGGACGCGCGCGGCCTCTCCGTGTCGGTCGACGCGGTGCGGCGCGGCTTCCCCCAGGCGCGCTGGCCCGGGCGGCTGCAGCGGGTGCCAGGCAAGCCCGCGCTCCTTCTCGACGGCGCGCACAACCCCGCCGGCATGCGCGCGCTCGTCGCGCATCTCCAGGCCGAGGGGCTCCGGCCCGTCGCGGTCTTCGGCGCGCTGGCCGACAAGGACTGGATGCAGATGGTAGAATTGCTATCGCCGTGCGTGAGCGACGCGGTCGTCACGCGCGTCCCCTCGCCGCGCGCCCTGGAGCCGCAGGAGGCCGCGCGCGCCTTCAGCATGAGCGGGCTCTTCGGCCTCGCGGTGGACGAGCCGGGGCACGCGCTGCGCACCGCGGAGGGCATCGCCGGCCCGGACGGGCTCGTGCTCGTGACGGGGAGCCTTTACCTGGTGGGGCACGTGCTCGGGCTGATGGAGCGCGCATGAGGTCGTGGCGCGTGAGGGGGCGCGGCCTGCCCCTCGACCGGACGCTCGTCATGGGCATCGTCAACGTCACGCCCGACAGCTTCAGCGACGGCGGCGAGCACGCGACCGAGGACGCCGCCGTGGCGCACGGGCTCGCGCTCCTGGCCGAAGGCGCCGACATCCTGGACGTGGGCGGCGAGAGCACGCGCCCGGGCGCGGCGCCGGTGAGCGAGGCCGAGGAGTTGCGGCGCGTCGTGCCCGTCGTGCGGCGGCTCGCGGCCGCGGGCGCCCTCGTGTCGGTGGACACGATGAAGGCAAGCGTCGCCCAGGCCGCGCTGGAGGCGGGCGCCGCGATCGTCAATGATATCACCGCGGGGGGCGACCCGGCCATGCTTCCCCTCGTCGCGCGCAGCGGCGTGGGCGTCGTCCTCATGCACATGCAGGGCGAGCCGCGCACGATGCAGCAGGACCCGCGCTATCACGACGTGGTCAAGGAGGTCGCCGCCTTCCTCCTGGAACGGGCGCGCGCGGCGGAGGCGGCGGGCGTGCCGCGCGAGGCGATCGCGCTCGACCCGGGGCTCGGCTTCGGCAAGACGCAGGCGCACAACCTCGCGCTGCTGCGCGGCCTGCCGGAGATCGCGATGCTCGGGTATCCGCTCCTCGTGGGCGCCTCGCGCAAGGGGTTCCTGGGCGCGCTCACGGGCGGGGCGCCGCCGCAGGACCGCGTCGAGGCGAGCGTCGCGGCGCACGTGCTCGCGGCGGAGCGCGGCGCGCAGGTCGTGCGCGTCCACGACGTCAAGGCCCACAAGCGCGCGCTCGCCGTGGCGGATGAAGTTCTCAAGAGGGATTGAATGGACCGCGTCTCGCTTCGCAACGTCCGCGTCTTCACGCACGTCGGCTGCACCCACGAGGAGCGCCACGTCGGGCAGCACCTCGAGATCGACTTCGACGCGTACCTCGACCTCGCCGGCGCGCAGGACCGCATCGGCGCGACGCTCGACTACGCGGCCGCGTACCGCGCGATCCGCGCCGCGGTGGAGGGGCACGAAGCGAACCTCGTGGAGACGATCGCCGAGCGCGCCGCGCAGGCCGTCCTCGGGCTGGGCGCCAAGCGGGTCACGATCCGTGTGCGCAAGCCCGCGCCGCCCATCCCGGGCGCGCACGCCGACTGGGCCGAGGTCGAGATCACGCGCGACCGGAACGAATAGCCCTTTATGCCCCCGCGGGGGTGCGGGAGCATGCGACGTTGGCTCTCCCTGCTCGTGCTCGCCGCCTTGAGCGGCTGCACCGGCCAGAGCGGCGTTGCGAACCCCAACCTCCAGGCGCCCGAGATCGTCCTCGCGCCGCGCCCCGACGGGAACTTCACCGTCTACGTCCACGCCGCGTTCGGCGACCGCGCGTACGAGTGGCTCTCCCTCTCGCTGGACAATCGCACCGTCGTCAACCGCACGCACGCGTACTCGCTGGAGGAGGCGATCAACGGCACGAGCTTCTTCGCCGTCGTCAGCGCCGCCGCGGGCGACCAGCTCTACGACTGGCGCGCGCGCGTGGAGATCGTGCCCAGCGAAGGCACCGAGCACGCGCGCATCGCGCGCCTCGGCGAGACGAACGAGTGGGGCGAGCCGCGCACCTACAGCCTTCCCTACACGCAGATCCTCGACCACCCGAGGTCGGGCTGATGGCGCGGCGCTTCCCCATCTCCTACTGGACCCTCGCGGGCGCGCTCGCGGTGGCGGCGACGTTCGTCGCGCTCGTCTACTTCGGCGTGCCCCCCTTCGACAACCTCGCGATCTTCGTGCTCACGCAGGCCATCGGCTTCGTGCTGCTCCTCGTGCTGGGCGTCGTGGGCGGCGCGTTCGTGGGCATGCTCCTCGCCCACCGCATGCTGGCCAACCGCCAGTTCACGCCCTTCGAGCGCACCGTGCTGGAGAGCCTCGAAGAGATCCGCGCGAGGCTGGAGACGCTGGAGAACGAGCGCCAGATCAAGCGCTAGCGCGCGCGGTGCCCGTTGCCCGGGGCGCCACTTCCATCAGGCCCCAGAGCCCGGCCGAGGTCAGGAAAAGCAGCACGTCGCGCGCGGCCAGCGAGACGACCACCAGCGAGCCCAGAACGATCCGGCGCCGCTGCGCGGAGGTCAGGGCCTTCCAGAAGCGGGTCAGCCGGCCCGGGGCGGCGCGGGGCTGCATGTCCGTTCGAGTCGCCAGCGGCTGAGATAAGGCTTCCGGCGAGTGCGCCGGAATCGCGACCCGGAACGGGTCGCGAGAGGCCGAACCCGACGAGCGCCGCGCACGGCGCAAGGAGAGGAATTCGGCCGAACTCCGGTTCGGCCTCTCGCGACTAGCTGCAAAGCACGCGATTCGGCCGAATCGCCAGGGTCGATCGGGGCGTCGTGGCGGAGAACGATCGTGCCACGAGCGGGAAAAGGCGCGACGCTCCCCCGAGGGTCATGGACGTCGAGCTGCCCGACGCCGAGCCCATCCTCGGCGCCTACGTCGAGCACGTACCCGCCGGCCGCACGTTGGACGACGCGCTCTGGGACGCCAAGCCGTTCCTCGCGACCGGCCTCGTCGCCGGCATCCTCGTCTCGCTGGCCTTCGGCCTGGGCGCCGGGAGCGCCGCCTTCTTCGGCTTCGTCCTGGTGGCGCTGGCGAGAGAGATCGTCATCTGCACGCCCAAGGAAACGGAAAAGAAAGCCACCTGAGGGGTTCCAGACCCGGCTGGCGTACCAGCCGGCAATACTCCCTACGCGCCCCGCTCCGCCGCGCTGAAGCGCGGCTTCGGGGGCGATAAGCCGGCCCGAGAAGAAATGAGAGCCACCTGAGGGGTTCGAACCCTCGACCTGCTGATTACGAATCAGCTGCTCTACCAGGCTGAGCTAAGGTGGCAGAACCTCGGGAGCGACCCCGGGGAATCGGCCCTGAGATTCCTGCCCCCCTCTAAAATGTTCCGACGGGCGGAACGGCTGGGACGCGGACGCCTCTACCACAACAGGTCAAGGAAATGTTTTCTACTTCCCGACCTTTGCTGCCTCGGGAGTGTTTGACGTTTGGGAGCGAATGCTTCCGCCACGCGAGGCCCTGTGAGGAACGGGGGGCGGGAGAAGTGACTTTCACCGAGCTGGTGGTGGAGATCGGCGACGCCCGCTCGCCGCTGGTCCAGCTGACCCGGCCGCCGGATGGGGCGTTCGCGCTGGTCCGCATCCTCGACGACGGCCAGGCGTCCCGCCGCATGCGCGTGCTCCTGGCCTGCCACGGCCCCGCTTCCCACTTCGACGGCCTGGCGCGCGACCTCCGCGCGCTGCGCCCGCAGGACGACGTCGAGGTCGCCTACGCGAGCGAGTCCTTCCTCGGCCTGCTGCTCACCATGCCCTGCGGCGAGGGCCCCGCGGCGCTGGGCTTCCTGGGGCTCCCCGCGGTCCTGCGCGAGGCGGGCCTCGACGGCCTGCTCGACCCCATCGTGGTCCGCGGCGGCCGTGCCCGCATCCGCGTGCTCGTCGCGCGCCCCGTGGATCCTCCCGAGGCGCTGCGGGCGCTCCAGGCGGCGCAACGCGCGCTGGGCGCGCCGGACTTCCGCGTCGCGCGCGTCGGCTCGATCCAACCCGCCGAGGTCGCGCACCTCGTCCGGCGCATGCTCCCGCCCGAGCAGGAGGAGCTGCTGCGTCTCGCCGCCTCGCTGGGCTACTACGACACGCCGAAGCGCTCGACGCTCGAAGGCATCGCGGCCAAGGTCGGCCTCTCGATCTCGCCCGTCCACAAGCGCCTGAAGGCCGCCGAGGAGACGCTCGTGTGCGCCCACGTGCAGCCCGCGCCCCGCGCCTCCTCGTCGCGCCGGCGCGGTCGCGCGGACCACGCGTCCGTGGGACCCGCGCAGCCCTGGGAGATCACGGTGCGCGTCCGCGCGCCCGACTTCGGGTCGGCGGCCTTCACGCACGCGGCGCCCGGCTCCAGCGTGGTCCTCGTCCCGGCCTCGGAGGACCGGCTGGCGGGCACGACGCGCCATCTCCTCATCGCGCACGCGCCCGACGACGCCGGCGCCAAGCTCGTCGCGGGGCTCCAGGGGCGCCCCGAGGTCTCCCACGTCCAGGTCGTCGCGCGCGAGCGTGGGACGCTGGTGGCCCGCATCGAGGCGCGCGGCCGCGTCGGCTACGGCATGGCGTGGTGGTCCGAGGTCTGGGGCGGCGACGCGGTGCTCCGGCCCATCCTCTTCGAGGGGGACGACGCGATCCTGCGCATCCTGCTCGTGCGCCCCCACACGGAGGAGCGGCTGCTGGCGCGGCTCGCGGACGCGGCTCGCGCCGGCCACTGGGTCGAGCACGACGTGCTCCACGCCCGCGCGCTGGGCGAGTTCGCCGCGCCCCCCGAGATGGGCGAGCCGCTCACCGGCCGCCAGCTCGAGGTGCTGCGCGTCGCGCACGCGCTGGGCTATTACCAGACGCCGCGGGGCACGACGCTGGAGGGCGTCGCGAAGACGCTGGGCGTCAGCGCGAACGCCATCCACAAGAACCTCGTCCTGGCCGAGTCGAAGATCATCTCGGCCTACCTGGGCGCCTCGTTCTGAACCCCCCGTCGGGGGTGGTCGGCATCGTCCGAATCTGAGCCGGGGAACTCCCGGAACCTTGATGGCAACGTCGGTGAACGTTCGGGGGCCCCGCCTGGCGGGGATTCCTCGGGGGAGGAACCGATGTTGATTGACGAGCCGAAGAGCGATCCGCACCGACCGAAGGAAGTGAAGGTGAAGGTCCCGATCGGGCACCACGTGAAGCTGCACTCGATGAAGGTGCTCACGGGGAAGCCCATCAGCGACGCCGTGATCGAGGCGCTCGACCTCTACTTCGAGCAGGTCCAGGGCCTTCGGGCGAGGCCCGAACCCGATTCCCTTATGTCCACCACGCGCCAGACCAGGTGATAGCAGCCCGGCCCCGCCGGGTGCGATTCCTCGGGGGAGGAACTGAACATGATGATCCGTGAACCCAAGCCCGATCCGACCCGCGCGAAGGAAGTCAAGGTCAAGATCCCCGTGAGCCACCACATCCGGCTCCACTCGATGAAGGTCCTGACCGGCAAGCAGATCAGCGACGCCATCACCGAGGCGCTCGACGTCTACTTCGCCAGCCGCGGCATGGAGGAGACGCTCTCCCTGCCGGGCCTCGCGCCTACGATTGAGTGATCCGCACGTCGCCCGCGACGATCCGCTCGCGGGCGCCGTCCACCTTCTCCACGACCAGCGCGCCGTCCTCGGCGACGTCGACGGCGACGCCCGACCCCTTCTCCCACGCGACCTTCCGGCCCAGCGTGACGCACACCGGCCGCAGCTGGGCGAGCGTGGAGGCCGGCCCTTCGAGCGCGAGCGCGTCGGCCTGCGCGACGAAGGCCTGCGCGAGCGCCTCGGCCAGCGCGCGCAATGGCGGCGCCTCGCCGTGCTCGGCCAGCGCGGTCGCCTCGGGCATCGGCGCGGTGGCGACGTTCATGCCGATGCCGGCGACCGCGAATCCTTGCGGGCCGGGGCGCGACTCGACGAGGATCCCCGCGAGCTTGCGCCCGCCCACGAGCAGGTCGTTGGGCCACTTGACGTCCGCCGCGAAGCCGCGCTCGCGCAGCACCCGCGCGCAGGCGACGCCGACCGCGAGCGGCAGGAGGCTCCAGCGCTCGGCGGGCATCGCGGGGCGCAGCACGACGCTCAGGTAGAGCCCGCCCTCGGGCGAGAGGAACGCCCGCCCCGCGCGCCCCCGGCCGCGCGTCTGCCGGCGCGCGAGGACCGCGCTGCCCGCGGGCGCGCCTTCGAGCGCCAAGGCTCGCGCGTCGTCGTTGGTGCTCGCGGTGACGTCCTTCTCGACGAGCAAGCGCGCCGCAATCCGCGCAACGTCCTTCAAGCTACGCTCACCTGACGAGCACGTGGACATGTCGCGCCTCGAACGCGCCTACCGCGTGACGACCTACGCCGCGGGGCCCCTCCGGCTGCGCATCGGCGAGCCCAACGCGGCGCTCGACGAGCTGCTCGCGCGGCACGGCGCCGCGACGTGGGCGTACCTCACGGCGTGGAACCCCGGCTCGGTGCCGCGCGGCGAGACGGAGAACCGGGCCGCCGCGCGCCGCCTGCTCGATCGCCTCGCGGGCTATCCCTGCATCGAGGGCGAGTCGGTGGGCGACGGGGGCGCGTGGCGCGAGCCCAGCGTCCTCGTGCTCGGCATCCGGCGCGACGAGGCGCTCGCGATCGCGCGCGACTTCGGCCAGCTCGCGTTCGTGGTCGGGGAGCGCGGCGGGGCACCCCGGCTCGTCTGGTCCCACGCGAATCCATAAGTACCATGATGGTGCCATGATGGCACATGGCCCGCACGACGTCCTTCAGCGACGAGGCGTTCCGCGCGCTGCGCCACGAGAAGGGGCCGGACGAGAGCGACAGCGACGTGCTGCTCCGGCTCCTGCGCGAGGCGACGATGCACCGCAAGGACCCGCGCCGCTTCCTCCGGGCGAAGGCCGCGCCGGCGTTCCCCGCGCAGTCCTACGCCAAGGCCCGCGCCGCCATGCGCCGCGCCGACAAGCGCAACCCCTGGACGGAATGACGTGCCCGTCCTCGACGCGACGTTCCTGATCGACGTGCGCGCCCGCAAGCACGGCGCTCCCGCCGCGCTGGAGCGCATGGCCTCCTCCCCCGAGCGCATCCTCGTCCCCGCGCAGGTGGCCGTGGAGTACGGCGCCGGCCTGCTTGATATCGCGCAAGGCTTCCGCGAGCTCGCCGAGAGCTTCGAGGTCGTGCCGTTCGACGAGGCCATCGCGCGCGAGGCGGCGCGGCTCGCCCAGGGCGCCATCCGCCGCGGCAAGTTCCCGGGCTGGGGCGACACGCAGGTGGCCGCGACCGCCGCCTACCACGGCATGTGGATCGCGTCGACGAACGTCAAGCACCTGCGCGACGCGCTGGGCGCCCGCGTCTGGGACTACCGGCGCGAGGCCGACCCGCCCGCCTGATCACCCGATCGGGAACCCGCGCGGGCCCTGCTCCTGGTCCTTCACGGAGTACGCGCAGCGCCCCGTCGCCACGAGGCGGTCCTGATCGTCCTTCACGTCGACGTCCACGAAGCCCACGGTCTTGCCCAGCGACTTCACGCGCGCCTCGGCCAGGAGCGCGCGGCCCGCGATGGCCGGCCGCAGGTAGTCGACGCGCATGTCGATCGTGGGCGTTGGGAACTGCAATTGTACGAAGAGCGCCGCGCCGCCCGCGAGGTCGATGAGCGCCGCGACGATGCCGCCATGCACCGCCGGGACGAACGGGTTGCCCACGAACGCCGGGTTGGGCGGGATGCGCAGGACCGCGCGCCCCGGCTCGGCCTCCACCGCCTCGACGCCCAGCCACGCGTGGAACGGCGGGTGCCGGATCAGGCCGTCGAGGACGTCCACGTGCTCTTGCGCCACGCGACGTCAACGCAGGCTCGCGGAAAAGACCTGCCACGTGACGTCCGCGATGGCCTGCTGCCCCGCGATCGACGGATGGAAGTCGTCGACGGGCCCGACGTCCTCGTCCTGGATGCGCGCGTCGTGCACCGCGCCCCCGTCGTAGAGCCAGCCGGCCGCGGCCGACTCCTCCGCCAGCACCGCGTTGAAGGCGTCCACGCGCTCGCGCACGGCCTCGCGCTGCGTCGCGTTCACGGCGTCCGAGAGCACGGGCGGGCAGATGCCGAACGCCTGCCAGACGTCGTGGACCTGGCGGTTCGCGTGATAGCGATCCCAGAGCGCGGTGAGGTTCGGGACGCTCACGACGAGGACGCGTGCGCCCGCCGACAGCCCCTTGAGCGCGGCGGCGCCGTCGCGGAACTGCTGGCGGAACGTCTCGACGGGCGTCATGTTGCCGCGACCGCACACGTCGTTCGCGCCGAGCATCACGGTCACGTATTCGGCCTTCATCGCGACGGCCTCCTGCGCCTGGCGCGCGAAGTCGCGCATCCTCGCGCCGCTCTGCGCGAAGTCGGCGGCGTGCCCCTGGATCGCGGGATCGAGCGCGACGAGGCGCTCGTAGTGGCTCGTGACGCCGTCGTCCGCCGCGTCGCCCACGCTCCACGAGTCGCCCGGGTTCTCGCCCACCTTGTCGCGCGCCACGTTGACGCCGACCGTGATGGAGTCGCCGAGCGCCGCCATGCTCGCGGGGTACTTGCTCCGCGGCGCGGCGGGAGCGGCGCAGCCGGACAGGGCGAGGGCAAGGACGAAGGCGAGGGCCAGGCTCCGCACGTGGCTTCGACGCCGGCCGCTCCCCTTGAGGGTTGTCTCCCGCGCATGACGCGCGTCGCGGCCCAGCTATTGCCACCGCTTCGCGAAGCCCGGGATCATCCCGGACTGCTGCGCCAGCAGGGGCGAGGCGTCGTGGCTCGCGGCGAAAGCGCCCATGAGGAGGCCCATCCCGACGGGGAGGCGGCGCGAGATGCTGTAGTTCGCGCGCATCGCCAAGGGGAGGCCGCACAAGCCGCAGGTGTGGAGGCGGCCATCGTCGGTGACGCCGCGAAGGACGAATCCGCAGGCGGGGCAGTGGGCTTCGAGGAGGTCGTGCATGCTGCTGAGACGACCACGGGCGGCTTGGCCGTATGATGCAGAGGGTCCCGAAATCGACGCGCGCGAAACGCAACGGCTATCCGTGCGTTGCGGGGGGCGCCAGGGGAGGGCCTGCAACGAGGCCGGGGCCGCCGTCCGCGCGGCGCGCAACGAAAGCACGCGCGCGTTGCGGCAACGAGGCCTTGGTTGTTGCCGCGACGGGTTGCCACGGGCGCGCAAGCCATCCCCGAGGAGCGCCTCAGGGGACCCGATGACGCGCACACCTCTCGTCGACCTCGACTGGCTCGCCAAGCACGCGAACGACCGCAACCTCCGCGTCGTCGAGGTGGACGTGGACACCACGCTCTACGAGAAGGGGCACCTGCCCGGCGCCGTGGGCTGGAGCTGGACGAGCGACCTCAACGATCCCGTGCGCCGCGACGTGGCGGACCGCGCGCAGATCGAGGCGCTCCTCGCGCGCAGCGGCGTCACGCCCGAGACGACGATCGTGCTCTACGGCGACAACCACAACTGGTTCGCCGCGTTCGGCTACTGGCTGCTGAAGTACTACGGCCACGAGGACGTGCGCCTGCTCGACGGCGGCCGGCGCAAGCTGGAGATCGAGCGCGTGGCGCTCACCGACGCGCGTCCCGCCATCGCGCCCGCGACGTATCGCGTGACCCGCGTCCGCGAGGAGCTTCGCGCCACCCGCGACCAGGTGATCGATGCCGCGCGCCGCGCCACGCACGGCCTGGTCGATGTGCGCTCGCCCGACGAGTATACCGGCAAGATCCTCGCGCCGCCCGGCCTCGCCGAGACGGCGCTGCGCGGCGGCCACGTCCCGGGCGCGATCAACGTGCCGTGGGCGAAGGCCGTGAACGAGGACGGCACCTTCCGCCACGCGGACGAGCTGCGCGCGCTCTACGCCGCGCTGCCCGCGCAGAAGGACGCGATCACCTACTGCCGCATCGGCGAGCGCAGCAGCCACACGTGGTTCGTGCTGCACGAGCTGCTCGCGAGGCCGAACGTCCGCAACTACGACGGCTCGTGGACCGAGTACGGGAACCTGATCGGGGCTCCGATCCACCGCGGCCCGGAGGCGTAAGCCCCGATTCCGGAATCGGAAGAGGAATGGGAATCGGGCTCGGGAACGGCGAGCACCGCACCGCGAAGGTCATCGAGCTCGTCGGCTCCAGCCGCATCGGCTTCGACGACGCG
This sequence comes from Thermoplasmata archaeon, assembly GCA_034667685.1. Taxonomy (GTDB): domain Archaea; phylum Thermoplasmatota; class SW-10-69-26; order JACQPN01; family JAJPHT01; genus JAJPHT01. The sequence goes on along the minus strand of JAXDQU010000068.1, from coordinate 24,520 downwards.
GTCCGCAACGCGCTGGAGGACGCCCGCGGGAGCATCCACGGCATCAGCGGCGCGCACGTCTCCAACTTCAGCGTCCGCTGCGAGGACGGCCAGCCCACCGAGTGGCGCGTCGACCTGAAGATCGCCTTCGGCGTCGAGAGGACCGGCCCCCTGTAGATACGCTTTTGAGCGCGGCCCCGCGTTGCGCGCCGATGAACGTCGAGGAGCGCCTGGCGCTCGTCCGCGAGGTCGGCGAGGAGATCGTGACCGAGGAGGAGCTGCGCGCGCTGCTCGCGGAGAAGGCGCACCCCATCGCCTACGACGGCTTCGAGCCCAGCGGCTCCATCCACCTCGCGCAGGGCGTGCTCCGCGCGATCAACGTCAACAAGATGACGAAGGCCGGCGTCCGGTTCAAGATGTTCGTCGCGGACTGGCACGCCTGGGCCAACAACAAGATGGGCGGCGACCTCGCCAAGATCCAGACGACGGGCAAGGCCATCGTCGAGACGTGGAAGGCCACCGGCATGGACCTCGACCACGTCGAGTTCGTCTGGGCCTCCGAGTTCATCCCGCGCGAGACCTACTGGAAGAAGGTCATGAACATCGCGCGCGACTCCTCGCTCGACCGCATCCTGCGCACCACGCAGATCATGGGCCGCAGCGAGAAGGACAAGCTCAGCGCCGCGCAGATCCTCTACCCGTGCATGCAGTGCGCCGACATCTTCGAGCTGGGCGCTGACATCACCCAGCTCGGCATGGACCAGCGCAAGGTCAACATGCTCGCGCGCGAGGTCGGCCCCAAGCTCGGCTTCTGGAAGCCGGTCGTGGTGTCGCATCACATGATGATGGGACTTGTGCAGCCGCCGCCGCTCTCAGACTCCAGACAGGCAATGTTGGATTCCCTACTTCCTATCGCCGGACCAGGTGTTGTGCGCAGCGTTGCCGGAACACAGTTGCTGACGCCCGAAGTCCGTGCTCGGATGAGCGCAATCCATGATCATGTCTCGGCTCAACCATCGCTCGCGCTGGCCTTGGATGCAGCGAGAATGGCGAAGGCCGATATCGAAGGCATCACAAGAGAATTGCGTACCCAGCCAGGAATGTCTGGTGAGCAACCGAACTTGCCTGAATATGCGCTACTCCATCAGGCCCTTGACGATGTCGTGCGGCGGCTCAAGGATCAAGCGGAACTTGAGACCCAACTACGAGCCACCGCGATGAAGATGAGCAAGTCGAACCCCGACTCCGCGATCTTCATGACCGACACCGCGGAGCAGGTCACGAAGAAGCTCAACAAGGCGTACTGCCCCGAGAAGATCACCGAAGAGAATCCGGTGCTCGAATACTACCGCTACGTGATCTTCCAGCGCCACTGGGCGAACCACCGCACGGGCCGCGCGGGCGAGAGCCCGGTCACGATCGAGCGCCCCGAGAAGTTCGGCGGCAACGCGACGTACGAAAGCTATCATGCGCTCGCGGCCGACTACGCCGAAGGCAAGATCCATCCCGCCGACCTCAAGAAGACCGCGGCGAAATATTTGAACGATATCTTGCAGCCCGTGCGCGACCACTTCGAGAAGGACGAGCACGCGCGGAAGCTCAAGGCCGAGGTCGAATCGTTCAAGGTCACGCGGTAACCGAACGATCACTGGAATGCGCGCGTCTCTCCACGGATGTCGAGCGAAACGAATGAGGTCCCGGGGCGCATCGTCGAGCCGTGCTCCGCGCGCTCCTTCTTTTGGCCTTGGCTGGCCGTTGTCCGGCTGCCCGACGCGAGGGGATGGCGGGGCTCTCCTCGCGGCGAGCGTGCAGGGGATCCCCACGAACGCGACCACCGGGACGTGGGGCGGGTGGGAGGCGGATCCCGGCGCGGCGCTCGTGGAAAGCCGCACGTGGCTCCTGATCGAGCCCGCGGCCGCGAGCCTGGTCACGGCCCGCTTCGAGGACAGCGCATTCCGCGGCGCGAGCGACCCGCGCGCGAACGTGAGCATCGCCGGGAACGTCGAGTACGCGACGACGCGCGGCGGGGCCTCGTGCGCGCTCTCGTTGCCGCTGCGCTGGGAGCTTCCCGCGGACCCGCTCGCGTACTCGTTCCGCGCGGAGGCGCACGAGCCGACGTGCGTCACGTACCGGCTTCTCCGGCTTCCGCCCGTCCTGGAGGCGCAGCGCTACGAGGCGCCGATCCGGATCGAGGAATCGCCGCTCACGTGAGGCGCGCGAGCCCCGCGGCGTGGAGCGTCCGCGCCTGGCCGAGCCGCGCGCGCCATCCGGCGTCGGCTTCGGGCAGCGCCTCGATCTCGCGCATCGTGGCGGCGAGGCGCGCGAGGCCGAAGAGGGCGGCGCTCGACTTCAGCGAGTGCGCGGCGCGGCGCGCGTCCTTCCACGCGCCCATCTCGATGGCGGCGGCGAGCGCGTCGAGGTGGGCCGCGGACTCCCCGCGGAAGATCTGGAGCAGCTCGGGGAACTCCTCGCCCATCTGCTCCTTCAGGATCGCGAGCGCGCCCTCGTCCAGCTCGGGCTCCACGCCGCGCTCACCATCCATCGAGGGCTTGGGCTTTTCCGCGCGCATCTCCTCAAGGCCGCTGGAACACGAAGCCGCGAAGGCACGAAGCGAGCAGGACTTCGTGCTCTTCGTGGCTTCGCGCCTTCGTGTTGAGGTCGGGCATGACGATGAAGTCTGAGATCAGGACCATCGGCTTTGACGACAGCCCGCACACGCGCGCGGACGGCCGCGTGCCCGTCGTGGGCGTGCACATGCGCGGCGCGACGCGCGTCGAAGGAATCCTCGCCACGGACGTGATGCGCGACGGGGGCGACGCGACCGCGCGCGTGGCGCAATGCGTGCTCGCCTCGGGCTTGCGCGGCACGAAGGCGCTGCTGCTGGACGGCGCGTCGTTCGCCGGCTTCAACGTCGTGGACCTCGAAGGGCTCGCGGCCGAGACGCGCATCCCGTGCATCGCGTTCACCAAGGGCGTGCCCGACTACGCGTCGATCGAGAAGGCGCTGCGCCACGTGCCCGACGCCGAGGCGAAGTGGCGGCTCATCGAGCGGCGCCGCACCGCGACGCTGCCCACGGCGACCTCGCCCATCACAATCTCGTGGGCCGGCGACGTCGACCCGCAGCAGGCGGTCGAGATCCTCGCGCGCACGACGGCCGGGAGCCTCGTGCCGGAGCCGCTTCGCGTCGCGCACCTCGTCGCGTCCGTGATGCTCTAGAGGTTCCGGTGAACGTCTGGCCGCTGGCCGTCGCCTGCCCGTCCCGACAAATCCCGAAACTGATATCAACTACCAGGCGCACGGCGCCCACTACGGCCGCGGGGTCACCCCCGATCCCCATCCCGTTTCCCGTGGCCGGATCGCTGCTTCAGCCGGCGGGCACGAGGGTCAGCGCGCCCTTGACGTGGAAGTCGTCGGGCGTGAAGAGCATCGCGCCGGCGGGCGTGGGCGGGATCGCGACGCTTCCCGCGCTGATGGCGACGGCGGCGCCCGGCGGCAGGCTGCTCAGGTCCTTCTTCAGCACGAAGGGCGACGCGCCGGTCTGGTAGTCGTTGCACGTCGCGTGGTTCGGGTCCGCGTCCTTGCTCGTGCAGATGCTCGCGTAGAAGGTGGAGCCCGGCTGCACGGCGCCGTAGGCGATGCTCAGCTCGATGCTCCTGGCCTGCCCCTTGTAGGCGACGACGTGGAAGCCCTCCTTGCCGCCGTCGGAGAACTGGCACGTGTCGGCCGGCGTCGAGGTGCCGTAGCCGCAGGCGCCCGTGGGCGAGGCGCCATCGTACTGCACCGTCACGGGCGGCGCCATCGCCACGACCGCGGTCGCGTTCTCCGTCGCGTTGGGCGCCGCCGCGAGGGTCGGCGTGACGGCGGCGGGCTTCACGGTGCTCGTGGGCGCGCTGGCGCAACCCGCCATGAGCGCGAGGACGACCAGGAGCATGAGGGCGACGCGCATGCGCGGCGAGGACCGCCGTGGGGTCTTGAGCCTTGCCTACCGGATGTTGGAAGCGAAGCCCGTCTCGCCCACCCGGCTCTTGAGCGTCGTGATGACGTCGACCGGCGTGGGGTCGGCCCCGCGCAGCGCCGCGAGGTACACCGACACGGCGTCGCCCACGAGGCTGCTGGTGAGCAGGCGCTCGGGCAGCGTGTCGCCGCGCGAGTCGATCTGCACGACGCGGCCGCCCCGCTCCTGGATCAGGCGCGCGGTGAACTCGTAGCGCTTCTTGGCCTGCTCGTGCTCCCCCGCGTGGCGCAGGAAGACGGCCGTGAAGCGGTCGAGGTCGTCGTCGCCGTCCCACCCGACGAGCTCGTTGTGGTTCATCTCGGGCATCACGCCCCACCACGAGAGGACCTTGCCGTTCTCGTTGAGCTGGTTGGCGAAGCGCCGCGCGGCCGGGGCCAGGGCGCCCGCAGCGTAGACGGCCGCGACGGTGTCCTGGAGCGCCAGCGCGATGCGCTTCGCCTCGTTCTTCCCCGCGGGCACGTCGGGCGCCACCTCGACGACGGCCTCGCGCAGCGTCCGCGCCGTGCGGGCCAGCGCGTCGCGCGTCTTGAGGACGCCCAGGTGGTCGAGCAGCGCGGCGCCGGTGCCGAAGTTCGCGGCGAGCGCGGCGCGCGGCATCATCGGCGCGCCCGGGATGCGCGCGAAGGGCGCGTGATAGCTTTTCGCCAGCTCCTCCAGCCGCGCGCCGGTGGAGACGGCGGCGAGCATCGCGCCACGCTTCTTCGCCTCGGCGAACGACGCGAGCGTCTCCTCCGTCTTGCCGCTGTACGAGACCGCGAGGACGAGCGTGTCCGCGTCGACCCAGTGCGGAAGCTCGTAGGCGCGCGAGACCAGCACGGGGAGCTTGCCCTCCGCGTCGGCCCAGGCGGCGAGGTAGTCACCCCCGATCGCGCTCCCGCCCATGCCCACCACGAGGACGCGCGTGGGCTGGCGCGGCAGGCTTCCCTCGAAGCGCGCCGCGAGCGCGGCCTCGAGCTGCTGCGGGTAGCCCATCACGTGCCCCATCATGTCGCCCGGATCGGACTCGCGCACTTTCTCCTCGGGGATGTCGAGCATGTCGGGGCCGGGACGCGCGGAGGGACGGGTTAAGGTTTGGGCCTATGCCGCTGGGCGCCCCATAGTCTCAAGGCGGGTGGGAGGTCATGCGCCGCGATGCCCGGCCGCCTGACGCTCGGCCTGTACAACAGCTACGACCCGCGCCGGTTCCTGGAGGCCCACCGCCGCGCGCTCGTCCGCGCCGCCGCGCTTGCGATGGCGTTCGACGCCAACCTCGTGACGTTCGGCTTCCCGTACGCCGACCTCGCGGCCAGCGGCGGGCGCACGGCGGAGAACCGGGGCCGGGGCGCGGAGGCGCGGCGCGGGCAGGAGGGGGAGGCCGTCGAGCTTCGCACGCCCCTGGAGATCGCGGAGTACGTCGCCGCCACCACGAGCGTCGCGGGCGCCAAGGGCGCGTCGGACGAGAGCCCCGACTCGTTCGTCGCGCTGGCCCGCGCGGGGCGCTTCCACGTCTTCGACTACCCGAAGAAGGGCTTCCCGCCGCAGCTTGGCGCCGTGGTGCTCACCACCGAGCACGCGAAGCGCCCGAAGGACACCAGCGCCCGCGCCCTCGCGCGCGACCTCGTGGACGGCAAGAGCCAGCTCCTCGTCTTCGGCCTCGGCCCCCAGGGCACCCCCGCCGACGTGCGCGAGATGGCCGCGTGGGAATGGGACGTGACCGGGCGCAACGTCGGGCTGGAGACCGCCACGGCGATGGGCGCGGTCCTCGGGGCGCTCGCTGCCCATGTTGAGATGCTGACGACGAAGGGCTGAGGGCTCTGGACTCAGGACTCGGGGCTCCGGAGCCTTGAGCCCCGAGTCCAGAGCCCTGAGCCCTCGGAAGCGATCCGTTGCATAGGCGCTCGCCTTATGTAGTGCCAGACGGCGTGGGGCAGGGGAGCATGGCGACGCCTTCTTTCGCGGAGTCGCTGGCGCGCGGCTCGACCGAGGCCTTGCTCAGCCTCACGCTCAGCGGCCGCGTGCTCTCCTGGAGCCACGGCGCGGAGCTGGTGTTCGGCTACACGCGCGACGAGTCGCTCGGCCGCCTGCTGGTGACGCTCCTCTCGCCCGCCGAGGACGTGGAGCGCGTGCAGGCCGCCATCCGCGAGGCGGCCGGCACCGGCGTCGCCACGACCGACGGCCTGCGCCGCCGCAAGGACGGCGGGCTCCTCCCCGCCCGGGTGCCGGTGCGCATGGTGCGCGAGGGCGACGGCGCCTCCGCGCAGCTCACGCTCTACGTGGGGCGCGACGCCGTGCTCGCCGACGGCGAGCGCGCGGCGCCGGCCGCGCTTCCCGCCCCGCTCCCCCTGGGCGCTCCGCCCCTGGAGGACCCGCTCCGCGAGCCCCTGGAGCAGGTGCGCGCCGCGCTCCACGCCGACGCCGCGGCCGTCTACGTCCTGGGCCCGCGCGGCGACCTCGTGGCGCGCGCGGTCGTCATCACTCCCGGCGGGACCGCCCCCGCGCCGCTCGCGCACGCCCTGCGCGGCGCCGCGCCCGTCGCGCAGGAGGGCGGCGAGGCGTACAAGTCGCTCCTGGGCGTCTCGGTGCGCGTGGGCGGCTCGCCCGTGGGCGTGCTCCAGGTGGCCTCGCGCGCCGCGCGCCTCTTCTCGCAGGAGGACGCCCGCGTGCTCACGCTCGCCGCCGACATGCTCGGCTGGACGCTGCGTCCCGACGGCGGCCCGCGCGCCTCCCTCTCCCCCGCGACCAGCGAGGATCTCGTCGCGCTGCGCGCCGCGTGCGAGCGCGCCATGGAATCCTCGCACGAGCCCAGCGTGATGCTCACCGCGCTGGCGCGCGTGCTCGTCCCGCGCCTCGCCGACTGGTGCGCCGTCGACCTCGTGGAGCCCGGCGGCACGCTGCGGCGCGTCGCGTCCACGCACCGCGAGCGCGCCCGCGAGCCCCAGATCCAGGCGGGCGGCGCGACCGCGCCCCTCTCCACGCACGACGCCGTGCGCGGCGCGCGCCTCGTCGCGCGGCTCGCGGGCGACCCGGACCTCCCGCGCACGCCGGAGGAGGCGCGCGCCCTGGAGACGGTGGGCGGCGCGTCGTGGCTCGTCGTCCCCATCGCCGGGCGCGTGCGCGTGCTGGGCGCCATCTCGGTGGGGCAGGTCGCGCCCGAGCGCGCGTTCCGCGAGCCCGAGGTCGCCTGGCTGCGCGACCTGGCGCGCCGCGCCGCGCTGGAGATCGAGAACCTGCGCCTGCACGACCTCGTCCAGCGCTCGCGCGACCAGGCCTCGCGCAGCGGCGCGCGCGCCAAGCTCCTCCAGGACGTCGCCGCCTCGCTCTCGGAGGCGCTCACCCCCCTGGAGATCACCGAGTCGGTCGTCACCCGCGCGCGAGAAGGGCTGCGCGCCAGCGGCGGGGCGCTCGCCACGCTCGCGGACGACCGCATCGGCTTCGAGATCGCGGGCACGGTGGGCGCGGCCGACGCGCTCTACAACGCCTTCCGGCGCTTCCCGGTCCACGCGCGCGTGCCGCTGGCCGACGCGGGCCGCAGCAAGGAGATCGTCGCGGTCGAGTCGATCCCCGCGGGCGTCGCGCGCTACCCGCACCTCGCCTCGCCGGCCCACGAGAAGCTGGGCTCGCTGGTCGCGGTCCCGCTCGTGGTGGACGGGCGCACGGTGGGCGCGCTCGGGTTCGTCTTCGAGGAGCGGCGCGCGTTCGACGCGGACGACCTCTCCTTCCTTCGCGCGCTGGCGCGGCAGTGCGGCGACGCCGTGGAGCGCTCGCGCCTGCTCAACGCCGAGCGCAGCGCCCGCGCCTCCGCGGACAACGAGGCGCGCCGCGCGGCGTTCCTGGCCGACGCGTCGCGCATCCTCGCGGCGAGCTTCGACTACGCGAACACGCTCGCGCAGATGGGGCGCATGCTCGTGCCGGTCTTCGCCGACTGGTGCATGGTCCACCTCCTGGAGTCCGACGCTCGCATCTCGTCGGTGGCCTCTGTGCACGCCGACACGACGAAGGCCGGCCTCGTCGACGAGATCCGCTGGGGGTACAAGCTGACCCCGCAGGCCGAGACCGGCATCGCGCGCGTGATCCGCACCGGCCGCCCCGAGATCCACTTCGAGGTGCCCGACGCGCTCCTCGACCGGATGGCCCTCGACGCGCGCCACGCCGAGCTGATGCGCAAGGTGGGCGTCGTCTCGCAGATGATCGTGCCCATGACGGCGCGCGGCCGCGTGCTGGGCGCCATCACGTTCCGCCAGTCGGGCCTGCGGCGCTTCGGCGTCAACGACGTGCCCCTCGCCGAGGAGCTGGCGCTGAGGGCCGCGATCGCGGTGGACAACGCCCGCCTCTTCCACGAGGCGCAGGACGCCATCCGCCGGCGCGAGGAGCCGCTGGCCCTGCTCACGACGCTGCTGGCGAGCGCGCCCATCGGCATCGCGTTCTTCGACGGCGAGATGCGCGTCGCCCGCATCAACGAGGCCCTCGTCGCGGCCGGGGCGCCGGTGCGCGCGGAGGGGCTGGAGCTCGACGAGGCGCTGCCGTTCCTGCCCGCGGAGACGCGCGCCCGCTTCCGCGCGGTGCTGGCGGGCGACGAGCCCGTCGTGGACCTGGAGGTCGAGGAGCACGCGCACGGCCGCGCGCGCCACTGGCTCGTCTCGTGCTACCCCGTCGAGGCGCGTCCCGGCGAGCGGATGGGCGTGGGCCTCCTGCTCATGGACATCACGGAGCGCAAGCGCGCCGAGCAGGCCCTGCGCGAGTCCGAGGAGCGGGCCCGCCTCCTCATCGACGGCGTGAAGGACCACGCCATCATCGGCCTCGACGCCGAGGGGCGCATCGCGTCGTGGAACGAGGCCGCGCGGCGCATCCACGGCTACGAGGCCATCGACGTCCTGGGCGAGCACTTCCGCATCCTCCACCCGCGCGAGGAGGGGCCCGAGGTCGCCGACCAGGAGCTGGGCACGGCGCTCGAGGCCGGCCGCTCCGAGATCGAGGGGTGGCGCGTCCGCAAGGACGGCTCGCGCTTCTACGCCAGCGTGCTCCTGGCCCCGCTGCGCGACGAGACGGGCCGCCTCGTGGGCTTCTCCAAGCTGACGCGCGACATGACCGAGACGCGCCGCGCCCGCGAGGACCTGGAGCGCGCCCGCCAGCAGGTCGTCCGCGCCGAGAAGCTCTCGACGATGGGCACGCTCGTCTCGGGCGTCGCGCACGAGATCCGCACGCCGCTCACGGCCATCGCCAACAGCCTCTACATGGTCAAGTTGCGCCTCGACAAGGCGAAGGCGCCCGAGGACCTCAAGGCCGAGGCCCTGCGCGGCCACATGGACATGGCGCTGGAGAGCATCGACCGCATCAACCGCCTCGTGCAGGACCTGCGCCGCTTCACGAAGGTCCCCCTGGTGGGCGTGCGCGAGCGCGTCGGGCTGGAGAACGTCGCGGGCGAGGCGCTCTCGCTCTTCCGCGCGGCGTACCGCGGCCGCATCGACGTCGTGCAGACGCTGGCCTCGACGCCCCCCTGCGAGGTGGACCGCGCCCAGATCCAGCAGCTCGTCCTGAACCTGCTCCAGAACGCCTCCGAGGCCATGCCCCACGGCGGCGTCGTGCGGCTCATCACCGGCGCCCAGGGCGACGCGGCCTACCTCAAGGTCATCGACACCGGGACGGGCATGCCCCCCGAGGTCGCCAAGCGCATGTTCGAGGAGTTCTTCACCACCAAGGCCGAGGGCACCGGCCTGGGCCTCTCCATCGTCCGGCGGATCGTGGAGGCCCACAACGGCCGCATCGAGTGCGACACCGTGCTGGGGAAGGGCACCACGTTCACGGTGAGCTTCCCCGTGGTGCGGTCCCAGCCCGCTGCATAGGAGCAATCCTTTAGTAATCCCTGGGCGTCGTCGGAGCAACTACCCAACCGAGCACCGGTTGGCTGGAACGGAGAGGCGTCCCCCCATGCAGAAGACGATCATCCCGCAGACGACGACGACCGTGTACGACATCGGCGTGCGCGAGCTGCACCGCATCTCGACGGACGAGACGGCCCGCAAGCAGATCGACCACGAGCTCAACGAGTCGCGCGGCCGCGAGACCGCCCGCCTGCACGTGACGCTCAGCGCGCTCAACGCCATGGACCGCAAGACCATGGAGGCGCTCGACGCGCTGGCCACCGCGATCACGGGGACCGACGGCGTCGCCGAGAAGCGCACCGAGGAGCTCATCGCGCTCACGAACACGCTCGCCACGACGCTGCGCGACAACGCCGAGGCCACGCGCAACCACCTGATCAACTTCCAGAACAGCCTGAGCACGCAGGTCCACGAGGCGCGCCTCGCGCTCGCCAACCAGGCCGACGGCTCGCTCCAGAGCCTCAGCTCGCAGCAGCGCGAGAACACGGAGCGCCTGGCCGTGGACGTGCGCAAGCTGCGCGACGAGGTCGTCTCGCTCGTGGACAGCCGCATGAACCAGGCCGACGCGAGCTTCGCGGCGCTCCGGGGCGACGTCGAGGTCGTGAAGTACCTCGTCATGGACCTCATCAAGGACCGCATCGGCCGCAACGACCCCAAGAGCAAGCCGTACTGAGGCGCGCCGATGCGCCTCGCGCCCCTCGTCCTCCTCCTCGCGCTCGCCCTCGCCATCCCGGCGGCGCTCGCGCAGGTCCCGCAGACGAGCCCGCAGGTGACGCTCTCCCTCTCCGCGAGCGAGCTGCGCGTGGACGCGGGCAACGAGTCGACGCTCTACGCGAACGTGAGCAACCCGGGCTCGCTGGCGGCCAGCGTCAGCCTCACGCTGGGCGCGCTCCCCGGCTGGGACGTCCGCGCCGAGCCGCGCACCTTCCCGCTCGCGGCGCAGGGCGGCACGCAGATGGTCATCCTCCACGTCCTCGCCCCCGCCGCGGGGCACGGGGAGGCCCGCGGCCCGCTCGACGTCGGCGCGACGCTCACCGAGCCCAACACGGGCCGCACCGCGACCGCGCACCAGGCCGCCACGCTCGCGCGCGTCGATCCGCCCGCGCCCGTCCCGCCGCCGCGCACGACGCCGCTCCAGGTGGGCCTCTTCGTCGCCGGCAGCGCGCTCGTCGTCGCTGTCGTGACGTACGCGGAGGTCCGGCGCCGCCGCGCGCTCGCGGCCGCCTGGCGCGAGCGCGAGACCGGCCTCGCGCTGGAGGTGGACGGCCCGCTCCTCCCGTGGGGGCTGCGCCGCGAGCAGCTCCAGCGCGTCGTCGTCCGGAACGCCTCCGAGCGCCCCCGCGTCGCCCACCTGGGCATCCGGGAGGCGCCGGAAGGGTGGACCGCGGCCATCTCCGTCCCGCGCCTCCCGCTGGAGCCGGGCGAGCGCGCGACGATCACTCTCTACCTGAACCCGGGCGAGGGCGTGCCCACCGGCGAGCCGGCGCGCGTCGTCCTCTACGCCCGCACCGCCGAGGCGCTGGAGCACGAGGAGCGGCTCGGCCTCGACCTCGTCGCCCCGCCCGTCCGCATCCCGACCCCCGACGTGGCGCCGACGATAGCGCCAAGGGACGGGAGCGCCGTGCGTCCCGCGTTGAGGCGCTGAGACGTGGACTCGCCGAAGCTCACCGCGGACGCCGTGCTGATCAAGGGAAACGAGATCCTGCTCATCCGGCGCGGCCGCGAGCCCTTCCGCGGCGCGTGGGCGCTGCCCGGCGGGTTCGTCGAGGTGGGCGAGCGCGTCGAGGACGCCTGCCGCCGCGAGCTGATGGAGGAGACGGGCCTCAAGGGCGACCTGGTGGACCTCCTGGGCGTCTACGGCGATCCGAAGCGCGACCCGCGCGGCCACACCGTCACCGTCGCCTACGTCTGCAAGGTCGGCGGCATCGTCGCGGTGGCGGCCGGGGACGACGCCGACGAGGCGCGCTGGTTCGCGCTCGACAAGCTGCCGGAGCTGGCGTTCGACCACGCGCAGATCGTCGAGGAGGCGCGGCGCTGGCTGGCGCTGCCCGGGAACTTCGAGCGGCTCGGGGATACTGACTTCGGCAAGTGCGCTTGACGCCCGCTCAACACGAAGGCACGAAGCCACGAAGAGCACGAACGTCCTGAGACTTCGTGCTCTTCGTGGCTTCGTGGCTTCGTGTTGACGTCGGGCGAGGGGCTAAGGCCGAGGCTGAGGCTGGGGGCGACCGTGATCCCCGAGGGCCTCCGCCCAGGCATCCGCGAGTTCAACGCGGGACGCTGGTTCGAGGCGCACGAGGCGTGGGAGGACCACTGGGGCGCGGGCGACGCCGGCGAGCGCGAGGCGACGCTGGGCCTGATCAAGGCGGCCGTGGCGCTCCACCACCTCGCGGCGCGGAACGAGGCCGGCTTCCTCTGGCAGGCGAAGGAGGCGATCCCGAAGCTGCGCGCGCAGGCGGCGCGGTTCGAGGGGCTGGGTCTCGCGGACCTGGCCGAGGCGCTCGATTCGCTCGTGTCGCAGACGCGCTACCACGGCGGCCTGCCGACCGCGTGGGACGCGCCCCGGCTGCCCGACGCATGAACGTCCCCACAACAAACCCTATGTGGGTCGATGGGGTGCTCCGGCCCGTGCGCACGGCACTCCTCCTGCTCGCGGCCTCCCTCCTTCTGGCGGGCTGCGTGGGGACGTTCCACCGGGACGGGGGTCCCGAGCAGCGCGAGGCGCTCCCGCCCGCGCCGACGCCCGACGCGCCCGCCTCGCCCCCGCCGGCGCTCCCCATGCTCACGACGAGCATCACGGCCGTGAACCCGATCCCCGCCTGGGTCGAATCGGGCACGACGATGGACGTCGCGGCCGCGCTGCCCCCGGAGGGCAAGGCGCCCTTCACGTGGACGTGGGCCGTGGGGCCGATGCTGGGCACCGCGCCCCTCGCGCAGAAGGCGACCGGGCTCGACACGGGCTCGAAGCGCGCGGACGACTACATGCCGCCCGGCGAGAGCCGCTCGCTGACGTTCGGCGTGCCCGGCGTCTACCAGATGCATTGCCATCCGCACTTTCAGTGGATGCGCGCCAACGTCACCGTCATCGACGGCCTCGCGGGCCCCACGCGCTACGACGTCTACGTCGAGGACGGCGCGACGCCGCACGACTTCCGCTTCGTGCCCGAGAACCTCACCATCCCCACGGGCTCCGTCGTGACGTACCACAACGTCGGGAGCCAGCCGCACACCTCGACGCTCTCCGCGCAGAACGCGCCCGTGAAGCTCCAGCCGCTCGCCAACGACCGGGGCACGATCACGCTCACGGGCAACGGCTGGAGCCGCGTCGTCGTCATCGTGCACGACGCCGAAGGCCGCATGGGCGAGGCGGACTACCCGATCTACGTCGCGCCCTTCCCCGCGACGTACCACAACACGTTCAACGTGACCCTCGCGAGCGGCGCGCCCCCGCAGGCGGACGGCGTGCCCGCGGGCGTCGCGGCCTCCGACACGAAGGCGTTCAAGCTGGACTACAACGGCACCGCGTTCGTCAACGTCACCTTCCTCGACCCCGTCGCGCAGAACCTCGGCCCCACCGGCCAGACCGAGCCCGCGAGCGCGTGCGCCGGCGAATGGCACCTCCAGGAGCAGGGCGCCACGCAGGACACGCTCGCTGGCCCCACGGGCAATCCGTCCAGCACCAACGGCCGCGTCGCCGCCACCACGTACAACCTCGTCGTCACGCTGCGCCAAGGCGCGCAGTGCGAGGCCGTCGAGGACGTCACCGTCGTGTACGACCACGCCCCGCCGCCCGTGCTGCCCTACGTGGACCCGGAGAGCCTGCCGCACTCGCACTAGCGGCGACGTGCAACGCGGAACGTCCGACGTGAAACGTGAACGTTGAACGAACGCCGTGAACGTGAACGACGGCGCGAGGGCGCCGCGGCTCAGCTAGATCTGGCCAGATCTAGCCCAGACGTGGGCGCCGCGTCGTTCTCGTTCACGGCGTTCGTTCAACGTTCACGTTCACGGCACACCTTGCACGTCGCGTTCCCGGCCTTGCGGCACCCCTCGTCGGGCGCCGCAAGTTCCAGAGCGAAGCGTTTTCAACCAGACCGCGCGTGCGCTCGCCAATGTTCTGCCCGAACGACAAGGCGATGCTCAAGCCTGTCAACGGCGTGCTGACGTGCCCCAAGTGCGGCTACACGAAGAAGGCCGTCGCGGGCGAGAACGTCGTCCACAGCAAGCAGGTAATCGACGAGAAGAAATCCGTCATGGTCGAGAGCATGGAGAAGGTCAGCCTGCTCCCCACGACGAACGAGTACGCCTGCGAGAAGTGCGGCAACCACGCCGCGTACTACTACATGCGGCAGACGCGCAGCGCGGATGAGGCCACGACGCGCTTCCTCGAATGCACGAAGTGCGGGCACAAGTGGAGGGAATACCGGTGAGCGAAGCGAACCGGTTTCCCGACACTGAGGCCGAAGCTTCGGTGACAGTCGGCTTCGGCCGGAAGTGGAGGGAATACCGATAGACGTCCGCCTTGGCGGCACGCTGCCCAACGTCCCGGACGCGCCGGGCGTCTACGTCCTCGTCTGCCGCCTGATGGGCGCCACGGAGCACACGCTCGGCGAGGTCCTCTACGTCGGCCTCTCCAGCAGCCTGCGCCGCCGCGTCGCGTACGCCTTGGGCTCCGCGGGCGCGGGCAAGACGGTGCTGCACGGCGTCCAGCGCCCGCTGGCCGAGTTCCAGGCCGCGGGTGGCGAGGCCGACGTGCTCTACGTCGTCGTCGAGAAGGCGGAGGAGGTGCCCGGCCTGGAGGCCGCGCTCATCCAGGAGCACCTGCACCGCGCCGGCGCGCGCCCCGCGTGGAACCGCACCGTGCCCAAGACGCGCCCTTCGCCCGCGGCGACGAAGCTCGCCGAGGGCATCCTCGACGCGCTCAACGTCCGTCCGCGCTGAGCCCGGCCGTCGCGACGAAGCGCCGCACGTACTCCACGAGCAGTTGCGCGAACGCCTCGCGCGTGACGTCCTCGGGCAGGTCGTCGAGCCGCGCCTGGAACCACGGCGCCTCGCGCGCGATGTCGGGCGCGATGCGGGCGAGATATCGTCCCTGGCGCCGCTCCGCGCGCTCGCGGGCCTGGGGCGCGTCGGCCAGGCGCGCGAGCGCGATGGCGCGGGCGTTGCCCACCATGTCCTCGGTCTGGTCCCAGCGGCGCGCGAGCGGGTCGTCGATCTCGTAGGGCTCGTCGTTGGTGAAGCCGGCGATGAGCGCCTCGATCGCGCCGGGCGCCACGAGGCCGAGGCGCCGCGCGACGCGCAGGCTCAGCGGGTCCGCGTAGAGGTCCTGCGTGAAGTTGATCGCGTGGTGGATCGTCCTGCGCTCGTACTCGTGGCGCAGGCGCGGCTCGATGGCCGCGTACGCCGCGGTGATCGCGTCGTCGTCGTGCGAGGCGTGCCCGGAGTCCATGCGCTGGACGTGGCCCAGCTCGTGCGCGAGGAGCAGCGCGACGTCGTCGCTCTCCGCGGCGCGGTCGCTCACCAGGATGACGAAGCGCTCGCCGTCGCGGAACGTCGTCGCGGCGGGCGGCAGGTCCTTGCGGATCGCGATGGCGACGGGCCGCGTGATCGGGAACCCCTCCTGGGCGAAGCCGGCCTCGATCTGCCGGCGGATGCGATCGAGCTCGGGCTCCCTCACGGCTCAGCACCCCTTGAGGTCGAGCGCCAGCCGCCACCCCGCGCCCCAGGGGACGACGTCGCCGGCGACCACCTCGACGCGCCGCGCGAAGAGCGGGCCGTCCACCACGAGCGTCCGCGCGCCGGGCGGCGTCTCCTCCACGAACCGGCCGAGGTCGTCCTTCTCCGGCGAGGCGCAGACGAACGCGCGCCAGCCTGCGTCCCCAGCTTCCTTCGTTGCGAGCGCCAGCGCCGCGGCCTGCGCCTGCACGAGGAAGGCCGGCACCACCTCGTCGGGCGCGGGCACGAGCGTCACGTCGCGCCCGGCCGCGAGCAGGCGCGCCAGCGCGAGCGCATCCTCCAGTCCGCCCCGCCAGCGCAGGTCCATGCGCGGGGCATGGCGCTCCGGCACCAAGGATTTTCCAGTGGAAGCAGCGGTCGAGGCGCTGGCGTCAGGGCAGGAGTTTAAGTCGAGGGGGTGGATTGCTCGGGCAACCTACGAGGTCGTCCGATGCTCCACGCCCGCTGCAAGGCCGACGTTCTCAAGACGCTCATCGACGCCACGTCCACGCTCGTGGACGAGGTCAAGGTGCACGTCGCGTCGGAAGGCCTGTCGCTGAAGGCCGTCGATCCGGCGCACGTCGCCATGGTCGAGCTGACCCTCCGCAGCGCCGCGTTCCAGGAGTACAAGGCCGACGCGATGGAGATGGGCCTCGACCTGGAGAAGTTCAAGGAAGTGCTCAAGCTCGCCTCGGGCGACGACGAGGTCGAGATGGACTTCGACCCCGCGGGCCACCGCCTCGTCATGAAGATCGGCAACGTCACGCGGCGCATGAGCCTCGTGGACACCTCGGGCATGAACGACCCCAAGGTCCCCAAGCTCGACCTGCCCGTGCACGTCACGATCTCGCCGGGCGAGCTGGAGCGCGGCATCCGCGCCTCCGAGGCCATCGCGGACCACGTCGCGCTCATCGCGGACAAGGACACCTTCGAGCTGCTCGCCGAGGGCGACACCGACCAGGTGCACCTCAAGCTCGACAAGAGCATGCTCGCCGAGCTGAAGGCCACCGAGAAGGCGAAGTCGCTCTTCTCGCTCGACTACTTCGCCAACATGGTGAAGGCCGCCAAGGGCAGCGCCGGCATCCACCTGAACCTCGGCAACGACTACCCCGTCAAGATCGAGTTCGACCTTGCGGGCGGAAATGGTCACGTCACGTACCTGCTGGCGCCGAGGATCGAATCCTGAGCGTAGCGAAGGATTCGACCGGAGGCAGAAGCAGGTACGTGATAGGCCGAATCCGCAGATTCGGTCGTGTGACCTACCTGCTGGCGCCGCGCATCGAATCCTAGGCCACGAGCGGCTTGCCTGGCAAGCGCAAGCCGACCCCATGAAGGCCCTGACATTTTCGGCTTGTCTGCTTGCCGTGGCGCTCGCAGGCTGCACGCTCGACACCCAGCAGTCGACCGCGCCCCCTTCCGGCGGCAGCGAGCGCACGTTCCCCGTGGACGTGCCCGCGGGCACGACGCAGCTTCGCGTCGACACGACCGCCACGACGCAATCGGGCGATCCCGACGTGACGGTGCTCGTGAAGGACGCGGCGGGCAACATCCTGGGCGCGCACACGTGGGCCGTCAAGGACCGCACCGGCGACATCCTGACGGTCGACGTCCACGGCCAGGCGCAGCTCATCGTCGCGGCGCGCGCCATCGACGGTGACGCCTCGCTCGACGTGCGCGTGAGCGCGATCCTGCCCAGCCACCCCGAGGTCGCCGTGGTCCACGAGACGCTCGTCATCACGCAGACGCAGGTCGTGACGACGCCCGCCAGCTCCACGCCCGCCCCGAGCACGCCGGCGTCCTCGACGCCCGCGCCCACGCCGACGCCGCCGACGAACGCGACCAACAGCACGACGAACAACACGACGGCACCCTAGGTCGGCCCCGGCACGGAGCGCCGCGCATGCCCCCACACGATGGGCACGACGCCCACGAGCGGCCGCGGCGCGCGAGTGAAGAACCCGCCACGCCGTCCCGCTCGACGCACGGGACGGCGCCCAGGCTGGCCCATCAGCCGCTCCGTTCGCCCATCACTCGTCACGTTTGGGGTCGGAGTCAAAATTCTTCGTCATCGCGGCGGAAGCCCGAAGGCTCCCGCGACGCGCAGCGCGGGCTTTCCACTTGAAGGCGTCCCCCACGTTCTTGACCCCGCGGGGGGTTGCGCGGCGCGTGGCGTTCGAGACGGTGCCCGTCGTGCACGTGGAGGCCGGCCGCTTCCCGGAATACCCTGGCGTGGACCCGGAGCGCGTGCTCACGCAGCTCGCCCGGCGCTTCGGCCGCGTGGCGCTCGTGGACGTCGAGGGCGTGCGCCGCAACGAGCCGCAGGTCGAGTTCCTCCAGGCGGCCTCGCGCCGCCGCTCGCTGTGGGTCGACGCGGGCTCGCGCTACGCGACGGACGCGATGGACGTCTTCGTCGCGGGCGCCGACCAGGTGACGCTGCGCTGGAACACGCTGCGCGACGCCCGGGAGCTGGACGAGGCGGCGCAGCTCGCGCAGCCCGGCTCGCTCTTCCTCGCGTTGGAGTTCCCCAAGGGGCGCTTCCTCCCGAACCCGCACGACAAGCGCGGCCCCGACGCGGTGGTCGCGCTCGCGCAGGCCGCGGGCGTGGGCGTTGTGCACATCCTGGACGCCGAGCCCGACCTGCACGCGCTGCCGCCCGGCTCGGATCGCTGGGCGCAGGGCATCCCGCGGCGCCTCGCGGGCCAGGCGCAGGAGATGGGCTTCGCCGGCGCGCTGCTTGCCCCCGCCGAGCTTCCCGCGGAGGAGCCCCAATGAGCGACCTCGCGCGGGCGATCGCGTTCGCGTACCAGCGCAAGGGGGCGCGCACGATGCCGCGCCTCGACCTGCACATGGTCCTCTCGATGGACCTGCGCTGGTTCGCGCCCGAGGAGTCCAAGAAGGTCGTCGCCCGCGCGCTCGAAGCAGGCCTTCTCGTGGCCGAGGGGGACGCGTTGCGCGCGACGTTCGACCCCGCCGCGGTCCACGTGCCCCTGACGTTCCGTCCGCAGGCGAAGGCGCTGCTGGAGGAGGAGATCGCCGCGCTCCCCCAGCCTCAGCCTCAGCCTCAGCCCCAGCCTCAGCCCAAGCCCCAGCCCGCGGAGCACGAGGCCGAGCTGGAGCGCGCCAAGCGCGGGGGCATGCTGAGCCTCGACGTCGCGCGCCTCGTGGTCGCGCGCCGCGCGGGCGAGGACGTGCGCGGGCGGCTGGCGGACGCCGAAGCGGCGATCCTGAAGCCTTAGGGCCGGTCCGCCTCGAAACGTAGATCCACGAGCGTCGCGCGAAAATACCGCAGCCCCTTCTCGCGCTTCTCCTCGAGGAGCGGCATCATCTTCTGGATCGCGACGCTCACCGTGCCGGGCGCCTCGCCCACCTTCGCGGCAATCTCGGAGAGGTACATCCACCCCTCGCCCTTGCGGCGCGCGCGGGCCAGCTCGCGCAGGATGGCGACGTTGACGCTGGCGCCCAGCATGCGGACGAGGCGCGCGACGTCCTCCGGGTCGCGCGTGAGGCTCCACTCGTCCCGGGTCACGCGCCTTTGAGAAATTGCAAAATCAATAAACGTTGTGAACCCATTCCCGGACTCGCGGGAAGCCGGAGGCACAATCTGGGCCGCCGACCGGCATCCGTACCCTTCCAGGCCTTGCGGGCGCACACCGCGCGAGGCCTTTCTTCTCGAAGGGCATCCCGCGACTCCGTGGCGAGGGGGGACTTCTCCCCTCGCCGACCTTCCGCGAAGGAAGGTTCCTTCCGCTTCAGCGCGCGGTCCAACAACGTTTTATTCCCCATTCCGGGTCGGCGCGCCATGACCCGGCTCGTGCCCGTCGCGCTCGTGCTCCTCGCCCTCGCGGCAGGCTGCATCCAGCCCTCCAACCCCGCGGACCCCAGCTCGCCCCCGCCCGCCACCCACAACAGCGGCGGCAACATGACCGCCAGCGCCCAGACCGCGAACCAGTCGTGCACCGGGAACGGCGGCAGCGGCAGCGCGTACTGCGCGGGACGGCGCGTCTCCGTCGCGGGCGACCTCTCGGGGGTCGACAAGATGGACGTGGACCTCAAGTCGTTCAACGGCCACGTCCACGTCCGCCAGGGCGCCGCCGGAAGCTGGAGCCTCGTGGCCGACATCAAGGCCTACGGCGCGTCGCAGGACGAGGCGAACGCGAACCTCGACCACGTGATCTACGACTGGCGCCACACGGACGGCTCCAGCCACTTCGTGCAGGCCGAGGCCAAGAAGGACGGCAACGACTGCTGCAAGGACGCGCAGGCCGACCTCGACGTCACGCTCCCGCCCGGCATCACGCTCGTCGTCACGCTCGCCACCACCAACGGCGAGGTCAGCGTCGATGGCAAGACCGACGGCCTCTCGGTCGAGACGGTCAACGGCCCGCTCAACGTGCACGCCGACGTGACGCAGGTCTCCCTCCAGACCGTGAACGGCCAGATCCAGGCCTCGCTCCGGCCCACCGCCAGCGGCCGCATCAGCGCCACGACCGTCAACGGGCAGGTCTCGCTCTCGCTGCCCGAGGACGCGCAGCACGGCTACGACGTGACGGGCAAGACGACAAACGGCCAGGTCAGCATCTCGCTCCGGGACGGCGACCTCGGCCCCTGCCCGCAGGGCTCGCAGTACTACACGCCGCCCTGCAACGAGCGCTCGTTCAAGACGCACGGCTACGACCAGCGCGCCATCCAGACGATGGTCACGGCCCAGGCCACCAACGGCCAGGTCGCCGTGGGCCCCGCGTGAGGCGATCCCATGCGCGCACCCCTTGCCCTCGTCCTCTTCCTTCTCATCGTCGCCGGCTGCATCCAGCCCGACCCGAACGCCACGCAGCCCACGCGGGACGCAGCCCCGTCCGGGGCGGCCGCCAGCATGAGCGCGCAGGAGTCGCGCAACGACACGCTGGCCCCCTGCATCGAGGGAATCAACGTGGGCGGCGGCTCCATGATCCCCGGCGCGCTCTGCGCCGTGCGCACCATCACCGTGACCGGCACGATCCAGGGCATCGCGCGCCTGCCGGTCGACCTTTCGACCTTCTCCGGCCCCATCCAGGTCGACGAGGCCAACGACGGATCGTGGAGCCTCGTCGCCGTGCTCAAGGCGCGCGGCACGACGCCCGACGAGGCGAACGCGAACCTCGCGGCCATCGACTTCCGCTGGTCGCACGAGACGGCCGGCGCGCACGAGATCCGCGCCCGGGCGAAGATGAACCAGAGCCAGGACGCGGGCTACGCCGCTGCGCTCGCCCTCAAGGTTCCGCGCAGCGTCGCGATGGAGCTGAGCGCCAGCGACGGCTCGGGCGCGATCACGGTGACGGGCGGCGCGACGACCTCGCTCTCGCTCTCGACCGGCTCGGGCAGCATCGGCGCGAAGACGAGCATCGTCGACGCGACCCTCCACACGGGGAGCGGCAGCGTCGACGCGACGCTCACGCCCACGGCCAGCGGCGACGTCAGCGTCTCCACCGGCAGCGGCAAGGTCTCGCTCCGGCTCCCCGAGGACGCGCAGCACGGCTATGCGCTCACGGCGTCCACCGGCAGCGGCGGCATCACCATCGGCCTGAAGGACGGCATGACGAGCGCGTGCCCGCCCTCCGGCCCGTGCGACCACCGCACGTTCGAGACGAGCGGCTACGCCTCGCGCGCGATCCGCGCCGGCGTGAGCCTCTCGACCGGCAGCGGCGCCGTCGACGTCCAGCCCGCCTAACCTTATCCGCCCCGACGAGGCTCTGCCGTCCGTGACCCGGGTGTGCATGGGCGGGACGTTCGACGTCCTGCATCGCGGGCACCAGGCGCTCCTCGACGCCGCGTTCGCCGCGGGCGACGAGGGCGTCAGCATCGGCGTCACGACCGACGCG
This sequence comes from Thermoplasmata archaeon, assembly GCA_034667685.1. Taxonomy (GTDB): domain Archaea; phylum Thermoplasmatota; class SW-10-69-26; order JACQPN01; family JAJPHT01; genus JAJPHT01. The sequence goes on along the minus strand of JAXDQU010000068.1, from coordinate 3,098 downwards.
TTCGCCAACCAGCGCCGCGCCCGCAAGGTCCACCCGTACGCGCAGCGCGTCGAGGCGCTGAAGGCCTTCCTCGCCGCGCGCGGGGTGCTATCACGCGCCGAGATCCTGCCCATCGGCACGCCGGTCGGCTTCGCGCTGGAGCCGCGCTTCTCCGCCATCGCCGCGACCGAGGAGACGGTGGGCACCGCCGAGGCGATCAACCAGGAGCGGCGCGCCCGCGGCCTCTCGGAGCTTCGCATCGTGCTGGCGCCCTACGTGCTGGCCGACGACGCGCGCCCCATCAAGAGCACGCGCATCCGCAACGGCGAGGTCGACCGCGAGGGGCACCTCACGCGCCCCGTCCGGGTCGCGGTGGGCAGCGAGAACCCCGTGAAGGTCGAGGCGACGCGCCTGGCCGCCGCGCGCCTGTTCGGCGAGGCGGACGTGCGCGGCTTCGCCGTCGCGACGGGCGTCCCCGAGCAGCCCTTCGAGCACGACACGTGGAAGGGCGCGCTCCACCGCGCCCGCGAGGCGCTCGTCCTCTGGCCCGAGGCGGACTTCGGCGTGGGCATCGAAGCCGGGCTATTCAGGCTGGAGCAGGGGCTCATGGACGTGCAGGCGTGCGCCGTCGCGGACCGCATGGGGCGCGTCACGTACGGCCACGGCCCGGGCTTCGCGCACCCGCCCCACGTGGACGAGCAGGTGCGCGCGGGGCGGAGCGTGGGCGACGCGCTCGGGGCGCTCTCCGGCGAGCCCGACATCGGCCGCAAGGAGGGCGCGGTCGGCTGGCTCTCGCGCGGCCACGTGACGCGCACCGCGCTGACGGAGCCCGCCGTGCTCATGGCGTTCCTGCCAAGGCTGCGGCCCGAACTATACGGGTTCTGAGCACAGGCTTTTGTAGGGGCCCGCAATCTCGGCGCGGTAAGCGCACTTGCGGCCCTTCCACGCGCTCTTCTCCGTGTCCGACAAGTCCGGGCTCCCGGACTTCGCGCGCCGCGTCGTCCAGTCCGGCGGGCAGATCCTCTCCACGGGCGGCACCGCCAAGCTGCTGCGCGAGAGCGGCCTCGCCGTCCGGGACGTCAGCGACGTCACCGGCTTCCCCGAGATGATGGACGGCCGCGTCAAGACCATGCACCCGCGCATCACGGGCGGCGTGCTGGCGCGGCGCGACGACCCGCGCGACCTGGATGCCGCGGCCAAGCACCAGATCCCGCTCATCGACCTCGTGGTCGTCAACCTCTACCCCTTCGAGTGGACCGTCGCCTCCGGCGCGCCGCTCGCGCAGGTGCTGGAGAACATCGACATCGGCGGGCCCACGCTGATCCGCAGCGCGGCCAAGAACTACCACCACGTCGCCGTCGTCACGAGCCCGCAGCAGTACGCGGCCGTCGCCGCCGAGCTCGAGAAGCACGGCCACACGAGCCTCGGGACACGCGAGCGGCTCGCGGCGGATGCGTTCGCGCACACGGCGCGCTACGACGCGATCATCAACCAGTACTTCCGCAGCAAGGTCCTCGACGAGGACTTCCCGAGATATCTTTCGCTTTCGTACGAGAAGCTGCAAGACCTCCGCTACGGCGAGAACGCGCACCAGCGCGCCGCGTTCTACAAGGGCAAGCCCACGAGCGAGCCCTGCGTCGTGAACGCCAGGCAGATCCACGGCAAGGAGCTCTCGTTCAACAACATCGTGGACGCGGACTGCGTCATCGAGTGCGTGAAGGAGTTCGCGCGCCCCAGTTGCGTCATCGTCAAGCACGCCACGCCCTGCGGGATCGCCAGCGCCGACACGCCGCTCGCCGCGTACGAGGCCGCGTACGCCACGGACACCTACTCGCCCTTCGGCGGCGTCATCGCGCTCAACCGCGAGGTGGACGAGGCCACGGCGACCGAGATGGGCAAGCTCTTCCTGGAGCTCATCGTCGCGCCCTCGTTCAGCCAGGCCGCGCTGCGCGTCCTCACCGCGAAGAAGAACCTGCGCCTCCTGGAGGTGCCCGGGCTCGCGGAGCACGGCCACTACGGCGGCCTCCAGATCAAGAGCGTCGTGGGCGGCCTCGTCGTGCAGGACCGCGACATCCTGGAGCCCGACACCTCGACGTGGAAGGTCGTCAGCAAGGCGCAGCCCACGCCGGCGCAGCTCCGCGACATGCTCTTCGCGTTCAAGGCGGTGCGCCACGTGCGCAGCAACGCCGTGCTCTTCGCCAAGGACGAGCAGACCATCGCCATCGGCGGCGGGCAGACCGCGCGCGTCGACGCGGCGCGCATCGCCGTCCTCAAGGGCGGCGTGAAGCTGCGCGGCTCCGTCATGGCGAGCGAGGCGTTCTTCCCCTTCCGCGACGGCGTGGACGAGGCCGCCGAGGCCGGCGTCGCCGCGATCGTGCACCCGGGCGGCAGCATCCGGGACGCGGAGGTCATCCAGGCCGCCGACGAGCATGGGATCGCCATGGTGTTCACGGGCCAGAGGAGCTTCCGGCACTGACCGAGCGGTGTACCACGAAGCCCGAGCCGCGAGGCTCGGACCGCTCGCCCATGCGCGCGCTCCCGCTTCTCGCGCTGCTTGCCTTCGCGCCGCTCGCCAGCGCGCAGACCCTCGCGCCCGCCTGCCCCTCGGAGGTGAGCGCGCACGCGAACGCCGACGGCTCGATCACGCTCACGTGGGCCGACGTGCCGCAGGCGATCGGCTACCGCGTCCACCGCGAGGTCGGCGACGGGCCGTGGCAGTATGGCTAACACGCGCGAGGGAAGCGACGCCTGTACGCCGGTCTCCGCGACCGCGCTGGGCCACGCGGACGTGCCGTTCTTCCCGACGCCCCTGGCGCTCGCGCTGGGCATCGTGGGCGCGGCGGCCGTCGCGGCCCTCGTCCTCGCTCGCCGGTAGCTTCTCGTGGCGGGAGGGCCCTGCCCCGCGCGTGCCCGCGCGCGCCTTCGCCGTCTGCGCCACCTGCACGCACGCGGGCGTCGTGCGCGCCGGAGCGGCGTGCCCGTCCTGCGGCGCCGCGATGCGCGAGTCGTCCCCTCCGCCCGACCTCTTCACCGGCTGGCGCTGCGCGTGCTATCAGTGCACGTGGACTCCTTGTTGACCGACGAAGGGAAGAGGGGAAGCGAGGGAAGACGGGAACTCG
>JAXDQU010000067.1:0-15803 GCA_034667685.1 Thermoplasmata archaeon | reverse complement strand
CGGAGAGCCCTGAGTCCAGAGTCTTGAGCCCAGAGCCCCGGGCCTCGCCGGATAGCCTTATGGCGACGAGCCGAATGTGAGCCTCGTGCCCGCCATGGTCTTCCCGGCTCCCTGCCCCGTCTGCGGCGGGACGAGGAAGTTCATCGAGTTCAAGGCCGAGCCCTGCACGCCAGGGGGCGAGGCCCAGAAGCGCTACGGCTTCCGCTGCCTGGCGTGCAAGACCATCTTCGACGACGAGATGGTGGACCAGGAGGGCGTTCGCCACGTCTGGACCGATGGCCGGCACGTCACGGCGTGAACGCGAGGCCGCGGGCCGTCGCGCCGTGCAGCTCCTGAAGTTCGTGGGCTTCCAGGCGCTCCTCGCCCTCGCGCTCGTCGTCGTCGCGGTGCTGCTGCGGGAGGACCGGCGCGCCTTCGCGCTCTGCCTCGTGACGCTCGTCGTGCCCGTGGGCTGGTCGCTGGTCTACGTCCTCGCGCATCGGCGCGTCGAGGCCGCGCGCCGCGCCGGCACCTGGACGCCCGACTGGGAGCGCGCGCAGGGCAAGACCACCGCGGGCGCGTTCGGCGCGATCATGCTCGTCTGGGTGCTCGTGGCCGTGCTCATCGTGCTGTACGCGTGACGCCGAAGGGAAGCGAGGGAACTGGGGAAGAAGGGAATCGCGGGGGAAGAAGTTCGCCCTGCATGGAGCGCTTCTTCCCTCGCTTCCCTTCTTCCCCAGTTCCCTCGCTTCCCTTCATGTCGCGTCACGCCGCGGGCCGCTTCAGCACGCCATCCGGAAGCCGCTCCAGCGCCGCGTTGAGGTAGAGCGGATCGCCCCAGTCGAGGCGCGCCAGGAGGTGCGCGACCACGGGGTCTTCCAGGTCGAAGGAGGAGAAGACGATCCCGCCGGCCTCGGCCAGCCCGCGCGCGTTGCGCATGAGGTGGTCGGTGACGACGACGGTGAACGCGGGGCGCTTGTGGAGCGGGCCGGGCGCGGCGTGCTCGGGCTGCACGAGGACGCGGCGGCCCGGAAGCTCGGGCGCGAGGGCGAGCGCGCCGGGGTGCACGCCGATGGCGCGCGGCGCGAGGTCGTAGCTGATGCCGCCGTACGCCGCCACGTAGTGGTCGCGGAAGGCGCGCAGCGGGCCCGCGAGGGGCTTGTCCATGCTTGTCTTTCTGGACGCTCCGGTCATGAAGCCTTTCCTTTCCCCCCGGCGGGGTCCTCGGCCTGGCGCCACGCTTATGCTTGCGGCGACGCCGTCCTTCGCCCGTGTCCGAGCGGGACGTCCAGGAGGTGCTCGCCGCGCTGGAGCGGCTGCGGCGGCACGAGGTCATCAGCCCCGACGAGGCGTTGGAGGCCGCGCGTTTGGTGACGGGCGACCCGACGTTCACCTGGCCCCCGCCGGCGCCCGAGTCGGTCCAGCCGGAGCCCCCCTCGTAAGCGAAGGGTTTTGGGGCAAAGCACCCTGGCCGAGCCAAATGGCGGCGGCGAGGACCGATCTGTTCTGCAAGGACTGCCGCTATTGGTACGGCGCCGAAGACGATGAGTACGGCCCGTGCCAGATCAAGCAGAGCCGCGGCGACCGCCGCTTCGTGACGTTCGGCGGTCACCGCTGCGACGAGCCGCTCGCGCGCAAGGAGTATGGGGTGCCGCCGTGAGCGTCGCCATCCGCCGGATGCGCGCGGAGGACCTGGCCGCGGCGCCCGGGCTGCTCGCGCCCGAGGGGTGGGGCTTCAGCGTCGAGGAGCTGACGCGCCTGCACAAGCTGGGCGGCGCGGTGGGCGGCTACGACGAGGCGGGCAAGCTGGTCGCCTTCCTCACCTACCTCGACCTCGCGCCCATCCGCTGGATCGGCAACGTCGTGACGCACGCCTCGCTGCGCGGGCAGGGCGTGGGCAAGGCGCTCCTGGAGGAGACGCTGCGCGACGCTCCGCGCGCCGGGCTCTACGCCGTCGAGAAGGCGGTGACGCTCTACGGGCGCATGGGGTTCGCGAGCGCGGGGGGCGACGCGTGGGCGCACCGCGCGGCCGACGCGAAGCCGGTCAGGCCCAGCGTGACGCAGCGCATGACGCGCGACGACCTGCTGGAGATCGCGCGGCTCGACCGGCGCGCGAGCGGCATGGACCGCGGCTTCCTGCTGCGCGAGCTGTTGCGAGCCTACCCCGACAGCGCGCACGTCGCGCGCAGCGGCAATCATCTCGTGGGCTTCGGCTTCGCCAAGACCAGCCCCGACCTCACCGAGCTGGGGCCCGTCGTCGCCACGACGCCCCGCGCGGCGGAGGACCTGCTCGACGCGCTCATCGTCGCGACGCCCGGCCCGCACGAGGCCACCGCGCTCGCCGCGAACCCGCACGCGCTGGGCGCCCTGCGCGACCGCGGCTTCGCGCCGACGTTCCGGACCGTCACGATGTTCCGCGGCGAGCCTCCCGCGTGGCGCCCTCAGCAGCTCGTCGTCGCCGCCGGGCTGGAGAAAGGATAGCATGCGCGTCCACAACACGAAGACCAACTCGCTCCAGGAGCTCGTCCCGCAGGAGCCGGGGCACGTGCGCATGTACGTCTGCGGGCCCAGCGTGTACGACGAGAGCCACCTGGGCCACGCGCGCAGCTACGTCGCCTACGACGCGATCAAGCGCGTGCTGCGCGCGAAGGGCCTCCGCGTCACGCACGTCCAGAACTTCACCGACGTCGAGGAGCACGTCGCGGAGCGCGCGGCCCGCGCGGGCATGGCGCCCCTCGCGTACGCCAGCATGATCATCGAGCACTTCTTCCGCGACATGGACGCGCTGCGCATCCTGCGCGCCGACCACTACCCGCGCGTCTCGGAGCACATCCCCGACATCGTCCGGATCGTCGAGGGCCTCAAGGAGAAGCGCGTCGCGTACCGCTTCGACTGCGGCCCGCGCCCGCACGTCATCGGCGACGGCTGCGACATCTATTTTGACGTCACGCGGTTCCCCGACTACGGCGCGCTCGTCGGAGCCAACGTCGAGGAGCTGACGGTCGAGCGCCCCGAGAAGATGGGCGACCGCAGGAATCCTCTGGACTTCGCCTTGTGGAAGAGCCGCGACGACTGGGGCGTGACGTGGGACTCGCCCTGGGGCATCGGGCGGCCCGGCTGGCACGTCGAGTGCGCGGCGATGAGCACGAAGTACCTCGGCTTCGGCTTCGACATCCACGGCGGCGGCCTCGACCTCGTCTTCCCGCACCACGAGAACGAGCGCGCGATCGGCGAGGCGTACGCCGGCACGACCTACTGCCAATACTACCTGCACAACGGCTTCGTCACCGTGGGCAACGAGAAGATGTCCAAGTCGCTGGGCAACTTCGTGACGGTCCGCGAGATGCTGGAGCGCCACGACGCCGAGGTCGTGCGGGCGTTCCTCCTCTCCGCGCACTACCGCGCACCGCTCAACTACGACGAGAAGAGCATCCAGGCCGCCGAGGCGCGCGTGGGCCGGTGGCGCGACGCGATCGCCCACGTGCGGTACGAGGCGCACGGCCACCGCCCCGCCGCCGCGCTCGCCGCGCCCGTGTGCACGGAGCGGGATGCGTTCTGGGCCGCGTTGGACGACGACTTCCACTTCGGGCGCGCATTGGACGCCATCGACCGCGCGCTGGAGGCCGCGCTCACCATGCGCGGGGACCAGGCCGCCGCTGCGCTCGCGTGCCTGCGGGAGATGGGGCAGACGCTGGGCGTGCTTTGGGACGCCTAGAGTCGCGAGATTGGCCACTCTGCGCTTCGCGCCTCCGCCAACACGCGAACACGCCATGACGCCAACGGACAGACTCTCGCAGCCGTTGGCGTCATGGCGTGTTCGCGTGTTGGCGGAGGCGCGAAGCGCAACAGAAAGCAGCGAAGGAAAGCCGAGGCGCGGCGGCAGGCTGGGAAACGGGCCCTAAAGGTCCGCGCCTTCGGCCACCATCGTCTCGACGCGCAGGACCCACTCCTTCGCGACGGGCACGTAGTCCTTGGTGTAGACGGCGCCCCGGTGCCGGCTCTTGGCGGGGCGGCTGTACTCCAGGACCTTCATGCCCTGCTTCTCCTCGGACGTGGTGCGCGTCTCGTCGTCCCAGCCTGTGAAGCGGGGCGCGTCGGACGCGGCCATCGGTTCGTCCTGCATGTCGTCCATGAGGGGCTCGGGCTCGACGCGGGGCTTGGGCGACGTGCGGCGCAGGAAGTAGGGGATCGCCACGAGGATCGAGAGGACGAAGAGCGCGATGCCGCCCAGGGCGAGCTGGTCGTTGTCCACGCCGCCGATCGCCTGGTTGGTCGCGACGAGGAGGAGGACGACGGCGAAGTAGACGACGCTGATCACGAAGAGCGTGATCGGAAGCCAGGCGCTTCGCATGCGGAATGGGCGCGCGTCGTCGGCCACGCATCTGCGAGGAAGCACGTCGATAAGAGGATTTCCAAGCGACGAAGCCGCGAGATGGTATAAGAGGCTACGAACGCCGAACTGGCCCGCGTGGCATCCTCCCCAGCAGGTGGCGAGGACGCCGGCAGCGCGTGCCCCGAGTGCAAGGTCGGGCGCCTGGTGCTGGATCCTGCCCACGGCGAAGTCACGTGCGACCATTGCGGTCTCGTGACGCGCGAGAACCTCATCGACAGCGGGCCGGACTGGCGCAGCTTCGCCGACAGCCCGCGCGGCGCGTCCCCCGAGCGCGCGGCGCCGATCTCCAGCCTCCAGCACGACTACGGCTTCGGCACCGTGATGTGGGGCACGACGGACGCGCACGGGCGCGCGGTCGCGTCGGACAACATGTCGCAGCTCAAGCGCATGCAGAAGTGGGACCGGCGCAGCAAGTTCCGCCGCGGCACCGAGCGCAACCTCGCCACCGCGTTGACGGAGATCCGCCGCATGGCCGGCTCGCTCGAGGTCCCGCGCAGCGTGCAGGAGGTCGCGGGGCGCTACTACCGCAGCGCGGCCGAGAAGAACCTCATCCGCGGCCGGAGCATCGACAGCGTCGCGGCGGCCTCGCTCTACGCGGCGCTGCGGACCAACGGCGTGCCGCGCAGCCTGGAGGAGATCGCCGAAGTCTCCAAGGTCGATCGCCGCGAGATCGGGCGCGTCTACAAGGTGATCGCGCACGAGCTGGGCCTCACCCTGGCGCCCGTCACGCCGCAGAGCTACATCCCGCGCTTCGCGTCGCGCCTGACGCTGCGCCCCGAGACCGAAGCGCTGGCGCTGGCGTTCGTGAAGCAGGCCGTGCTCGCGGAGGTCGTCAGCGGCAAGGACCCCAAGTCCGTCGCCGCGGCCGCGCTCTACATCTCGTGCATCCTCAAGGGCGAGCCGCGCACGCAGCGCGACGTCTCCGAGGCGACCGGCGTTACCGAGGTCACGATCCGCAACCGGTACAAGGAACTCGTGACTGCGCTGGGGATCACGTTCGATTTCAAATCGTGATCCTGTTCGCCCGGGCGGCTCCGCATGCGACGACGCGACGAACGCGACGCGCGCGACGGGCCTTCAGGTCCTCGCATGCGGAGCGCGCGGAGCGCAGGCAGCCTCGTGGCCTAGCCCAACTCATCCGCCTCGCGCGCCGCATACGCCGCCGGGAGATAGCCCGACGTCATCACGAGCATGACCGCGAGGAGCGCGATCACGACATCCACGACGTGCCCGACGCTCTGGTCCTTGACGAAGCCGTAGACGTCGAGCGCGACGCTGAGCAGGCCGAAGATCGTGAAGGCGTGGTACGCCAGCGGCACGAGGAAGAGGAGGCCGATGCTGAGCAGGAACCAGCCGACGCCGACCGGGTTGATGCCCACGACGTTCGCGGCGGTGGGCAGGATGAGGAACGAGTAGAGGAGGCCGACGCCGGCGCCCCAGAGCGCGCGGCGCGGGATCGGGTGGCGGAAGAGCGCCACGGCGCGGCTCACCCGCTCCGGGGCCTGTCGACGAGCCAGAGGACGACCTCGGCCGCGACGACGAGGATGAGCACGACGACGGCCACGAGCAGGATGGTGCCCGTGGCCTTCAGCGCCAGGAAGACGCTGAGGCCGGCCGCGAGCAGCGTGAGCAGGGCGAGCCCGCCCAGGCCGAGGAAGACGGTGCGGCGCGTCGTCGGGTCCATCGCCCTCACCCCTTGCGCCTGACCACGACGAAGACCGCGATCGCCACGCCGACCACGGCCAGGAGCGCGAGCAGGATCAGCAGGCCCGCGTAGGCGTGCAGGATGTAGCCGGGCGTGAGCGCGGCGCTGAACGTCGCGGCGTTGGTGAGCGTCGACTCGCGCGTCTGGCCGTCCTCGGTGTAGTGCGCGACGATGGTGACGCTGTAGTCGCCCGAGTCGCCCACGGGCACCTGCGCCGAGTAGACGCGGTCGCCGGCCTTGACGTCGCCGTCCTTGCCCTCGTCGTTCATGGCGAAGGAGTCGAGGAGGTTGCCGTTGCGGTAGACCTGCGCCTCGACGGTCGCGCCGGCTTTCAGGATCTGCGCGGTGACGAGCACCTGCTCGCCCGGCTTCACGTCGTTGATCGGGCTGACGGCGCCGATGGCGCTGCCCGCGTTGATGATCGTGATCGGGACCTCGTCGTACGTGGCGACCGTGCCGTCGGAGACGGTGACGCGGATCGTGTACTCGCCGTCCGCGAGCGTCGTCGTGTCGAGCTGGTAGCGCGTCGTCGCGGGGTTGTCGATCTTCGCGAGCTCGGTGAGCGCGTCCTTGCCGGGCGCCTTGTAGAGCACGGTGTAGGTCAGCGGGTCCTTGTCGGCGTCGGCCGCGGTCCACGCGACGTCCACGAGGTGGTCGCGCCGGCTGCCCGGCTCGGGGCTCGTGATCTTGATGACGGGGTCGTGGTTCGTGACGCGCAGCGAGGCGTAGGGCGAGGCCGCGGTGCCGAAGTCGTCCGCGCCCTCCGCGTTGTTCTCCACGTTGTCGACGGCCTGCACGTAGTACGTGATGACCTGGCCCTTGGTCCCCTCGGGGAGCACGCCGCGCCAGACGTCGCCCACGGCGTCCTTCGCCATCGGATAGGGCTGGTAGGGCGCGTTGTCCGCGCGGGCCCAGAGCGTGACGCTCTTGACGCCGGTCTGCTCGTCGACGATCGTCCAGTTGAGGTAGCGCCCCTGCGTGAGCGGGAGCGCGAGGTGCGGCGACTCGTCGTCGAGGTAGAACGACTGCTGGTAGCGGTGCGTGAGGTCGGCGTTGCCCACCGCGTCGTACGCCCACACGGTGATCGTGTAGACGGTGGAGCCGACGTAGACGTCGCGGTAGTCGTTGAGCGAGAAGGGGCCGCCGTAGGTCGCGGTGACGCTGCGCTGGCCGCCCACGATGCTGAAGACGATGCGGTCCACGGGCACGGGGCTCGTCGAGGAGTCCGCGGCGAGCGTGAACTTCGTGCCGAGGCTCACGTTCCAGAGCTGCGAGGCGCCGCTCTTGTAGCGCGGCCCGAAGTCGGTCACGCGCGCCGTGGGCGCCTTCGCGTCGACGGTGAACGTGAAGTTGTCGAAGCTCTGGAGCGACACCTTGCCCGCCTGGAGGCCGGTGAGGTCGAAGACGCTGACGTTGACCGTCACGACCTGCCCGTCCTGGAACGCCTGGCCCTGGGGCACGACGTACTGGAAGTAGTAGCCCTGGAGGCCGGCGGGCGCGGGGCTGATCGTCGTGGGCACCTGCGCGCCGTCGAGGGTCAGGTTGAACGTCGTGTTGTCGACGCCCTGCGCGTCGTAGACGAGGAACGTCAGCGTGGGCGCGCCGGGCGAGTAGAGGACGCCGCCGACGTTGACGCTGGGCGACTTGACCTCGATGCGCGGGCCGAGGTTCTCCTGGATCACGAACGAGCCGGGTGAGACGCCTCCGGAGCCGGGCGAGACGCCCTGCGAGTTCTGGACCGCGATGTCGTAGGTGTACGTGCCCGAGGTCGTGAAGTTCGCCGTGTAGGTGAAGTTCTCCGCGTTGCCCACGCCCGAGGCGATCTTCATGGGCTGGTGGTCGATGACGACGGCGGAGTTCTGGTCCTTGACGGTGACGAAGAGCTTCGGGTTGAACTGCGCGTTGACCGAGGCGTAGAACGTCACGGGCTGGCGCAGCTCCTGCTCGGAGGGATCGACGCCGGCCGAGGTGAACGAGGGCGGCACGGTCTCGTTGAGCGAGAACTCGATGGGCGCCGACGTGTTCCAGTTCCCGTTGCTGTCCTCCGCGCGGAACGTCACGAGGTACTTGCCCGAGACGTTGAGCTGCGCGTCGCGTCCCACGGTGAACGTGTCGTTGTAGACGTAGGTCGCCGAGTTCGGGTCGGGGTTCGAGACCTTCTTCAGCGTGAAGTTGAACGTCGCGTTGCCCTGGCCCGGGCGCGTCCAGAGCGCGTACACGCTGCTGGTGTTGATGTTGAAGTCGTCGGCCGCCTTGAGATGGATCTGCACGCGGTGGCCCGCGACGCTGCTGTTGGTCGCGTTCACGTCGTCCAGGTCCTTCACCGACGTCTCGTTGAGCACGGGCGGCAGGTCCTGCAGCGTGAAGTTGCGGAAGATGTGCCGCACCTCGCCCGTCTTGTCGGCGATCTGGACGTCCACGAGGTAGACGCCCGGCCCGGTGCCGCCCGTGTAGGTGGGCGCCGCGGTGAAGTTCCAGCGGTCCGCCGGGGACTGGCAGCCGGTCGCGCCGCCCGTGACGCCGCCCGTGTTCGTCGAGTTCCACGGGTTCTGGTCGGTCGAGCCCGCGTTGAGCACGGTGTTGGTGCTGCCGCGCCGCGCGACGAGGTTGACCGCCGTGCAGTTCGCCGTGAAGGGGAACTGGCCCGTGATGGGCGTCTGGTTGCGCGGCGGGTGGTACGTGATGTGCAGGTTGTTGACGTAGTTGATCTGGTCCGTGCCGTTCCCGTCGGGCGTCGTCCAGTTGACGAAGCCGGTCCAGTTGTCATAGACGCGGATCGTGTACGAGGGCGAGCCCGTGTTGTACGGGATGACGTAGGACTGCTGGGCCGCGACGTCGGCGCTGTCGTCGACCTTGGTGAGGATGTCGGTGTCGTTGACCCACTGCACGGGCCACTTCTGGAGCAGCAGCGAGTGGCCGGTCCACGAGAGCGGCGTGGGCTGGCCGAAGGGATCCGTCGCGACGACCTTGAGGTTCCAGACCTCCTGCGTGCCGTTGCCGACGTAGCTGAAGTTCGTGATCTCCGCGCTCCAGCGCGCGTCCTTGAACGTGTCGGAGCCGTAGACGAGCGGGAACGTCTGGCTCACGGAGGAATTGCTCGCCAGCGTGAAGTTCGCGACCACGTGGAGGTGCTCCGTGTCGTCGCCTTCCGTGAAGTTGGCGTGGACGTAGAACGTCTTCCACGGGTACGTGGACGAGATCTGCGGGTTGGTGCTCGCGTCGAGCGCGCCCGCGCCGCCGAGCACCTGGAGCGCGCCGCTCGTGGCGGGCTTTTCGGACTGGTTGAAGTAGATCGGGAGCGCCGCGTCGTTGTTCGTCTCGTTGGGCTCGTAGTACGCGTCCTCCGAGTCCACGAAGACCTCGACCTCGTGCTGGCCCGCGCCGACGTAGGTCGCGCTCGCCGGGTCGGCCGACTGGACGTGGAACGTCACGGGGAACTCGCGGTAGCCCTCGGCGCTCGTGGCGTTGCCCAGCGGGAGGGCGCCCAGGTCGTCGACGACCTTGTTGTCGAGCTTCGCGATCACGTGGACGCCCTGGGGCGCGCTCGCGGTGCCGAGGTTGCGCACGGTGACGTTGCCGGTGAGCGCGTAGTTGCCGTCGGGCAGGAAACGCCAGTCGTACGGGTGGAGCGGATCGGTGCGGAACGTGCTCGCGTTGATGCCGCCCGCGAAGTCCCACGAGGCGACCTGGAACGTCGCGCTCGCCGTCTTGTTGATCGCGGTGAGCATCGGCGTGAGCGGCTGGATCGCATTGCCCACGTTGAGCTCGACCACGGGCGTGTACGCGCCGTAGGCGTGGAAGAGGCTCAGGTTGCCCACGAGGAACGTGGAGCGGTTGCTGGTGAGGACGTTGTCCGCGCCGATGTCGAGCTTCTGCGGGATCGTGACGTCGACGTTGCTGCCCACGCCCGCGCCGGTGAGGAACGTCGTGTAGGGGATCGAGAAGGGCGTCGTGTTGTCGGGCATCGTGGCGTTGGCCCACGTGCCGCGGTTCTCCAGCGTGATCTTGAAGAACGTGTGGTCGGCCGCGCTCCTGCTCGTGGCCCGCGACGTGACGTTGGCGGGGTTGAGGTCGGGGTTGATGTCGTGGCAGGCCGCCGGGTCGGGCGTGTCGCCATCCTGCGCGTCGAGGTCGTCGCACCACGTCAGCGACGTGATCTGGAAGTCGACGCGCGCGTTGTGGATGTAGGAGAGCTTGATCTGATGCGCGCCCGAGCCGGGCAGCGCCGTCTGCTCGTTCACGGGCGTCGGGTTGCACCCGTTGGGGTTCTGCCATCCCGCGGGCTGCGTCTGCGTGTTGAGGAGCACGGAGAGGTTGAACGCGCTGTTGGAGAGGCCGGGGACGACGACCGACTTGTTGTACCACTGGTAGAAGCCGGCGCCCTGGCCCGCGGAGATCCAGCCGCCGGTGGGCAGCGAGTCGCAGCGGAACGCGCTCTGGTTCGAGACGGGGTCGGCGGCGTCCGTGCTGATCATGATCGGGACCGCGACGTTGGGCGCCTGGAGGCCCGCCGAGGTGACGTTGACGTGGACGAAGACCGAGTTGCCCGTGTCGTAGAACACGTGGGACGTGGCGCCGTCGCCGCTGGTCCCCAGGAAGGCGGTGTCCGTCTTGATCGCGAACGGTCCGACCGGAATGACCTGCGCGGTCGCGGTGGGGATCGCGCTGAGCAGGAGACTGGCGAGAAGAGCCGCCACCGTGAACCGGTGCGCGGGCGGGCTGGCAACCATGAGAGGCCCTCGGCAAGCGGGAGGTCGCGTGGTTGTTCTTAAAGCAACCGAATGCGACCTCGTGTCGTTTCTCCGTCGTCCTCAGAGGAGCTGGCTCGTGGGAACGCTCGCGCCGTCGAACGTGTCCTTGGCGAGGTAGAGGAACCCGTTCGCGGTGCAGTCCTGGAGCTGGAGCCCGTCGGCGCCGTTCGACTCGGTCCAGAAGCCGGTCGTGGTCGCGTCGCCGGCGTAGAAGTAGACGCCGTCCTTGAGCGGCCAAACCTGGGTGGCCCGGGGCGGGTCCTTCTTGCAGGCCGGGGTGGCGGCGGTGCCCAGGGGCATCGTGCCGAGCAGGCAGACGGTCAGGCAGAGGGCGAGGGCAACGCGAGGCAACATGGGAATCTCCCCGCCGGCAAGCGGGCGACCGGCCGTCCCTCCGGGCCGCCATAAGGGGTCGTGTGTCACCCGGACCGGCACCTGTCCCGTCCCCACCGGCGGCGGTGAGAAAGGTTATGTCGCGCCAAGCGGTGGTCGGCAGCCGGAGGCATCCCCCCATGCGTCCCGTTGCCACCCTCGTGCTGCTCGTTGCCCTCTTCGCGGTCCCCCCCGCCATCCCCTCCGGAAGCATCGACGACTGCGTCAACGCCGGCTCCACCGGCTGCCAGAAGGTCGACGTCGGCCAGGCCTCGCAGGGCCACCAGCAGGGCATCTACTACGTCTACGTCAACGGCACCATGTGCGCGCCCTCGTTCGCCGCGCAGTGCACCGGCAAGCCGCTCAACGGCGCCCCCGTGGGCCTCAGCGGCATCGTCTACCAGGAGACGAACAACGTCGGCGGCCTCCAGCGCTTCGCGATCACCGGCCTGCACATCCCCGCGGACCAGGCCGTGCTGCTCTGAAGCATTGATGTAGAAGCACAGTTCCTCGGAACCAGCGATGCGCGCCACGCTCCTGGCCCAGGTCCGCGACGTCCTGGCCCGCGCAGGCTTCTTCCTCTCGGCCGAGACGGCCATGCGTCCGCTCGCCTTCGACCTCGTCGCGCGCCGCGACGGCGAGCTGCTCATCGTCAAGGTCCTCACCAACGTCGACGGGCTCAACGAGCCGGTCGCGCAGGAGCTTCGCCTCCTGGCCCAGTTCCTCGACGCGACGCCGCTCGTCGTGGGCGAGCGCAGCAGCAGCCGGCCCCTGGAGCCCGGCGCCGTCTACGCGCGCTACGGCGTGAGCATCGTCGCCTTCGAGACCTTGCAGGACTACCTCGAAGAGGGCGTCGCGCCGCTCGTCTACGCCGCGCCCGGCGGCTTCTACGTGAACCTCGACGGCACGCGGCTGCGCGCGCTGCGCGAGGCGCGGGGCCTCTCGCTGGGCGACCTCGCGCAGGCCGCGGGCGTCTCGCGCCGCGCGATCGGCATGTACGAGGAAGGCATGGGCGCGATGGTCGACGTGGCGATGCGCCTCGAGGAGTTCCTCAACGAGCCGCTCGCGATCCCGACGAACCCCTTCGAGCCCCAGCCCGAGCCGCAGCCCCAAGCCCAGCCCCCGTTGGACTTCCCCAGCGGCACCTTCGAGGCGGCCGTCATGCGCGCCCTCGCCGAGATGGGATTCCGCGTCGCGCAGACGCAAAAGTCTCCCTTCGCGGCGATCGGCCGCGAAGCGGACGACGTCGTGCTAACAGGCTTCGGCGACGGCACGCCGGAGGCCGCGAAGCGCGCCGCCGCCACCGCGAACCTCTGCGAGGTGACGGAGACCTACGGCGTCTTCTTCGTCGAGCGCACCACGACGCGCACCGCCATCGAGGGGACGCCCGTCCTCAGCCGCGAGGAGATCGTGCGCGTGGGGGACGCCGAGGCGCTCCTCAAGATCCTCGCCGAGCGCAAGGGCCGGAGCCGCTGATGGACGCGCTCGTCGTCCTCACGCTCGTGCTGGCGGTCCTGATCCCCGTCGTCATGATCGGCGGCGGCGTCTGGTTCGTGACGTGGTACATGCAGCGGAAGTTCCGCCGCGCGGCGCGACGCGGGCGATAGAGGCCGTCTCGCAACCTCTGCCGAAGCGCGGCACGGAGAGCGAAAATCCGCGCAGCGGCCGCGACGGGTTTTCTGGCGGCAGGCGGGCTTATTGGGTCCCTCGCCCCTCCGGGGGATGCGGCCACGCGCCGCATGCGAGGAGACAACATGACCACAGACCGAACCAGCGCAAGCCATGCCAAGATCACGCTCCTGATCGCGATCGGCCTCGTCGTCACGCTCGGGCCGCTTCCCGGCGCGGGCGCGACCGACCCGCCCTGCGTGCCGGGCACGGGCGTGGGTGCCTGTGCCTTCACGGGCGCGGAGACGGGCGGCATCTACGTCTATGACAGCATCACCGTCCCCGCGGGCGTGACGATCGACACCACGCTCCCCATCGTGCTGCACGCGCGCCAGCAGCTCACCGTGGAGGGCAACATCGTTCACAGCCCGCTCATCACGCTCGTGTCCGACCAGGTCGCGTCGATCCGCGGCGTCGTTCACGCGCAGGACGGCGCGGCGCCCGGGGGCAGGGGAGGCGACGTGAAGGTCGTCGCCTCGCTCCTGGAGATCAGCGGCACGCTCCAGTCCGGCGACGGCGCGCCCGGCCTCGACCAGACGATGAGCGTCGGCGACGCGCTCCCTTCGATCGCGGCGCTGGGCACGCCCGGAGGCCAAGGCGGCAACGTCGTCGTCACGTCGCCCTCGGCCTCCATCACGGGCCTGATCCTGCTGGGCAACGGCGGCAAGGGCGGCACGGCGATCGCGCTGGGCGGCACGCAGGCGGCAAGCGCGACCGGCGGCGCGGGCGGCGCCTCGGGCGTGCTCGCGCTCCCGCCGACCTTCGACCCCCTCTCGCTCCACGCGGTGGGCGTCCTTCTGGGCGGCCGCGGCGGTGACGGGGGAGACGCGATGGCGGCGCCCTCCACGATCGCGGTGATCGGCGATCCCGGCTCCGCAAGCGCGGTGGACGACACGGACCACGTCGCGTGCAGCGGCCAGCCGGGGAACGGCGCGGGCGCGAAGGGCACGGGCGGGTGTTACGGCGGCTCGTCGCAGGCCCAGGCGGGCAAGGGTGGCGACGGCATCCTCATCGGCGGCAACGGCGGCAAGGCCAGCGCCTTCGGCGGCCACGGTGGTCCCGGCGGCGTGGGCGGCGCGGGCCAGGTCGGCGGGGGGCCCGGCGGTCCGGGCGGCGTGGGCGGCTGGGGCGGCGAGGGCGCCGCCTGGCCCGGCGACGGCGGCAGCGGCCTCGTCCAAGGCGGCGATGCGGGCGACGCGCAGGCCTACGGCGGGCAGGGCGGCGTCGGCGGCAACGGCGGCGCGGGCTGGTTCGACAGCCGGATCAACAACTGCACGGACAGCGGCATCGCGTACTGCGGCGTCGGCGGCCGCCAGTGCTGGGCGCCCGGAGGCGCGGAGCACGGCGGCGACGCGGGCGACGGATGGATCCAGACGGCCCAGCCCGGCGCCAGCCTGCTGCAGCCGGGCCACGCGGGCCGGAAGGACCTGAAGAACGGCGAGGTCGGGCCGTGGGGGCAGAACGGCAACGCGCCGGCCCCCATCTGCGGGCCCCCGCCCCAGTACTTCTACTACTGAGGCGGAGGAACCCCACCCCGCGGGCTCACGGGTGCACGATCGAGAACGACACCGCGACGGCCTGCGCCGGCTGGACGCCGTTGCACACCGGCGCGGGAGCGCTCGTCGCCGACTGGTCGGGCATCGTGTACGTGTCGCCCGCGGGGTTCCTCATGAGGACGACCGTGACGCTCTGCGTGAACTGGTAGGACACGCAGGTGCCGAACGGGACGTTGACCGTCTCGACCTTGGGCTGGATCATGCCGGTCGAGACGGGACCGAGGTTGGCGCCCGCGCGCGCGCACTGCACGGGCGGGGTGGGCGGGCCGTTGAGCGGCGTGGCCGCTTCGGTGCCGGGGTCGCACCGGATGATCGCCGCGCCGTTCCACCCCGTCAGCTCGCCCGTGCCCAACGTCGCGACGTAGCAGGTGCCGTCGGCATCGCACTTCGTGGAGGGGAACCACTGCCCGTAGGGCAGGCTCGCGGCCGTCGGGTCCACCTGCACGGGGCGATACGCTTCGACGCCGAGCCTGCACGAGCCGGCCACGCAATCGGGGAACGACGCGTCGTACTCGCTGCGGACGACCTCGGCGCCGGGCGTGGTGAGGAGCCAGTAGGCGTCCGTGCAGGGATCGCTGCCCACGTACTGTGCGACGGCGTCGCCCGAGCCGGGCTCGACCGTGGCATGGGAGACGCACGAGGCCACGGTGGCGCGCGTGCTCAGCGAGTAACAGGCCGCCTGCGCGCCCGCGAAACCGGAGTCGTAGCCGCCCTGGACCTGGACCCAGCAGGTGCCCACGCCGTCCGACTGGACGCCGTCGCCCTGGCAGATGACGGAGGGGCCCCACGAGCTCATGTTGCAGATGAGGGTGAATCCCCCACACTTGGCTTCGGCGACCACGTACGCCTGCCGGGTGAAGTGCTGCGAGTAGAGGGCCAGGGGGATGACGCCGGCGGTCACGTAGGCGCTGATGCTATCACCCGCGAAGCAGAGGAACGTGCAGATGGAGGGAGCGCTGTCCTCGATCGTCGCTTCGCACGCCGTGCCGGCGGCGGCCGTCGGCAACGAGAAGACCGTGAGCGGAAGGAGCAGGAAGGCAGCCATCAGGATGGGCATGGTTCGCATGGGTTCAGCCTCTTGGGGGCTCCGGCTGACGATGCGCGCCCGAGCCTCCTCGCAAGCCTTCCGAAGACGGCCCGCGACATAACGTCTCCGGCACGGGCGGGTGATGTGGGAAATTGTTATGATGCGCGCGGCCATTGGCATCCCCGCGAGAGGCTTCAGAATGAGATCCTATCTCCTATGTGCGGCGCTGCTGGCGCTCGTCGCCCCGTCCGCCGCCGCGACGCAGAGCGCGACCTACACCGGCGTGAACCCCTGGACGGAAGGCGCGTCCCCCGACTGCGTCGCGCCCGGCACGAACCTCGGCCTGGGCGGC
>JAXDQU010000066.1:0-7919 GCA_034667685.1 Thermoplasmata archaeon | reverse complement strand
GCCACTCCTGGAAAGTGAAGCGTCCAAAGAAAGAGCTTTGAGGCTTCGGAACCTATAGCACGGCATGCCCCGCGCCAAGGCCAACCGCCCGCCCGTCGAAGCCCCGTGCGAGGAAGTCCAGGGCGGCTGCGAGGTGGGCGAGCTGTTCCGCGTGCTGGGCAAGACGCACATGCTCGACGTCCTGCACCTCTTCCTGCACGAGGCGGGGCCCAAGCGCTTCGTCGAGGTGCAGAACCGCCTCGGCCTCTCGCCCAACACGCTGACCGAGCGGCTGAAAGAGCTGCAGCACGTCGGATTGCTATCACGCAAGGCCTACAACGAGATCCCGCCGCGCGTCGACTACGAGGCGACGGCGAAGGCCAAGGACCTCCTGCCCGTCTTCGAGGCGCTGCTCGCCTGGGCGCAGCGGCACACCCTGACGTCCGAGGGCCCGCTCCAAGCCGAGGCCGGAGCGGCGTGAGCCCCGGACCTTCCTAGACGAGCTCCCGAACGCGCTGCTGGAGACTGCGCCGGCGCTGCTCGCGCGCGGTGAGCGCGTCCGGATCCGGGGGCGGACGCGCGGCCGGATCGAGGGCCGCAACGCGCTGGGGGAACCGCTTCGCGGACCACGCGGGTTGGACGTACGCGCTGAGGATGAGCCCCAGGCACGCGAGGCCCAGCGCCTTGCCGAAGATGGCGAGCGCATCGCCGTTGGCGCCCACGCCGGTCAGGACCAGCGACGCCGTGAACCACACGAAGATGCCGATCGAGACCGCGATCACGCGGTAGCGGTGCGCGCGGTCGCGGATGCGCGGCGCGAGCGAGCCGTAGAGCAGGGCGCCGACGATGGGTGGCAGGAGGAAGAAGATCGCGACCCAAAGCTCCGCCGCGGCGGGCGGCTCGCGCGCGTACGCGATCGCCCCCTGGTAGGGACCCATGTGGACGCCGACGGGGCGCAGGGAGACGACGAGGACGAGGAAGGCAAGCCACGAGAGGGCGTAGAACGCCGCGATCGGGACGAACAGGTCGTCGCGCCCCGTGAAGAGGTACACGAGGTAGTAGACGAGGCCCCAGATCATCAGCACGATGCACGTCAGCGCGGGATAGCTAAGGAGGTCCGTGACAAGCTCGCTCGCGACCCCGGCGCCCCCGGCGAGCCACGTCAGCGTGTTGAGCAGCGTGTCGGCGGCGAAGCCGGCCCACCAGAGCGCGAACATGAGCGTGGCGCGCCGCGAGGCGCCGTGCGTGGGCCGCGCCACGAGCCGCATCGCGACGACGCTGGCGACCACGATGGCGATCGCGTTCACGCCGGCCGTCACGAGAAGCCGCGTCGCGATCATGGGGAGCCCTCCTGGGGACGAGCGCCGCGCCGTGGCGCGCGTTGGATGCGGCTCGCGAGCCACCCGGGCGGATGATGGCCCCAGTAGACGAGCAGCGCGGTGATGACGCTGGAGCCGCGGTTGACGACCTGGAGCCATCCCACGTCGAGGAGCGCGGGCTGCCCGGCGACGATCGCCAGCGCCCACCACGCGATCACCGCCCAGCTCACGACGGCGATGCGATAGCGGCGCGGCGCGTCGTCGGCGCGGAAGTAGAGGAGGAAGTACGCACCGGCCGCGACGAGGCTTGGCAGCACGATGAGCGCGTTGAGCGCGGGTCCCCAGGAGGGCGAGGCGCCCGCGTAGGTCAGCTCGGTGCGCCATTGCCCGACGAAGACCCCGTCGGGTCGCGCGAGGTAGAGCGAGAGGAGCGCCAGCGCCAGGTACGCCCCGTAGGTGATGCGCAGCGCGAGCGCGAAGTCGCGCCCCGTCCGGAGGTAGAGGAGATAGCGCAGGAGGCCCGCGACCCCGACGCCCAGAAGGATGCGCTCCAGGACGCTCGCCACGAGCTGCGCGCCGAAGGGCAAGGCGCCCAACGCCGCGAGGACGTAGGTGAGCGCGACGAGGAGGATGTTGCCCGCGAGCGTCCCCCACCAGAGCGCGAAGCTGCCCAGGACGGAGGCGTCGGCGCCGCGTGCGCGCGCGTCGCGGAGCAGCCGGAGCGCGAGGGCCGCATAGGCGGCGCCGGCGATCCCGGCGGCAAGGGACGCGAGGAGGAGCGTACCTTGGGTCATGCGCGCTCCGCTCTCGGGCGGGCGCCTACTTAAGGGAAGGGTTCTTCCGAGCCCCGCTCAGCCGCTAGTTCATCGAGAGCCCATCGTGCACGTCGAGCAGCTTGACTAGCTCGCGCGCGCGGTTGCGGATCGTGACCTCGGTCACGCCCGACACCTCGCTGACCTTCTTCTGGGTCCGCGGGTGGCCCTCCTCGTGGCTGGCGACGTAGATCGCGCTGGCCGCGAGGCCCGTGGGGCTGCGGCCGCTGGTGATCCCCTTCGCGTCGGCGTCCGCGAGCATCTTGCGCGCCGCGCCTTCGACGGTGGGCGGAAGCTGCAGGTCGCTCGCGAGCCGCGCGAGGAAGTCCGTCGCGTGCGGGCTCGTGGGCTTCAGGCGGAGCTTGTTGACGAGGACGCGGTGGCAGCGCAGGAGCGTGCGGCGATCGACGGCGGACGCCTCGGCCATCTCGTCGGGGTTCCTCGGATAGCCGGCCAGGCGGCTCGCGCCGTAGAGCGCGGCGGCGGCCATCGCGTCGATGCTGCGGCCGCGGATCAGGTCGGCGTCCGTCGCCTTGCGGTAGATACGGATGCCCTGCTCGGCGACGGGCTTCGGGATGCTCAGGCGGTCGGCGACGCCCTGGATGTAGGTGATCGCCTTCGCGATGTTGCGGTCCGCGCCCGTGCGGAACGTGCTGCGCGTGTGCAGGCGCCTCATGCGCGCGAGCTCGTAGTGGCGCTTCGCGGGGATGCGGCGGCCGTGCGCGTCGCGCGAGCTGCGGTTGAACGGCGTCGAGAGGCCGTAGTCGTGCAGCGTCTCGGTGCGCGGCGCCCCGACGCGGATGCCGGACTTGTCGCCGTCGAAGGCGCGCCAGTCCGGGCCGTAGTCGATCTCGGCCTCGCTGGCGATGAGGCCGCACTTGGGGCACACCGTCTCGGCATGCTGGCTGTCGCGGACGAGGATCGTGCCGCACTCGGTGCACTGGTCCTCGCGGGGCTCCGGGGTCGTCTTCTTGCGCATCGGCGTCATGGTTTCGTCGTTCAAGAAACAAGGTCGGTGGAGTCTCTCGACTCCCCGAAGCATCTTGGACAAGACAACTTGGACCGTGTTTCTATATAAAGACTCGGTAACTGCGAACCACCCCGGCACGACGTGGTTCGAAGACTCCAATCGGGAGGAGCTATGGCGCGGGCGGATCGCGGCAACCGGACGTTCCCACCCCAACAACGCTTATCCCGCGCGTCCGGGCTCGCCGCCCGCATGCGCCTCGCCCTCGTGCTGGCCGCCGCGATCCTGGCGGCGGGCTGCGTCTCCAACTCCAACAACGCGCCCACGCCCGGCGCGCCGCAGACGGCCAGCCTGGGTGGCTGGACGATCGACTGCATGCTCGGCTCGTACGAGCGCGCGAACAACAGCTCCTGGGCCCAGACGTGCGAGGCGCGCGGCAGCCACACGCCGGGCCAGAAGCAGGAGACGTGGATCGCGATCAACCCGAAGAACCCCAACAACGTCGTGATCGGCGCGAAGGACCTCAACCCCGAGAGCAGCGCGAAGTGCGTCTGGAACGGCGTCGCGGTCACGCACGACGGCGGCAAGACGTGGAAGGACGTCGTGATCGGCGGCAAGTACGCGGACCGCGACCCGACGAGCCCGTACTACGGCTACGCGTGCAACACCGACCCGGACTTCCAGTTCACGAGCAACGGCGACCTGCACTACGGCGTCGAGATGTACGGCCTGCTCTCCAAGGACGCGAACGGCCTCCTGGGCGGCACGCCCGCCGCGGGCCTCGCGGATGGCTTCAAGATCCTCCTGGCCACGAGCCACGACGGCGGCGACACGTGGCCCGACGTCATCACGTACCAGCCCGACATCCTCGTGACGACGGACTACAGCCGCATGACGATCAACCCCGTGAGCCAGGCCATCATCGAGGCCATCGGCTCGGACTCGGGCGGCCGCTGCCACGTCCTCTCCTCGACGGACGGCGGCCAGACCGCGCGCCCCTTCGTCGACGTGCAGACGCAGTACGGCGCGCCGTGCAACTCGGGCGCCGGCACCGCGATCGCGGTCTCGCCCAAGGGCGTCGTCACGCTCGTGGGCGGCCAGGTGGGCTACCAGGGCGACCCCGCCGCGGTCGGCTTCACCGGCGGGGACTCGTCGCAGCCCATCGTCGTGCGCTCCACCGACGATGGCCTGACGTGGACCGACGCCAACGCCGGCTTCACGTACAAGCCGATCCAGCCCTTCAAGGAGAGCAAGTACCGCGTCGGCTCGGTCGTCGAGCTGGCCTACGACCTCACCAAGGGCCCCAACCAGGGCCTGCTCTACGCGAGCTACGCCGCGGCCGACAAGGACGAGGCCGACATCTTCGTGCGCACGAGCAAGGACGACGGCAAGACGTGGACCGACGCGGTCAAGGTCAACGACGACTCCCCCGGCGCCCACCAGTGGATGAGCAACGTCGCGGTGGCCGGCGACGGCAGCGCGCACGTGTTCTTCTTCGACAAGCGCTACGACCCGAACCACGTCCTGATCGACCTCGTCCACGCCGTCAGCTTCGACGCGGGCAAGACGTGGGCCAACGAGCGCGTCAGCACCGTGAGCTTCGATGGCAACCTCGGCAAGCACCAGGAAGGCTTCCCGTTCATCGGCGACTACATCGGCGTCGCGTGCTATCAGGACGACTGCTGGGCCGGCTTCCCCGACGCGAGCAACGGCGCGAGCACGGTGATCGCGGGGGCGCACGTGCACCGCGCGGGCACGAACAGCACGACGTGAGCCCAGCGTCCGGACAGAAACAGCCAAGCGGCGCGAGGGATGCTGTCCTCCGTGGACCTGAAGCGGCTCATCGAAGCGCGCCGGGAGGAGATCCGGCGCGTGTGCGAGCGCAACGGCGCCTCGAACGTCGCGATCTTCGGGTCCGTCGCGCGCGGGGAAGCCGGGCCCGCCAGCGACCTCGACCTCCTCATCGACCTCGAGCCGACGAGGAGCCTGCTGGACCACATCCACCTTCAGCACGAGCTTCAGGACCTTCTCGGCGTGCGCGTGGACGTCGTCACGCGGCGTGGCCTCCATCCCCTGATCCGGGAGGCCGTCCTCCGAGAGGCGGTGTCGGTGTGAGCGTGGACCGGGACGTCTTGACGCTCCGTCAGATGATCGACGCCGCGGAGGCGATCCTCGAATTCACGAAGGACGGAAGGGACGAGTTCTTCTCCGACCGGCGAACGCGCGACGCCGTGATCCGCAACCTTGAGGTGCTCGGCGAGGCGGCGAAACGCCTGAGTCCCGCCACGCGGGACGCGAGCCCGGGCGTGCGGTGGCGCGACATCGCGGGGCTGCGCGACTTCGTCATCCACCGCTACGAGTGGGTCGACTTCCAGGAGATCTGGCGCGTGGTGGAGCAGGATCTTCCGCCGCTCTTGGAGAGCCTTCGACGGATCGCGAAGGCGCGTTCGTGAGGTTGACGCCTACAGGATTGCCCCATGCTTCTTGCCCGGCCGTGCGTGAAGGGGCGACGGCTGGGGGCCGGCTTCCCAGAGAGCAACGACGTCACTCCGGTTGCCGCAGCGGCGCACGTGCACCGCGCGGGCACGAACAGCACGACGTAATGCTTATTGCCGCGGCAATACTATTGCAATAGCATGACGAAGCAGGTCGCGCTGGCGGACGCCACCTACGAGCGCCTTCGGAGCCACAAGCAGCCCGGAGAAAGCTTCAGCGAGGTGATCGAGCGGCTCCTCTCGGGCCAGCGGGACCCGCTCAGCTTCCCGCAAGCCGCGCCCCGCTCGCGCGTTCCCGCCCGCGAGCGCCTCGCGCAGGTCGAAGCGGACCGCAAGGCGACCCGAATGGACGCCTGATGCCAGTCCTCGACACGAACTTCCTCATCGCGCTCGATTCGCAGGACGAGGCGGCCATCGCGCTTCTCCACGAGCTTCGCGCCGAGCGGCTCCTCGTGCCTGACGTCGTGGCCGCCGAGTACCTGACGCCGTTGGGCGCGCGGGCCGCCGAGGGATACCAGGCCATCGCGCGGGCGTTCACGCCAGCGTCCACCTCGAAGGAATGGGTCCTCGCCGCGGCCGCCCTTCGGCAGCGCCTCCGCAAGGAGAAGCGCTCGATCCGGCTCGCCGACTTCTGGATCGCGGCCTGGGCCGAGCTGGAGGACACGTTCGTAGTCACGCGCAGCGAGAAGGACTTCGCCGCGATGGGGATCAAGACGCGCGCGTGGTGAGCCTACAAGATGGCCCCATGCTTCTTCCCCGGCAGCACTTCGTCCTTGGTCTGGAAGAAGCGCAGCCGCTTCGCAAGCTCGTCGCGCAGCTGCGCGGGCGGCACGACGTGGTCCACGACCTGGTCGTCGGCCATGACGTGCACGTCGATGTCGCGCCGGTACTCGGTGCGCAGCTTCTCGATGTACGCCTGGCGCTCGGGGCCGGCGGGGATCGCCATGATCTTGTTCAGGTACACGGCGTTGATCGCGGCCTCGGGGCCCATGATCGCGATCTCGGCGCCGGGCAGCGCGAGCGTCGCCTCGGGCTCGAACGCGGGCCCGCACATGGCGTAGATGCCCGCGCCGTACGCCTTGCGGACGACCACGCAGAACTTGGGCACGGTCGCCATGCTCGTGGCGTAGATGAACTTCCGGCCGCGCATGAGGATGCTCTTGCGCTCCATCTCGGGGCCGACCATGAAGCCGGGCGTGTCCGAGAGGTAGACGAGCGGGACGTTGAACGAGTCGCAGCGCCAGATGAAGTGCGCCGCCTTGTCGGAGGACTCGGGGAAGATGGCGCCGGCCTTGTGCGCGCTGTTGTTGGCGACGATGCCCACGACGCGGCCGTCGATGCGCGCGAGGCCGGTGATCAATTCGGGCGCATAGTCGGGCTTCAGCTCGAACCACGAGCCCTCGTCGATCAGGCACTCGATGACGTGGTGCATGTCGAACGCCTTGTTCGGGTCCTCGGGAATCAGGCCCATCAGCGTCGCGGGATCGCGCGCGGGCGGCGCGGGCTCGTAGACCGGCGGCGTCTCGAAGCACGACGCGGGAAGATAGCTCATCAGCTTCTTCACCATCACTGCCGCCTCCTCCTCGTCCTGCACGACGACGTCGCACGAGCCGGACTCGCGCGCGTGCATGTCGGGGCCGCCCAGGTCGCCCATGCTGATCTTCTCGCCCGTCACCATCTCCACCATGCGCGGGCTCGCGATGACCATCGCGCTGCCGGTGTCGCGCACCATGAAGACGAAGTCGCAGAAGACGGGCGTGTACGCCGCGCCCGCCACGCAGGGCCCGTACATGACGCAGATCTGCGGCACGACGCCGCTCAGGATCGAG
Organism: Thermoplasmata archaeon; assembly: GCA_034667685.1. Classification (GTDB taxonomy): domain Archaea; phylum Thermoplasmatota; class SW-10-69-26; order JACQPN01; family JAJPHT01; genus JAJPHT01. The sequence goes on along the minus strand of JAXDQU010000066.1, from coordinate 518 downwards.
TGGTTGTAGAAGTAGCGGCCGATGCCGTGGCGGTTGGCGAAGAAGCCGGACTGGTCCGTGATGCGTCCGCCGCTGCTATCAATGAGGTAGAGCAGCGGCGTCTTCGTCTTGAGCGCCCGCTCCTGCGCGCGCAGGAACTTCTCGACGCCCTTCTCGGCCATGCTGCCGGCCTTGACCGTGTAGTCGTTGGCGATGACGAACACGCGCCGCCCGTCCAGGTCGCCGGCGCCCGTCACCATGCCATCGGCCGCCAGCTCGTCGACCTTGTGCCAGTTGGCGAGCAGGCCATCCTCGAAGGCGAGCCCCTCGGGGAAGTAGAGCTTCAGCCGGTCGCGCACGAAGAGCTTGCTCTCCGTGGCCAGCTTCTCGCGGTACTTCTCGGGGCCGCCCTTCTGGGCCTTCGCCGTGTCCTGGAGGAGCTTGTCCTCGCGGGGGTCAACGGGCATCGTCTCGGGACCCCGGACGGGCCTCAAAAGCGTTCCTGCCACCGGCGGGCTCTGGGCTCTGGACTCGGGACT
>JAXDQU010000065.1:0-4701 GCA_034667685.1 Thermoplasmata archaeon | reverse complement strand
CGACGGGCGCGGCCGCCAACTCGGGCCCGCAATGCGGGCACGCCTGCGTCTGCGCGCCGAGCACCTCGGGCGCATCGCGCCCGCACGCGGGACATGGCAGCATCGCTACGCACGCCCCGGCAGCAGGCGCGCCTGCGCCTCGCGCCCCGCCTCCAGCAGGAGGCGCTCCAGCCCCTTCGGGCTCGCGAAGAGGCCCGCCTTGAGCTTCGCGCGCAGCTCGATCCCGCGCGGCGCGAACGCCAGCTCGACGTAAGCCCGGGCGCCCAGCGCCCTGGCGACGAAGTCGAAATGCTCCGCCGGATCGACCCCGACCCCGCGGATGACCAGGGCGCGCTCCAGGTGACGCTGGAACTCGTCGGCGGGGGCCTGCGCCTCGAAGACCCACCGCACCCAGCGCGCCACGCGCGTTCACCCTGGGCCGGGCTCAAAAAGGTTCTTGACCCGAGCGGGTGTCGAACGGGCGTGGCCCCCTTCGAGCTCCAGGACGTCCCCTGGAGCTTCCTGATGGCGTTCGCCAGCCTGGGGCTCATCTTCTTCCTCTTCCGGCGCAGGGCGGACCTGTTCCGCGACGTCGGCTTCTCCGGACGCGAGGTCGCCCTCCTCACCCTGGGCAGCATCGCCGGCTGGGCGGTGAACATCCCGCTTGCCGTCTACGGGGGCAGCTACCTCATGGTCAACGTCGGGGGCACCCTCGTCCCGCTGATGCTCGTCGCGTGGTGGCTGCGCACCAGGAAGGTCAACCTCCTCTGGCTCCTCCTGGGCACGGCGCTCGTCACGCTCGCCGCCTGGCGCATCGTCACCTTTGACCCCGACAACGGCATCGTCGCCCGCTACCCCGACTTCTTCCTCCCCGTCGCCGTCGCGCTCGTCTTCGCCCTCGCCGTCTCCTTCCGCGACCTCGCCCGCGGCGCGCCCCTCGCCTACGCCTGCGGCACGCTGGGCGCGCTCATCGGCGCCGACCTCATGCACGTCAACGAGATCGCGCAGCACTTCCAGACCGCCCCCGAGAACACCATCATCAGCATCGGCGGCGCGGGCGTCTTCGACATGGTCTTCCTCGCGGGCGCCTTCGCCATGACGCTGCACCTCGCCGCCGTCGTCGGCGTCCGCCGCAAGCCCACCCTCCCCCCGCAGACGCCCGACTACCCGCACGCGCCGATCACGCTGCGCGATTCGCGCCGCGTCCACGAAAGCCTCCTGCGCGTCCCCGCCCCCAACCCGCTCGAACGCGCCCTGGGCGGCCTCGCCGTGTCCAACCTCGCCCTCAAGGAAGGCCAATTCGACCGCAGCGTCCGCATGAGCTGGACCGCCGTCGAAGCCCTGCTATCAGAGCAGGCCATCGCGGACTACGTGGGCAACGGCGTCCCCGAAGCCATGAGGCACGACCTCGCCGCCCTCCGCGACAAGGGCGAGGCCGCTCGCCGCGAAGAAGGCGCCACCCTCCAGGACGCCGGCGAAGCCAACACCACCGCCAAGATGCTCGTCGCCGCCCTCGCCCCGCGCACCCTCCTCACCCACCAACTGGAGGGCGTCGCCTGAGCGCCACCACCTACGCCTGGCAACGCCGCGCGCCCATCACCGCCAGCGCCACCCGCCGCGCCCTCGCCTTCGCCCTCGACAGCCTCGTCGTCTTCGTCCTCGCCTGGACCTTCACCTTCGCCATGGCCCAGATCGGCCTGCTGCGCATCCCCGACATCGAGATCCTCGGCCAGAAGAACGCCGCCGTCGGCCTCCTCTGGATCGTGAGCATCTTCGAAGGCGCCATCGGCCTGCTTTACTTCACGCTGTTCGAAGCCGGCATGGCCCGCACCCCCGGCAAGATCGTCGCCAACCTCCGCGTCGCCACCCTCGAAGGCCACAAGCCCACCCTCTTCGAGAGCTTCCTGCGCAACCTCCTCCGGCTCCTGTGGGTCACGCCCTTCTTCATCGTCTTCATCGCCCTCGACGCCTGGAGCCTCCGCGCCAGCGAGCTCGACCAACGCATGGGCGACCTCGCCGCCGGCACCGTGGTCATCGACACGCGGGCCGCTGAAAACGCTTAAGCGCGCGCCGACTTTCGCCGCAACATGCCCGCCCTCACCCTCGGCGTCCTGGGCAACCTCGACTACGCCAAGGACCTCGGCAAGAAAAGCACCGAGAGCGACGTCATCCTCATGTCGTTCAAGGAAGGCGACACCACCGTGAGCATGGTCGTCCCCTTCCGCCACCCCGAGAAGATCCAGCCGCTCTGCTACGCCGTCAACGCCGCCGACGCCATCCTCCTCGTCGTCAAGGAGATGAACCGCGAGCTGGGCGAAAGCATCCTCGCCGCCGCGGCCGCCGGCCACACCCAGGGCCTCATCGTCCTCCAGAACTACATCCAACCCGAGCAGATCGCGCCGCTTCTGAAGGGCACGACGCTCGCGGGCATCCCCATCACCACCGACGACAAGGCCAGCAGCGTCCGCGCCAAGCTCGCCGAGATCGCCTCCCCGCCGCGCGACGGCCCCGTCCGCATCCCCATCGACCACCACTTCAACGTCAAGGGCATCGGCACCGTCATCCTCGGCTTCGTCAAGCAAGGCGTCGCCAAGAAGCACGAGAAGCTCCGCGCCTACCCCAGCGCCAAGAGCGCGCAGGTACGGAGCATCCAGGTCCACGACATCGACGTCGCCGAAGCCCACACCGGCGACCACGTCGGCCTCGCGCTGAAGGACATCGAGAACGACGACCTCGACCGCGGCTTCGTGCTGGCGCCGGAAGGCACGCTGACCGTCGCCGACACCGGCACCACCGTGACGCTGAAGTGCGCCGTCACCCCCTTCTTCAAGGCGGGCATCAAGAACGAAGGCGTCTACCACCTCGCCCACGGCTGGCAAGTCGTGCAGGCCCGCGCGAAGGGCGACCTCGCGCCGGGCAAGGAAGGCGCGGTAGCCTTCGAGCTTGCGAAGCCCTTGGCGTACGCGCCCGGCGACCGCGTCGTGCTGGTCAACCTCGACAACCCGAACCAGCGCATCGTGGGGCACGGGTTCGTCGGCTGAGGCTTCCCGTACGGGCCGTACGGCCCGCACGCGGGTTGATCCTCGTCCCAGGCCGGCGTTGCAGGCCGAAGACCAGCAGCGATTCCCGGATAAGGTTCGTATCCCCCAGCGCCTTCGTCTGTCGCATGGCGCTCGACCCGCTCGACCCTGACCACCCGCGCATCCAGAAGATCCGCCGCATCGCCCGCTTCCGCATCGATGGCGTCGTTCCGGGCGCGGAGCACGTGCCGTTCAATCCGTACGAGCTGGCGTTGGAGACGCCGCCTCCGCCTCGGCTTGGCTCGATCAACGTGCGGCCGGAGGACAAGGCGGTCTTCGATGCGGTGCAGAAGCTGGTGTCGTTCCATCGGGGTCGGAGCGTGACGCAGTGGGAGCTGTTCACGATGCTGTTGGCGGACGCGGTGGCGAACAAGCGCGGCCTGCTGGCGGAGACGGGGTTCGGGGGCGGGTGAGCGCGTGGTGGGTTAGGCGCCCAGCAGGCTCTTGGCGAAGAGCAGGTCCGAGAGGCCAGCGCGCACCTTGACCTTGCCCGAGAGGTAGGCGGTCATGGCTTTTTGTTGGCCGTTGAAGATGGCGAGGAGGTCTTGCTTTTGCACGGTGACGGTCGCGTCGGGGGCGGCGTGGTTCCCTTGCTGGATGTCGTGGAGCTTGCCTTCGACGATGTGGAACCAGTAGCTTTCGGCGTCGGGGACGGTGAGCTGGATGACGCGCGTCTTGCCGTGGAGCTTGGTCTGGAGGTCGGGGTTGCCGTTGTAGCGGCGCCAGAAGGCGGCTTCCATGCGTTTGACGGCCTCTTCGACCGTGCTGATCATCGGGGGGCGCTCTGGCGCGGGGAGGGAAGAAGGTTGCGCGCGCACGTGGGCTGGATCGGCGTGGGGGCGAAAAGCCTCGGGGGGAGGGGCCCTGGGTCACTCGTACTCGAGGAGCGTCCGGTTCTGGGGGATCAGGCGCCGGGCGGTTTCCCAGTGGTGGCGCGCGATGGGGGGGAGCTTGCCTTCGCGGGCGACGTAGGCGGCGAGCCAGGCGCGGGTGGTCTCGTCGTGGCTGTAGCCGCTGCCGATGGCGCCGTGCTCGGCGGCGAGGTTCGCGATGTGGCGGTCGCGTTCGACCTTGGCGAGGATGCTGGCGGCGGCGACGGCGGGGTGGCGGGCGTCGGCCTCGTGCTCGCTCTTGATGACGCAGGGGTGGGCGAGGCGCGCGCCGACGCGTTGGCCGAAGCGTTCGGCGTTCACGTCGCAGGCGTCCAGGACGGCGGTGGCGGGGGCGAGCTCGCGCAGGAGGTCCGCGAACGCGACGACCTCGATCTCGTTGAGGTTCTCGCGGGGCATGCGCGCGTTGAGCTCGGCGGGGTGGATCACGCGCAGGGCGGTGGCGCGGCAGGCGTCGCGGATGAGCGGGGCGAGCTCTTCGCGCTTCTTGGCGCTCAACTGCTTGCTGTCCTTGACCTTGAGCTTGCGGAGGGGCTTGTCGGTCTCGATGAGGACGGCGGCGACGACGAGGGGGCCCAGGACGGGGCCGCGGCCGGCTTCGTCGACGCCTGCGATCACGAGTCCCGCTCAACCGGTCGCGTCTCAAATAGGATGCGTCGGCCGGCTCCCTGCTTCCCATCGCGGTTTCGTCGGCGCTCCTTTCCCAGCACCGCGCATCCGAGGGATCCGCGCCACGCGGATTCCTCGGATGC
>JAXDQU010000064.1:0-23929 GCA_034667685.1 Thermoplasmata archaeon | reverse complement strand
GGCTTCTTCCTCGCCGAGAAGGGCCTGCGCCTGCTATCACTCTCCGGCATCATGGCCATCCCCGCGGGTCAGGCCGTCTTCGGCACGAGCGGCGGCGCGGCGCTCTCCTCGCCCGGCGGCGCGGTCGTCCTGCTCCTGCTCGTGGCGCCGCTCCTGCTCCACGTGGGCACCGCGAGCCTGACCGGGTGGGGCGCGTCCAAGGACCGCAAGACGTTCTTCGCGGCCTTCGCGCTCGCCGTCACCATCCACACCGCGTACAACTACCTCATCGTGAAGGCGCTCGGAGGTGGCCTCCTGTGACGCACGCGCGCTGGGTGATCGCGGGCAAGGAGCTCAAGGGCGTCTTCACCGAGCGGACGATCCTGCTCGCGGTCGTGATCCAGGTCATCGTCGCGGGCTTCAGCGGCTTCCTCGTCGTGGGCCTCTCGGCGCTCATCGACCCCGGCTCGCTGCCCTCGCACGAGCACCCGACGCTGGCGGTCGGGCCGGGCGTCATGGGCGACGCCTCGCTCATGTCGCACCTCGCCGACCAGGGCATCCAGACGATGCCGGAGCGGACGGACGCCGACGCGCTCGCCAAGTTCCGCAACGGCACGGCGGACGGCGCCCTGGCGCTCGTGCCCGAGCGGGTGAACGGGACGACAGGCGCCATCGAGCCCGCGCGGCTCTCCGTGACGCTCCCCGAGGGTGATATCAAGACGACGCTCACCCTCGTCGAGGTCAAGACCGCGCTCGAAGGGTACGAGCGCGACCTGCGCGCGCAGCACCAGGACCACCTCGCGTTCAATCCCGTCTACGTGGACGTCGCGGCGAAGGCCGGGAGCTACAGCTTCGTCTATACGCTCCTGATCCCGCTGCTCGTCTTCCTGCCCGTCGTGCTCGCCGGCGCGCTCTGCGCCGACAGCCTGACCGAGGAGGTGCAACGCAAGACGTTGCCGCTGCTCCTGGCCTCGCCCGCCACGCCCGCCGACGTCGTGGAGGGCAAGCTCATGGCGAACGTCGTCGTGGCGCCCGGCCTCGCGGCCGCGTGGTTCGTGCTGCTCGGGCTCAACCACCTCACCGTGCCGTTCTGGGGCGCGGTGGGCATCCTGCTCCTGGCGACGTCGGTCGCGTACCTGCTCGGCCTGCTCGCGTGCGGCATCGCGCTGGCGACCCGCGACCGGAACAAGGCGCACGTGACCTACGCGAGCGCGATGTTCCTTCTCCTGGGCCTCTCGCTCGCCCTGCCGATGTCGCCCGTGAACGTCACCGCGCTCCTGGCGTCGGGCAGCGCGACGCCGCAGGCCTGGGGCATCGTGGCCGCCTTCTGCGCGACCGCGCTCGCCGGCACGCTCGCCCTGCGCGTCGGATTGCGCCGCAGCGCGCAGTGGATGGCGGCGGGCACGGCGTAGGAACGGCTCGACCTCTTGGTTTCGTCTCGCCGCGCCGCAGCGCGGCGACCTCGCGGGGGTTTCAGGGGGCGGAGCCCCCTGACGTCTCGTCTTCTGATCCTCCATCAGGGGCTTCGTCCCCTGAAACCCCCTCGGGTGAGCGAATCCTCAAACCCGCGCTCGCCTGATCGGAGCGCGATGCCCGTCCTCGAAGCGCTGGCGACCGCCGTGCCCGCGCACGCCGTGGCGCAGTCCACGATGAAGGCGAAGGCCGCGGAGGTGCTCGGCGCGCTCGCGCCCGAGCTGGTGGAGAAGCTCGACGTCTTCGACCACACGGGGATCGCGAACCGTCACTTCGTGCGGCCGATGGACTGGTACCTGGAGACGCACGGCTGGGCGGACCGCAGCGCGGTGTTCGCCAGCGAAGGTGCCGCGCTGATGGAGGCCGCGACGCGCGACGCGCTGGCCCGCGCGGGGCTGGGTCCCGCGGACGTGGACGGCGTCGTGCTCGTCTGCACCACCGGCGTGGCGACACCCTCGCTCGACGCGCGCCTGGCGAACCGGATCGGGCTCGACGCGCCCGTGCAGCGCGTGCCGGTCTTCGGCCTGGGCTGCGCGGGCGGCGTCGCGGGCTGGAACCTGGCGGGCGACCTGGCGCGCGCGCACCCCTCGAAGCGCTTCCTGCTGCTCTCGCTGGAGACGTGCAGCCTCGCGTTCAACCTCACCGACATGTCGGTGCGCGCGTTCGTGGCGACGACGCTCTTCGCCGACGGCTGCGCGGCGGCGATCGTGCGCGGCGACGCGCTCGCGGGCCCGAGCCTGGGTCGCGTGCGCGAAGGCATGAGCCACCAGTGGCGCGACTCCGAGAACGTCATGGGCTGGGACGTGCTGGATGACGGCCTCCGCGTCGTCTTCTCGCGCCGCATCCCGGAGATCGTGGAGACGCAGCTGGCGCCCGTCGTCGCGCGCTATCAAAAGGCGCAGGGCATCGAGCGGCCCGGCCGCTGGGCGCTGCACCCGGGCGGCACGAAGGTCCTGGAGGCCTACGAGCGCGCGCTGGGCCTGTCGGCCGACGACACGCGCGTCTCCCGCGCCGTGCTGCGCGACTTCGGCAACATGTCGAGCCCGACGGCGCTCTTCGTCCTGGAGCGGATGCTCCGCGAGCGGCCATTGGCGCGCGGCGAGACGGCGATGCTGGGCGCCCTGGGCCCCGGCTTCACCGCGGAGCTTGGCCTCCTGGAAGGCTGACATGCTCCTGGCCGTCGTCGTCCTGCTGCTCCTCGCCGAGCGCGCGGCGGAGCTGGCCCTCAACCGGCGCAATGCGAGGCGGCTCGCGGCGAGCGGGGCCGTCTGGCTCCGCGCCGACGGGTTCGGCCTGATCCTCGCCAGCCAGGTCGCGCTGGTCGCCGGGCTCGTCCTCGAAGGCGGCTTCGCGCCGTGGGCTGGGACCGGCTGGTGGACCTGGCCGCTGCTGGCCGTCGCGCTCCTCTGCCAGGCCTTCCGCTACTGGGCCATCGGGACGCTGGGCTGGCGCTGGAGCATCCGGGTGGTCACGGTCCCCGGCGCGCCGCGCGTCGTGGCCGGCCCCTACCGCTGGGTGCCGCACCCGAACTACGCCGCCGTGATGGTCGAGGCGCTGGCCCTCCCGCTCGCCTTCGGCGCGTGGCTCACCGCGCTGGCGATGGTCCCGCTCCTGGGCGTCGCCCTGGCCCGCCGCATCCGCCGGGAGGAGCGCGCGCTGCGGTCGGGGAGCGGAAGCGGCGCATAGGCGCTCACGAAAACGGCTATCTATCCCCGCGGTACCTTGCGGCGTGGCAACCCGCAGCACGCGGATCCCCCTCGGTCTGGGAGGCTCGAGGATCAGGACCCGCCTGGCGCGGACGCCGCCGGCCCGTGCACCTTCTGCACGGGCCCTCCTTCTCATCGAGCGAAGCGAGGGCGAAAACGCGGATGCACGGTGGGCTCCGGCCCCTGCCCATGCCCGGCCGGAAGATGCCCCAGACCCGCGAAGAGGACGACGAGCACGAATACCTGAAGTGGAACCTGCGCGAGGGCGGCGTCAACCTCCAGGGGGACCAGGGCGCCGAGCTGGCAGAGAGGGGCGGCGCGGTGCGCGTGCGGCGCCAACGCGAGGATCGCGAGCCGATCTGATTTCAAAATGCGTAGCTCTAAGTAAGGCCGCCACGGATGATGCGCCACCACCAAGGGATGGGTGCACTCATGAAGCTCCTCGCCACCGACATCCGCGGCAAGACCGTCATGTCCGACGACGGCACGATGCTCGGCCGCCTTCGCAACGTGTCCGTCAACGAACGCACCGGCGAGCTCGCCGAGGTCCTCGTCGAGCCCGCGGACGACGTCGACCCGCGTCTCTTCAAGCGCGACAACCGCGGCTACGTCGTCTTCCCCTTCGAGAACGTGAAGTCGATCCGCGACGTCATCGTCGTCTCGACCTACCAGCCCGGCTTCTGAGCCGGACGTCCTCCGCGACGCGGCATCAAGGCCGCGCGCAAAGACCCCATGCGGCGCAGCCCGGTTGCCGGAGCGCAAGGCCGGAGCGAACTTCCGGATGATGCCGCGGGGCCTCTTTTTCATTCCCTTCTGCTGAGCGTTCTTCCCATCGTATCGGAAGAGCCTTGGCTCCCCGCCGCCCGCCATCCGGCGTGGCGCCGCGCAGCGAGCACATCCGGGGGCGGCTCGTCGACGAGACGGGCGCGCCGCTCGCCGGGCTCGTCGTCGAGGCCACGCAGCCCCGCGTCGTGGGCCCGGACGCCACGATGGCGCGTGGGCGCAGCGGCGAGGACGGCGCCTTCGAGCTGGAGATCGTGCGGACGCTCGCGCAGGAGCTGACCACGATGCCCGAGGTGGGCCTCGTGGTGCGCGACGCGCGGGGCGTGCGCGCGCTCCACCGCACGGGGCCGCTCGCGGGCGCGGACCGCTCCCTCGACGCGGGGACGATCGCGATCCCGCGCGCGGACGCTACGGGCTGGCTCGCGCGGGGCGGGCGCGTGAGCGGCGGCAACGCGGCGCGCGTGCTGGCCGACCACGAGGGCATGGACCGGCTGCTGGAAGCGCTGGAGGGCGCGCGCGAGAAGGTGACGATCCTCCAGCTTTTCCTCAAGCCCGACTTCGCGCTCGCGCCCGACGAGGGCGTGCCGCTGATGCAGCGCCTCAAGGCCATCGCGGGGCGCGGTGTGCAGGTGCGCATCCTCGTGAACGACAACTGGCTGGCGCCCGACGACGTCGCCTCGATCGACCGCGCGTTCGCCGACGCGCCCAACGTGCAGGCCTCCGGCTTCCTCCTGACGCCGGGCGTCCTGCACGCGAAGACCGTCGTGGTGGACGACGAGGTCGCCTTCGTCGTGGGCCAGCCTTTTCAACGGCGCTTCTGGGACACGCGCGCGCACGTGGTGCCCGACCCGCGCCGCGGCCAGACGATGCCGAACCACGACCTGACGGTGGAGGTGCGCGGGCCCGCGGTGCGCGACGTGGGCGCGCTCTTCGCCGAGCTGTGGAACCTCCAGGCCGCGGCGAAGGGGACCGTGGACCAGCGCGTCGCGCCGCCGGCGCCGCCGCCTCCCGCGGGCGAGACCGGCATGCAGGTGACGCGCACGCTGCCCCGCCAGCTCACGGCGGGCGAGCCCGAGGAGGGGATCCTGGAGGCCATGCTGCGGGCCCTCGCGATGGCGCGGAGGTTCGTCTACGTCGAGAACCAGTACTTCACCAACGCCACGTTCGTCGATGCGCTGCACGCCGCGGTGGAGGCCGCGCCCGAGGTCGATTTCCTCGTGGTGCTCAACGAGCGCCCCGACGTGCCCTTCTACCCCACGTGGCAGAAGCGGCGCCTGCGCGCGCTGGGCGAGCACCCGAACCTCGGCCTCTTCTCGCTCTGGACGCCCGGCGTGCACCAGGGCCGCCGCGCGCTGGCGCCCGTGTACGTCCACAGCAAGGCGATCGTCGCGGACGACGACTTCGCGATCGTCGGGAGCGCCAACCTCGACGGCATCGGGCTCGACGGCGCGCGCGAGTTCGCCCTGCCCGACGCGGTGAGCATCGAGCTCAACGTCTCGCTCCTCGACGGCATCGAGGGCTTCCCGCGGACGGGCGCGGCGGCGCAGGCGCGGATGGCGCTCTGGCGCGAACACCTGGGGCTGCCCGACGAGGCGCTGCGCGACCCGCCGCCTGGAGGCTGGCTCGCCCTGTGGCGCGACGTCGCGGGGCGCAACCTCCGGCGCGCGCAGGCGGGCGACCTGCGCATGCAGGGCATGGCGCTGCCGCTGCATCCGGACCTGCGCCCCTCGCTGAAGTTCGACCTGACGCCCGGGTGACGCAAGCCCTATGTCCGAACAGGACCGATGGGGCGCGTTGCCCGGCCGCAGGAAAGCGCTGCTGCTCACGAGCCGCCCCGATACCGCGGAGATGGAGGAGCTCGTCTTCGCGCTCGGCGTGGACCTCGCGGGCACCGTGATCCAGCGGCGCCCGCAGCCCGACCCCTCGCTCTTCCTGGGCAGCGGCAAGATCGAGGAGGCGGCGCAGGCGTTCGTGGGACTGGGCGCGGACCTCGTGGTCGTGAACGCGGCGCTGAAGCCCTCGCAGATCTTCAACCTCCAGCAGGCCTTCACCGACGAGGTGCGATCGCGGACGCGCGAACGCGGTCGCGAGAGGCCGAACCGGAGTTCGGCCGGATCGCGCGACCCGGACCTGGAGCGCGTCGAGGTCTACGACAGGACCCGGCTCATCCTCGAGATCTTCCGCGAGCGCGCCCGATCGCCCGAGGCGCGGCTCCAGGTCGAGCTCGCGACGCTCCAGTACGAGATGCCGCTCGTCAAGGAGGCGATCAACCTCGAGAAGCGCGGCGAGCGCCAAGCGGCGATGTTCGGCGGCGGCCAGTACGGCGTCAACGAATACCACGATACGATGAAGCGCCGCATGGTGAAGATCCGCCGCGAGCTGGAGCGCATGCGCCGCGAGCGCGACCTGCGCCGCAAGCACCGTCGCCGCGGCGGCTTCCATCTGGTGTCGCTCGCAGGTTACACCAACGCGGGCAAGTCGAGCCTGCTGCGCGCCCTGAGCGACCGCGAGACGCTCGTGGAGAACCGTTACTTCTCGACGCTCTCGACGAAGACGAGCAGGGCGCAGAGCGAGAAGCGCGAGATCCTCGTCACCGACACGGTCGGCTTCATCGAGGACCTTCCCCCGTGGATGGTCGAGGCGTTCCACTCCACGCTGGAGGAGATCGCGATGGCCGACGTGATCCTCCTGGTGCTCGACGCCTCCGATCCGGTCGACGAGATGACGCGCCGGCTGCGCTCCTCGCTGCGCATCCTCTACGAGTTCGAGCTGGCGCCGGTGCTCGTCGCGCTCAACAAGGTCGACAAGGTCGATCCGGCCGCGCTCGCCCAGAAGGAGGATGCGCTGCGCGGGCTGGGGCTCCTGGATCCCGCGCTCACGGTGCGCGTCTCGGCCCGCGATCGCGTGGGGCTGGATGCGATCTACGAGAAGCTGTACGCGCTGATCCCGGACTACGACGAGTACGAGGTCGCGCTCCCAGCCACCTCCTCGTCGGAATCGCTGATCGCCTGGATCCACGACCACGCGGACGTCCTCGACCTGACGCGCGGAGGCGAGCTGCGCCTGCGCTTCGAGGTCAAGCGCAGCCTGCGCGCGACGCTCGTCGAGAAGATCCGTGAGGTGGGCGGTGGCGCGCTCCGCGAGGTCCAGCGGACAGGTCCGGCGAACGCCCGCGAGCCATGAGCCATTTTCCTCCACGACCCCAACCCCGTTCCTTCGCGTGGAGACCTGGAACGGATCGTGGATTTCCGTCTCATCCGTCGATCGGTCGCCGCTTCGCCATCGCGATGCTTCAGAAGCATCATATAGGATGAGTTTGATAACCAACAGGGATTTTCTTATCAGAGGCAAGGAGGGAGTCGAGACCCTCTCCCCTCCTTCCAGCCCCTCCAGCCGAAGACATGGGGTGGGGGGTCTGGAGATGGATCGTTCCTCGGGCAGGCAGCAAGCTGGTTGCGCCGCACCCCATCCCGACCGTGCCCCGACCACGTTCCGTGAGTCTTCTTCGCATGGTCATGCCCCCATCTTTTTCATGGGTCACGCTGCTGGCGGAAACGAGCCTGGGCGTCTTCGCAGCGTCCGCGCTTTGGACTCCATCCCCATGCGTGTCGCGATCATGTCGGACCTCCACGCCAACGAGGAGGCGTTGCAAGCGGTCCTCAAGGACGTCGCGGAGCAGGGCGTCAGCGAGATCTGGTGCCTGGGCGACATCGTGGGATACGGCGGATCGCCCCAGCGCGCCCTTGACCTCATCGAGGCGCGGACGCGCACGATCGTGAAGGGAAACCACGACCACGCCGTCGCCACGGGCGAGATGGACGACTTCAACCCGATCGCCGCTGCGGCCGCGCGCATGCACGCGCAGATCCTCACGCCGCCCGAGCGCGCGCGCCTCTTTGCGCTGCCCAGCACGCTCACGCGCCAGGTGGGCGGCCTCAAGGTCCTGCTCGCGCACGGAAGCCCGGACGATCCGATCCACGAGTACGTTCGCCCCGACGACGCGGCTGAAGGGCAGCGCCGCTGGACCGGCGTCGCGGACGTGATCCTGCTGGGCCACACGCACCTGCCCTACGTCGCGCTTCCCAAGTCCGGCTCGCCCCGCGCGGGATGGACGGCGCACGGCTTCGCGGAGTCCACCACCGGCGCGGCCGACGCGCCCCTCGTCGTGAACCCGGGCTCGGTGGGCCAGCCGCGCGACGGCGACACGCGCGCAGCCTACGCCGTCCTGGACTTCGAGACGCGCACGGTCCGCCTCATGCGCGTGCCCTACGACGTCGAGAGCGCGGCGCAGGGCATCCGGCGCGCGGGGCTCGACCACATGCTCGCGCTGCGCCTCTTCCGCGGCCGGTGATATCACCAGTCGTTGTCCATCCGCGGATCCTTCGCGCGCGCCTGCTGGCGTTGGCGCGCCGCGCGCGTGGCGCGGGCCTCGGGCGTGTCATCCTCGCGCGACGCGGGCATGCGCGCCAGGGCAGCCGCCGCGAGCGCGCGTTCGCGGTGCGGCGCCTCGCTCGCGCGGCAGGGCTCGCCCCTCGCAGCGCGGCACTTGGGGCACACGACGTCGCGCGCGTTCACGCTGCGCTGAGGGAAGGAAGGCCAGAAAAAGGGGACGGCGCGCGCGGGGCGCGCCGGTGCCCATGCGCACGCGCGCACGGGACGCCAAGGACGGGGCCTTGGGACGGGCTCCGAGAGCCCACCCGGGCCGATCACCTGTTGGTGCTGACGGACGCGGGCGGCCTCAGATGGGGTCGGAGCGGCCCCAGTTGCTGCGGCGGTCCTTGGCGGGTCGAGTCAGAGTACGATTGTCGTCTTGCAGTTCGCCACCTCCATAAGTGTCCGGTCCGTCGGACGTGGCCATTGTGGCGCGCTTGGATATTGAAGGTTCTGCTTGTGGCGAGCGACCCGCAATCCAGAAACGTCCGGCGGTCGCCTGCGCCACGTTTGACCCGACTCTACATGATCCGTCACGGCGAGACGGACCACAACGTCGCGCGCCGCATCCAGGGCCCGCTCATCGACGACAGCCTCAACCCGCGCGGGCTCTCGCAGGCCAAGGCGCTCGAGGCCCGGTTCGCGCGCGAGCGCGTGGAGCACCGGCTGGAGCTGCACACGATCTTCGCGAGCCCGCTGAAGCGCGCGTGGGAGACGGCCGAGGCCGTGATGCGCGGCGCGCACGCGCGGCACCTGCACCCGGCGCCGTGGCTGATCGAGTTCTCGTGGGGCATCCACCTGGGCAAGACGGAGGAGGGCGAGACGCTCGCGGCGATGAAGGAGATGCACCGCGCGTGGACCGCGGGCCAGGTCGATCTCGCGGTGCCCGGCGGCGAGTCGCCGCGCGGCGCGTGGGAGCGCGCGAGCGCGGGCCTCTTCGCGGCGCTCGACCATCACCGCGGCCAGACGCTCGCCACGGTCGCGCATGGCCGCATCAACAAGATCCTCCTCGCCGGGCTACTGCATCAGGACCTCGCGAAGATGGACGCGTTCGGCCAGGGCAACACGTCGGTCTCGCTCCTGGCGCACGACGACGCGAAGCCGTGGTCCGAAGGGTGGCGCGCGCTCTACCTCAACGACAAGGCGCACCTCGCGGGCGTCGGCGAGGGCACGCAGTCAACCGAGGGCGGCGGGCCCCTGGTTTGATACCAAGGCTTCCACGTCCCCGAGCCTGAACACGCTGCCCGCCACGAGCAGCGCGCCCGCGGGGTAGAGCCACGACACGACGAGCGCGCGCAAGGCGTAGGGCGAGAACGCGAGGTAGCGGGCGTCGAAGAGGAACGCGAGGTCCAGCCACGCGAGGCCCGCGACGAGGAGCCCGAGCAGCCGGCCGCTCGCCGCGCGGACGCGCGCCTGCCGCCCGATCCGCAGCATCACGACGCACCCGGCCACGTCGAGCGCCAGCGTGAGCACGAGCAGCGCGCTGCGCCAGACGTCGCGGAACCCGACGTCGAGGTCGCTGGGCGCGGCCGCGGGATCCAGCAGCGCGCTGCGCGCCTCCACGTCCCGCGCCTTCGCCAGCTCCTGGAGCGCCATGAGCGGCCCCGCGAGCATCACGAGCCCCGCGAGGATCAGGACGAGGACGTCGAGGCGGCGCACGCGAGACGCAGCGCTTCGGGACGGAAGAATCTTGATCTCCCGCCATTCCCAAATATTCCCAAAGATTCCCCCAAATGGTTTTACGTTCCCGGATTGGGAATGTTGAAGCTCAGAGCCGCCGATGCGGCGTCGTGCCTGGCTCGCGGACGGAACTGGACGGCGTCGTCGCCATGATCCCCGCCAAGGTCGGCACGGGCGGGCGCATCTCGGGCTTCTCCGACTACGTCGGGCGGCGCGTCCTCGTCGTCATCCAGGACGATCTGGGAGACAGCGCCCCGAAACGACGCAAGGGGGGCGGCGGCCGGTGACGGAGGAGATCGTCGACGCCGTGGACGTCGATGACCGCGTCGTCGGCGCGGTATCCCGTGCTGCGCTGAAGGCGGACGGATCGAACTTCCGCGTGGTCCACGTCCTCGTTCTGGATGGCCGAGGGCGGATCCTGATCCAGCGCCTGGCGCCATCGAAGGCGTCCTCGTTCGCGCTCGGCTCCTCCGTGGCGGGCCACGTCCGATCCGGCGAATCCTACGCGTCGGCTGCCCAGCGGGAAGCCCGCGAGGAGCTTGGCGTCCAGCTCGATGCGCTCCGGGACCTGGGCACCACGTGGCTCGATGAAGGTCCGCGCCGGAAGTTCATCGGCGTCTTCCTCGCGCAGCACGAGGGCCCGTTCACGTTGGATGCCACGGAGGTTGCGGAGGCGAGCTTCCTTCCCGTCGGCGAGATCCGCCGTCTCCTTCGCGAGGGCGCCGGCACGTTCAGCCCCACCTTCGAGCGCGTCTTCCGGTTCGCCGACGGCCTTGGCGTGCTGTGACCTCTGGAGAAGGGTCTTCCATCCTGGGCGCATGGAAGCCGCGATGCCCGATCCCGAATCGCATTGGAGGCTCTACGAGCCCTCGGTGGGCCTCGTCGAAGCGCAGGTCGACCGGCAAGGGTCGACGAACCAGTTCTTCGTCCTGCTCAACGCGTCCGTCCTGGCCGCGGCCGTCACGCTCCTCCAGGTCGCGGATTCCGCGATCGTCGATGGCCTGCTGATCGCCGTCCTCGTGGGCGGGGCAGGGCTGGCCGGGGTGGGGCTGCGCGTGCTGAAGGCCAACAAGGGCTACTACCGCGCGCTCGTCGCCAAGAAGACGATGATCGAGGCGTCCCTCGGCCTCGCAGGACCGATCCCGGGGTTCGAGAGCGTGGCGCTCGGCGCGTTCTCCTTGGGGCCGGTGGCGACGCAGAAGAAGGTGGCGAGGATCCTGGCAGATCCGGACAAGTACGCCAACGACGACATCCGCCGCTGGAGCGCGACCGACTGGGCCCGGTGGGTCTTGCTGGGACTCCTCGTCCTCGATCTCGCCGGAGCGGCGCTCGTGACGCATCATCTCGTCGCGTGCGTCGCTCCGGGGATTCCTTGCCGGTGAGGCGGGGCCCTCAGAACAGCCGCGCCTGCTTCTTGGGCGAGAACCCGACGATGGGCTCCAGCACGGCGTCCTCGCGGAGCACGGCCTTCGTCTCCTCCAGCGGGACGCTCATCTGGATCTCCTTGGTGCGCCCGTAGCGCCCCTTGGAGATGACGCGCGCCTGGAGGATGCCGAGCATGTCGAGCTCGCTGATGAGGTCCGTGACGCGGCGCTGCGTGAGCACGTCCATGTGGGCGGCCTGGCAGAGCTCGCGGTACGTGTCGTACACCTCGCCCGTCGTCAGGCCCTTGGTGCCGTCCTCCTCGCCGAGGATCGTGGCGAGGAGCACGAGCTTGCTCTGCGTGGGCAGCGTGCGCACGACCTCGGTGACGCGGTCGAGCTCGATCTTGTTCTGCGCCTTGCGGACGTACTTCTCGCTGATCGTCTTCTGGCCCTCGCGCTCCGCCAGCTCGGCGGCGACACGGAGCAGGTCGAGCGCGCGGCGGGCGTCGCCGTGCTCCTGGGCCGCGAGCGCGGCGCAGAGCGGGATGACGCTCACCTCGAGCGAGTCCTCCTTGAACGCGACCGTGGCGCGCTGGCGCAGGATGTCCTGGAGCTGCACGGCGTCGTAGGGCGGGAAGATCACTTCCTCCTCGCCGAGGCTCGACTTCACGCGCGGGTCGAGGAACTCGGTGAACTTCAGATCGTTCGAGATGCCGATGACCGAGACCTTCGCGCGCTTCAGGTCGTCGTTGATGCGGCTCAGGTTGTAGAGCACGTCGTCGCCGGCCTTGAACACGAGCTTGTCGATCTCGTCGAGGACGATGATGCACGCGCCGTCCTTCTCGTCGATCTTCCGCTTCAGCTTGTCATACACTTCATCGGTGGGCCAGCCCGTGAACGGGATGCGGTCGTTCCAGTCCTCGATGAAGTGGTTCGCGATGTGCGTCAGCACGCGGTACTGCGTGTCGACCAGCTCGCAGTTGATGTAGATGAAGAAGACGTTGCGGTCCTTCTCCTGGCCGGTGCGCTGGAGCTCCTTGCCCACGAAGCGCGTGACGGCCGTCTTGCCCGTGCCCGTCTTGCCGTAGATGAAGACGTTGCTGGGCGTCTCGCCGCGCAGCGCCGCCACGAGGATCGTGGCGAGCTGGTTGATCTGCGCCTGGCGGTGGGGCAGCTCCTCGGGCGTGTAGCTCGGCCGGAGCACCTCCTTGTTCCTGAACATAGGCTCGCTGCGCAGCAGCGAGTCGAATAGCCCATCCCTTGTCGTAAGTCGTCCCTCCAGTCTCCTGCTCGTCCCCGGTGAAGGGGGCATCCCATCCCGTGCGCCGCGTCCGCTGGAGAGCGTTCGCTGCTCGCAGAATGCAAGAACCGCCTGCGCGCCCCGCGGACGCCGTCCGCGTTCCCTCCCCAGGGAGGCACGCAACCGTTTCAGTGGTTGCACCAGTAGCGGTGGACCATGTAAATAGATTTCGAGCTTCGGCGGAGACTCGCGATTTCCCCGAGAAAATTCGAGCCCGACCCCCTCATTTCCAGTGGACGTCGTGAGTACGTCGCACCGGAACCGAATCTGTCGCAAGCCGACGGCGAGAACGCGCGTGCCGAGTCCGCATCCGTTCGTCTGCGCGCTCGTTTCCACACGAGCCTCGACGCGGCCGAGTTGAGTAGATTCGCCGCGCAGCCATCCGACTGCACATCATCTTGCGCGGGAGGGCAGAACGAAGCAACGCGGTCTCACGTGCGTCGTTGCGCGGAGGCCTGCGCCTTCGCTTCGCGCCGACGCTCGCGCTGCATCTTGCGGGCGAGCTTGTCCGCCGCGCGCCCTTCGCGGCCGGCGCGCCAGAGCCGCAGCGTGTCGAGCGCCAACGGCACGACGATGACGAGGGTGAGTGTCGCGAAGAAGCACGTCCAGGCGTCCAGCGGCGCGAAGGCGTTGCCCACGCGGTAGAAGCCGGGCACGTCCGGGTTCGTGACGCCCGTCTGCAACGCGAGCTTCGCGAGCCCCATCCACGGCACCTCGCCGTACGCCTTGCCGTCGACCCACGCGGGGTCCACGATCTGCGAGATGCCCAGCGCCTGGTCGGAGGCCGGGTTGGTGAACGAGTTGTCGCCCTTCGTGATGAAGCCGGAGTAGGCCGGCCGGTACGCGTTGGCGGGCGTGAAGCCGAAGCGCTCGTCGAACCCCAGCTCCGGCATGTAGACGCCCGCGGAGCCGAAGACGCGCGTCTGGCCGTCGAGCCACTTCACGCGGTATTGGACCGACCCGTTGGGCAGCTCGACGACGGTGATGAACGTCATCGCGCGGTGGATGATCGTCGTGTTGAGGTGGTCGCCGTCCTGCGCGTAGGTGATCACGTCGCCGGGCCGCCCGTAGCGCGAGGCGCCGCCGTCGACCCACAGGTGCACGGTGGCCGGATCGTGCACGGCGCGCACGAACACGATGTCGCCCACGTCGATGCTCCCGAGCCGGCCGTAGTGGTACTCGGCGCCGCCGTGCATCATCGACTCCGACTCGACGACGAGGATCGGGGGCCAGACGCCGCCCGTCGCCGCCGCCAGCGTGCCCGCGAGCACCGCGACGATGAGGATGCCGCCGAGCACGTCGCGCAGGAAGCGGTAGCGCTCGCCCATCCGCCACGCGCGCGACCAGGCGCGCCGCGCGAGGGAGGGACGTTCGCTCATCACGCGCGGCTCGGGTGGAGCTATATTAACCGTTCTTGAACGGGGCTGGACCGTCACGCCTTCTGCGACTGGCGGGAGAGCGCCTCGTCCAGCGTGAAGTGGCCCAGGGCGACGCCCAGCGCGAGGTCGCGGTTGATGGTGAGGCGTCCCTGGCTCGCGACGCGGCTCTTGCGCTGGATGTCGCGCAGCTCGCCGGCGCTGGGCGTGATGGGCCCGACGAGCGCGACGTCGATGGGCGAGCCGGGCGTGAGCGCGATGTTGGTGGCCGCCGCCGTGTCACGCTCGGCGTTGCCGTGGTAGCCCGACGGCGGCGTGGAGCGCGTCTCGTCGACCAGCTCGATCGCGACGTCGAGCCCTTGCAGCCCGCGCAGGATGCGGTCGCGGTACGTCGGGGCGCCGTCGCCGATCCTGAGCAGGAAGCGGCCGGCCGGGCAGCCGGTCAGCGCGGCGTCGATCGCGGGGCGCACGGCCTCCGGGTTCGCGGCGTGGATCAGCCGCACGACGCGGCCATCGGCCAGCACCGCGACGCCGGGACGCTCGCCCGGGTCCACGCCGATCACGCATTGGCGGAACGCCTCGTGGCCGTCGAGCAGGCGCAGCGCCTCCTCGATGGTGGCCTCGGGCGTGGTGAAGACGACGACGCGCGGGTGCGCGAACGCCTGCGCCTCGGGCGCCGTGGTGACCACGACGCTCACGTGCAGCGGGATCTCCTGCCCCTGCGCCAGCGGCACGAAGGGCACGCCGCGCGCGCGCAGCGCTTGCACGAGGTCGTAGTACGCCGAGAAGTCGGACGTCTGGACGCCGAGGGTCTTCAAAGGCACCCGCCAAGGATTTCGGCTTGCGTGCTCTTGAAGCTTCCCGCAAGCCCGGCGATGGTTGCCCGCTTGGCGTGGGGCTTGAAGCGGTCGGCGGCGCCTCCGCCCCCGATGCGGTCCGGGTCCCTCCTCCTGATCGGCGTGGCGCTCTGCGTGCTGGCCGCCGGATGCGCGAGCGCCCCCTCGCCCGCGTCGACGCCGAGCGCGTCGACGCCGATCCCGACCCCCACGCCGACGACGGGCGCCGCGCCTCGTCCACTGGCACGCGACGTTCGCGGTCTACGTGAACGGCTCGCGCGTGGTCTTCGACCCGGCCACGAGCGTGGGCATCCGGCTCTTCTACGAAGGCGGCGACAACTTCCTCCCGGCCCACCTCCACCGGTGCAATCCGGACCTGATCCACAACGAGGCGGGGAGGGGCAGGGCTCGCTCGCGGCGCTGTTCAACGTGGCCTGGGCGCGCCAGGGCGGCAACCTCACCGCGGACCGGCTCGCGCTTCCCGCCGGCGCCTCCGTCTCGGGCGCCTTCAGGACGGACGCCACGCACGCGCTGCGTCTCTACGTCAGCGACAACGACACGGCCTGGCGCGGCCCGGCGGACGTCGGCACCCCGCTCCAGGACCGGATGCGCTACCTGCTCGTCTACGGCAACGAGACCGACGCGCAGATCCAGGCCTACGAGGACGCGATGCCGGCGTTCGATCCCCGGGCCGTCTGCTAGCGCGGCTCCTCTCGCTGCGTCGGCCTGCCGGCCTCCTCGCTCGGGGCCGCGAGCGCCGGCCGCGATCGCTCGCTTCGCTCGCGGGTCTCCGCTCCGGCGCTTCGCGCCGGGCTGCGACACTGCGGCCGGCGCACCCGCTCCCTGCGGTCGCGGCGCACTTCGGAGCGCTTAATAGGGGTCGTTGCGAGTCCTCGGACTGGGATGCATAGCAATGGCGCCTTTCCTCCGTGACGAGGGGCCGCCGGTGTCGCCGCAGACGATCCAGCGCGCCCGCGAATCGCTCGCCCTCGAGTTCGGCAACCAGCTCGTCAACGAGACCGGCCGCGAGGTCCTCCTCGTGCGGGTGCCGAAGGCCAAGCCCGACTACCTGCACGACCTCGCCGACGTCGCGTTCTACGTCAGCCTCGACCAGATCAAGTCCACGAAGGACGTCCTCCTGATCGGCCACGAGAAGACCGCGCGCCTGGAGCCCCAGCAGCTCCGCGACTACATCCGCGCCCAGCAGCGCGAGGACATGGGCGTCGTCGACGCGATCCGCCGCGGCGCCGACCGCCAGTACGGCTTCACCACCGTCCAGTCGCCCAGCGACCACCGCCACGTCGCGCTCGCCATGCGCATCCCGCGCGAGACCATCGCCGAGATCGGCCCCGAGGACGTCAACGCGCTGCGCGCCGTGCTCGGCAACGCCAAGAAGGCCGTCGACGCGTGCCAGTACGCCTACATCGTCGCGAACCGCGACCACGAGCGCCTCGGCCGCCGCGTGCTCCTCGAGCTGCTCGGCCTCCAGAACGAGGTCGCGCCGCCTGCCGCGCCGGTCCCCGAGCTGGAGGAGCCCAAGCTCCCCGCCGTGCTCGCCTTCCCGCGCGGTCCGTCCAGCGCGGCGGCCGCGCCCGCCAGCGCCGTCGCCAGCAGCCCGTTCGGCTCGCTCGTGGCTCCCGCGCCCGCCCCCCAGCCCCAGCCCGAGCCTCAGCCCGTGGCGGCGGAGCCGGTCGTCGCCGCGCCCGCCGTCCCCGCCGCGCCTCCGCAGAAGGAGGTCCACGAGGAATACGAGATCGTCTCCAAGCCCAAGGCGCCCGCGGCCCCGAAGCCGGCCCCCGCGCCCCTTGCGCTCGCGACGAACGACGGCGCGCAGCACGAGACCCATGAGGAATACGAGATCGTCAGCAAGCCGAAGGCGCCCGAGCCCGCGCCGGTGGCCACGGCCGCCGAGCCGGAGCACCACGACCCCGAGAAGAAGGTCATCCACGCGAGCGAGGAGTTCGAGGTCTTCACGTCGAAGCCCAAGCCGCGGGAGAAGCCCACGATCACGCCGCCGGGCCAGGGCGGCTTCATGGCCGCGTTCGACATGGCCGCGGCCAACGCGCCGAAGAAGTCGAAGGAGTACAGCATCATGGACGGCGGCTCGTCGTCCGCGCGCCCGCCGCCCACGATGGGCAAGCTGCCCACGCCGGCCGCCGCGCCCGCCGCCCCGAGCGGATTCGCGGCCGCGCTCCAGGCCGCCGCGCAGCAGCAGGCGAAGGCCCATGAGCCCGCCCCCGTGGTCTCGGCCCCGCCGATGCCCACCTCGGCGCAGAGCGCGACCACCCACCCGCACGTGTTCACCGGCTCGCCCACGGCCAGCGCGCCTGGCGCGGTCGTGAACCTCGCGGCGCTCGGCATCAAGGCCCCGCCGCCCCAGCCGGCCCCAGCCCCAGCGCAAGCGCCAGTCCAAGCCCCGCCGCAGCAGGGCTTCCACGTGAACCTCGCGGCGCTGGGCGTCCCCGCGGTCGCCGCCCCGCCCCCGGTTCCGCCCCAGGCGCCGCCCGCGGCTCCGGACGATCCGCGCGTCATCACGCCGCGCAGCGTGCCGGTCCCCGCGGCCGACAGCGGCACGGTCGTCGTGCCCACCGTCGCGCCCGTCGTCCCGCCCGAGCAGGTCCTCGCGTCGCGCTTCAAGGAGAGCGGCTACGAGATCGTCGAGGGCCTCAAGGCGCAGGGCCACCAGTTCGCGTTCGCGGCGCACAAGAGCGGCGGCCGCCGCGTGCTGGTCAAGCGCTGCGTCGACTTCAACGTGGACGACGCGGCGGCGCTCGCGCAGCTCGTCACCGCGCTGGGCGCCGACGTCGCGGTGGTCGTCGCCGACCGGCCCGCGGCCGGCGTGCGTCTCGCGACGTGGGGCACGCGCATCGAGGTGCTATCACCCGAGGCCGTCGGCTCCATGCCGCTCTAGCGATCGAAGAACGACTGCGGCGTCGTGAGCACGAGGCTCGCCCGCGCCACGATGGAGTAGTCGACGAGCGCGCCCTGCGCCACGCGGATGCGCATCGTGTACTCGTTGGGCGGCAGGTCGCGCAGCGCGAGGTGGCCGCTCGGGCCGGGCGCGCTCGCGTCGATCACGGCGCCGTCGCGTCCCAGCAACTCGACCACGACGTCGGAGGGCCCCGCGAGCTTCGGCGTCGCATTGAACCACACGTCCAGCGTGCGCAGGGGAAAGCGCGCGACGAAGGAGGGGTCGGCGACCGCCGCGCCCGGGCGCAGCGTGCCGTTGAACGGACCGTACGTCGCGTCGCGGTCGGGCTTGCGCGCGTCGTAGAGGATGTGCGCGTCCGCGGAGCCCATGCCGCCCCGCGCGTCGGTGGCGAGCGCGCGCAGCTCGTAGTCGCCCTGCTCGATGTGGTCGGGCATCGTGATGCGCGCCTCGGGGCCGCTCGCGGGGAGGAGGCCCAGCCAGTCCCGCTCGGCCAGCCGCGCGGGGCTCGCGTCGTGGTTCGTCACGAGGAGCAGCCCGCCCACGCCCGCGACCGTCTCGTCGGGCACCGCGCGCAGCCCCTCGGGCGAGCGCACGAGGTCGACGAGCGCTTGCGTCCCGCGCGGGAGCAGCGCGTCCACGGTGACGTTGAACGTCGCGCCGCCGGCGGCCAGCTCGTAGCGGCCGGGGTCGGTCAGACGCGCCACGGCCTGCGTCGCGGCCGGCGCCACGATGGCGGGCGCGAGCGGGAGGTGCGGCCAGCTCTCGGGGAACGGGTTGCGCGTGGCAAGGAGCCACGTCACGCGCGCGCCCGCGGGCACGTGCGCATGCGCGACGATGATATCACCGGGCCGCACCCACGTGTCGTCGACGTCGAGGCCGACCGGGAACGTCGCGTGCGCCACGGGAAGCGGCGCGGAGGCCGCCACGACGAGGGGCTGGGGCTGAGGCTCGGACTGAAGCCGCGGCTGGGACGGCACGTCGCGCGCCGTGCATCCGCTCGCCAAGAGAGCGAGAAGAAGAAGGAGCGGGGCCGCGCGCACGACCCCGGGGACGCCGGAGGGGACGAAGAACGTTGCGCGGCTCAGGGGGTGGGCAGCGGCAGCGGCGTGGGGGTCGGGGTCGGCGTGCCGCCCATGCCGTTGCCGCCGAGCACCGGGATCGTCTTCCCGGTCATGTCCACGATCGCGAGCGGGGGCATCACCGGCGCGGGCGGCGGCAGCAGCGCGGGGTGGATCTTCTCCAGGTCCACCGCGAGCTTCAGCAGCCCTTGCAGCGCCTCGGCGTACGCGCCCGGCGCCGCGATCTGGATGAGCGTCGCCGCGCCCGGGTCTGCCAGGAGCGTCTTGACCTCGGCGTCCGTCGCGTCGGCCTCCTTGACGATGAGGGCGCGGTTGCCCTCGAAGCCGACGATCGGGAGCCGCCAGATCGGGTGGTCGCCGTTGAACGCGTCGAACTGCGGCATGTCGTCGCGCAGCGCGGGCTCGACCAGCGCGGCTTGGCAGAGCAGGCCGAAGTAGTACGTCTTGTTGTGGTTGACGTGCACCAGCAGCGGGTCGGCGTCGGTGAGCACGACGGGCGGCGGGACGCTGAACGCGGGCGTGGCGCTCGCGGTGCCCGGCTGGCCCGAGGCCGAGAGCGTGCTGCCCAGCGGGATGGTCAGCGTGCGCCGGTAGCCCGACGCGGTGACGAAGCCGAGCGTGACGCGGTTGACCTGCGCCGAGTTCGGGATCGCGATCGGCCCGAAGATCGACTGCGGCGTCGAGAGCGACAGGTCGAGCTGCGCGCCGGTGATATCATTGGCGTTCGCCGGCACGTTGAGCCGGAGCGTCTGCGTGGCGCGCGTGGTGCCGGGGCGCAGGACGAAGCTCGTTGTGCCCTCGCCCACCGCGACGTCGACCGTGGCGCCGCCGAGCCCGACCTGGTAGTCGAGCGTGACGTCCACCGCGACGATGGGCAGGTTGGCGCCGCGGCGCACGTCCACGGCGGCCGCGAGCGAGTCGAAGTGCGGCGCGAGGCGGCGCTCCAGGAGGTTCGGCTCGAAGACGCGGCGCAGGTCGACGATCTGCTCGTCGGTGAAGAGGTACGCCTGGCCCTGCTGCGTGAGGTCGGCGATGACCTCGCTCTCCACTTCGAGCACGTCCTCGACGTGGGTGCAGACCATGTAGTTCTCGTACATCGTCCAGCGGATGAGGTTCGTCACGCGCGAGAGCAGCGGGCTGACCTTGCCCAGCGTGCTCGTGACCGCGTTGGTCAGGTCGCGCTGCGTGGACTGCACGAGGCGCGTGGCCTGGTTCACGAGCGTCTTGGCCGCGTGCATCGAGGAGTTGACGTCGAGCGACGTGTCGACGCGCGAGTGCGACGTCGCGGTGGCCGTGACCTTGGCGTCCGCGCCGCCGCCTCCGAACGCGAAGGGCGGAAGGAAGAACCCGCCACCGCCCGCGATGGCCGTCGTGCGCACGCTCGTGGCCAGCTCGGTCACGGCGTCGACGCTGCCCGCGGAGTGGAGCCCGTTGACGACGCTGTCGGTGGCGCGCGAGACGAGCTCGTCCACGCTGCGCGTCGCGTTCGACACGAGCTTCTCGGCGGCCTGCGTCGTCTGCTGGAGGATCGAGCCCGGGTCGAGCGGCTCGACCTGCGTGAGCTCGCCCAGCGTGTAGCCCAGGAAGTTCCACTCCTGGCGCACGCGCACGAGGTAGCGCCGGGGCGGCTTGCCGTTGACGCTCTCGCCGATGCGCGGGATCACGAGGCGCTTCACGAGCGGCACGCGGCGCTTGCGGAAGTCCTGGTCGTCGCCGCCCATCTGCCCGAGGATCGGATCGTTCGCGGGCCCGAGCAGCTTCGTCAGGTCCTGGCAGAGGTCGGTCGTGAAGTCCGCCGGGAGCCGGTCGAGCGGGTTGTCCGTGAGCGGGTTGCCGAGGTTGTTGGACGCGATCCCCGTCGACGGGGCGGAGTCGATCGGGATCTCGGTGGGCGCTTCGAGCGTCAGCTCCATCACCTGGTGCTGCTTGCCCATCGGGATCGCGACGTGCTTGGTGATCGGCGAGCGCCCCTTCTGCAGGATCTCGACGCGCCCGTCGGTGGGCGTCGCGGGCGTCTGCATGTCGGCCATCTTCGTGCCCGACATCGCGGGGAAGAGGAGCAGCGCCGCTCCGCGCTTGTCGGTGGTCGTCTCGTCGCGCAGCTCGCTGCCCTGGAGCAGGCGCACGCGGACGCCGGGGATCGGGTCGCCGGACTGCGTGCGCGCCAGCACGAGCACGAGCGGCTGCTTGCGGCCATCCATCGCGATCGTCGCGTGGCTGGCAAGCTTCGCGGGGCGGTCGATGAAGGGCTTCAGCGCGCGCGGGTCCTCCAGGCGCTTCACGAACTCCCCGCGCAGCGTCGGCGAGAAGGTCTTCGGCGGCGCGGTCCGCGTGGGCGGCTGGATGGCGCGCACGGGCTTCTCGGCGATCGGCTTGAACGTCTTGGGCGGCATGCGGCGCGGCAGAGCATACGCTCTCGATAACGGACGCGGGCGAGGGCCCCGGAAGGGTGCGCGACCCGCCGTCGCTATGCACGCCCACCGTGATATCAGGCGAGGGGCAGCAAGGGCCGAAATGCTTTAGGCTTGGGCCGGCCGCTCGCCTCCGATGCCCGCGCTCTTCACGGACGCCTTCTTCGACGAGCTGGTCAAGCGCCTCAACAACGACCCCGACTTCAAGGCGAAGGCGGGCGGCGTCGTCGCCACCGTGCTGATGGTCAACACCGACTCCAAGGAGTCGTTCCTGCTCAATCTCAACAAGGGCAGCGCGGCCTGGTCCAAGGGGAACATGGAGAGCAAGGCCGACTTCACGTTCCTGGGCGACAGCGCGACGTGGATCGCGAACCACAAGGGCGAGGCGCCCATGGAGAAGCTCGTCATGACGGGGAAGCTGAAATTCAAGGGCTCGATCCCGAAGATCATGGGCCTGCGCGCGCAGCTCACCGTCATCGACCGCATCGCGCAGAGCGTACCGGAGTCCTGATGGACGCGGAGTCGACGTTCACCATCGTCGGCAACCTCGCCATCGCGCTCTCCTTCGTCGTGGCGCTCGTGTTCGGCGTTGCGCAGGTGCGGGCCGCCGCGCGGGACCGCAAGGAGCGCCTGACCATCGAGACGATCCGCGCCATGCAATCGCGGGAGATGGCGGCGCACTTCCACCGCATCCGCGTCACGCCGCCGCCCAAGACGATGCGCGAGCTCTACGCGCTGCCCGACGACGAGCAGATCGCGCTGATCCAGTTCGCGCAGGAGATGGAGATGCTCGGCCTGCTCGTGTTCGACGGCATCATCGAGATCGACCTCGTCGAGCGCACGCTGGGCGACTTCGTGAAGAACGCATGGGAGAAGAGCCGCCCGCTCTTCGAGCAGATGCGCGCCGAGATCCACGATCCGTACCTGGCGGAATACTTCGAGTGGCTCGCCAAGCGGCTCGAGGCGCGGATGCGCGACCAGCCGCGCGCGCCGGCGTACGCGCCGATCGCACGGAAAGGCTAACACCCGGCTCGCCCCTTGTCAGCGCGTGGGACAGTACGAGGCGTTGGAGGCGCTGGCGGACCTCGCGAGCAAGGACTTGGAGGCGCAGGTCGCCACCGCCGAGGTGATCCGCCAGAAGACCGAGAGCGCGATCGGCCTGGGCACGGCCGCGCTGGGCGGTGGCTATGCGCTCGTGGGCCTTGCCGTGGAGAAAATCCCGGCCGCCCTGGGCTGGCCGCTGCTCGTCCTGGTGGTCGTCGCGGGCACGCTGAACCTTCTCGCGCTCCTCTTCTTCGTGCGCAGCACGCTCGCCATCCGGACGTCCCTCATCGTGGGTCCGAGCCCGGACTGGGTGCGCGAGAAGTCAAAGGACGCGACGTGGACGAAGAACGACCTGTGGGCCTCGCTGCTCTCCAAGTTTCCCGAGAAGTCGCGAGCCAACGACGAGGTCATGAAGCGGGCCGTGGACCGCCGCATCGCCGGCATGCGGCTGCTCATCCTGGCGATGGCCTTCCACGCGCTGACGTTCGTCTACGTGCTCGGCGTCGGCATCGCTCACCCTCCCAGCGCTGGATAGCAGGTGAACACATGGCCAAGAAAAAGACCAAGAAGGACGGCCCGCGGACCGAGGACCCCGGCGATCACCATGTCCACTATAGCCCCGACGCTGACCCGGAGAAGCGGCCGCGCACCGAGGATCCCGGTGGGCACGCCTCCGCGGACCACGTCGAACGGTGAGCCGCCTCACTCTTCAAAGTCGTCCGTGCGCGAGTACGAGAGCGCGGTGGGCGCCACCGTCTCGGCGGGGCGCTCGTGGAGACTGAAGGGGAGCGTGAAGCCGCGCTTCTGGTCCTGCATCTCCAGGGGCTCCACGGTGACCTTGAGCTGGAAGTACTGGTCGACAATGGCTTCCAGCATCTCGCCCAGGAAGATCGGGAGCAGCGGGTAGTGCATCTCGCGCAGGCTGTGCACGGCGTCGAAGTCCGCCAGCCCCTGGACCTCCAGGGCGTAGTGGTCGCCGTGCTTCGCGACGTGGATCTTCTCGGCGTAGCCCATCGTCTCCAGGCGGCCGAAGAACTCGTTGAGCGCGCGCACGGGCTCCTTGCTCTTGGGCGGGAGCCAGCCGCGCTTGTAGCCGTACTCCAGCATGCGCAGGGCCGCGTTCTTCACCACGTTGCGCCCGGCGAAGCCGAACGTCTTGTTGATGGCGGCGAAGAGGCCGTAGGAGATGGCGCTGAGGATCTGGTGATCGGCGTGCCCCGGCTTCGCGGGCGGGGGCGGGGGGGCCAGGGGCCCGGCGGGCGCGTTCAGGGGGCGGAAGATCGGCGTCGCGGCGAGGCTGGTCGTCGGGATCGGCTTCTTCTTGGGCACCTTCGCGGCCTTGGCCGCGGCGACGGCGGGGGCCGCGGACGGGGCCGCCGGCGCGGGGGCAGGCGCGGCGGCGGGCTTGGCCGGCTCGGGCTTCGCGGCCTTGGACGGGGCGGCCGGCTTGGCCACCGGCTCCGGCTTCTTGGCCGGGGGCGGGGTCGGCTTCGGCGGCGCCGGCTTCGCGGCGGGCTTCGGAGGAGGCGCGGGCG
>JAXDQU010000063.1:0-15670 GCA_034667685.1 Thermoplasmata archaeon | reverse complement strand
AAGTTTCAGTTTCTTCGTGCTCTTCGTGGCTTCGTGACTTCGTGTTCCGGTCGGCCGCACCTCACCGCTCCCACGGGCGCTCCACGACCACCGCTTTCCCTTCGTCGACGCGGAACTCGACCCACCCGACGCGCCCCCGGCGCACGGCGTCGCGGACGGCCTGCTGCGCGGGGGAGAGGCGGCTGCCGGCGCTCTTGATCTCGACGAGGTACACGGCGTCCGCCTCGAACTGCACGCCGTCCACCGGCTTGCCCAGGAAGCGGAAGCCCTGCGGGTCGAAGGGCCAGCCCTCCATCCACGGCGCGAACTGCTCCGTGAGGTTGCCGTACTTCGCGCTCTGGCTGCGCTTCGCGGCGCGCGCCTCGCGCAGGCTGCGCAGCGTGACGAGCGCGATGAGCCACCCGATCGCGAGAAGGGCGAGAAGAAGGAGGACGAGGCCGTCCGGAAGGTCCACGAAGCCCGATGGCGGGCCGGGCGGAAAGATTCAGTTCTGCGGCAGGCACGCGCACGGGGGCGGGTTCTGCACGCCCACGTCGCACGTGAGCTGGCCGTTGGCGTCGCGCTGCGCGTTGAGGCAGACGAACCAGCCGTCGCAGTTGCCCGTGACAGACGTGCAGTCGCTGAAGGCCGACGCGCCGGGGAGCGCGAAGGCCGCGACGCCCGCCACGAGGACGAGGCTCAGGAGAAGGGCGCGCATCGAAGCGCCTCAGAGGGGCTGCGGCCACGGGTCGCACGTGCAGGGGGGCTCGCGGACGCCGGTCTGGCAGTGGGTCAGGTGGCTGTAGGAGGTCTGCGTGCCGATGCAGACGATGTAGCCGTCGCACGAGCCGGTGAAGGTCGTGCAGTAGCCCACGGCGGAGGCGCCGGGCGCGGCTACGCTCACGAAGGTGAGCGCGGCGAGGGAGACGATCACGAGAAGGGTCGCTTTCATGGGTTGTGCCCGGGCACGGAAGGAGCGTGCGCCACAAGTGGATTTCGGCGCTCGCCCATGCCGCACCCGGGCGGATGCAGGCGCAGGCCTACGGCAGGATCGCGTCGCACGAGGCGGGGTCGCAGCCCGGGATGACGTTGTCCGGGACGCCGTGGTCGCAGCGCTGCACGTGCCCGTTCTGGTACGTCACGCCCAGGCAGACGACGTAGCCCTGGCAGTTGCCGGTGGCGGACGTGCACCACTGCATCATGGCGGTGGCGGGCGCCGCGACGGCCACGAGGCCACCGGCGACGAGGCACGCGGCGAGGACGAGGGTGGGGAGCTTCATGGCGCCCCTCTCCTCAGTCGTAGGGCTGGCAGGCGCAGGGCGGGATGGGGACGTTCGCGCCGCTGCAGCCCACGATCTGGCCGTCGTCGCCGTACTGGGGGCCGACGCAGACGAAGTAGCCCGTGCAGTCGCCCGTGGCGAACGTGCAGTAGCCGATGGCGCTCGCGCCGGGGGCGGCCGTCGAGACGGCCGTGAGCGCGAGGAGCGAGGCGAGGACGAGGAGGGTCGCTTTCATGGGGTGTGCCCGCTGCGCCCAAGGCGCGTGGGACGCAAGGCCATTTCGCCCCCTCACCAAGTCGGCTTCACCGTGTAGAGGCCGGTGGGCAGGTCCGCGACGTAGACGTAGCCCTGCGGGCCGGTCTCGACGTCGAAGACCATCGGCGCGTCGGCGAGGTTGAACTTGCCGCACTCCGTGTCCGAGACCGCGTGCGTGTCGGTGGGCTGCGGCCGCCAGCCGTTGCTCGTGGACGGGCTGAACTGTCCGATCACCTGGGGATGAGCAAGCTTCTGGGCGCTGCCCATGTCGAGCGCCCAGACGCCGCCGTGGTAGTAGGCGAGGATGAGCGTCGTCCCCAGGAAGCGCGGGTTGTGCATGCTGTAGCGCAGGCCGTCCGCGGCGTGGTCGCCCGGCGCGCTCCAATGGCTGATCGTCTGGATGAGGCCGAAGTCCGTCGCGTCGAGGACCCAGAGCGCGCTCGGGTAGTCCTGCCAGTCCTCGCTCGTGACGACCGCGATGCGCCGCCCGTCGACGGACGTGACCGCGCCGGTGTGGATGTAGTACTTGCCGTTGCGGTCGGGGATGTTCCACGCCGCGAGGAGCTTCGGGTGCCCCGGATCGGAGACGTCGCTGATCTCGAAGCCCGCGCCCCCGTTCGCGGCGTACAGGAGGGGCTTCTGGAGGATCGGATCGTCGACGACGATGCTATCATGTCCGATGCTGACCTGCCCCACGGCCTCCAGGCGCGGGACGGGCGAGCGTACGATGTGGACGACGTTGTCGTTGGGCATCAGGCCGAAGACGTAGTCCTCGCCGTGGATCCGGTGGACCGTGACGCTGTGCACGCCGCTGTTGGGCATGTAGTCCGCGAGCCTGGGGTTGGCCTTGTCGCGCACGTCGATCAGGTAGAGGCCGGGCCCCGCGGGGTTGACGTGCCCCGCGCAGTCGACCGCCTCGGTGCCCAGCGCCACGAAGTCCGCGTCGTCGGTCGCCTCCATGCTGCGGTCGCCCGCGAGCGGCCCCGGAAATTGATAGCGCCCGACCTGCCGGGGGTGCGCGGGGTCGCTCAGGTTGAGGACGAAGAAGCCGCCCTCATCGTCCGCCGTGCCGCCGTACACCGCCGCGAAGAGCCAGCCGTTGCGCACGTCGAGCGCGTGCGCGCCGCTGCCGTGCGTGGCGCTCCCCGCGAGCGGCTGGTGGTCGGTCTGCGCCATCTGCCACGAGAAGTCGTGCAGCGCCACGTCCGAGTGGTCGTGCGCCTGGCCCATCGGGTCGTAGGGCAGCGTCGCGCCGGTCGAGGTGGGCCGCGTGGCCGCCGGGGCGAGGCAGCCGGCCGCGAGCAGGAGCGCGAGGGCGATGGCGAGGCGCACGCGCCGCGAGCCGGTGGCCGGTTGAAAACCGTTGTTGCAGGATCAGACCTCGACCGCGCGCCCCGCGCTGGTCTTCGGCGCGCCCAGCAGCCGCGCCTTGGCGTCGGGGCACTCGCGCAGGAACGTCCGCAGCGCCTCCTCGGCGCGCGCCTCGTCCCCCTTGAACCGCAGCGTCACGCGCCGCTCCCCGAAGTGCGGGTAGCTGCCGATCTCCACGTCGCCGAAGCGCTCCGCCACCGCGCCCAGCGCCGCGGCGAAGGAGGCCTCCGCCATCTCGACCTCCGCCTCCACGAGACCGACGTGCGCCGCCTGCGGCACGAGGCGCCCCACGATGCCCTGCTCGAAGATCGCCATCAGCTCCGCGGGCACGCCCGGCAGCACCGCGAGCGCGCATCCTCCTTCGCGCAGCACGTAGCCCGTCGCGGCGCCCACCGGGTTCTCCAGCGCCTCCGCCCCCTCGGGGATCGTCACCATCTTGCGCGCCGCGAGCTTGGTGTGCTCCGGGATGTTGCCGCGCCGGTCGTAGCGTTCCAGGAGCTTGTGCCACGAAGGCTCGTGGAGCACCAGGCGGCGCCCGAAGTGGTGCGCCAGCGCCTCGGTCGTCCGGTCGTCGTGCGTCGGGCCCAGCCCGCCGCTGATGAAGACGACGTCCGCCTGCGGCATCGTGTGGTCGATCTCCGCGGCGAGCGCGTGCGCCTCGTCGGGCACGACCACGATGCGGCGCAGGCGATGCCCGAGCGCGTGGAGCCGCTGCGCCAGAAAATGGGCGTTGGCGTCACGCGTATGGCCCGCGAGAAGCTCGTCGCCCACCAGGATGACCGCGCAGCGCACGGCGGCGCAACGGAGGGACCGCCCAACAGCTTATCCTCAACCTTTATAACCGGACCCGCGCCGTGGAGCGCGTGCGCGCAGGAGGCACCGCCACGTGGACGACCGCATGCTGAAGCTGGGCGTGTGCGCAGCCATGGGCATGGTCCTCCTGCTGCCGACGTTCAACGCGCTCAACAACTCGTACGTGAAGGACGTCAAGCCGCCGCCGTGGATCCCCACGCCCTCCACGATCCCGAGCGACTTCGTGCCCCCGTCCGACTTCAAGCCCCCGCCGGACTTCAAGCCGCCTCCGGACTTCGACGCTTCGAAATACAAGGGGCAGATCCCGCCGGGCGGGTGCCCGCCGCCGATCGTGGCGCCGATCAAGGACGCGACGTTCAACGACAGCTTCTCCACCTCCAACGCGAACACGCTCCTGGGGCAGAGCCCCAACTACCACCGGACCGCGACGTTCACGCCGCCCAACGGCACCTACGTCGTGGGCGGCTTCGTCAACGTGACCGGCTGGAAGGGCTCGAACATGAGCGCGACGGTCGCGGCGCCCGGCGGCGTGACGTGGGGCGCGTACGCGAACGACACGACGCGCGACGTGAACGCCGTGAACGGCCCGGGCGAGGACGACAAGTGGACGTACAACTCCTACGAGGTGCTCGGCCACAAGCAGGCGCCCGCGGGTGCGTACACGCTCACGATCGACGCGCAGCAGCCCTTCCTCGGCGCGAGCTACGCGACCCAGTTCTATTCCATCATCCCCTGCGGAGGACTCCTCAAGTGATCTCGCTGAAGCTGAAGCCCGCCGGCAAGACGGCCCTCTGGATCGGAGGCGGCGCCCTCGTGGGCCTCGCCGTGGGCGCGCTGCTCACGAACCCCGACGCGGCCATCGTGCTCGCGCCGGTGTGGGTCCTCGCCTCGCTCGTCTACGTCGCGGGCGTCTTCGCCCTGCTCCGGGAGAAGGACGAGGAGCCCCTCGCCGCCGTCGCGGTCGCGCCCGTGGCCGCGCCCCTCCGCGCCGCGCCGCGCGCCCCCGCTGCGGCCCCGCGCGTGAGCGGCGGGCTCTCCGTGCTCGTGGACCTGCCCGCCGTGCCCGAGGGCTTCCCCTCGGTGATCGGCGAGCGCGAGGGCGTGACGCTCGTCGTGTCGGTGCAGACCTCCGCGGGCCCGGCGGCCGGCGCGGCCGTGCGCCTCTCCAGCGCCCCGCGCGACGGCGCCCGCGCGCTCGTGGGCGAGGGCGTGGCCGGCAACGACGGCACCGTCGCCTTCGACCTCGCGGGGCAGCCCGTGGGCGAGCTGACGCTCGACGCCGAGGCGCGCCTCGACAGCCTGACCGGCTACGCGACGCTCGCGGTCTCCGTCGTGCGCTACGAGGAGGAGATCGCCCGCCTCTTCGGCGAGTTCCGCAGCTTCGCCATCGGCATGCTCGGCCCCGAGGCCGAGAGCAGCACCGCGCGCGAATTGGCCGAGCGGCTGCGCGCGGGCGCGGACCAGACCTCCGCGCGCGCCCTGCTGGAGATCGCGCGCGTCTACGAGCTCGTGGCCTACGGCGAGCGCGAGGCAGATCGCCGCCTCTACCTCGCGCTCATGCAGCAGCTCCTCGTGCTCGAGCGCGCGGACCTGCCGCCCGTCGGCCCGCAGGCCGGACCCCGCGCGCCGCCCGCGCTTCCGGAGGTCTGAGGGCTGCTCGAGCCGGTGCTATCACCGCGCGCGGGGCGCGTGCTCAACGTCCTGGGCGCGGCGTTCAGCGCGCTCGCGTTCCTGCTCTCCACCACCGTGACGACGGTGGGCGGCGCGATCCCGATCTTCGCGCTGACGCCGCCCTTGGCCTTGGGCTTCGCGGCGCGCGCGGGCGGCATCAGCTACGCCATCAACCGGGGCCGCGCCGTCATGCCCTGGTTCCCGCGCGTCCTCTCGTGGGTCTTCTTCGGGCTGGCCGCGCTGCTCGTGGGCCTCTCGGGCGCGCGCGTCGTGGTCGGTCTCTACGGCGGGTTCGTCGTGCTCGACTTCGCCGCGGCCTGGTCGCGCCGCGAGCTTCGCGAGAAGAAGGAGCGCAGCGCCTTCCCCTACCGGCGCGTGCTGCTCACGCTGGCCGCCATCGCCTACGCGGGCCTCGTCGTCGCCTTCCAGCTCTTCTACGCGCGCTACCTGAGTCAGGGCGAGCTGATCACGTGGACGCTCATCGCGCTGGGCTTCGCCGGCGCGCTGCGCCTCTGGGTGGGCGGCCCCCGCGCGGGCGAGGCGTGGCTCTTCGCGCCCAGCGACCACAAGCGCCACGCCAGGCGCATCCTGAAGGTCGCGGACCCCAAGCGCCAGCGCGCGGAGGACGTGCTCGACGCCTTCCGCGCGCGCGGCGACGCCGCCCCCTTCCTCGCCTTCGTCCGGTCGGCCGCGCAGGCCGCCGAGCTTCCGGAGGCCGATATCAAAGCGCTGGAGGCCCAGATCCTCTCCAGCTTCGCGCGCGCCGGCACGAACCGCGACGCCGACGTGCGCGCCGCGCTCGACGAGATCGAGCGCATCCTCACGCTTCGCAGACCCGTGGAGAACCCCTCATGAAGACCGACGACTACCTCGAAGCCAGCCATGCAGTCTACAAGGACGAGGTCGCGTCCCTCCAGGCGCTCATCCGCGGCGTCGGGCGCTCCATCGTCGGCAAGGACATCGTCGTCGAGAAGCTCACCGCGGGCGCGCTCGCGGGCGGCCACGTGCTCATGGAGGACTTCCCCGGCCTGGGCAAGACGCTCCTGGTCAAGACGTTCGCGCGCAGCGTGAACGCCGACTTCAAGCGCGTGCAGTTCACGCCCGACATCCTCCCCTCCGACATCCTGGGCACCAAGATCTGGAACCAGGAGACGCGCGCCTTCCAGCTCTACAAGGGCCCGATCTTCACGAACGTCCTGCTCGCGGACGAGATCAACCGCGCCCCGCCCAAGACGCAGAGCGCGCTCCTCGAAGCGATGGAGGAGCGCCAGGTGACGATCGACGGCGAGACGCACAAGCTCCCCAAGCCGTTCTTCGTGCTCGCCACCCAGAACCCCGTCGAGCAGGAGGGCACGTACCCGCTCCCCGAGGCGCAGATGGACCGCTTCCTCATCCGCCTCTCGATGGGCTACCCCGCGACGGACGAGGAGGAGGCCGCGATCCTCCAGCGCCGCGCCGGCTGGGCGAAGGACGATCCGACCGGGGACTACAAGCCGGTCATGGACCTCGCGCAGTTCGACGGGCTCCGCCAGCGCGTGGAGCAGGGCGTCATCGTGAGCAGCGACGTGATGCTCTACATCAGCCGCATCGTGCGCGCCGTCCGCGCCCACCCGCAGGTCCGCGTCGGCCCAAGCCCCCGCGGCTCGCTGGCCCTGTTCAAGCTATCGAAGGCGATGGCGCTCCTGCGCGGGCGCGACTTCGTGGTGCCCGACGACGTGAAGACCTTCGCCGTCGACGCGCTCGCCCACCGCACGCTGCTGAAGGTCGAGGACATGCTGGCCGGCGCCTCGCCCGAGCGCGCCGTGCGCGAATCGCTCGCGACCGTCCCCGTGCCGGCCGCCAAGCCGCGCCGCATGATGTGACACGATGGCGAAGGAGCGCACCGGGGGAGACGTCAAGGGTCTCGCGCCGTTCGGGCGCGCCATGGCGACCGCAGGGTGCGCGCTTCTCGTGGCGGGCCTCGCGTTCGGCGACTACCCGTACCTCCTGTGCGCGCTCTTCCTGCTCGGCCTGGTCCTCTGGGCGCGCGGGCACGCCGTCCCCGGCCTGAGCGCGAAGCGCGCGCTCTCCCGCACGGAGCTTCGCGCGGGCGACCCGCTCGACGTCTCGGTCGAGGCGCGCCACCAGGGCAAGGAGCCGGTCGCGCTCTCGCTCCACGACAAGGTGCCCGACGCGTTCGAGCTGCAGACGGGCGCCAACTTCGGCGTCGCGTGGGTCGCGCCCGGCCAGGTCGCCGCGCTGCGCTATCGCCTGCGCCCCCCGCGCCGCGGCACGCACCCCGTCGGCGCGCTGCGCGTGACGACCTACGACCCGCTCTTCCTCCAGAGCGCGCCCGTCACCGAGCCGCTCGCCACCGAGGATATCACCGTCCACCCGCGCACCCCGCCCGCGCCCCGCATCCGCACCAGCGCCGCGTGGGGCCGCACCATGCTGCCCGGCGGCGACAAGGCGAGCCGCGGCATCCAGACCAACGACTTCCGCGAGCTTCGCCCGTACGCCAAGGGCGATCCGCTCAAGTCCGTCAACTGGAAGGCGACGGCGCGCGAGAGCCGCGGCGAGCTGAAGCTCATCGTCAACGACTACGAGGTCGAGGGCAAGAAGGTCGTCTGGCTCTTCGTCGACGCCTCGCCCTACACGGTGGGCGGCACCAGCGACGCGAGCCTCTTCGACGAGCTGGCCAGCGGCGCGCTCTCGGTCGCGGGCCACTACCTCGACCAGGGGCACCGCGTCGGCTTCACGCTCTTCGGCGCGGGGCAGACGCGCCTGCTCTACGCGGACGGCGGCGAGACGCAGGAGCGGCGCATGGCGGCCCTGCTCGCGACCGCGCAGCCCGGCGAGGAGGGCGAGCCCATCGCCAAGGCCGTCGAGGCGACGAAGGGCTTCCTCGCGCGGGAGAAGCCGCTGATCTTCGCGTTCACCCTCGCGGGCCGCGACCCGGCCCTCGCCCGCGCGCTCATCTCCGCCCGCGCCCTCGCGAGCACCGGACGCCGCCCCGCGCCCGTCGTGTGCGTCACGCCCATCGTCGCGGACGACGGCAGCGTCGCGGCGCGCATCGTCGCCGTCGAGGAGAAGGCGCAGCTCAAGGGGCTGGAACGCCGCGGCATCACGGTCCTGCGATATCACCCGAGCCGCGCGCCGCTGCAGGCGCTTCTCGCCAAGGGGGTGCTCCGATAGCCACGGGCATCGGCTACGTCGACGACAAGCTCGACGCGCTGCGCGCCCTGCCCCCGGGCAGCGTCTCGCGCCGGCTGCTCTACGCGAGCCTCGTGGGGCTCGGCGTCACGTTCACCGCGTACGGCTCGTTCATCTTCAGCAAGTTCAGCGGCCCGATCCCCTACAAGCTGATCCCCGACGTGCGCGCGCCGATCCTCTTCCTCGCGGGCTTCTGGCTGGGCGGCTATGCGTCCTTCGGCCGCTCCAGCCACCGCACGTGGGCGCTCTGGGGCGTCATCGGCTTCATCATCGGCTTCCACCTGGAGGAGGCCACGGTCCACTGGATCGGCCCGTACCCCGGCAGCATCACCGGCACCGACGTGGGCCCCCTGGGCACCGGCGGCTCGCTCCTGGCGCTCGCGGGCGTCGTGCTCGTGCACCTGGAGGTCGAGAGCGCGAAGCTCGCGCGCGACCTCGACAAGCGCGGGGCCGGACGTCAGGCGGCGCTCGCGGTCGTCGCCGGGCTGCGCGGCCTGGGCCAGCAGCGCGTCTGGGGCCTCGCGGTCGGCGTCGCCGCGCTGGGCCTGCTCATCTTCGTGGCGCAGCGCATCCTCGGCAACACCGCGACGGGCGGCGTCTACATCCTGTTCCTCGGGAGCGGGTTGCTCTTCGCGCTCGCGTTGATCATCGTGCGGATCGGGCGCAAGTAGCGCTCTGCGCGCTCCGCATGCGGAGACGCGGAGAGCGCGGGGAACGCGGTGTCCGGAAAACTCCGCGGCCTCCGCGAGCACCGCGGCTCCGCATGCGGAGCGCGCAGAGCGCCGGATCACGACGAATCGAGCGCGGCCCGCACTTCGCCCGCGATCGCCTTCGAGAGCGGCGGCGGCACCGATTCCCCGATCATGTTGAGCTGCTCGTTCTTCGAGCCGTGGAAGACGAAGTCGTCCGGGTAGCCCATGAGGCGGGCGTGCTCGCGCGCCGTGAGCAGGCGATCCTCGACGGGGTGGATGAAGCGGCCCAGGCCCTTCACCGTGGGCGCCAATTCGTTCGCGCGCAGCCGCGTGTACGCGCCGTGCATGCGCCCGTCCGCGGCGCGGTACTGGTACAGGCTGTCCCCCTCGGACATCTCCTTCATGCGCTGCCCGCGCTTGCCGCGCATCGGGATCTCCTCGTGGTTCGGGACCTCCACGTCGAGGCTCTGGAGGTCGGCGATCGCCTCCTCGACCGTGACGCGCCGCGCGCTCTTCGGGGGCGAGATCACGACGTTGCTGATGAACACGCGATCGCGGTGGCTCGGCGTGCCGAAGTCCTCGGCCTGCAGGCGGTTGAAGTGGATGTCGGGATAGCCCTGGCGCGCGAAGACCATGCGAAGCTCGGCCTCCAGCGGGCCATCCATGATGGGCGGCACGTTCTCCATGACGAAGACGCGCGGCTGGAGCTCCTTGACGACCTTCGCGTACTGGAGCGTCAGCGAGCCGACGGGATCGGTGTAGAGCCGGTCGAGCGGGTTCTTGCGCCGGTCCGCGTTGGCGACGGTGAACGCCTCGCAAGGCGGGCCGCCGATCAGCACATCAGGCCGCCCGAACTTGGCGTAGGGCTGCGCGCGCACGTCGCCCAGGCGCGGCTCGTCCACCGGCACGTTGGCGACGTACGTCTCCAGCGAGGTGCGGAACGCCTCGACCGCGTGCCCGATGCGGAAGCCGTGCTCGGCGAAGCCGAAGCCGAAGCCGCCGCAGCCGGCGAAGATGTCGACGACGCGGGGGGCGTCCACGTCGGGCGCGAGGCGGCGGCTCCTACATAGGCTTGTGTGCCGCTACTTGGGCGGAAGCAGCGGCGGCAGGAGGTAGAGGAAGAAGCCCATGAACGCGATGCAGAGCCCCGCGAACGCGATCGTGCCGGCGGTCATCATGGCGAGCTTCGAGCTGCCCAGCCCGATGAGCGTGCCCACGAGGATCAGCGCGAGGCCGCCCACGAGGAGCGTGACGCCCCGGACGAGCGTGGCCACGTTCTCGCGCAGCGCGTCCAGGACGCCCACGCCCCGGCGACCCATTGGGGCCACTTGAAGGCTGCGGAGGCGACGGCGCATCGACACCCACCCCCGGATAGGCTCTTGACCCGGCGCGTGTCTGGGCGCCCGTGGCCGGCGGCCCGCCTCCCCAGGAGCAGATCGACGCGACGCTCGCGTGGGTCACGGCGGAGCTTGCGCGCTACTATGCAGAGAGCCCTCCCCCCTTGCCGAGTCGCTTCATGCGCCGTGAGTTCGGCTTCATCCCGGCGCCGCGGCCCGCACCCGAGCGCACTCCCTTCTTTCGCCACATCGGAATCCGCAGCGCTGCGGACTTCCGCGCGCACCTGGCGCGGGGCCCGTGGCATTGCTACTACAGTACGGCCTACTACGACAAACCCGACGCCCACACGATGGCGGAGAAGACCTGGCGCGGCGCCGACCTCATCTTCGACCTCGACGCGGACCACCTGCCCAACGCGGACAAGCTCAGCTATGAAGAGCAACTGCGCGAAGTGCACGCTCAGGCCAAGAAGCTCCTGCGCAAGTTCCTGCTGGGAGACTTCGGCTTCGATCCCGAGCACGTCCACATTGTGTTCTCCGGCGGCCGCGGCTACCACTTCCACGTCACTGATCCCCGCGTCTGGAAGCTGGAGAGCTCCGAGCGCCGCGAGATTGTGGACTATCTGAGCCCGAACGAGCAAGTCGCCGAATGGCTGTTCGAGCATTGGGCGGTGGAGAGAAGTGTGACCCGAGACGGCTTCGGGCGTCTCTCGAAGGAGAAGTATGTGCCGCCCTCCACCGCTCCAGGTTGGATGGGGCGGCTGACGCGGGGTATCATAGATTACCTCGATGAGCTCGCCCAAATGCCCAGGCCGGCTGCGATGATGGAACTACAGTCGCACAAGGGGATCGGCGAAGCGACAGCGGCACGCCTACTCGACTGGGCGACGCCGGAGAAGATCAAGCTCCTGAGAACAGGCAAGTCGGATGCCATCCAGTTGAACGATCCATTCAACGTCGTGAACCGGTCGCGCCATGACCAAATCTTATCGGAACGAATCTTCTTGCCTCCTGCACTTCAACGACAGGCCGTTGTCGATTTCTTGATTGAGAAGGCCAAAGTGAAAACAGAGGGCGAGACCGACGAGCCCGTCACCGCCGACATCAAGCGTCTCATCCGCCTGCCCGGCTCGCTCCACGGCAAGACGGGCCTGCGCGTGACGCCGATGGGCATCGACGAGTTCGAGCGCTTCGACCCGCTGCGGGACGCGGTCGCGCTCTCCGACGAGCCGGTGAGCGTCGTTGTCTCGAAGCCGGCCGACGTGAACCTGAAGGGCGTGGGGCGCAGCATCGTCCCGGGCGAGCAGGAGCTGCCGCTCCACGTCGCGATGTTCCTCGTGCTGCGGCGCGGCGCGCTCAGACCGCTACCGTCTGCCCCTCGCGCAGCACCGTGACCTCCGCGCCCGACGCCGCCTTGGCCTCGGCGTGCGACTCCTCGGCGTTGCCGTAGAAGGGGACGTGCGAGAGGAGGAGCTTGCCCACGCCGGCCTTGCGCGCCAGCCGGCCCGCGTCGCCCGCGCTGAGGTTGGTCTTGCGCCCCTCGCCCTCGTCGCGGTCCATGAGCATCGTGTGGCAAAGGAGCGCGCTCGCGCCCCGCGCGAAGTCGGCGAACCACGGCCGCGGGCCGGTGTCCGCGAGGTAGACCAGCGCGCCGCCCGTGGTCTCGACGCGCACGCCCACCGCGGGGCAGCCGTGGCCCACGTTGCAGAATGATAGCTTGAACGGGCCGATCTCCAGCGCGGACTTGCGCCCGACGCCTTCGAGGCGCGCGTTCTGGATCCACGTGCGGTCCATGCTGTAGGCGCGCAGGATGTCCGCGAGCCGCGCCTCCGCGCCCTGCGGGATCACGAGCGGCGTGCCGGGTGAGAGCGAGAACGCGACGGGCAGCAGGTCCGCGACGTTGTCCAGGTGGAAGTGGCTCACGACGACGCCCGCGAGCGGCCGGCCTTCGAGGACCTGGGCGAGGCGCAGGTGCGTGCCGTTGCCGCAATCGAGCAGCAGGCGCGCGTCGCCCTCCGTGAGCAGGTAGCTCGTGCCCGCGCCCAGGGGCGCCAGGTAGCGGCTGCTGTTGCCCAGGACGTGCAGGTCCACGCTCCTGCTCCGGCCTGCGGGGGGATCAGCCTTTCTGGTCCGCCTTGCCGGCTTCGTGACGCTCCCTTCCTGACACCGCGCATCCGAGTCATCCGCGGATTCCGGGATTCTCGGTGTTGGGAAAGGAACGCCAGCCGGAGAAATCCTTTTCGTGGCGCGCCGGCTGGGCCGCAGCATGTCCTTCGAGCTGCGCATCCGCGGCCAGCGCCCGGTCCCCGCCGGGAAGATCGTCGCCGTCGCCAAGAACTACGAGGACCACCGCAAGGAGATGGCCGGTCCGATGGGCTCAGGCGCGGCCGGGGACCAGCGCCCCCCGGAGGACCCGGTCATCTTCCTGAAGCCCGCCTCGTGTCTGGTGCACGACGGGGGCGAGATCGTGATCCCGCCGGGCGTCGCGAACGTCCACTGGGAGACGGAGCTCGCGGTCGTGATCGGGAAGACGCTGCGCCGCGCCACGAGCGACGCCGAGGCGATGGGCGCCGTGCTGGGCTACGCGGCCTTCCTCGACATGACCGCGCGCGACCTGCAGGCGGAGGCCAAGAAGAGCGGCACGCCCTGGACGCTCGCGAAGGGCATGGACACCTTCGGCCCGATCAGCGAGGTCGTGCCCGCCGCGCAGGCGCCCGCGTGGGACGCGATGACGCTCGAGCTGCGCGTCAACGGCGAGGTGCGCCAGAAGAGCGCGACGCGCGAGATGATCCACGGCGTGCCGAAGGTTCTCCGCCACGTCTCGCGCTTCATGACGCTGGAGCCGGGCGACGTGATCGCCACGGGCACGCCCGCGGGCGTCGCGGCATGCAAGCCGGGCGACGCGCTGGAGGCCGCGCTCCCGGGCGTGGCGAAGCTCCACGTGCGCGTCGTGGCAGGATAGAAACAGCTTTCCGAGCCGGGCGCCACGCCTGGACCGGATACGTTCAGGGCGGCGCTCCCTTTTCGCGCCTCCCTCCCCGATCGCTCCAGCGGAAGCCGACCCGCGTCCGGGGCGCGCGCCGCTCGGGGGAAGGGGCCAAATAGCCGCCTCCGTTTGGGCCGCGCATGGCGCTCGACGAGGAGGAGTTCACGTACCCCTCGCTCGTCAACCGCTGGCGCCGCGAGCGCGCGACCACCGCGCTGGGCAAGATGGACAACGGCTTCTACGAGGCGTTCGACGCCCACCTGCGCGCTCTCCGGGAGGAGTATGCGCGCGAGAACGCCGCGAACCCGGCGACGCCCAAGGTGCTGATCCTCCAGGACGAGCTGGCGAAGCTCCAGAGCGTGCGCGACGACCTCTACGACCTGCGCGAGCGCAAGATCGTCACGGCGGCCCTCATCGCCGCGCGCGGCGGCCACGCCGACAAGGCCACCCTCACCCGCGAGGAGGAGATCGTCTTCGACGAGCTGCTGCGCGCGCTGCGCGAGGCGCGCCGGAGCCTGCTGCGCCGCGGCCAGCCGCCCGCGGTCGAGGCGCCGCGCCCCGCGCCCGCCGGCCCGCCCATGGCGCCCGACCCGGCGCCCGCGCCCGCCGTCTCGGCGCAGCCCGCGAGCACGCTCGCCGAGCGTCCGCCGGAAGCCGTGGCCGAGGCGCCGCTGGCCCCACCCGCGCCCGCGCGCGAGGAGCCGCCCCTGGCCGAGGCGCTGGCGGCCGCCGCCGAGCCGGAGCCCGTGCGCCGCGTCGGCGCGGCCAGGATGCTCGTGCGCGTCACGTCGGCCTTCGGCCCGTTCGTCGGGCCCGACCTGCGCCATTACAGCCTCGCCGCGGAGGACGTCGCGGCCCTTCCGAAGGACGTGGCGCACGTGCTGATCCAGCGCGGCGTGGCCGTGGCCGTCGGCGGCTGATCAGAAGACGTCGGTGTCGGCGCGCGTGCCGTCGGTGCAGGCGGCCACGTCGTTGTGGTCCGGATCGCCGCGCTGCTGGCCGGGGAGCCCGTTGGCCTCCTCGTAGATCCAGAACGAGAACGTGCAGCCGCCGGTGACCGAGACGGGCGCGCCGTTGCAGTCCGTGCGGTCCACGTAGTACGTGCTGCCGTCGGCCCCCGTCCACGTGTCGTCCGCGGGCGAGGTGGTCCAGCAGTGGCCGTTGTCGGCGAGCGCGGGCAGCGAGAGCGTGGCGAGCGCGCAAAGAACGAGGATGGTGCGCATGGGAAGCCTCGGCGGCTCCAGGCGCGCGAGGGTGCAAGAAGCTACGGGGGGACGCCGAGGTCGTCGGGGTCCGCCAGCTCGACCTTCAGGACGTCGTCGCTGTCCTGCGCGTAGGAGGCACAGGCCATGTTCTCGAAGAGGAGGAAACCCATGTCGCCCAGGTCGTTCTCCTCCACGACGATGAAGAGCTTCGACTCCGAGAGCTCGTACCAGACGCGCACGAAGAAGGCGTGCTCGTAGCTGGAGTCGAGCCAGACGATGTGCTCGGTCTCCATCGAGTCTTCGCTCGCCTCGCGCGCGGCCTGCTCGGCGAAGCGGCGGATGGTGGCGATGGTCTTGCCGTCGTTCAGCGCGCGGAGGATCTCGCGCTTCAGGCGCGCCTCGTCCGCGAACTCGGGGTTCCAGTCGACGGTCCAGACCACCGATTCCATAAGCTCGCTCCAGTCTGGGCGCTTGATGGGCTTGAAGGTTCCGGATCAACGAGGCGGATGAACGACGAACCCTCGGTTCCCTTAGACGCGCATGGGGGAAAGGCCGAAGAAGCGCAGGTGGTCGAGGAGCGCGGTCTTCGTCGTCTTCTGCTCGTCGTAGGCGAGCGAGAGCGTCTCGCGCTCAAGGTCGATCTGCGCGGCCAGCACGCCCTCGTGGGCGAGGAGGTCGTCGAGCATCGCGGACTCGTCGGCTTCGCACGCGAGCGTGTCCACGTGGATCGCGAACTGCTTCATCTCGACCCTAC
Source organism: Thermoplasmata archaeon (assembly GCA_034667685.1). GTDB lineage: Archaea > Thermoplasmatota > SW-10-69-26 > JACQPN01 > JAJPHT01 > JAJPHT01. Next base: position 135 of record JAXDQU010000063.1, on the reverse strand, counting down.
ACTCTTGCGTCAAGGACTTGAGCGATGTGTCCAGAATCGGTCACATCTGACGGGGCGTGTCGGAACGCGAGGGAAGAGGGGAAGCGAGGGAAGACGGGAACTCGGGAAGAAGGGCCCCTTCTTCCCGAGTTCCCG
>JAXDQU010000062.1:0-28425 GCA_034667685.1 Thermoplasmata archaeon | reverse complement strand
ATCGCGTACGGCAGCCTCGGCGTGCTCACCAAGGTCGCGTACGCCGAAGGGTGGAACGTCCCGACGCTGCTCATCGCGCGCTTCGGCCTCGCGGCGCTCGTGGTCCTCCCGCTCGCCCTCGCGCGGCGCGGCTCGGGACGCGCGTTCGGCGCGGCGTTCCTCGTGGGCGCCGTCGGCTATGCGGGCACGACGGCGCTCTATTTCCCGAGCATCCGGCTCCTTCCCGCCGCGGTGGCGAGCTTCCTGCTCTACCTCGCGCCCCCGCTCGTCGCCGCCGCGTCGTACGCCCTCTTCCGCGAGCGCCTGGGCTGGCGCGGCGCGGTCGGGCTCGTCCTGGCGCTCGCGGGCCTGGCGCTCCTGGCGTCGGGCGCGTTCTCGGGCGCGCTCTCGCCTGCGGGCGTGCTGCTGGCGCTGGGCAGCGCGGTGGTCTACGCGGCGACCACGCTCGCCTCGCGCAAGGTGGCGGGCGACGCGCCCTGGCCGTGGGTCTCGCTCGCCGTCGCGTGCGGCGCGTGCGCGAGCTACCTCGTCTTCGCCCTTGCGACCGGGCAGCTCGACGTCCCGGGCTCGACGCGCGGCCTGCTCGCGGCGCTGGGCATCGGCACGATCGCGGGCGGCCTCGCGCTCTCGCTCTTCATGGCCGCGCTCCCGCTCGCGGGCGCGTCGCGCACCAGCGTCATCAGCACGTTGGAGCCGGTGAGCACGCTCCTCCTGGCGGCGCTCTTCCTGCGCGAGCTTCCCGACGCGCTTGGCATCGCGGGCGGGCTGCTCATCGTCGCGGCGGCCGCGCTCACGGCGTGGTCGGAGCCGCCTGCGATCCACGAATGATGCGCGCGCTTGGCAACCGGGCGCGGGCAAGCGCAACGGCGAGGTTGCCAGCCGAACCGAAGCGTTATCTCGTCCCACCCGCACGCTCCCCGGGGAACTGTCCATGCGCCCATCCGTCTCTTCCGATCCTTCCGCCGCCTCCGCGCGCTCGCCGACGGTCGCGCTCCTTGCCGGGGCCGCCCTTGCGTTCGCCGCGCTCCTCCTCGTCTCGGGCCTCCCGCTCGCCGACGCCTACGAGGCCCACGAGTCCAACAACGTCGGGAGCTCCACGTTCTACCTCTACAGCGGCACGACCCACAGCATCGGCCAGAAGTTCATCACGCCCAGTCCGCCCTACCAGCACGCCTACATGGACCGCATCGGGGTCTGGATGGACACCACCTCGACCGCGGGGACGGTGTGCATGCGCTTCGCCCAGACCGGCGGCTCCGTGACCAGCTCATGCAAGGCCGCCACCGCCGTGCCCGCGTCGGCCGGCTACGTGGAGTTCGTCTTCAGCCCGCCCGTGAGCTTCAACCCGGCCTCGTACGCCGAGTTCTACATGGACTGGGACCAGTCGTGCACGACGTGCATGCGGGCGTACTACTCCAACGCCAATCCCTATCGCGCCAGCGACAGCCAGTCGGCGAAGCTGACCAAGGAGAGCGGGAACGCCCTCATCTGGCCCACCGATGACACGATCTTCTGGGCGGACATCGACCACTCGCCCGTGATGGTCACGGACGCGGCCTCCGGCGTGGGAGGCACGTCCGCCACCCTCAACGGGCGCAACTTCGACGACTCGGGCACCATCGCGAACATCCACTACAACTACGGCACGACGACGGGCTACGGCCTCACCAGCTCGACCATCACCTGCCCGCAGGGCACGTCGGGCTCCTGCTCCCGCACCGTCAGCGGCCTCGCCGGCAACACGATCTACCACTTCCAGATCTGCGGCGACAACGGCTACGGCAGCCAGTGCGGCACCGACCAGTCGTTCACGACCCTCAACAACGCGCCCTACGCGCCCACCGCCGCCTCGCCCCTGAGCGGCTCGACGGGCGTCTCGGTCGACACGGGCCTCACCTGGAGCGGCGGCGACCCCGACCCCGGCGACACCGTGACGTACCGCGTTTACCTCGACGCGGGCACCAGCGCTTCGACGCTGCGTTGCACGACGACCTCGACCTCGTGTCCCAGCAGCAGCCTCGGCTACCTCAACCCCGGCCAGCAGTACGCGTGGCGCGTCACCGCGACCGACACCCACGGCGCGACGGCCAACGGCCCCTCGTCCGGCGCGTGGACGTTCACGACCAAGTCGACCACTTGCGTCGCCACCTCGCCGGTCATCCTCTTCTCGTCGACCAACTACGACGGCGGCTGCTTCGCGCTGAGCGCCTCCGACTCTAACTTCCCCGCGGACACGATGAGCAACGGCTTCAACCTCAACGACCAGGCCAGCAGCGTCCAGGTGAAGCCGGGCTACTGGGCGATCCTCTACGGGGACGCCAACTACGGCGGCACCTCCGCGATCCTCTCCGGCAACAACGCGAACCTGGCCGGCATCTCCTTCGACAAGGCCGCGAGCAGCATCCGCATCCTCAAGTGCGATCCCAACGCGAAGGTCGTCCTCTTCAAGGACTCCGTCTACAACGGCCCCTGCATCGCGTACAACGTGGACGACACCGACTTCACGGACAACACGTGGAGCGACGGCACCGCCGTCAACGACCAGCCTTCGAGCCTCTGGGTGAAGGAGGGATACGTCGCCTCGCTCTACCTCAACACGCCCTCGGACCCCAGCGGCGTGGGCACGCCGCTCGTGGTCGTCCATGACCAGCCCGACCTCTCGCGCTCGTACGTCAACTTCAACGACGTCGCCAGCGGCCTGAAGATCACCGGGTCGGGCACGACGGTGATGAACAACGCATTCGCCACGCCCGCCCTCGTGGCCGACGACTACGTCTACACGGTCCGCGAGAGCACGGCGGGGGCCGGCACCGAGGTCGGCGAGAGCACGACGTGCGGCACCTCCATCACGGGCGGCACCGTCTGGTTCAAGTTCGTCGCCAGGCACAGCGGCACCGCGCGCATCAGCACCTGGGGCTCGGACTACAACACCGTGCTGGCCGCGTACTCGGGCACCAGCCTGGGCAGCCCGCAGGTGACGTGCAACAACGACGACTCGGGCACGACGCAGTCGCACATCGAGTTCACCTGCGTCGCCGGCCAGGAGTACCGCATCCAGGTGGGCGGCCTCAACGGCGCCACCGGCAACCTGCTCTTCCAGGCGAGCGGGTGCATGAGCTTCCACCAGGATCCGTTCGTCCCGAGCCCCGTCCTGCCCCACGATCCGATCTGCGCCGCCAACCTGGCCAACCCGCACTTCGAGCTGCTCTACGTGCACGCGAACGACGCGCCCGACCTCTACAACCAGCGGGCGGCCCGCCTGCGCGCCCTCGTGGGCGAGATGAACAGCTTCCTGCACTACGACGCCTCGTTGCAGGGCGGCCGCACGGCGGACTACGTCGTGAAATGCAGCGGCGGGCAGGTCGATGTCCAGGACGTCGGCGTGAACGTGCCCAGCAGCGGCGACGTCGTGGGCGCCCTCCAGCCGAGCTTCTCGGCGCCGAACACGAAGTACATCATCTGGTTCGAGAAGCGCTACGACTGCGGCTATGGCTTCGAGACCGGCGCCACCGGGAGCAACGCGTTCAGCTCCCTGAATGGCTACGCCGGCGGCAACGGATGGTCGGTCATCTTCTGCGACGACTCCGAGCACGGCGCGGCCGACATGATGCACGAGGTGGGGCACGCGATGGGCGCCGTCAACTCCAACGCGCCCCATTCGGACGGCGGCAGCCACTGCACCGACAAGCGCAGCATGATGTGCGACAACGACGCGGACAACCCCGCGGACCCGTGCAGCACGCTTCGCTACGACTGCGGCTACGACGACTACTTCAACCCGAACCCGACGCCCGGCACCTGGATCTTCAACCACTGGAACCAGGGCCACAAGTACAACGCGTTCATCCAGTTCGGCACGCCCCCGGCCAACGACGACTTCGCCGCCCGCACGGGCATCGGCAGCGCGCCCTATGCGCAGACGGTGGGCACGACGACCGCGACGCACGAGATGGCCGCGACCGCGCTGGGCACCGAGCCCTGGAGCGCGACGTGCGGCTCCCAGACGAACACGGTCTGGTACAGCTACACGCCCGCGGTCAGCGGCACCGTGACGGTGACGACCGCCGGGTCCAGCTTCAGCACGACGCTCGCGGCCTACACGGGGAGCAGCATCAACTCCCTCGCGCAGGTCACGTGCGACAGCAGCGGCGCGACCACGAGCCAGATCAGCTTCAACGCCGTGGGCGGCACCGCGTACGCAATCCAGGTGGGCGGCAAGAACGGCGCGGCCGGGAGCCTGCAGGTCTCGCTCTCGTGCGCGCCCAACAATTGCGTGCCCTCCCCGCCCAGCGCGCCGCAGAGCCCCGCCGCCGCGGCGGGCCCGGGCGTCGGGCAGATCACGGTGAGCTGGAGCGCGCCGGCGAGCAACGGAGGCAGCGCGATCACGCAGTACAACGTGTACGGGGCGTCCTCCTCGTCGGGTCCCTTCTCGCTCCTGGGCACGACGGGCGGCTCGACGTTCAGCTACGCGGAGAGCGGCCTCGGGAACGGCGTGGCGCGCTTCTATCGCGTCAGCGCGACGAACTCCCTGGGCGAAGGCCCCCAGAGCGGCACCGCGAGCGCCACCACGTGGGCGGTGCCCGGCGCGCCGCAGAACCTCGCCGCAAGCGCCGGCCCGAGCCCAGGTCAGATCAGGCTCACGTGGGCCGCGCCCGCCAGCAATGGCGGCACGGCCATCACGGGCTACACGGTCTATCGCGGCACGTCGTCCACCGGTCCCTTCTCGTTCGTGGGGACCACGAGCGGCTCGACGTTGACGTACACGGACAGCGGCCTGGGCAACGGCGCGACGCGCTACTACGTCGTCTCGGCGAGCAACGCGGTCGGGGAAGGCCCCCAGAGCGGCGCCTCGGGCGCGACGACGTGGACCGTGCCCGGCGCGCCGCAGAGCCCGGCGGCGACCGCGGGTCCCAGCCCCGGTCAGATCCGCCTGACGTGGGCCGCGCCGGCCAGCAATGGAGGGACCGCGGTGACGGGCTACACCGTCTACCGGGGAACGTCCTCCAGCGGCCCCTTCTCGCTCCTGGCGACCACGGGCGCGGCGACGCTGGCCTACACCGACACCGGTCTGGGCAACGGCGCCTCGCGCTACTACGTCGTCTCGGCGAGCAACGTGGTCGGCGAGGGACCGCAGACGAGTTCGGTGGGCGCGACGACCTGGACGGTCCCCAGCGCGCCCCTGTCGCTCGACGCGCAGACCGGCACGAGCCTGAACCAGATCAACGTGGTCTGGAGCGCGCCCGCGAGCACGGGCGGCACGGCGGTCACGAGCTATCAGCTCTACCGCGCGACGGCGGCGAGCGGCCCCTTCTCGTTCGTGGCGACGATCCCCGCGCCCACGCTGACGTACACGGACTCGGGGCTCACGCCGGCGACGACGTACTGGTACTACGCGACCGCGACGAACGCCGTGGGCCCGGGTCCGTCCTCGAACACGGACTGCGCGAAGCCGTACCCGAACCCGCTCGGGGGGTGCTAGTGGCCCTCGATGAGGGCACGGAACGACCGTAGAAGGTCCTCCCACGGCCGGTCGCCGCTGAACCGCAGCGCGGCCTTGCGCTTCCGGCCGAACCATCCCTTCTTCATGCGCCACGCGACGGTGGTCGGCACGCTTTGGACGCCGGCGCGCCGCGCCTCGTCGTGGTCGCGGTCGACGTCGACGCTGACGAAGGCGACCTTGGCCTCGGGGAACTGGCGGCGCACCTCGCGCTCCAGCCGCGCGAACTTGGGCGAGTACGCCTTGCACGGGATGCACCACGTGGCGTAGTAGTCCACGACGACGAGGTCGTGCTCGGCGAGGAGGCGCTCCATCGTCGCGGCGTCGGGGCGCTCGTGCACGCAGCGCGATGCAGGCGCCGCCTTTTTGCACCTTCGCCCGACCTGCCTTCGCGTGGCGGAGCAGCGCATCACCGAGGTCGAGGCGACGCTGGGCGGCTTCTCGCCCGCCATGCGCGACGTGCTCGTGCCGCTCCTCCTCTACAAGTCGCACTTCCTGGGCGACTGGTTCCTGGCCCTGGCGCGGCAGGAGCCCGATCCGGCGATGCGCGGCGCGCTGCTCCAGGTCAGCCGCGACACGTTGCGCGAGGCGCTGGAGATGCTGGGCGTCGCGAAGACGTGGGAGGGGACGCGCCCCGACCCCGCGCGCTTCGAGGCGTTGGCCCGCGAGCTGCAGCGCCGCGCCATGGAGGACATGCTCGCGCTCAAGGAGGGCAACACCGAGGCCGTCGTCATGGCCGCGATGCAGGCGCCCACGCCACCCCTGCGCGAGGCGCTGATGAAGCTCGCCGACCGCGACCGCATGCACGCGGACGAGCTGCGCACGCTGATCGGCGCGAACACCGTGGCCGAGTCGATGCTGCGCCGCGGGCGCGACGAGGGGGCGCGGGGCGCGCACGAGGGGCGCGCGCCGGGCCGCACGCTGAGCGCCACCGTCCACGCCTCGCTGGAGCGCCTGGCCGCGACGGGCGCCACGCCGCGCCGGCTGGTCGTGAGCCACGGCGCGCTGCGTCACCTGCGCGACGAGGGCGTGGTGATGCCCGACGCCACCGTGTACGGCCTCTCGGTGGAGGTCGACTTCGCGTGGGGCGACGAGTGCTTCGCCATCTCGACGTCGGACCGCGTCAGCCTGGCCGAGATCATGGCCGGTGGCGAGTCGCTGTAGCGCCGCTCCTCTGCGGTCGGCCGCAAGCGGCCGATCCTCGGGGCGGCGAGCGCGCGGCGCGAAACGCGCGCTCCGCGCGCGGTCTCCGGCTCCGGCGCTTTCGCGCCGGGCCTGCGACACCGCGCCGCGCGCACCCGGCGCGCTACGCTCGCCGCGACCAGAACCGCTTGACCTCGCCCACCAGATCGTCGGTGGGCTTCGGGTTGAAGTCGGGCGGGTAGGAGGAACGATAGCTTCCCCAGCCGAAGCGCTTGTCGAGGAGCGCGATCACGCCGCGGTCGTTCGGCCCGCGGATGCAGCGCCCCGCGCCCTGGAGGACGCGGTGGAACGTCGGATGCACGTAGGCGTAGGGGCGGCCCATGCCGACGCCGAACTTCTTCTCGTAGTAGGCGGTGAGCGCCTCGACCTCCAGGCTGGGCTGCGCGAACGGGAGCCCGACGATGACGACGGCCTTGAGCAGGTTGTCCTCGTAGTCGTACCCCTCGGAGAGCGAGCCGCCCTGCACGCCCAGGAGGAGCGCGTTCGCCACGCCGCGGCGCAGCACGTTGACCATCGCCTCCTTGGCCGCCTTGTCGGCGCCGCGCTCCTCGACGACGACCTGCTTGCCCGTGTCCAGCGCGGCCTCGACGTGCTCGCGCACCTGGTCCATGATGGCGTAGCTCGGGAAGAACGCGGCCACGTTGCCCGGCGTCGCCTCGGCGATCTGCGCGAGCCGCGTGGCGATGTCGCGCCACATCTGCGGCGTGCGCTCCTTGTAGCCCGTGGTGACGCTGCCGTCCACGAGCACGAGGCGGTTCTCGCGCGGGAACGGGCTCGCGTACTCGCGCAGCGTGGAGCGCGCGGGGTCGAGGCCCAGCACGTCGCGCGTCATCTCCAGCGGGTGGAGCGTGCCGCTCATCACGACGCTGGCGTGCACGGCGTCGAACACGGGCTTCGCGAGCACGGCGGCGTCGAGGATCTTGTAGGCGAGCGAGGGCGTCGGCTCTCGCGTGAGGATGCGGGCGAGGCCGCGCCGCTCGTTGCGCCAGTTGACGAGGAACTCGTGCAGCTCGGCCAGGCCGCGCGAGTCGTCCTTGTATTCCGTCTCGTACTCGGCCCGCGCCGTCTCGACGTCCTCGACGAGCCCGTCGTAATCCTGGATGGTCAGCGTGCTGCGCTTCTTGCCGAACGCGTCGTTGACGGCCTGGACGAGCTCCTCGCGCGCGACGAAACGCTCGTGGCGGCTGATGCGGTCGGGCTCCTCGGGCGGCTCGATCTCCGCGAGGTCGGAGAGCACGAGCCGCAGGACCTCGATGCTTCGCTTGAGCGCCTCGTCCTCCAGGTCGTTGGCCTCGTCGATGGCGTCGTCGAGCACGTAGTCCGAGAGCGTCAGCGTCAGGTGGTCGCGGATGCGGTCGGGCAGGTTGTGCGCCTCGTCCACCACCAGGAGCACGTTCTCCAGGTCGACCTTCATGCGCTCCTGCATCTGGGCGCGCAGGTCGCTGAAGAAGTAGTTGTAGTCGCACACGACGACGTGCGCCTGCGCGGCAAGGTCGAGCGCGGCCTGGTGCGGGCAGACCGTGCACTCGGTCGAGACGATGACCAACTCCTCGACGTGGTGCGGGCGCTGCCGGAGGATCTTGATCGCGGGCGCGTTGCCCGTCTCCCAGTATTCGCAGCTCTTCGTGACCTGCTCGCGGCGGCAGAACTCGGCGAAGCGCTTCGAGAACATGTCGCGCGCTTCCGGACGCGGGCACATGTCCTGCTTGCCGATGACGTCGGCCACGACGAAAGGAACTCCCGCCTTCTGGCGGATCGCCTTGAGCGTGTCCACGGCGATCTTGTGCTGGCTCTGCTTGCTCGTGAGGAAGAAGACGCGCTTCTCGTGCTCCAGCGCGTACTTCACGAGCGGCGCCAGCGTGCTCACGGTCTTCCCGAGGCCGGTGGGCGCGTGCGCGAGAAGGTGGCGCTTCTGCGCGACGGCCTCGGCCACGTCGGCGAGGAACTGCCTCTGCCCTTCGCGCACCTCGCCGAAGGGGAAGAGGTCCATGCCGGGCGGGACCTCCAGCTTCGTGGGCGGCGGGAGGTCGCGCGGCCGGCGCGGCTCCTCCGCGCCGGGCTTCGCGCGCTTCACCGAGGCGTGGACCTGCGGCCGGACGCTCGCGGCCACCTTCGCGGCCTCGCTGCTGCGGTCCGGTCCGTTCCCCTTCTTGGTGAACCAGGCGAGCGGCTTGCTGTCGCTGCCGACGCCGTCGCACTGGGGGCAGAACGCCACCGGGCGGCCGCGGACCATGCGCCGCTGCAGGAGCGAGCGGCACGTCGGGCAGAACACGGCTGCGCGAGGCGGCGCATCGGCCATAAAGGCTGTCCGGAGGTCGCCGCAAGCGACCCCCGCGGCCTCATGGTCCTGCGCAGACGGCCCACGCTTGCACGGTCATCTTGGGCGCGCCCGCGCCGCCCGTCATCTGCGCCGTGATGATGCCCGTGGCCGACCACGTGGCGTTCGTCGCGGGCCACGAGGCCTGGAGCGAGACCTTCTCCAGCTGCCCGCCCGTCGTCCCCACGATCCCGCCTCCGCCGAGCACCTTCGTGCCGGCGGGGCACGTCGCGTTCACCGTGAGCTGCGTGCCGGCGGTCGTGGCGGTCACGTTCGTCACGGCGCTGGACACGTAGGTGAGGTTCGCCGTGCCCGACGGACCGGGCGGGCCTTGCGGACCCTGCACGCCCTGCGGGCCTTGCGCGCCGTTCGTTCCATTGACACCCGCGGGACCTTGCGGACCGGCGGGACCTTGCGCGCCGTTCGTGCCATTCACACCGGCAGGGCCCTGTGGCCCCGCCGGACCCTGCGCGCCATCCGTTCCATTCACACCAGCGGGACCCTGCGGACCGGCGGGGCCCTGCGCGCCGTTCGTTCCGTTGACGCCGGCTGGGCCTTGCGGTCCGGCAGGACCCTGCGCGCCATCCGTCCCGTTCACGCCCGCGGGCCCTTGCGGACCCGCGGGGCCTTGGGCGCCGTCTGTGCCGTTCACGCCAGCCGGGCCCTGGGGGCCAGCGGGACCTTGTTGGCCGTCCGTACCGTTCACGCCAGCGGGACCCTGCGGACCCGCGGGACCCTGCGCGCCATCGGTGCCGTTGACGCCCGCGGGGCCCTGCGGCCCGGTCGGACCGGCCGGACCCTGCGGACCCTGGGGACCCTGGGGCCCGGGCGGACCCTGCGGCCCCGTCGTGGCGGCGGAGGCGAAGAGCTGGGCGATCGTCTCGACGTTCGCCGTGTGGGCCTGCGCGTAGTCGGCGAGGGCCGTGAGGTTCTCCGGCGTCCAGTCGTAGGTCCCGGGCGTCTCCGTGATGCTCTGGAAGTCGAGGATGACCGCCACGTTGTTCGCCTGCGCGAAGTCCACGTAGCCCTCGGCCGTCGCGAGCGTCGTCGAGCGCTGCACGACGAGCCCCGGGAGGTGGTACGCGTCGATCGTGAAGAGGAAGTCGTGCGGGTCCGTCGTGAGCGTGCGGCCCGAGTCATAGTAGAGCGACGTCTCCGCGGCGACCGTGGCGTTCACCGAGCCGTACGGGTAGGCGAGGTGCTTCACCGGCTTGCCCGTGATCTGCTCGAGCGTGAAGCGCGAGTCGGCGAGCTCGCTCTGAAGCTCGGACGCGCTCACCGTGGTGAGGTCCGGGTGGCTCGCCGTGTGCGACTCGATGTCGTGGCCCGCCGCCGAGAGGTTGGCGACGTCCTCGCGCGAGAGGAACGCCGTGTAGAAGGGCCCGACGTGGAGCTGGTCGGTGATGATGTAGAACGTCCCGCGGTAGCCGTGCGATTCCAGGATCGCGGCCGCGTCCAGGTCCGTCGCATAGCCCGCGTCGAACGTGAGCACGAGCGCGCCGCCCGGCGTCTTCAGGCTCGTCGTGCTCGCGCTTCCCTCGAACGGAACGATCGCGTTCGCGGCAAGGAAGACGAACGCGACGAGCAAGGCCATGCGCGCGAGGGAGCTGCGGTCCATGCGCCGCCCTTCCTGGATGCGTCGATACCGTTTCTGAGCCACGCGCCGGAACTCCCGGTCGCTCGGGGCGACCGAGCGATTCCGCTATCGCGAGGCCGCGTGGAGCAATCCCGCCGTGGCCCGGCGCTCCAGCTTCGTCCACGCCATCCCCGGGCGCCCGACCGCGACGCGGAAGAACGTCACGAGCGTCACCCACCGCGCGATCAGGCGCGTCGGGTAGCGCGAGAGCAGCCCCCAGAGGACGTGCGGCCTGCCGTACACCCGCAGCGCGAGCGCCACGAACGCCACGTCCATCACCAGCTCCCAGAAGAGGAAGCTCACCAGACGGCCCGGATCGAACAGCAGGAAGTAGAGCGGAGCCGCGAGGATCAGCACGCTGTAGACCCAGAGGTTCACGACGAGCAGCGGGACCTCCACCGCGCCGAAGAGGCGGCGGCCGAGCATGCCGCGGTGCTTGCGCACGGTGATCCAGAGGTCCGTGTACCAGCGCGTGAGCTGGCGGTGATAGCTCCGCAGCGTGGGCGGGTCGGACGTGTAGACGACCGCGCGCCGGTTCATGGTGAGCTTGTGGCCCGCCCTCTGCATGCGGAACGTGAGGTCGAAGTCCTCCGCGATCGTGTCGTGCTCGAACCCCATGCGAACAAGCACGCGACGCCGGTACGTCGAGCTGACGCCCGGGAGCACGAGGAGGCTGTCCATCGCGTCCTCCGCCGTGCGGTCGAGCCGCAGCGTGATCATGTACTCGACGGAGCGCGCCGCCGTGACCCACGAGTGCGGCAGGCTCTCGACCGCGCCGCCCACGCCCGCGACCTCGGGGTCCTCGAAGCTCGGGATGATCTCCTTGACGTAGTCGCGGTGGACCAGGCTGTCGGCGTCGGTGATCGCCACGAGCTCGGTCCGCACGTGCCGGAGCCCCTCCTCGATCGCGGCCGTCTTGCCCCCGTTCCGCGGCATGCGCAGGACGGTGACGCCGCGCGAGCGGAACGTGTCGAGGACGGCGGGCGTCCCGTCGGTGCTTCCATCGTCGACGACCACGATCTGATCGAGCGGACGCGACTGCGCGAGGATGCTCTCGACGCACGGCCCGATCGTGAGCGCGTCGTTGTAGACCGCGACGAGGAAGGCGATGGTCGGCTCGCGCGGGGGGGCGCCCGCGACGAAGAAGTCGGATGGCACGTCGCGCCAGCGCCGCCCGCGCAGCTTGAGGAGCGCGCGGCGCGCCAGGAGGACGCCCAGGTGGACGAACGTGAGGCCCGAGGCGAGCACCAGGATGCCGAACCAGACGACCCAGTCCTCGGGGGTACGGGGGATGAAGAGCACGGTTGCGCGCCGGAGTGACGCAGCATCATGCTTCCGGAGCAGGACGCGCAGCGTCAGGGCGAGACGTACAGGTCAAGCGAGGCGCGGCCGACGACCTGGCCGCTCTGCGCATCGCGCAGCACGAGCGATCCGCGCCACGTGTGCGCGTCCTTGCCCTCGGGAAGCGCGGCCGTCCAGACGAACTGGAGCGGCTTGCGCGACTTCGCGGGGACCGCGGCCGAGGGCGGGTCGAAGGCCATCACGCCCTCCTTCAGGTCCTCGGCGAAGAGCGCGACGCTCGCGGGCGCGGCGGCCGTGTTCTCCACCTTCGCGCGGAACGTCACCGCCTCGCCGGTCTTCGCGGAGCGCGTGGAGGGCTCGGGTCCGGAGGTGGCGCGCAGGGCCATGCGGCGCGCATCGCGCCCGCCGCGCTTGAGGCTACGCGAGGACGGGGCCGAGGGAAGCGTCCTCGCCTGCCCATGCCCGGAGCGGGGCCGCGGGCGCGTACCGGCGCGGCTTCCCCTCGACCGTGACCAGCCCGGCCGCTTCGAGGCACCGGACGTGGTAGGAGACGAGGCGCTTCGAGAAGCCCGAGGCCGCCATCAGGTCGGCGCGCGTCGCGCGGCCCAGGTCCACGAGGTGCCGCGCGAGGGCGGCGCGGGCCGGCGTGCGCAACGACGCGACGAGCGCGGGGTCGAGCGCGGAGCGCGGCGGGCCGGCGTGGTAGAGGCGCGTGGGGCCGACGCTCGTCGACGCGACGAGCCCGGAGCGCTCCAGCATCACGAGGTGGTGGCGCAGGACGACGCGCTTCAGGCCCGTCGCGCGTTGAAGCTCCGGGATCGTCCGGGGCGGGCCGGCCTGGAGCGCGGCGTGGAGGCGCTGGCGGTTCGCGTTCTCCAGGATGTCCGACCTGGCGATGCGCGTGTAGAGCGCGAGGGCGCCCAGGAGGAGCGCGACGACGCCGAGGCCCGCTCCGGCCGCGACGGCGGCGGGGCCGGGCGCGACCGCGACGAGTGTCTCGCCGCCGATGACGACGCGCGTGGCGCTGCCGGCGACCTCGACGCGCGCCGGCGCGCGGCCCAGCGGGAGCGCGGCTTCCCGCGGCCCGAGGATGGCGAGCTGCAGGTGGCCGGTGATGGCGACGCGCGTCCCGCGGACGTCCTGGCCCTGCCCGCCGGCCTCGACCCGTCCGGAGGCGTCCGACGCTTCGAAGGCGCAGTCGCACGCGACGCGCGGCTGGGGCGCCAGCAGGAACGCGCCGGCGGGCTGGCCCACCAGGTGCGCCCCGGAGGCGCGCAGGACGAGGAACCCCGTGTGGACCTCGTCGGCCCACGCCAGGCCGCCCGCAAGGGGCGTGCGCGTCGAGGTGGTGCCGGTCTCGACGTGGCGCGAGACGTTGGCGAGCACGTCGGCGCTGACGCCCCAGAGGACGATCTCGACCTGCCCGTCCACGGTCGCGCCGCTGGCGTCCCAGACCGAGGCGCCCTCCGGGGTGGTCCGGGAGTAGGAGTCGGGGTCGCCCTGGGCCGGCGAGCCGACGTCGTCCACGCGGGGGGCCGTGGTCCACGCGAGCGGCGTCTTCGCGTCGAGGTCCGCGCCGACCGCGCCGAGCCCTTCGACCGGGGCGATGGTGAGGAGGCACGGGTCGTGGCACGCGAAGCCGCCGATGGAGCCGGCCGAGAACGCCAGGCTCTCGTTGTGGATCGTGGGCGGCAAGCCCATCCCCGCGCCGGGGGCCATGCCGTAGTCCTGCCGCGCGCGCTCCACGAAGTATCCTTCCGCGTGGGTCCACGCGAGCCTGACGCCCGGGGCGGTGACGCCGGCGAGGTCCAGGAGGCCCGAGGCATCGCGCACGTGGATCGTCCCGTCGAGAAGGGCCCCGTCGGGAAGCGAGAGGGTCGCGTCGACGGCCGAGGCGGCCGCGGCGGCGGGGAGGAGGACCGACGCCGCCACTAGCAGAACGAACGCGCGCACGGCTCTCTCCCCTCGGCGGAGGCCGCCATGGGCCATATGATTTTCCACGAACTCCTGGTGGAATGAGGGCCGAGGGCGCGGCAGGTTCAGGACCTCCCCGCGCCATGGCGCGCCATGCGGGGCCTGTTTCTTCCGCTCGCGCTTTCGCTCCTCTTCGCGGTGCCCGCGGCCAGCGCGCAGCCCTCCATCCTCGACGCGGTGAAGTCCGACCTCCCCCTGTACGTCTGCCTCGAGGGGAACCCGCCCGTTCCCCGTCCCAGCGCCCAGCCCTGCAGCCTCTGCGACCTGGACATCCCGGTCTGCGTCGTGACCGCGGACGCGGGCCGCACGTGGGACGCGCTTTCCTGAGCGGCTCACGCGCCCAGGTGCGCCACGAGCTGCGCGAGCGCGCGGCCGCGGTGCGAGATCCTGTTCTTGACCTCGGCGGGCAGCTCGCCGAACGTCTTCTCGTGCCCGTCGGGGACGAAGATCGGGTCGAAGCCGAAGCCGTGGCCGTCGCTGCGCGGCGCGTGGACGAGGTGCCCGTCGCACCGGCCCGCGAAGAGCCGGACCTCGCGCCCGTCGTGGTACCCCACCACCGCCGCGAAGTGCGCGCGGCGCTCCTCCACCCCCTCCAGGAGCTTCAGCACGCCAGGCACGCCGATCGTCTGGAGCGCGTGCGCGCTGAACACGCCTGGGAAGCCCTTCAGCGCGTGGACGAAGAGCCCGCCATCGTCCACGATGTAGGGCGCCGCGACGCGGCCCGCGAGCACCTCGCACTTGGCCCGCGCGATCTCCTCCAGGGTGTCGGCCTGGATCTCCACGGGCCTGAGGTCGGAGCCCACGACGTCGATCCCGAGGGGGGCAAGGGCTGTCTTGGCCTCGTGGAGCTTGCCCTTGTTCGACGTGACGAAGGTGAGGTGCATGCCTCCGCGAGCGCGGGCCCCTCGCATCGACCTTTCTTCCCACTTCCTCTCCAGCCACAGAGGGACACAGAGGTCACAGAGGACGAGAAAACGCGCCTCTGTGACCTCTGTGTCCCTCTGTGGCTGGGAGGCGGAGAACGGGCGTCCAAGATGCCTTATGCCCGGCCGCCAGGAGCCTCGCGCCATGCGCACCGCGATCCTCCTGGCCGGCATGGCCCTCATGGTCCTCGGCGCCGGCGCCGGGCTCGTCGTCGGGCACGAGGTCCGCGCGTGCGCCGCCACGCTCCAGAACGCCGCGCTCCGGGACGACGTGGGCGCGTACAACGCCGCCGTGCCGCAATGCAATGCGCTCGTGCAGCAGCGCAGCATGGCCTTCGGCGTCGTGATCCTCGGCGCGATCGTCGCCGCCGCGCCCGTCGGTTACGAGGCGATCAAGTCCCGCGGTAGCGGCCGCGCCGAGTGATCTCTTCGAGCTTCTTCTCCACCGCTGCGTTCCCGCCCGCCTCGCGGTAGCCGCGCAGCACGTCCGCGAACGCGCCGGGCAGGTCGGCGTGCGTGGCCTCCAACGCCTCGCGCATGACGTGCAGGTCGCCGCCCATGTCCTCGTCCTCGGCGTTGAGCGCCGCGAGGCCGAAGTCGACCAGGGAGACGTCGTCTCCCTCGACGAGCACGTTGCTGGTCGTGAGGTCGCCGTGCGTGATGCCCTTGGCGTGGAGCTTGGCGACGGCGGCGCCGGTCGCGGCGAGCCACGCGGGCGCGCGGGCGGGCTCGCGGCGCAGCGCCTCCTTGAGCTGCGCGCCGGGCAACCGCTCCAGCAGGAGCGCGTCGCCCTCGATCGCGTACACGAGCGGCGTGCGCACCCCCGCGCGGCGCGCCTGCGCGAGGAGCCGGGCCTCGGCGCGGGTACGGCTGGCGCGCAGGGCGGCGTCCAACGCGGGGAGGCGGTAGCCCTTCGCCGCGCGCGCCTTGCGGATCGCGGGGCGCCCGAAGAGCGTCGCGGGCTCGACGGTGGACTCCGCGCCGCGATATCGTCCTCCGGCGGCTCCGGCGAACGCGCGCGGCTCGTCGCGGCGCCACGTGACCATGATATCATCGGTGCGCTGGCGCTGGTCGACCTTCGTCTCGGCGAGCGTCTGCCGCGTGCCGGCCGCGTGCTCCAGGATGCCCAGCCACGCGATCATGGCGCCGTTGTCCACGAGCAGGCGCTTCTCGGGACGGTACGCGACGGCGCCGCGCTCGACGCACATGCGCTGCGTCATCTGCCAGAGGCGCTCGTTGCACGCCACGCCGCCGCCGAGCACGACCTCGCTCTTCTCGGCGTGCGCCAGCGCGCGCTCCGTGACCTCGACGAGCATGGCGAACGCCGTCTCCTGGAGCGAGAAGCACACGTCCTCCATCGGGGCGCCCTTGGCGCGGTGCGCGCGCGCCGCGGTCATCATGCCGCTGAACGCCATGTCCATGCCCTTCACGGAGTAGGGGAGGTCCAGGAGGTGCCGGCCGCGGGCCGCCAGCTTCTCGATCTCCGGCCCGCCCGGGAAAGGATGGCCCTCCTCGCGCGCGAACTTGTCGAGCATGTTGCCCACGCCGATGTCCACCGTCTCGCCGAAGACGCGGTAACGGCCGCCGGAGAACGCGATCACCTGCGTGTTGCCGCCGCTGGCGTAGAGCAGCACCGGGTCCTTGGCGTCGATCGTCCCGGAGCCGATCTCCAGGTGCGCGACGCAGTGGTTGACGCCGAGGATCGGCTTGCCCGCGGCGAGGGCGAAGGCGCGCGCGATCGTCGCCGCGGTGCGCAGGCACGGCCCGAGCCCCGGCCCCTGGCTGAACGCGACGAGGTCCAGCTCCGCGGGCCGCACGCCGGCCGCCGCGAGCGCGCGTGATAGCACCTCGGGCCCGAGCGCGGCGTGGTGGTTCGCCGCTTCGCGCGGGTGGATGCCGCCGGCCGCGGGACGAAGCATGTCGCCCTCGGACGCGAGGATCTCGGGACGGCGCCCGGGCTCGCCGCGCACGATGCCCACGGCGATGGTGTGCGCCGTGCCCTCGACGCCCAGGGCGAGCATCGCTTCGCCGACGCGGCCCGGGCACATGAGCCTAGCTGCGCATGAACGACGCCGCGACGACGTCCTGCGCCCCGCCGCGCGCCTCGAGCAGCGCCTTGACCTTCGCGCGGTGCTCGGGCGAGCGGTTGCCGCCGAGCTTGGTCTTGGCGCGCACGCGCTCGATGCGCATCTCCAGCCCGCGAATCGCGTGGAACTGCCGCGCGTCGGGGTTGTCGCCAGGCTCGACGCGCCGGCGGGCCCTCTCCGGCTCGAAGTGCGCGAGCATCGCGTTGAGAAGGTCCGCCGTCTCGCGCGGATCGTCGAGCGGCCGGCACGTCCCTTCGAGCTGGACCGCGGCGTAGTAGCTCGTGGGCACGCCGTATGCCGTGCCCTCGTCGCGCGATGCGTTCCACGCCGAGGGGACGTACGTGTAGCCGGCGATCACGGCGAGCGCGCAGCGCGGCGACTCGGCGACGCGCGCCCAGAGCGGGTTGTCGCGCGTGAAGTGCGCGAGCACGCGATCCTCCCCTGCCAGGACGAAGTGGCTCGGCACGATCGCAGGCATCGCGGCGCCCGATCCCGGGAAGACGAACTGGCCGAAGTCGTGCTCCGCGAGGATCGCGCGCCACTGCCCGGGCGCCGCCTCGTCGTGGGGCCGGATGAGCATGCGCCTCAATCCGCGTCCGGCTCAAGAGCCTTCGTCATGGATTGGAAGACGCGCGTCGGGTCGCGCGTCCCGCGCATCGGCTCGCCCTCGGGCGCGAAGCCTGCCTTGCGGTAGAGCCGGAGCGCGGGTGCCTGCGCGAGGTTGACCCATAGCGTCAGCCGGGTCGCGCCCTGCTCGCGCGCCCACGCCGCGCATGCGTCCAGCAGCGCGAGCCCCACGCCCCGACTGCGCGCTTCGGGCGCGACCCACATCCCGAAGACCTCGGGCGGCCCCTCGACGTGGAGACCGGCGCCCGCCATGCCGAGCCACGCGTCGGCTTCCTCGGCCACGAACGTCGCGACGCCGGGCCGCGTCAGGCGCCTCGTCCATTCCTCGGGCGGGAACGCCTGCTCCTCCGCGAGCGCGCGGCCGAACGCCGCGGGGTCCTCGGCGAGCGCGCGCAGCCGGAACGCGCGATATCGTTCCTGCTCCGCGGGCGTGACGCGGCGGACCTTCATCCGCGCATCCTCTTGAGCGGCAGCGCGAGGTGGCGGCGCGCGCTCGCGGGGACCTCGTGCCAGCCCAGCCCGATCGCGGCGTCGGTGGTGCGCGGCCGGTCTGCCCGCGTGTGGCAGGCGCGGCAACGCCAGCCCGCGCCGCGGCCCGCGCTCTTCATCGACCTCCCGCACGAGGGGCACGGCGGATTCCCCAGCTTGCGCGGCGCGGTCGCGTGGACGCGCAGCTTCTCCAGGCCCATCGTCAGGCGCCCGTCGGGGCCCTCGTGGATGCCGCCGCACGCCGTGATATCATCCTCGGGCGCGAGCTGGCGGACCAGGGCGCGGAAGGAGCGCGTGGGCGCGTAGGCCGCGGCGCGCAGGCCCCCCTCCAGCTCGACCCAGATGTGGCCGTTGCGCTCGATGGGCGCCGCCGCGACCCGGGCGCGCGCGCGGAGGCTCGCGTACGCCTGCGGAGCCGCGTCGTCGACGAGGTGGTCGTCGGTCCCCTGGTTGGTGAGAAACAACGTCTCGCGCGCCGGCCGCTCGGGGCCCATGAGACGCGCGGCTTCTTCCGCGGCCCCGGGGTCGTCGCCGCGCAGGCCCCACAGGACCGGACAGGGCGAGGCGGGCACGCAGACGACGTCGTCCTCGACGAGATCATAGCTATCAAAAAGCCCGGGGAAGGACTCCTCGACCTGGCGCACGGCGGTGGGATCGATGGCGCGCGGCGTGCCGATGCGCGCGGGCTCGCGGTGCGCGATGCGCTCCCACGTCGCGTCGAGCGCGGGCCACGCGAGCGCCGCCGCGGCTCCGACGACGCCGCGCCCGCCCCACGCGAGCGCGCCGGCTTCGCCGATGGCGGCGTCGGCCTCGCGCCGCTCGACGATGCGCGTCACGGCGGCGCGGTAGAGCGTGGGATCGAGCGGCGCCTCGCTGACGACGACGCCGGGCGACGTCCCCTCGGCGCGTTGGGCGTGCGTCTCCACGATCCGCTTCGTCCGCGCGAGCGCGTCCGCGAGCGGCAGTCGCGCCTCGAACGCGAGCGCGAGGGCGCCGTTGCCGCGCGTCTTCCAGGGCACGTTCGGGTTGAGGCGCACCAGCCGCGGCGGCGCGGCGAGCGGGCCCAGCTCCTCCGCGAGCAGGTGGGCGAAGACGGTGGTGCAGCCGCCGGCGCGACTGTCCGTATCGTCGACGCCAACGAGGAGCACGCCAAGCGCCACGCGGCGGGCGTGCGATAAAGGTTCAGGGGCCCGCGCCACGGGAGAGTGTGGGAGAGGCTGGGCGCGGGCCCGGGGAATGGTCGGCTACGCGAGGGCCAGCTCGCCGGCCTTGGCCGCGTGCTGTGCGAAGTACGCGTCGAGGGCCTCGCAGAGCGAGTCGCTCATGTTCTTGCCCTTCAGGATCTTCAGGGTCTGGAGCTTCATGTGGTACTGCATCGGCAGGCGCACTTTCAGGTCCTTGGTCATCTCGGTGTCTTGGCTCAGGCGAATCCCCCCAAGGGATCTGCGCCCACCGTTCCTCAGGGGCCGCATGTCTCGTTGGTTGTCAGGCAGGTCCATACAACCGGGCGAGGAAGAGGACGAGGGCAAGGTCCTGTTCCATGCCTGTCTTCGTGGCGCCCCCTTCCCAACACCGAGAATCCCGGAATCCGCGGATGACTCGGATGCGCGGTGTTGAGAAGGGAGCGCCTGCAAACAGTCCTGGGAGCAAGATTTGCCCTCGCCCCCCTCGGCGCAACGCCCAAGCCTCCGGCCGTCGGGTGCGGGGAGCGTGCCGATCGCGCCCCTGCTCCCCCTGAGCGCCGAGGAGCGCCGGCTCCTGCCGGAGGACGCGCCCCTGGAGGAGGCCGACGTCGCGGTGGTCGAGTCGTTCGCGGACCTCCCGGAGGGCACGTGGGCCCGCGCGCCCCGGCTGCGCTGGATCGTCTCGCTGGCGGCCGGCGCCGACCACGTGCCGTTCGCCAAGCTGCCGCCCCAGGCGCGGGTCGTGTCGCTCCACGGGCCGGGCGCGCCGGCCATCGCCGAGCACGCCCTCGCGCTGCTGCTCGCCGCCTTCCGGCGCATCCCGCAGCAGGACCGCGCCCTGCGCGAGGGGCGTTTCGACCAGGTCGTCGCGGGCCGGCGCGTGGCGGGCTCCGAGGCGCTCGTGCTGGGCGCCGGCGCGATCGGCATGCGCATCGCGGCGCGGGCCGACGCGCTCGACATGCGCGTGCGCGTGTGGCGGCGCGGCGGCGACCTCGACGCGCTCCTCGCGGACGCCGACGCCATCGTCATCGCGCTGCCGCTCACGCGCGACACGAAGGGCCTGATCGACGCGGGCCGGCTCGCGCGCATGAAGGAGGACGCCGTGCTCGTCAACGTCGCCCGCGGCAAGATCGTCCAGCGCGAGGCGCTCCTCGATCACCTGCGCGCGCACCTGCGCTTCACGTACGCGACGGACGTCTGGTGGCGCTACCCGCCCGAAGCCGCGCTGCCGGAGAACCTGATCGGCACGCCGCACGTCGCGGCGCTCGTGGAAGGGTGGCGAGAAGAGAGGGTGGCCGAGGCGGCGCGCGTCGCGCGGGCGCTCTCGGCCACCGGAAAAGCCCCCGAGGGAGCCCGCGTCGAGGCCCCCTCGGACTACGACTTCAGATGAGCCGCGGCAGGGCCGGGATCTCCGGGATCATGGGCATCGACTGCGGCGCGTCCGGCGCGGGCGGGAACGGACCCGACGTGGGATCCCACGGGAACGTGCCGTTCCAGGTGTCGTTGCCGGTCTGGTTCGACGGCTCGTTCGCGGGCGGGGTCGGCGGCGCGGGCGGGGGCGTCGGGGTCTCCGCCACGATGGCGCGCTCGAAGTAGGTCGTGAGGACGCTGACCGAGCCCTGCGCGACGCCATCCGCGCGCAGGACGTGGTCGCCCGCGGCGAAGTTCGCGGGGTCGACGTAGGTGCCGCCCGTGCCGAAGGGGTCCGAGCCGCCCAGGTCCACGAGCGCGGACCAGGAGGCGACCATGCCCTTCGCGTTGGTCACCTCGTAGCCGCCCGCGACCGCGACGTCGTCCACGACGAGCATGCGCAGGTCGACCGGGACGTGATCCAGGTGGAAGGGCGCGCTCGCCTGGTCCAGGCCGAGGCTCTGGAAGCTCGCGCTGAAGTTCTCGTGGCCCAGCGCGAGGTCGGCGCCGTGGCCGTCCCCGCCGGGGACCTGCGCGTAGACGAGGCCGTCGGAGGCGCGCGCGACGTAGGCGACGTACTCGCCGGCCACCGGCAGGTCGACCGAGCGCCCCTGCGTGCCCACCGGGTAGGCGCCCAGGAGGACGTCGTCGGGGCGGTAGACGAGCACGGTCGCGCCGCCCTTCTGCATGGGGTCCTCCAGCAGGAGCTTGCCGGGCTGCGCGGCGAAGGCGTAGGCGTGGCCCACGTCGAGCCGGAGCGTGGTGGGCGCGTCCGTGGAGAACGTCGCGGTCGTCGTGGTGGCCTGGGGCTGCCGCTGGCTCGCGTTGTGCGCGTGGCGCGGAGCGTGCGCCGCGGGGGCCACCGCGGCGGAGGGCGCCACGGAGACGCCCGTGAGGAAGAGCGTGCCCTGGAACGACTTCGCGTGCGCGGTCAGCGTGTACGCGGTGCCCTCCAGGTTGCCGAACGTGTTGGCGCGCGCGCCCTGCTGCGCGACGGCGACGCCGGGCGAGAACGCGGTGCCCGACTCGCCCGCGATCGTCATGACGTCGCCCTTGCCGCTCGCGAGCGTCGCGTCGAGCGCCTCGACGCTGCCCTGGTAGAGCACGGTGACGAAGAGCGGCGCGGCGTGGAACGTGGCCGTCATCGCCTTGTCGAGCGGCGCGGGCTGGTCGAACGAGGCGACCTGCACGTCCTGGCGCGCCAGAGGCAGCTCGGCGAGCTGGGCCTGCGGCGTCGAGGCGCTGTCCACCGCGAGGGTGAGCGCGCCGTCGGTGAGGCCGTACACGAAGAGCGTGTAGGCGCCGGCCGCGGGCTGCGCGACGGCGGCCGCGGGGAGCTTGCCATCGAGCGCGTAGTAGCCGACCTTCGCGCCGCTGGGGTCCAGGAGCGTGAGCGAGGCGCTGCCGTTGCCGGCGAAGCGCGCCTCCAGGCTGCGGGTGTCGGAGGGGATCTGGACCGCGTAGGCGTGGCCCGGGTAGACGTCGCCGGTGTACGTGTGCCATTCGGCCGCGTTCGCCGTGCCCAGCGCGTAGAGGGCGACGCCGCCGGCCGACGCGAGGCCGACGAGCACCGCCAGGATCTGGTTGCGTTGCATGTGGGGGCTCTCCGCGCCGACCACGAACGTGACGACCATGAACAGGATGGTCGTGAAGTTGAAATCGCCCGCTTGCCGCGAACCTCGTTTCAAGGACGCGACCACCGGGGTTATGTTGCGCGTGGCCGTTGCCGCGATCCGGAGTGGAGGCGATGGCCATCCGTGTCCCCGCGACGTTCATCCTGCTCGCGCTGATCGCAGTCCCGGTCGCGTCGGCCCAGACGATCGGCGTGGGCTCCCTCGTCCGCGTCGACCTGCACGACGTGCTGCCCCTCCCGCTCCCCGACCTCGCGCCCCCGACCGGCGTCGACCCGGAGGCGCAGCTGCCCCCTGCGCCGGACTTCCTCGCCCCGTCGGACCCCGAGCCCCAGCCTCACCCCGAGCCCCAGTCCGAGCCCTCCTCCCCGTCGAGCCCCCTTCTCCCGCTCTCGGACGACGCGATCCGCCTCCTGCGCGCGCCGCTGGGCCCCGTGCCGCTGCCACGCGGCCCGGACCTCGGCCTGCTGACGACCGTGGGTCCCCTGCTGCCCGGCGCCGACGCGCCCCAGGCCCCGGCCGCGGCGCCCGTCGCGTCCCCCGCCCCCGTCTCGGCGAGCAGCGCCGCGCCCCCGGCCGTCGTGCCCGCCGTCGCCTCCGCCGCGCTCGTCGCCGCCGTGGCCGCCGGCGCCGCCGTGGCGCCCGCCGCGCCCTTCGCGTGGGACCGGCTCAAGCGCCTCGCCTTCCTCGCCGCGCTCTACACGCGCATCGCCAAGGAGCGCCTGCTCGACCACGGCAGCCGCGACCGGCTCCTCACCGTCATCCGCGAGCGGCCCGGCCTCCCCGTCACCGACCTCGCCGACGCCGCGGGCGTGCCGCGCAACACCGCGACCTACCACCTGCGCAGGCTCGAACGCGAGGGGCTCGCCGTCTCGCAGCGCTCGGGCCGCGTCCGCGTCTGGTTCGTCCCCGGCGGCCTCGCGCGCAAGGACGAGGCGTCCGCGTTCGCGGCGCTGCGCCACGACACGACCCGCGCGATCGCGATGGAGGTCGCGGCCCAGCCCGGCCTCGACCAGCAGGCGCTCTGCGCGCGCTTCGGCCTCGCCCCCTCGCTGGCCCACTGGCACGCGGACCGCCTCGTGCAGAGCGGCCTGGTGCGCAAGGAGCGCGACGGCCGCCACGTGCGTTACTACCCCACCGAGGGCTTGCCGCGGCTCGCCACGTTGAGCAACTGAACCGCGGGTGTAGGCGCTCAGGCTAAGTATGCTATCACGGCTCATGCCTGCATGCTAGCCCGCTCGGAGCCCGCCAACGCCTTCGCCCGCGCCGCTGCCCGCCTCGCCGGCCGCGCCGCCCTCCTCGTCGAGCGCGACGGGCAGGATCACGTCACCGCCGCGGCGCAGGAGGCGCTCGGGCGCGCCGCCGACGCGGCCAACGAGGTCGAGCGCCTCTCGCGCCTGGGCCACGACCTGCGCGAGGCCTACCTGCGCGCCGCGCAGGCGATGGACGCCGCGGCCGAGGCGCTCGAATCCCTCGCGCGGCACGACCGGCCCTGGCTGCACATCGTGCACCGCCGACCGCGCGCGCCCGTGGACGACGTGAGCACCTAGAACTCGTTTCCTCACCTTTCCGGTCGCTGCTCGTTTCTTCTTCTTGCTTCCTCTGGACGCTTCGCTCTCCGCCATCACGCCAACACGCGGCGTGTTGGCGTCTTGGCGTGATGGCGGCAAGCGAAGCGCCACGCGGGAAATGGAAAGAAAAAACCTCGCGGCAACGGAGGAGATTATGAAACAGGTTCTACCCGCGCAGCGTCGCCCGCACCACATCGCGCGCCGCCGCGCCGCCCACGTCCCACGCGTCGGGATGGTGGCGCGCCAGCGGCGAGGCGGAGGCCAGGTCGCGCCGGCCGCCGAGGTAGAGCACGCGGTCCGCGTTCACGTCGGGCGCGTGCGCGGCCGCCGGCAGCCACCCGCGCGCCAGCATGCGCGGCACCAGGCCACCGACCTCCGCGGGCACGTCCTCGAAGATCGCGCTTGCCACGCCCTTCTCGTCGCGCGCGAGCGCGTGGTGCGCGAAGTGGGCGCTCAGCCCGACGCCCCAGACGTGGACGGGCGCGCCCGGGTAACGGCGCCTCGCCCAGCGCAATGCGTCGGCCCACTCGCGGTGCGGCAGGCCGGCGGCGGGGTCGCTCTCGCCGGAGCCGCCGTGGTCGAACGTCGCGACGGCGAGGCCCTGCTCGCGCAGCCACGGGACGCGGTCGCCGCCGTGGCTGAGCAGGATGACGCCGGCGGACCGCTCGACGGGGAAGTGCAGCGCCGCGAGCACGCCGCCCGACTCGCGCGGGATGCCGAAGGGCTGCGCGCCGGCCGGCGGCGGGCCGCGCGGCTCCGCGCTGGGCATCCTCGCCCGCAGCAGGCGCAGCAGGATCCGCTCGTCGCGCGGCGTCAGGCTCACGAAGGCTCCAGGGGGCGGTCGCTCTCAAGCCTTTCGGGACGTCCCGCGCCGCAGTGGACGCACACGCGCCAGCGCTCGATCCGGCCCGCCGTCTCGATGTCGGCCTCCTCGAACCGGTGGCCGCGCCGGTCGACCGCGCACGGGCCGTCCATCTCGGCCTCGGTGGCGAGCCGCACGCGCCCGATCTCGGCGCTGGGCCGCAGCGCGCGCCAGCCCAGCCACGCGAGCCCGCCCAGGATCGCGAGCACGGCCGCCGCGCCGCCCAGCAGGCGCGCGAGGTCGCCGGGCCGCCACGCCGTCTCGGCCGCGTACGAGGCCTCGGGCTGCATGACGTCGCCCGGGATCCTGCTGTGGCCGAAGCCGAGCGCGTGGCCGATCTCGTGCTCGCTGACCTCGCGGATCTGCCGGAACGGGACGAACGTGGCGTCGGGCCGGCGCGCCACGACCTCGATGGACACGGGGCGCTCGAAAGGGCGCGCGCAGCCCAGCGCGCGGGGCGCCTCGTCGCACAACGGCCCCGCGCGGCCCGCGTCGCGGAACCAGAAATTGATATCGGCGTCGGAGGCGTTCGTCACCTCGACGAAGGTGACGTTCCACGCGAGCCGGCCGTTGCCGCCGCCCTCCCAGAACGCCAGCGCGGCGCGGGCGTCCTCGGCGTAGCCCGCGTCCTCCGGGGTGAGGTTCGAGAGGTCGAGCCGGATGCGCACCGGGATGTGGCCGAAGGGGTTCGTCTTCCCCTCGGGGAACGTCTGCGCCGCCGCGCACGGAAGCGCGAGCAGGACGAGGACGAGCGCGGGGAGGAGGCGCACGCGCCGAAGACCCGGTCCGGGGATTCAGCGCTTGCGGTGCTGGATGCCTACGAAGAGGACGACGACCGCGCCGACGCGGATCGACTCGTCGCGGCGCCCGACGTTGCCTGGGACGCTCGCTTCGGATTCCATGCGGAGCGCTCGGCGCGGCGAGGCTTAAGGGTGCAGCCGAATCCAATGCGCGACGACGTCCTCGTGGCCGCGCCCAAAGGCCGAGCGCGGCAGCGCGGGCAGGTCGTGCCACGCCAGCTCCGCGTACCACGGCGGCGTCCTCACGCCGGCGTCGGGGGCCGTGGCGCCCACGAGCAGGAGGACGTCGAAGTGGCGCTCGCCGGGCAGGCGCGCCAGCTCGTACGTCTCGGTCGCCACGCGCGGCTCGTCGAACGCCAGCCCGTCGAGGCCCAGGATCTCGCGCGCGATCCGCCGCGCCGCGTCGCGCGGGTCCTCGCCGACCTTGTTGTGGCTCGCGGGGACCGTCCAGCCCCGCGCGTGGTGGCGGATGCGCTCGGCGTCGAGCCCCACGAGGTCGCGCCAGCGCGGATCGTCCGCGTACCTGCCCAGGAGCACGCGGCCCCGCGCGTCGCGCACGAAAAGGAACGTCGAGACGCACACGCCGCCAGGCGGCGCGTGGTCGAAGCCGCCGGGGATGGCGCCGGACGCGATGCTGAAGAACGGGCCGGAGGGCACGCGCCGGAAACGCCTCGTCAGGGCTAAAGGCCAGACGGCTCCATGCGCGCCGCGTGGCCCTCGTCGTCCTGCTGCGCGGCGCGAACCTCGGCAAGCGCCGCTTCAGCCCCGCCCAGCTCGTGAAGGACCTCGCCGAGCTGGAGATCGCCAACCTCGGCGCCGCCGGGACGTTCGTCGTGCGCCGGAAGGTCGCCGAGCGCACGCTGCGCGCGAAGATCGGCGCGGAGCTTCCGTGGGACGACCCCGAGATGGTGATCCTCCAGGAGGCGGAGGTGCGCGACGCGCTCGACGCGGGCGCGAAGGTCGAGGTCCCCGCGGGCGCGAAGCGCTTCGGCACCGCGCTCCCCCAGGCGCCCGCGAAGAAGCCGAAGCTCCCCGTCACGGCGGAGGCGAAGGACGGCGCGTGGGGCATGCGCATCGAGGCGCTCGTGGGCCGGGTCGCCATCGGCGTGCGCCGCCGCTTCGACCAGACCGGGACGTACTCGCTCAAGCCGATCGAGGCGGCGCTGGGCACCGACCGCGGCACGATGCGCGACTGGCCCACGTGGGAGAAGATCGGCGCGCTCCTGGAGGAAAGCGAGTGAAGGGAAGACCCATCGTCTTCGTCCCGAGCGCGAACCCGCGCCTCGCCGCGCGCTGGTACGTCGCGAAGCTGGGCATGCGGCACGTGGGCGAGGACGCCTTCGCCGCGGTGGTGCGCGACGACGCGATCACGATCCGCCTCTCGCTCTCCGAGAACGTCGAGCCCGCGCCGTACGCCATCCTGGGCTGGGAGGTCGCTGATATCAAAAAGGCGATGCGCCAGCTCAAGGCCAAGCGCGTGAGGCTCCTGCGCTATCCGGGGATCGGCCAGCGCGCCGACGGGACGTGGAAGTCGCCCGCCGGCGCGCAGGTCGTCTGGTTCGCGGACCGCGACGGCAACGTGCTCTCCATCACGCAGCGGGCACGTTAGCGCTTCCGCAACGCGAGGAGCAGGACCGCGCTCGTGGCGAGGACGCCCAGCGCCACCGCGACGCTCGCGCCGGGCACGTGCTTCGCGTCCGCGCCCGCGGCGTCGACCTGCGGCGTGTCGTTGCGCACGCCGCCCGTGCAGTTGACGTCGGTCGGGCAAGGCCCGCCGTGGGACGACTGGGCGAGGGCGGTCGCGGGCATCAGCACGATCAGGAGCGCCACCAGGGCGCCGGTCGTTGCGCGGTTCATGCAAGCTCCACCATGCCGCCCCCGGAGAAGCCGACCGCGGAATCGGCGGGGCGCGGCCCAACGACGCGAGGACCCGTCGTGAAAGGCGCTCCAGGCCTACTAGCTCATAGCCGTCCGCGCCGATCGGAGCACGTGCTCCAAAGCGGCGAGCCCTGGCCCGAGGATCCGCTCGCGTCCAGGCTCGACGCCGCGTACTACGCGCTGACGCGCACGACGGACCGCCACTTCGGCCGCGCGCGCGAGGGCTGGTTCCTCACCGGCGTCGCGGGGCTCGACGCGCCCACCATGAACCGCGCCGTGATCGAGTCGGCCGACGCGTTCGACGTCGAGCGGGTCGCCGCCGAGGCCGCCGCGTTCTTCGAGGAGCGCGAGTGCGCATGGAGCATCACGCTCGCGACGTTCCGCGACACGCAGCGCTGGCACGGCGAGCTCGTCTCGCGCGGCTTCTCGTGCGCGAGCACGCTCGACGTGCTCGTCCGCGAGCCGGGGCCGCTGCCGGCCGGACCCGACCTGGGCGTGCGTCTCGCGCGGCCCGACGAGTTGCCCGCGTTCACCGAGGCGCTCATGGACGTCTTCCGCATGCCGCGGCGCTTCTATCCGGCGCTCCTGGACATGACCGAGGCGTGGCGCAAGGCGGGCGCGAAGCTCTACGTCGTCGAGCGCGAGGGCGCGATCGTGGCGACGACGCTGCTCGCGATCGTGGACGGCGTCGCCGGCATCTACAACGTGGGCACCACGCGCGGCGCGCGAAGGCAGGGCCTCGCCCGCGCCCTCATGGCCCGCGCGCTGGAGGACGCGCGCGACGCCGACGTCGTGACGTTGCAGGTGGCGCCCGAGGGATTCGTGGAAGGATTCTACCTCGACCTGGGCTTCCAGCCGCGGTACGCGTGGCGCTTCTACACGCCGCGCCGTCGCGGGTTCTTCTAGAGTTGGTTTTACGACCTTCGGCGCGATGATGCGGATTTTCTCAGGGCCATTGCGCCCAGCGCCCACCCCACGCCAGGGACGCCTGCTTGGGCCACGGCTTCGCTTGCCGCCATCACGCCAAGACGCCA
>JAXDQU010000061.1:0-9415 GCA_034667685.1 Thermoplasmata archaeon | reverse complement strand
GCCCGCTTCCGGGCCCTCTTCCCAGTCCGCTTCCGCGTCCGAGCCCTCGGGCAAGGAGCCGGGGCTCATGACGTCGCGGCCGTGGACGGCCCGGCTCCAGAAGCGCCTCGGCCCGTGGGTCGAGCTGATCAAGCCCGGCATCCTCTTCCTGCTCGTCCTGTGCGGCGCGGCGGCGATGTTCCTCGCGGGCACGCCCAGCGCGCGCCTCGTCGTCGTCACGCTCTTCGGCGGCGCGCTCGCGGCCAGCAGCGCCGCGGCGTTCAACAATTTCTTCGACCGCGAGCGCGACGCGCAGATGAAGCGCACCGCGAAGCGCAGCGTGCCCAGCGGCCGCATCACCCCCGCCCTCGCCCTCGCCTTCGCCTTCGTCCTCGCGGTCGCGAGCTTCCTCGTCCTCTGGCGCGAGGTCAACCTGCTCACCGCCGCGCTCGCGCTCGCCGGAGTCGTCTTCTACGTCTATTACACGATCTGGCTGAAGCCGACCACGGCGCAGAACATCGTCATCGGCGGAGCCGCCGGCGCCGCGCCCGCGCTCGTGGGCTGGGCCGCCGTCACGGGCAACCTCGGCGTGCCCGCGCTGCTCCTGGGCTTCATCATCTTCGCGTGGACCCCGCCCCACTTCTGGGCGCTCGCGCTCGTCTACAAGAAGGACTACGAGCAGGCCGCGGTCCCCATGCACCCCGTCGTCCACGGCGAGGACGCGACGCGCAAGCAGATCCTCGTCTACGCCGTGCTCACCGTCCTCGCCACGCTGGCCTTCGTGCCGCTCAAGGTCCTCGGCCTCGTCTACGGCGCGATCGCGCTCGTGCTGGGCGCGTGGTTCGTCTACCTCGCGGCCAAGCTCCTCGTGACGAAGGACAACCGCACCGCCTACAAGTTGTTCGGTTACAGCATCGTGTACCTCGCGCTGCTGTTTGGCGCGATGGTCGCGGACAGGGTTATCCAGTAGGAACCTGCGCCGTGAACTTCACGTGGCCGGAGACGCCGCCCGCGGCCGATCGGACCACGAGCGTCTGGTTGCCGGCCGGGAGCGCGCCGCACGGGCCGCTGTGCTGGTTGTCCTGGCCCGTGTCGACCTGGATGTTGCCGTTCCCCCCGAAGCCCGAGCAGGAGCCGGCGCCCTCGAAGGTGGGCTGGCCCGCGCCGCTCTTGGTCAACGTGAGCTGGCTGGCGCTGGCGGCGGCGCCGAGCGCGTAGGGGAAGCTGGCCGAGGTCTGCGTCGGCGTGAGGCTGAAGTCCGCGTCGACCAGCACGACCTCGCGCGTGCTCGTGACCTGGTGCGAGTCCGTGGAGCTGCCGCCCGTGGAGACGACGCAGCCGCTCAGCAGGAGGGCCATCGCGAGGATCAGCGGGGAGCGCACGCGCGCGGACCCGGGCCGCCGCATCTGAGGTTTTCGGTCCGGTCGTCGAAGCCGCAGCTTGGCGCACGATAACAATTATGTCAGGGTGCCGCCTCGCGGGGCCGAGGCTTCAGTCGTGCACGTCCGCCCAGCCATGCTTCTTGCCGCAATCCTTCTGCTCGCCACGCTGCCGCACGCGCAGGCCGCGGGCGCGAGCCAGGCCACCGCCACCCCGATCACCGATGGCACCTACTCGGGATCGCTGGGCAGCTATGCCGACGACTGGTACGTCACGGACGTCCCGGCCGGCAAGGCTGCGTTCGTGCAGTACCAGGACTCGGGCGGCTCGACCGACGCCTACCTCGTGGATTCCGACGGGAGCACCGTCCGGTACGTCTCGAACGGCAACTCTGGCGCCTACGCGCCCGAAGATGGCAAGGCGTGGATCGACGTCTCCACGTGGTACCAGGGCGCCAGCTACACGTTCACGCTCTCGTTCATCAACGTCCCGACGCAGAACGACGGCGGCTCCGGCCGCGACGCGGGCCGCTCCTTCGCGGACGCGGTCACCGCGGTCCCGGGCCACGTCACGGGCAACGTCGTCTTGGCCTCGGGCGACGCCGGCGACACGTTCCGCCTCGACGTGCCGGCCGGCATGATCGTCGACCTCGCGAGCGTCCCGAGCTACACGCGCCTCGTGCAGGCCGACGGCACGCTCGTCGCGCAGCTTGCGGGCTATGGACAGCCCAGCTCGTGGAGCGGCGTCTCGGACGGGAAGCCCCTCTACGTGGAGGTCACGCGCTCGGGCGCGTACGGCTTCGACTACGCCATCTCGTGGCCCGCCGACCTCGCCGTGAGCGCCCTCTCGGTCCACGACGTCGCCCCCATGGTCGGCGACACCGCGGCGCCCGCGGGCACGCAGCGCGAGGTGACGTTCCACGTCGCGAACCACGGCGCCGGGCCGACGCGCCTGGGCAACCTGCTCGTCGTCGCCACCCACGAGGGCGTCACGTCGAGCCGCGTCGTCGCGGACCGCGACCTGAGCCTCGCGGCCGGCCAGGAGACTGATATCACGCTCTCCTGGGACACGACCGGCGAGGTCGGGAACTTCACCCTCGTCGCGGGCGTGACCAGCCAGTACGAGAACCGGACGTCCGACAACGCGCAGAGCGTGGCGACGAGCGTCCTCGCCGGCGGCCTTCCCGTGGGCGGCTTCGACGCGCTCAACCTCCAGGCCCGCAGCGCGAGCGCGTCCGCCGGCTACGAGTACGGCGGCGAGCGCATCGGCCTGGACACGCCCGAGGGCTTCGTGGGCTCCGAGCACGGCACGGTCGTGCTGCTCGCCTGAGCGGCCGGCTGGCTGGGAATGGGCCAGAGGGGCTAAGCACCCCTCCCGGCCACTTCCTGTCCATGATCGACATCGGCCTTGCGCTTCCGCCGGACCCTTCGCCGTTCACGCCGCCGCCGGTGGACCCGGTGCCGGCGCCGCACGACGACGAGCCCAAGTTCCCGTGAGACTTGCGTCGACGGAAGCGAGTCACCAAGCCGGGGCATCACCTTCAAGTAGCGAGCCCAGGATGGGCCCCCCGACCCCATAGGAGTCCCTTTCTCATGCAGCCCGCGCAGATGTACGACTCCGCCGCCACCATGTTCTCCCCCGACGGGCGCATCTACCAGGTGGAGTACGCCCGCGAGGCCGTCAAGCGCGGCACGACCGCGGTGGGCGTGGTCTTCTCGGGTGGCGCCGTCCTCCTCGTGGACAAGCGCATCTCGTCCAAGCTCATCGAGGCGGCCGCGGTGGAGAAGATCTTCAAGATCGACCGCCACATCGGCTGCGCGTCCAGCGGCCTGGTCGGCGATGCCCGCATGCTCGTCGCCCGCGCCCGCGCCGTCGCCGCCAACAACCGCGTCACCTACGCGGAGAGCATCGAGGTCAACGTCCTCGTGAAGGACCTCAGCGACATCATGCAGGCCTACACGCAGAACGGCGGCGTGCGCCCGTTCGGCGCGGCGTTCCTAATCGCCGGCATCGACCCGGACGGCACCGTGCGCCTCTTCGAGACGGACCCCTCGGGCGCCGTCGTGCAGTACAAGGCCAGCGCCATCGGCGTGGGCCGCGCGGCCGCGCTGGAGTTCCTGGAGAACGAGTACAAGCTCCCCCTGGAGCAGGATGCGGCCATCCGGCTCGGGATGAAGGCGCTCTACCGCCAGCAGGACTCCGCCAGCCAGCCCGTCGTGGGCGGCGAGCCCACCGTGGACGTGAGCATCGTCACCGTGAAGGACGGCTACCGCCAGCTCGCGCCCGACGAGGTCAAGCGCCACCTCGCCGCCAGCCAGCAAGCGTAGAACCTGTCACGCGACCCTGGTTCGGCCGGGCCGGCTGATGAGGGGCCGTCTGCTTCGTTGCGCCGCTTCGCTCGACCGCTCGACGTGGCTCTGCCACGCCTTCGGGGTCGCGCGCCTCGCATCCGGCCCCTCCTCGACCGGCCCGCCTCGAACCAGGGTCGCGTGACAGGTTCAGCCCAGCGCCCCATGTCCTTTAAGTAGGGGCAGCCCTTCTGCGGCCTTGCCTCGCGCGCCCGACCCGGCTTCGGCCCGGCGGACGCGCTTGTGGGAGTTGTAGCCCTCCGGGGCCGAATCCCGAAGCAGGTGAGAGAACATGGCCAAGTCGTTCTACAGCTACATCGCGGACGCCTGGAAGACGTACCGCGACGCCGACCACTTCGACATCCGCCAGCAGCGCCTCTACCAGTGGCGCCGCGAGAAGGTCTGCACCCGCGTCGAGCGCCCCACGCGCCTCGACCGCGCCCGCAGCCTCGGCTACAAGGCGAAGCAGGGCTACATCGTCGTGCGCACCCGCGTCCGCCGCGGCTCGCTCAGGAAGACCCGCTTCAAGATGGGCGCCAAGCCCTCGGGCATGGGTGTCCGCAAGATCACGGCGTCGAAGTCCATCCAGCGCATCGCGGAAGAGCGCGTCCAGAAGCAGTACCCGAACATGGAGGTCCTCAACTCCTACTGGGTCGGCGAGGACGGCCGCCACAAGTACTACGAGATCATCCTCGTGGACCCGGCGCACCCCGTGATCAAGGCCGACCCGAAGATCAGCTGGATCGCCAACCCCGGCAACACGAACCGCGTGTTCCGCGGCAAGACCAGCGCCGGCCAGAAGGGCCGCGGCCTGCGCGCGAAGGGCAAGGGCGCCGAGAAGGTGCGCCCCTCCATCCGCGCCAACGGCAACAAGCGTCAGTAAGCTCGTGGGCGCTCCGCGCCCCCTCCTTCTTTTTCCTTTGTTTGCGCCGCAGGTTACCTCAAGGTCCATCCGTGGACCGACCGTACCGTGCTTCGTGGCCGTCTTCCACTACCTGCGCCTGCGCACGTTCGCGCACGCGACCGAGGACCCCGAGAAGGTCCGCCTCGCGCTGCGGCACGCCGCGCAGGACGACGCGCGCAAGCTCGCGCTGGAGGAGACGCGCGTCGAGGGCTCGCACGGAAACGCGATCACGATCCTCGAGGCCGAGCAGAAGTCCGCGCCCGCGGCCAAGCGCGTCTTCCAGGCGCTCGCGCGCGACGACCCGACCGGCTTCGACCGCGTCGTGCGGGAGGCCAACGCGCGCGTGGACGACCACCTCAACTTCCACCTGCGCCTGGACAAGCAGGAGGCGTTCGCGGGACACGCCGTCCTGGCGACGGACGAGGATGCCATCACCCTGCGTGGCAAGCTGCGGCAGTTCAGCGGCTCCCCGCAGGCGGATCTCGTGGCGTTCCTCGTGGAAATCCGAGAAGGATAAGGATGGGAGAGTATGTCGGGAACATTGAAGACAAGCAGGACGATGGTCCTGCATTCCGGGGCATGACGCCATGGACATGATGGAAGCGCTGAAAGAGGCCGCCCGCAAGGCCGACACGACCTCACGGTTCGACGCGCGCCAGGCCTTCGGCAAGCGCGTCGGCAAGCACATGATCTTCCCCGTCGGCCTGGGCAGCGCCCTGGCGAAGGCCGTCCGCGAGGGCTACCTCACCGTCATCGGCGAGGGCTCGCGCCGCCGCGGCCGCACCTACGAGTTCACGCCCAAGGGCAAGACGCTGCTCTGACAATCTTCATCTCCGGCGTCCGCTTGACAAGCTTGTGCCCGGACGCATCGTGGTCGAGGTCCAGCCCGGCCGCCGGCTCGTGCGCGAGTATGACGAGCAGGGCACCCTTTTGCGCATCCGGATCGAGCCCGCCACAGTGGGTCCTGCGGAGCCGTTGCCCATCCCCCAGCCTCAGCCCAAGCCTCAGCCTCAGCCTCAGCCTCAGCCCAAGCCTCAGCCCGAGTCCCAGCCCCAACCGACGCCCGCGCCGCTCCCGCAGTATGATATCACGACGGAGCCGCTGGACCGGCCGCTGGTCGTCTCGCGCCCCCGCACGCGCCCCGTGACGTTGCCCGCACCCTCGGTCGTCGAGCGCGCGCTGGAGGCCGCCGCGTGGGAGCAGCCGGCCGCCCCGCCGCTGGCTTTCGAGATCGTGGCCGTGGAGCGCGTCGTTCCCCAGCCTCAGCCTGAGCCCGAGCCTCAGCCCCAACCCGAGCCCGTCGCGGCTCCCGAACCCCCGCCTACGGAGGTCGAGGTCCGCATCGAGGGCCCCGCGCCGGAGCCCGCGGCCGACGTCCCCGTCGCGTTCGACGCGCCCCCCGTTCCGCTGCGCGAGCGCGTGCCCGACCTGGAGGCGCGCGTCGAGGCCGCCCTGCGGGCCGGCGCCGGGAAGCCGCGCCCGCGCCGACGCGCGCCGCTCGCCGTGCCGCGCTTCGCGCCGCTCACCAGAGAGCCCTGGGAAGACCGGCTTGACAAGGTGCTATCAGCCGCGTAGCTGCTTCCCGATCTCCATCAGCTCGCCCTCGCGCAGCGTCGGCGCCTTGCCGTGGAAGAGCGCGTGGATCGGGCCGACGCCATCCGTCTCGCGGCGCGGCACGACGTGGACGTGCACGTGCATGACCTCCTGGCCCGCGGCGCGGCCGTCGTTGATCGCGATCGTCGCCCCCTCCGCGCCCAGGCCGAGCGCTTGCCGGCGCGCGACGCGCTGCGCGAGGTCCATCACCGCATGCGCGTCCTCGGCGGCCAGGTCGGCGAAGCGCTCGTGGTGGCGCTTGGGCACGACGAGCACGTGTCCCCGCGCGAGCGGACGGACGTCGAGGAACGCGAGGGCGCGCTCGTTCTCCAGGACCTTCTCGGAGGGGATCTCGCCGGCGGCGATCTTGCAGAAGATGCACGTCATCGAGAGCCCCGAGCGCGCCGCGGCGCATGGTCGTGTCGGCCATGAGGCGAGTGCAGGAGCCCGGATTCCGGCCGAACGCGATCTCGCCGCGGGGAGTTCGGCCTCATCCGGGCTCCTGCCTCGCGCTGATGCGCTCATGCAGGAGCCCGGATTCGAACCGGGGAACCTCTTCAGGACACGATCTTAAGTCGCGCCTCGTTGGCCGGGCTTGAGTACTCCTGCGCTCGTGGCGAGGGCGCGCGCCGTGATGAAACTCCCGCGCGATTCTGGCCCGCAAAACCGTCTTATAGGGGGTCTGCATTCGAGGGTTGCGCCCCATCCTGTGGGGCGTTCGCCAGCGCGGGTGTAGTATAGCCTGGCTAGTACACAACGTTGCCAACGTTGCTGCTCGAGTTCAAATCTCGACACCCGCACTTCTCGAAGCCGCGCCCCCGTGGCTTCCCGCTCTCTTCTTGCAGGCGCGGACGCTTTCACGTTCCACGATGAGCGCGCCACCCGGCCTCCCACCCTTCACGCGCAGCCTGCTGACGTGGAGCTTCGTCGTGGCGCTCGCGCCGCCGCTCCTGCTGATCGGCGCCCTCGCCTCGCGCCAGCTCGTGTGGCTCGACTACGTCCACGTCATCGTGGGCGGGACGTGGACCGGTTTTGATATCTACATGGGCGTCGTGATGACGCGCATCCTGCGCGCGCTGGAGCCGCCCGGGCGCGTCGAGGTGGCGAAGCGGCTCACGCCCACGACGTTCTTCATCCTGCCCTCGCTCGCGTCCGTCGCGATCACGAGCGGCATCTACCTCGCGCAGGCCACCGGGCGCTTCGACCTGCATTCGCCCTGGATCCTCGCCGCGGGCGTCGTCGTGCTGGCGCTCACGGCGCAGGGCTTCGGGATCTTCTTGCCGAACGGCGTGCGCATCTTCCTGGAGCTGGCGAAGGCGAAGCCCGACGTCGCGCTCATCGGCAAGCTCACCATGCGCAACGTGCGCCTCGCGGGCGTGCAGGCCGTGATGCAGGTCGCGCTCATCGCGATCATGGCGCAACTGAGGTGGATCTGATGAACCTGGGCGCGCTCGCGGCCGTCGGCGTGTTCGCGGCGGTCCTGCTCACGATCTTCGGCCTGCTCTACCGCAGCGCGTGGAGAAACCATCGGCGCGGCGAGCTGGGCATGGACGGGATCAGGCTGCTTCGGTGGGCGATCCTGGGGCACGTCGTCCTCTACGCGCTCCTGGCCACCACCGCGTTCCTAACGTCTTGACGAGCGCCACCGTCGTCCAAAACGCGGCTGTGAAGGCGTTCACCGCGACGAAGCCCCACTCGCCGATCTGCGCGCTGCGGAGACCCAGGAGCGCGATGCCCGCGTAGCTCCACCATTCGCTCATGCGAGCGCGACCTCGGTGTAGCGCGCGACGTTCGCCTCGACCTCGCGCCAGTCGCGCACGCGCAGCGGGTTGCGCTTCGTGGGCACGTCGCGGTTGTAGGGCTGGTCCATGAGGAGCGCGAGCCCGCCGTCGGCGGCGGCCATGAGCACGTTGTGCGGCGCGTCGTCGACGAGCACGTCGTAGCCCGTCTTGCGCGAAGCGCCCATGACCACCTGGTCGACGGCCACGCCGTTTTGCGACAGGAAGCCCTCGACCGTCTCGCGCCCCACGGCCTCGCGCGCCGTGACGAGGCTGACGTGATGCCCCGCCTCGCGCCAGCCCGCGATCACGTCCGCGGCGTCGGCGTCCCGGAGGCTGCAGTCGTGCAGCGCGGGGTCGTTGTCGATCTTCTCCAGCACCGTCTTGACGCATCCCCACGTCAAGTTGCGGTCGCGCACCGCGCGGTACTGGAAGAAGTCCCAGTAGCGCAAGCCCTCCTCCGCGAGGTCGATGCCGTGCGCGTCACGGAACCCGCGCAGCAGGTAGGGAATGTGGTCGAAGAGGACGCCGTCAAAATCTACGGCGATCCGAAGCTTGTCGTTCTGGCTCATCGGCCCGTCTTGGGCGGCCGGAGCCTATGGAGAAGCGCTTGGGATTCTCCGGAGAAGGAAGGAGATGAACCCCGGCGGCCTCCAGGGGGAGTTGGGTTAGGAGGCTGTTGTTGGGAGGCTTGGAGGCTTGAGGAAGCCGCCGGGTTCTCCAAGCTTCCAGGGGGCTGGGAGCGCCTTGGTAGGATGCTTGTATGGGGATGGCAGACAAGTCCCCGCACGCCCGAGCCCGATTCCGATTCCGATTCCTCTTCCGAGCCCGGCTTGCGCCCGCCGGGCTCGGAAGAGGAATCGGAATCGGGCTCGGAAAAGGGCTCGGGCCCGGGCTGAGGGTTTGGGAGGACCCCCGCAGGGCGGGGGATGAAGGCAATCCCGGCGGTTCCGTCCCCGGAACGGGGAAAGAACGGAGGCTGTTGGGAGGCTTGGAGGCTTCTCGGAGCCGCCGGGGTTGGACCTACGAAGTCTCCCCGGGACCATCTTACGATGGTTGTCCAGCCGCGCCAGACAACAAGCTGACGCCGGAGGTCTGCCGCGAGTAGCCGGGGTGGCTGATGCTGTCGCCCAGCGCGACCGCGTAGACGACGTGGACGTAGCCCTTGGCGTCGACCGCGGCCTCGAAGAAGTCGCCCAGCCGCCGGTCGCCGTTCGGGCTCGGGTCGGCCTGGCAGCCCGTGCCGCCCTGGCAGATGTGCCCCTGGAACATGGGCGTGGGCGTGACCTGCGTCGTGACGACCTGCGCGGCGTCGCCGGCACGAACGTCTGGCCGTGGGTCGTCGCGGGTGACGAGGGGCGCGTGGCCGTGCTCTGGTACGGCACGAACGCGACCGGCGGCCCCGACCAGGCGACGGGCGACTGGTTCGTCTA
>JAXDQU010000060.1:0-6530 GCA_034667685.1 Thermoplasmata archaeon | reverse complement strand
GACAACGTGAACGGTGAACGAACGCTGTGAACGAGAACGTGAACGTGAACGGCCGGACGGCGCCGCGGCCCAGCTAGATCTGGCCAGATCTAGCCGAGACGGTCGTTCACGTTCTCGTTCACGGCGTTCGTTCACCGTTCACGTTCACGTTGCACGTTCTCCGCGTTCCACGTCCCGTCGCCCGCTCAGGCAGTCGCGTTCTCGCGCGTGAGTCCGGGCACCTTCAGCACGTAGAATCCGGTGGCCCAGTCGCACGTGACGACGTAGCCGCGGTCGTCGAAGTAGGCGCCCCAGGTGTCCGGGTTCCACGCGAAGGGGGTGTAGCGCGTCGCGCCGTGGTCGAGCGGGTTCTCGTGGGGCTCGTAGTAGCCGATGGTCACGGGCTGCGCGAGGCGCTCCGCGCTGCCCACGTCGAAGATCCAGACGCCGGCGTGATAGTTGCCGGTGGCGACGTAGCCGTCGAAGGTGTTGAACTCGTGGCTGTTCATGCTGCAGAGCTGGCCCGGCTCGGTGATCGCGGGGTTGCCGGGGATCTGCCAGTGGCCCATGTCTTTGATATCAGTGGGGTCCGTCCAGTCCAGCACGGTGTAGGGGAGCGACTTGCCGTTGCCGCATTCCTCGCCCGCCACGACCATGATGGCCTTGCCGTCGACGGTCTGGGCGAGGGGCCACTGGCGGTGCCAGCCCTGGTAGCTCTGGTTGCCCTTGTAGACGCCAAGCAGCTCGGGGTGCGTGGGGTCCTTCAGGCTGTAGAAGACGGTGCCGTCGCCCTTGCCGCTGACGAGCATCCACGTGCCCGTGATGGGGTGCTGGCCGACCCAGACGTCGTGGTCGGTGGCCTCGACGTGCGCGACGATCTTCATGGACTGCGCGTCCTTCGCCAGCGCGAGGATGTTGCCCGTGTAGGTCTGGTAGACGTACGTCGTGCCGTTGATGTCGGCGGTACCGACGTTGTGGTACTCGCTGGAGCCGACGGCGGCCTCGTCGCCGGGCGTCTGGCCCTGCGAGTCGTGGAAGAGGAACTTGGGGTTCTTCAGGTCCGAGACGTCGTAGACCGAGACGCCGAACGCCGCGACGTCCTTGGCCGCGTCGGGGACGGGGTCGGGCAGGCCCGGGTTCTCGCCGCCGTAGTCCGCGAGGAGCAGGTGCTTGCCGTCGTCGGTGAACTGGCAGCGCGAGCCGATGGCGGTGGAGAGGATCGTGCTCACGACGACGGGCTTCTTGGGGTCGTTGAAGTCGACGATGGTCGCGCCGCCGAAGCCGCCCGTGCCCGCGAAGTGCGAGACGCACGCGAGGTGGTGCCAGATCGTGACGGCGGTGAACGCGCTGTTGGCCGTGAGCGGGTCGTCCTGGAGCGGGTTGTAGCCCACGAGGTCCATGCGGTAGCTGCCGGTGTGCAGGTTCGGGAGCGCGTGCATGTAGGGCGCGCCGTGGTCCGACACGATGGCGTGCGAGAGGTCCTTGTCCGGCGGCGGCAGGCGCGCGGCCGAGACGGCGCCCTCGAGCCCGGCGTGCGCGTTCGCCTGGCTCAAGCCGGCGGATGGGGGCTGGACGCAGCCGGAGACGGCGACACCCAGGAACAGCGCCGCAAGTAGGATCCTCCCAAGCATGGGGCGCGAGCCCCCTCCCCGGAACATCAAGGTTGTGGCGGGCGAAACCCCGAGCCCTGAGCCTTGAGTCCTGAGCCCAGAGCCTTGCGTGCGGGACTCAGGGCTCAGGACTCAAGGCTCTGGGCTCTTGGTCTATCCCAGCATGCTCGTTCCTTCGGTCATCCGCGAGGCGTAGACGTGCACGGTCGCCATGCGGACGTCGGCGTCGCCCACGAACGCCAGCACGGGGCTGCCGTCGGGGAGGAGGCGGATCTCGAAGAAGTCGAGCAGGCTGCGGTCGGCGCCCGTGAGCGAGCAGAGCAGGCCCTCGGTGCAGATGGGCCCGACGTGGTTGGGCGAGCTGGAGACGAACGCCTCCTTGAAGGCCGCTTTCTCGGCGTCGGCGGTGACGCTCATGTCGACCGCGACGTGCCAGACGTTGGGCACGCGGTCGCTGGGGGTGGGCGCCGTGCCCTCGTACCACGCGACGGCGAGGCGCCCCTCGCTGCCCGCGACGGCCCACGGGAAGAGCGCGGGGACTCCGGCGGGCGAGAGCGCGGCGGGCTTGCTCCACGTCGCGCCGTGGTCCTTGCTCAGCGCGTAGTAGACCTGCGGGACGATGACGTTGTTCGCGGCGACGCCGCCCTGCATGTCGTCGGGCTCGGAGGGGTCGGTGTTCCAGACGACGTAGACGTTGCCCGCGGCATCGACGGTGGCGATGGGGAAGTCGTACGTGTCGGCGTGGAGCGGCGCGGCGGCGACGTCCTGCCAGGTGCGGCCTCCGTCCATCGAGCGCGCGACCATGACGCTCTTCTGCGTGTCCACGTGCGGGAGATAGATCCAGTCGGAGGCGTTGTCCACCGCGATCGGGCCTTCGTGGCCGTCCGCGCTGACCTTGACCGGCTTGCTCCAGGGCTGGCCCGGGTCGAGGCGCGCCATGAGGAGGCCGCTGGGCGCCGCGGGGCAGCTCACCCCCGTGGGGTCGTTGCACGACGCGCTCGCGCCGAAGTCGCGCCACGAGACGAACACGCTGCCGGTCTTGTTGGCCACGACCCACTCGCGGTCCGAGCCGTTCTTCAGCGCGACGTCGTAGGACTTCGACCACGACGCGCCCTTGTCGAGGGAGGACTGCACGGGCACGGCGCCGGCCGATCCGCCCAGGCCCGCGCTCCAGACCGTCCCGTTGGGCGCCACGGCCAGGCTCGCGTCGCCGCCGTCGTCGATGCCGTTGCCGTCGTTCTCGCTCGTGGGGCACGCGGGCAGCGGCGCGATGCACGTCGGCTTGCCCAGCGCCTTGAACGTCTTGCCCGCGTCGTCGGAGCGCCACGTGCTGCCCCCGGGCGTCGCGACGTAGACCGTGCTGTCGGGCGCGACGGCCACCGAAGGCTCGCTGCCCAGCGTGACGACGCCCAGGTCGACGGGCGCGAGGAAGGTGGGCGCCTTCAGCTCGGGGCGCGTGAGGTTGACCTTGGCGGCGTTGGTCGCGACGGCGGCGGGCGCCTGCGGCGATTGCGTGCAGCCCACGAACGCGGCCGTGACGACGAGGATGGGGACCAGGAGCCTCCAGAGCATGCGGACCGATGAAGGGGACCTGCACAAAACTCTTGTTGCGCCAGCGCTCCTCGCGCCGCCCATGAGAGGCTGGATCCTTCTCGCCCTGGCGCTCGTCCTCGTCGTCCCGGGCTGCGCGACGCCCAGCGCGAAGCTCGACGCGGCCGCGCTCCCCCGCGTGGACGGCGCGCCGCTCGCCTTCGCCGCGCCCAAGCCCATGGACCAGCCCACCAACGGCGCGGAGCCCAACCTCGCCATCGGGAAGGACGGCACGACGTGGATCGCCGCGGTGGCCGGCTCGCAGGAGCGCCCCAACGCGATGCAGGGCGCCGCGTGGCTCTGGCGCAGCAAGGACCACGGCGCGACGTGGGAGACGCTGCGCAGCCCCCAGCGCGACACGCCGCTGGGCACCGTCCAGGGCACCCGAAGGCCCTTCGGCAGCAGCGACGCGGACGTCGTGACCGCGGGCGACGGCTGGGTCTACTACACGGACTGGTGGAACTGGGGCTCGCCGGTCACGACGCCGCTGGCGCAGGCCAACAGCCGTTACGGCAGCTACCTCGTCGAGGCCTCGGGCGACGGGGGCGCGACGTGGAGCAGCGCGCCGGTCACGACGCTCGACAGCGTGGGCGGCATCGACCGCCAGTGGCTCGTCGCGGGGCCCGACGGCACCGTGGGCATCTTCTACGCCTACTTCCACGGGGTCCAGAACACGGTGCGCAACGCGGGTGATATCAACGGCCGCGGCGACGCGCTCATGTCCATCGAGTCGGTCTGGTCGACCGACCACGGCGCCACGTGGTCCGCTCCGGTCACCGTGGTCCCGACCGCGAGCAACGGCGACTACCAGATCGCGCACCCGCGCTACGTGGGCAACGGCACGTACGTCATGCCCTACGGCTTCGTGGACTGGACGAGCGGCACGGACGACTGGCACAACCCGAGCCAGGTCCGCCTCGCTGTGAGCCGCGACAACGGCACCTCGTGGCACAGCGAGAAGGTCGCCGACGCCCCCGAAGGGTTCGACAACCTGTGGGCCGTGCAGGGCGCCGTCGACGACCACGGCCGCGTCCTCGTCGCGTGGGCCGCGCGCACCAACCAGACCATGACGCTCTTCGCCTCGGAGAGCGCGGACCTCGGCCGCACGTGGAGCGCGCCGGCCGCCCTGCGCAGCGAGGGGCTCAACTTCCTGCCCTGGGTCGCGGCGCGCGGCGACGGGGAGTTCGCCGTGGGCTGGTACGGCGGCGATGGCACCGGCGATCCGGGCAAGGCACCGCAGGACGCCAAGTGGTTCGCCTACGTCGCGCACCGGCCCGCCGAAGGCGCCGCGTGGGGCGTCGACAAGGCGAGCCTGGAGCCCGTGAAGACGGGACCGATGTGCCCCAAGGGCGCGGCCTGCACGAGCGACCGCGAAGAATTGGACTACCTCAGTGTCGCCTTTGCGCCGGATGGCAAATTGGGCGTGGCGTTCGCCAA
Organism: Thermoplasmata archaeon; assembly: GCA_034667685.1. Taxonomy (GTDB): domain Archaea; phylum Thermoplasmatota; class SW-10-69-26; order JACQPN01; family JAJPHT01; genus JAJPHT01. Next base: position 1,914 of record JAXDQU010000060.1, on the reverse strand, counting down.
GTCGCGGATGGTCGCCGGGGCGAAGGCGGGGCTCGTGGAGTTCGCGGGCGCGCTGGGCTAGCCTAGCACGAGACGAGCGGATACGTGCGGCCGATCTCCGCGGGCAGCGTGATGGTGCAGGAGGGGCCGGGCGCGGCGTAGGTGTGGCTCGACGAGCAGCCCACGTCGGGGCCGCACTGGCGCAGGACGATGTCGGCGGAAGCGGCGGGCAGCGTGGCGGTCGCGAGGATCGCGAAGGCGGCGAGCAGAAGGATGGTCTTCATGCGCCTCCCCGAGCGCCGCACGGGGGCATGCCGGTTGGGGTGCGATGGCTTTCGGGGAGCGTGCGTGCTCGGGCCGCCTCCGGCGGGGAAGATCCCGGATCCCGGAGACCCGAATCACGTGCGCTGTGGGCGACCTCCGGAGAACCATGATGAGATCGAGCTCCATCCGCTGCGTGTGACCCGCTGGATTGACTCCGTCCCGCCGCACGTCGAGGCGATGGTCGAGCGCGTGAAGGACGTCGCGTTCGACCTCCATCGGCACGTCGGTTCGGGATACCGAGAATCGACGTACCAGGCCCTGTTCGCGCACAAGCCCGTCGGCATCCTCGTGAACTTCAACGCCCCAAGAATGAAAGACGGCTGGCACCGCGCCGTCCACCCCACGCTTCTCCGGCGTGATTCGGGTCTTCGTGATTCGGGATGTTCCCCGCCGGAGGCGGCGAGCGACGAAGAAGAGGAACCCTAGCGCAATCCCTTGTAGATCGGCTCGCCGCGCAGGAGACGGTCGACCTGCGAGGCCAGGTCCGGCATCGTCTCCTCGTTGACCAGCATCACGTCGGCGAGCGCGATGACGCGGCCGAGGCCCCAGCCAAGCTCGCGCTCGTCGCGGGCGATGAACTCGCCTTCGTCCTTGATGTCGTCCTCGCGCCTGCGCTGGAGCAGCCGGCGCATGCGCGTGGGCCGGCTGGCGTGGATCGCCACGAGGGTGAAGTCCGTTCCCAGGCGGTGGCGGAAGACCTCCAGCTCGGCCTCGCTGCGGACGCCGTCGATGATCGCCATCTTGGGCCCGAGCTGCTTGATGCGGTCCACCGTCTTCTCGGCCCAGACGCCGGGCCCGTAGTCGGTGCGCATCTGCATCGCGACCTCGGCCACGCTGCCCGAGTCGATCGGCAGGCCGCGCCGCTTCACTTCCTCCCAGATGAAGTCGCCCATGCGCAGGACGGGGATGCTCTGCTTGCGCGCGACCTCGGCCGCGACCCCTTTGCCGGCGCCGGGCATGCCCGTGAACGCGATGACGCGCATCGCTCGTGGCAAGGCGGGGTCCTGGCAAAAAGGCGCGGGAGCCAGGTGCCCAATGATGGGTCGGCCAGAACGCTCAGCCACGCGCGGAGGAAAGGGGGGCGCATGGTCCAGCCGCAGGAGGACAGGAACCGCGAGATCATGCAGCGCCGCGAGCCGGAGCCGAGCCCCGGCGTCGGGCGTCCGCCTTACCCGAACGAGGTCATCGGCAACGAGCAGCCGCCCTACGAGGTCGTCGGGCTGGACGCCCTCTCGCCGATCCTGCTGCACGTGCCGTTCCCGGCCGACGCCGCGACGGTCGCCTCCACCATCGGCGAGGCGCGCATCGCCCTCGACGCGCGGCGGACGATCCGCGTGGCGGACATCCTGCCGCTCCTGGGGCCGACGGAGTTCGCCACGCAGGCCGCCTTCGAGGACGCGGTGCGCCACGCGTGGACGCGCATCCGCGACGCGGCCGGACACGCGGGCGAGCGCGGCGGCCGATAGGGGCTGTTTTACAACCTCTGTCGAAGCCGCGCAGGATTCGCTCCTGTGGTTGCGTCTCATGCCTCTGGCCGGGCTTCGCTTGCCGCCAACACCCCCAGCCCCCAACACGCCGCGGGGTGGCGGCGGGGCGGGATGGCGGCAAGCG
>JAXDQU010000059.1:0-7913 GCA_034667685.1 Thermoplasmata archaeon | reverse complement strand
CCCCCCCGCGCACCCCCCGCCTCCCCTCGTCGGAGGATAGCCTCAAGACCCCCCTCCGCGTGCCCGTTCATCTCCCCCAGGTGCCCCCCGCATGGTCCTCTCCTGCCCGCTGGACTTCCGCTACGGCCGCCCCGAGATGAAGGCCATCTTCAGCGAGGAGGGCAAGCTCCAGCGGCTCCTGGCCGTCGAAGCCTCCCTCGCGCGGGCGCACGCCTACGTGGGGAACATCCCCGCCGACGCCGCGACGGAGATCGCCAAGAAGGCCGCGAGCGGCAAGGTGACGCCCGAGCGCGTCCACCAGATCGAGGCGGAGATCCGGCACGACCTCATGGCGGTCGTCAAGGCGCTCACCGAGGTGTGCGAGAAGGGGGCGGGCAACTACGTCCACCTGGGCGCGACCTCCTACGACATCATCGACAGCGCGAACGCGCTCATGTTCCGCGACGGGCTCCAGCTCGTCGAGGACCAGCTCGTCAAGCTCGAGGACGCGATCGCGCGCCTGGCGCACGACCACCGCGGCACGGTCATGATGGGGCGCACGCACGGCCAGGCCGCGGTGCCGATGACCTTCGGCCTGAAGATGAGCGTCTTCCTCCTGGAGACGCACCGGCACCTCGCGCGCCTGCACGAGATGCGCGCCCGCGTCGTCGTGGGCAAGATGGCCGGCGCGGTGGGCAGCAGCGCGGGTCTGGGCCCGAAGGCCTTCGAGATCGCTGACTTCGTGGCGCGCGACCTGGGCATCGGGATGGAGGACGGCCCCACGCAGATCGTGCAGCGCGACCGCTACAACGAATTGTTCGCGTGGATGGCGAACGTGGCGACCTCGCTCGAAAAGTTCGCGACGGAAGTCCGAAACCTTCAGCGCAGCGAGATCGCCGAGGTCGCCGAAGGGTTCGACCGCAAGAAGCAGGTCGGCAGCAGCACGATGGCGCAGAAGCGCAACCCCGTGAAGTCCGAGAAGATCAGCGGCCTGGCGCGCCTCGTGCGCAGCAACGTCTACCCGGTCTACGAGAACAGCATCCAGTGGCACGAGCGCGACCTCGCCAACAGCAGCGCCGAGCGCTTCCTCCTGCCGCACTCCTTCGTCCTGCTCCACGAGATCCTCGTCGACATGGTGGACGTCTTCCAGAAGCTCGAGGTCTTCCCCGAGCAGATGCGCAGGAACCTCGCGCAGAACCCGCACATCATGGCGGAGTCCATCATGCTCCGGCTCGTCGAGAAGGGGATGGGCCGCCAGGAGGCGCACGAGGCGGTGCGCCAGGCCAGCATGACGGGCAAGGACTTCGAGGAGTCGCTCCTCTCGCACCATGATATCAGCGGCCGGCTGAGCGCGGCCGAGGTGCGCGACGCGCTCAACCCCGCGAACTACACGGGCATGAGCGCGGCGACGGTCGACCGCGCGCTCAAGACCGTCGCGCGCTGAGCGCCTACTTCACCATCACGCGGCGCGCGTTGGCGGCCTCCGCCGCCTCGGCCTCGGCGGGCGAGAGCGTGCGCGGCGCCTGGAGCGCGTCGGAGAAGATCTCGATCTTGTCTTTCACGCGGTCGAACTCCTGGCCGATCTCCTCGATCAGACCCTCGTTCTCCAGCTCAAGACGACGCACGCGCATCGCGACCCGCCCGAAGGCGACCGCGGTGCAGGCGAGCGAGCCGAGCAGGAGCGAGGCCGTCAGACCGGGCGCCACGCCGGGGTCGATGCTCGTCACCGTGAAGCCGACGGCGGCGAGCAGGATGGCGGCGGTGGCGAGCGCGAAGGTCCAGGTCCAGGAGCGGGTCATCGAGAGCACGTTTTGTTCCTCCCTGCGAAGGGTGTTGCCTGCCGGGCGGCCTTGGGGGCGAGCGCCAGGCCCGTTCCTTGATGGAGCAGGGAACGATCAAAAGGCGCTTGGTACACGCCTCGAAGCTGAAGAGCACGACGCGCGGTGGGACGAGAAACCTCAAACGTAGAAGGCGGAACGCTCAAGGCGGCGCCTTCGCTTGGCCGCAGCATGCCCTTCGACGCGCAGGACAACGTGTTCCTTCTCGCCGGTCCCGTGAAGATGCACCCGCGCGTGCTGCGCGCGATGAGCGTTCCCGCCGTGGCGCACCGCGACCCGGCGTTCGTCGACGTGAACCGCCGCATCCAGGAGGGCATGAAGACGGTGTTCCAGACGACGAGCCCCGTCGTCATGATCGCTGGCAGCGGCTCCGCGGGCATGGACGCCGCGGCGCTCTCGCTCCTGAAGAAGGGGGAGAAGGCCGTCGCGCTCGACAACGGCAAGTTCGGCAACCGCTTCTGCACGCTCGCCTCGACCTACGGCGACGCCACGGTGCTCAAGGCGCCCTGGGGCCAGCCGATCGACCTCGGCGAGCTCGCGCAGACCGTCGCGCGCGTGAAGCCCAAGGCCGTCTTCCTCACGCACAACGAGAGCAGCGTCGGCTTCACGAACCCGCTCGGGGAGATCGCCAAGATCGCGCACGAGAACGGCGCGCTCCTCGTGGCCGACTGCATCACGAGCGTGGGCGGCATGGACGTCCCCGTGGACAAGTGGGGCGTCGACGTCGCGATCGTGGGCTCGCAGAAGTGCCTCGGCATGCCCAGCGGCCTGGTGTTCGTCGCCGTCAACGAGCGCGCCCAGGCCGCGATGCACAAGGAGAACGGCTACTACCTCAACCTGCTGCGCTACGTGAAGAAGGCCGCCGAGAACGACACGCCCTTCACGCCCGCGATCCCGCTCCACCTCGCGGCCGCGGAGGCCCTTGATATCATCAAGGCCGAGGGGCTCCAGACGCGCATCGCCAAGGTGCGCGCGCAGGCCGACGCGACGCGCGCCGCGTTCGAGGCGATGGGCTGCGAATTGTTCGTCCCGCCCGGCTACCGCAGCGACACCGTCACGGCGGTCAAGGTCCCGGCCGGCGTCGAGGACGGCAAGATGCGCAAGGTGCTCAAGGAGAAGCACAACGTCGTCATCGCCGGGGGCCAGGACGACGTGAAGGGCAAGATCTTCCGCCTGGGCCACATGGGCACCGTCAGCTTCGAGGAGCTGGCGGGCGGCATCCTCGCGATCGAACGCGTGCTCATGGAGCAAGGTGCAGCCATCAAGAAAGGCGCAGCCCTCGAAGCCTTCGCGGCCAAGATGCCGTAGGCTCAGGCCTGGACGTTTGTCACGTCGAAGTCGATGTGGCAGGAGTCGGCCTCGACCCAATCGCCGGAGACGTGGTTGATCCACCAGCTCTGCCACGTGTCGCGCCCGAGCGTGAAGCTGTTCGACGTGCTCGAGTCGACGTCGCTCTCGTCGTAGAGCGCCGAGCGGAAACGCACGCCCACCGAATAGTCGGCGTTCCACGTCAGGTCCACGACGAGGTCGGCGCTCGATTCGCCGCCCACGGCGCCGCTGCGGAGCACGATCTGCTGCGTCGGGTTGTTGGCGTCGAGCACCACGGAGCGGGAGCCCGAGAAGTCGCCCACGTCGTCGCTGAAGAGGCCGGGGTCCGTGACGTGGAAGCGCGCGTTGAGCGTGATGCGCCGGCGCGACGCTGGATCGATGGGGTTGCGCGACGGGATGGGGATGACGCAGGCCTTGTCGCGATCGGACCAGTAGGACTGCACGCGGACGCCGTTGAGGACGTCGGTGCTGCTGCAGACGTCGGCGATCTCATTCCAGCTCGAGCCGTTCCGCGGGTTCACCTGGACCGCGTCGCCCTCGGGGTCCGTGCACGCCTCCACGAGCTCGTGCGAGAAGAGCGACGTGATCGTGTCGAGCGAGCCGTTCATCACCCACAAGTACCACGCGGTGTCCCAGTCGAAGGGGAAGTCGTAGTCGCTCGCCGTGCTGTGGAAGCCTCCGCGCCCCGCCGTCGAGGACGACGTGCCCGGCGGCATGATGAAGGCGAAGAGCTCGTTGTTGCCGCCCGCGTCGTCCGGCTCGGGGAAGTCGCCTGCGTCGATGAGGCTCCACACCATGTCCTGCACGTTGCTCTCCGAGAACGACGCGGGCGGGTTCGGGCTCGTGATGATGAAGGCGTCGGCGATGGTCGCGCGTCCCACGCCGTACTGGTTGAGCGTGTTCATGTAGGGCCCCGCGAGGATCGAGTCGATGGCGCGCAGCACGGCCGAGGCCGAGGGGGACGTCGTCATCTGCAGCCACTGCGAGCCCCAGAAAAGGAGGTGGATGTTCGCGTTGGTGATCTTGGGGCCGCCGTTGTCGCTCACGCTCGTGCTGCCGGGAGCGTCGCCCGCGTTGTGGTACGCGGTGTCGGCGCCGCCCTTGGTCGCGTCGCGGCGCGTGGCGGGGCGGTGGTGGTCGTGGGCCACGACGCCGCCGTGGTGCGCGCTCTTCTTCGCCCCCGCCTTCTTCGTGGGCTTGCGCGGGTGGGCGGCCAGGTCGACGACGCGCACCATGATGTCGGACTGGTCGGCGCGCTTCATCAGCAGCACGTCGCCGCGCTTGCTCGTGCGCGACGCGCTCTTCGGGTGCTTCTTGGCCTTCTCGATCGGGATGCGCCGGGCCTTGTCGGCCTTCGTGGTTGTCGTGGTCTTCGCGTTGGGCTTCGCCATGCAGGGGTTCCCCGGCGGCAAGCGGCGAGCCTTCGCTTGACCTGGCGGCTATTCACAACCAACTTTGGGGAATGCGCAACCCGGCCATTCACTTCAGCAGCGCCGCGCGCCGCTCATACTCTTCGGGCGTGATATCACCACGGGCGAGCCGTTGCCGCAGCTCCTCGCGCGGCTCGACGGGGTACGGCGCGTAGCCCCAGCCGCACCATCCCCAGCGCGGCCAGAAGAGGACGCGCAGCAGGAAAAGCCCGAGGAAGAACGTCGGGAAGATCCACCAGAACGCCACGGCGATCACTTCTCCAGGATCTCCTTGAGGCGCTTGTATTCGGCCTCGTCGATCTCGCCGCGCGCGAGGCGCTGGCGGAGGATCTCCTCGGCGGGGACGTGCCCCGGCGCGGGCGGGCCGCCGTAGTAGCCGCCCCAGTGGCCGTAGTATGGGCGGCGCCAATGCCGTCCGTAGAACACGAAGCGCATGATCATCACGAGCAGGAAGATGAAGAAGATGAACCCGAAGGGCCACCACCATTGGAAGTCGCTGGGCGCTGCCATCGGACCACCGTAGGCGCGCGGGCTACTTCTCGGGCTCGTTCCTCTGCGCCAAAGAGTCCGCCAGCACGAGCCGCAGGCGCTCCACGTAGGCCGTGAACGCCGCGTCGCCCGCGGGCGTGATCCACACGCGCGCCTGGAAGCCCGCCTCGGTGAGACGCTTGCCGTAGCCGACGTACCCCGCGGCGACGAGCTTCTGCACGTGCCCGTCGAGATTGCCCGGCGTCAGCTCGAGCCGCTCCTGCAGCCACGTGAACGCCGCCTCGCGGTTCTTGTGGAGTAGCGTCATCAGGCGAAGCCGCGTCGCCTGGTGGATCAGCGGGTCGAGCTCCTCCAGGAGAGTCGCCCCCGCTCAGCCCCGCCACGCGTAGCGGAACGCGCCGATGCCGCCCAGCACGAGCGCGGTGGCGAGCGCGTTGGCGATGGCCGCGCCCTCGGCGCCCACCCCCGCGCTCGCCTCCGAGAGCCCGAACGCGATCAGCGCGACGCCGCCCAGGACCTGCAGCGCACCCGGCGCGCGCTCGCGGCCCAGGACGTCGCGGACGCCGAGCATGCCGATGAGGAGCCCGAGCCCCAGCAGCACCGCGGCGGGGGGCGCCAGCGGCAGCCGCAGGACGAGGACCACGGTGGCCGCGCCGACGCTCGCCAGGAGGAAGAGGACGGCGTGGAGCGCCAGCTCGCGCGCGGAGACGGCAGCGGGCTCGCGCTCGACGCGGGAGCTGCGCCACAGGAGCGCCGTGACGAGCATGCCCATCGCGGCCCACGGAAGCCACGCGAGCGCGGCCCAGCGCGCGCCCTCCGCCGAGGCGGCGCTCCAGGCGTACGTGACGAAGATGCCGGGCGTCACCAGCGCCCAGAGCAGCCAGGTGAGGCCCAACGTCCGCTGCTGGAGCGTGTCGCTCCAGCGCGCGACCTCGCGCAGCGCGGAGGCGGCCTGCAGCGGGGAGAGCGGCTCGTCGCCCATGCGGCTGCGAGGACGCTTCCTGCGTTTGGCGCCTCCGCAACTCTACAGCGCAGAGCAAGCTTCACGACGAGCCTTCCCTTGCGCGGTCCGTGGCCCGCTCCACCGGCGCCGTTCTGGGCACGCTCAGCGCCATCGTCTTCGTGCGCGTCCTGGGCGCGTTCCTCGTCCTCGTCGGGTTCGTCGATTACTGGAAGAGCCTGGGCGGCAGCGATGAGACGAGCGGCGTGGGCTTCGCGTCGTACGCGCTCGCCATGGCGATCCTGCTGCTGCCCCTGGGCGCGCTCTCCGATCGGCTCGGCCGACGCAACGTCGTCGTCGACGGCCTTTTGCTATCAGCGCTCGGCGGCGCGCTGGCGGCGCTCGCGCCCACGCCGCTCCTCTTCGCGCTGGGCCGGTTCGTGCAGGGCGCGGGCGCGGTCAACGGCGTGGCGCTCGCCATCGCGGGCGAGATCGGCGAGCCGGAGCGCCGCACGCGCCGCATGGCCGCGCTGGGCGCCGCCGCCGGGGGCGCGGTGGTCCTGGGCCTGCTCGGCGGCGCGCTGCTGCACCGCGTCGGCGTGGGCATCCCGGCCATCCTCTGGGGCCTGTCGGTCGCCAACGCGCTGCTCGCCCTCGCGGCGTGGCGCGGCCTGCCCGACGAGCCCGCCCGCGGCCCCGCGCCGCGCGATCCGAAGTCGATCCGGGTCGCGCTGCTCCTGGGCGCCGCGGCGTTCGCGGTCAACTTCAGCCTCGCGGGGCTCCTGCTCTACGCCAAGCCGCTTCTCGCGGCGGCCGCGCCGCGCATCTCGTACGAGGTCGCGCTGCTGATCATGCTCCTCCCGGCGGGGCTGGGCATGTTCGCGGCCGCGCGGCTGGCGGACCGGGGCGCCGTGCGCGCCGTGGGGCTCGTGGCGGCGCTTCTCCTGGGCGCCACGCCGCTGCTCTGGCTCTGGCCCACGGGCGCCGTGGCGGTCGTCCTCGCGGGCGTGGCGTTCTTCCTGGGGCACTCCTCGCTCACGAGCCTCCTGCCCAGCCTCGCCGCGCGCCTGGCGCCGGAGGGGCGGCGCGGCTTCGCGCAGGGCGTCCAGAGCACGCTGCAATATCTCGGAAGCGCCGCGGGGCCCTCGCTCGTGGGCGTGCTGTACGCCGCGGGCGCCACGGCCGCGCTCGCGATCGTGTTCGTGGCCTCGGGCGCGCTGGTCGCGATTGTCGTCTTCGTCGCCTCCGGCGCTCCGCATGCGGAGACGCGGTGAGCGCGGAGGCCGCGGAGGAGTTTCGACGCCGCGTTCCCCGCGGGCCCCGCGCCTCCGCATGCGGAGCCGCGAAGCGCCGTCGTCGCCGCGACCAGTCGGTACAAACTCTTAAAAACGGGTCCGGCCTCGGCGGCTTGAGGAGAGGCATGGTCCGCTCGCGCGCCGTCCTGGAGCGTCTCGCCGTCGCGAGCCTCGTCGCCACGTTCCTCCTGATCGTCGTGGGCGCCTACGTCGTCATGAAGGGCGCCGGCCTCGCGTGCCCCACGTGGCCGGGCTGCTTCGACGACCCCGACACGGGCGTCGTCGCGCACTGGTTCCCCTTCCTCGACTCGTCGCTCATCGCGAAGCACAGCTACCCCGCGGCCAGCGTCGCGGCGGAGTGGATCCACCGCTTCCTCGCGGGCGTCGTGACGTTCCTCGTGGCCGGCACGGCCTGGATGGCGTGGCGCCAGAAGCCCGCCGAGCGCCGCGTGCGCGTCCTCGCCACCCTCTCGGGCGTCTTCCTGCTCACGCAGATCGCGTTGGGCGGCGTGACCGTGCTCGGGGGCAACGAGGCGATCACCGTCGTCGCGCACCAGGCCAACGCGATGCTCGTCCTCGCGTGCCTCACCGCGCTCACCACGCTCGTCCTCGT
>JAXDQU010000058.1:0-4471 GCA_034667685.1 Thermoplasmata archaeon | reverse complement strand
CTCTGGACTCCAGGCTCAGGGCTCCGGAGCCCGGAGTCCAGAGCCCCGAGCCCGAGCCCGCGTCGAGTTCCCAACCTTTTTGAACGCGCCCTGAGCCTGTCATGGGCATGGACGAGCCCGTCGTGGGCGCGGTGTTCGGCAACGTCTCGACGACCGAGTTCCGGTCCGCCGCGGCTGGCGTACCAGCCGGCAATACGCCCTACGCGCCCCCGCTCGCTTCGCTCGGGGGGCGATAGGCATGCACGATTCCGAGGTTCGATATCATGGATGAGCCCGTTGTTGGCGCGGTCTTCGGCAACGTCTCGACGACCGAGTTCCGGTTCGCCGTCTCCGACGAGACGCTCAAGCGCCTCGACTACGTGCAGGTGGACCACCCCAGCGACGGCGCGCTCGTGGCGCAGGTCACGGAGGTCACGCGCGAGACGAACCTCTCCTTCGAGGACGCCACGCGCCGGGGCTATCACGAGGGCCCGGAGCGCAATCACCTGGTCGGCAAGGCGCGCGTGATCGGCTTCCGCGACGGCCGCGGCATCCTGCAGGCGCCGCGCACGCCCGTGCCCGCCGGCAGCGACGTGCGGCGCGTGGACGCGGGCCTCCTCTCGCACGTCTTCGGGCTGCGCGACACGGAAGGCGCGTACCTGGGCGTCGTGAAGGGGTACGACCTCCGCGTCATCCTGGATATCAACACGCTCGTGCAGAAGCACGTGAGCATCCTGGCCAAGACCGGCAGCGGCAAGTCGTACGCGGTGGGCGTGCTCATGGAGGAGCTGATCAAGAAGGGCGTGCCCATCGTCGTCCTCGACCCGCACGGCGAGCACGGCTCGCTATCAAAACCGAACAACTCGCCGCACGACCAGCAGGCCCGGCGCAGGTTCGGCGTGACGCCGCGCAACTACGGCGAGCACATCGTCGAGTATTCGCCCGACACGGTGGCGAACCCGGACGCGGCGCCCTTCGCGCTGGAGAGCCGCAACCTGGAGGCGCGCGAGGTGCACGAGCTGCTCGGCGGCGAGCTGACCAACTCGCAGATGGGCATCCTGCACGCCGCGATCAAATCACTCAAGGACAAGGGGAAGGACTACGACCTGCTGGGCATCCTCGAGGAGGTCCGCGAGTCGGCGAGCAACGCCAAGTGGAACCTCGTCTCCGCGCTGGAGACGCTCACCGGCCTTCCCGTCTTCGCGGGCAAGGGGACGCCCATCGAGTCGCTCGTGGCGCCCAAGAAGGTCAGCATCCTTAACCTCAAGGGCGTCAGCCCCGACGTGCAGCAGATGGTCGTCGCCATCACCGCGCGGCGGCTCTTCGAGGCGCGCAAGCTCGGCAAGGTCCAGCCCTTCATGCTCGTCTGCGAGGAGGCCCACAACTTCTGCCCCGAGAAGGGCATGGCGACGACGGCCAGCGGCCAGGTGATGCGCACCGTCGCCTCGGAGGGGCGCAAGTTCGGCATGGGGCTCATGGTCGTCAGCCAGCGCCCCGCCAAGGTCGACAAGAACGTGCTGTCACAATGCAACACGCAGGTCATCCTCAAGGTCACGAACCCCAACGACCTCAAGGCGCTCGCGTCGAGCGTCGAGGGCTTGACCAGCGACTCCGAGGACGAGATCCAGCGGCTGCCCGTGGGCGTCGCGTTCGTCTCGCACCCGCGCATCAGCATCCCGGTCCTCGTCGAGGTGAGGCCGCGCGAGACCGCGCACGGCGGCGAGTCCGTGGACGTCATGGCCGCGGTGCGGGGGGAGACGAAGGCCGCGCCCAAGCCGCCCGAGGAGGACGACGAGGAGGAGGACGAGGAGCCCGACGACGAGGAGATGGCGAAGCCCGCGCCCAAGCCCGCCGCGCAGCGCAAGCTTCCCGTCCACCACGAGGAAAGCCCCTCGCCTCCCCCATCTCCCCAAGCCTCCCCCAGCCTCCCGAAGCCTCCCTCGCCCGCGCCGTTCGTCCCGCAGCGCGGCGTCGCCCGCGCGCCCCAGTGGCTCGAGGACCTCGCCGAGGAGGCGCGCTTCGTGGCCGGCTCCGATCTTGAGGACCTGGAGCTTCGCCACCTCGAAGCGCTGGAGACCGAGCTGTCGCAGAAGGCGATGGCGCTCGCGCGCGGCGTCCACGAGTATGGCCGCCCCGGCGAGGAGACGCTCTCCAAGCTCAACGCGCTCCTGGCGCGCCTGCACGTGCTGGTCGAGGAGCGCCAGCGCGCCGAGCGCAGCCTGGGCGCGCGGCTGAGGCGGAGGATCGCGCGATGAGCAAGACGCTCACCGACGAGAAGATCGCCAAGTACCTTGATATCACCAGCCGCGCGCTCGCCAAGGTCAAGGTCGCGCCGCCGACGCCGAGCCACCTGCGCGACGTCGCGGACGACTTCCTCAAGATGGCCACCTCGTACCACGCCGACGCCAGGCACTTCGCCGACGCGGGCGACTACGTGAACGCCTTCGCCTGCGTCAACTACAGCCACGGGTGGCTGGACGCCGGCGCCCGGCTGGGCTTGTGGGACGTCGGCGGGGACGACGTGCTCTTCACGTTGCAGCATTGAGGCGTCGGTCCAGGGTGGCCGAAGGCGTTATCGTCTGCAGCGGAGCTCGCGCCCTCGCGCGGGGGCTTCGAGCTGACCTGGTTGGATGCCGTGATGGAGTCCATGTTGTACGGCGGCCTCGTCGGGGCCGCCGTCTTCGGAGCCCTCGCGGCCAATCGCCATCGGGCGGGATGGCTCCTGCTGACGTGCCTTGCGCTGCTGGCGGCGTCCGTTCCCCTGCTGTTGCGAGGAGTCGGCGTGTTCGGCATCGTGGCCGCGACGATCCTCGTGGGCGTCGCGCGCGCGCTGCCCGGGTACCGGCGGTGGCGGTGGCTGGCGCGCGCGGTCGCGCTGGTCGCCGCCGGGACCATCGGCGCGCTCCAGATCATCGGCCTGCGGCGAGGGAACGCGCCCTCGATGGTCGATTGGCTGCTCGTGCTCCTGGGCATCGCCATGCTCCTCGTGACGCTGCAGCCCGTGAAGCCGGAGGCAGAGCCGGGCGCGTCGCGCGTTGGAGAGTGAAACGTTCCGGAGCTGCTGCTGCGCGCGAGGAGCCAGGCCGGGCTCCCCGCCGCCGCCAAGGATAAGTCCCCCCGACCGCATCGCGGCGCGGGGAGTCTGTCATGCGTCGCGTCCTCGTCATCCTCGTTTGCCTCGTCGCCCTGCTGCCGATCCACGCCGCGTCCGGCGGCGCGTCCGGCACGCCGACCTTCCGCGTCTCGGAGACGCCCTCGTACGGCGTCGAGCTGAACCTCGCCGTGCTGAACAACGGCCACGTCTTCGTGGGCGGCTGGGTCGGCACGGGCCCGGGCCTCGTCAAGTCCACCGACGACGGGCTCACCTGGCAGGCCACCGGCATCGGCGTGGGCGCGGCGGGCGTCACCGTGGGCACCGACGACGTGTCCGCCGACCGCACGCTGACCGCGGACAAGGACACGGGCCGCGTGTTCGTGGACGACACGTACCTGGGCTGCACGGTCCTCTCGTGGACCGACGACGAGGGCGCGACGTGGCTGCGCAACCCGATCGCGTGCGGCGTGGGCGCGACGGACCACGAGAAGATCGCCGTGGGCCACCGCGTCGGCACCCTCGCCACGCTGCCCGCGCCGCTCTACCCGGACGTCGTGTACGTGTGCGCCAACGGCCTCTCGCACGACAACTGCGGGTCGAGCTTCGACGGCGGCCTCACGGTGCAGAGCGTCGAGCCCCACGGCGTGGGCTGCGCGTTCCAGGGCCAGGTCTACGCGGCGCCCGACGGCACGGTCTACGAGCCCACCGTCGCGTGCGGCGCGAAGCTCCACGTCAGCGCGAACAACGGCTTGACATGGACCGACGTCACGGTGCCCGTCAGCGCGGCCGCCAACACCGGCACGCTGGCCGACGTCGCCGCGACCCCGGACGGCACGGTCTACTTCCTCTACGCGGACGCGAGCTATCACGCGAAGTACGTCTACTCGCACAACAAGGGCGCCTCGTGGAGCCAGCCCGTGGACGTCACGCCCGCGGGCGTCACCTCGGTGGGCTTCCCCGTGATCGTCGCGGGCGACGACGGCCGCGTCGGCATCGCCATGTACGGCACGACGGACGTCGGCGCCACGGGCGTGAACCCCGGCAGCGTGGGCAGCGCCGTCGCGTGGAACGGCTACGTGAGCATCGTCACCGGCGCCGACACGGCGACGCCCGCCATCCAGGCGACGCAGGTCACGCCCACGGGCGACCCGCTGGCGTACGGCTGCATCAGCAAGGACGGCGGCTGCGGCGGCGACCCCATCGCGGACTACTTCGACGTGGACGTGGGCCCCGACGGGCGCGTGTACGCCGTGTTCGGCGACGCGTGCCCCGCGACCTGCACCTCGCACGCGACGCAGACCGCGGCGCGGGCGGTGGTCGCGATCCAGACGGGCGGCACGAACCTCAAGGCGTGAGCCACCTCGGGTTCGGAATCGGAAGAGGAAGCGGAATCGGAAG
>JAXDQU010000057.1:0-8564 GCA_034667685.1 Thermoplasmata archaeon | reverse complement strand
ACTTCGCGCACATCCACGCGCGCGGCAACGGCGCCCTGAAGACCAAGGAGGATTTCCACGCGGTCTTCAAGAAGCTGGACTCGCTGAAGCTCAAGCACATCCACTCCTACTTCACGGGCGTCAAGTACCTCAACGGGAACGAGCTCAACCACGTCCCCATCAAGAAGGGCGACCTGGACTTCACGCCGCTCGTCGAGGTCATCCTCGAGAACGACTACAACATCACGGTGACCAGCGTGTCGCCCATCGTCGAGCACGACGCGATGTACATGAAGATCCTCTTGGAGCGCGTCCTTGAGCGCCGCCAGCTTGGTCTTGGTGAAGTGTACAAGGTCCCCGAGGAAGCGTAAGCGAAGCGGCCCTTCGGAGAGCGCTTTTCCGGAGGCCCGGCGCTGCCGCCGCGAGGCCCCTCCTTGCGCCCCTTCCTGACCGCTCTGGCCGCGCTCGTCCTCGCCCTCGTGCCCCTCGCGCAGGCAGGCCTCGACGATCCGACGGGCCTGGATCTCTTCTGCGTCGAGGCCAGCGCCGACGCGCAGTGCTCCGGCGTCGCGGTGAGCGCGACCGGGAACGCCTCGGGCCGCTGGTGGGGCGCCTCGCAGGTCTCGGGCGACTGCGCGCTCTTCCCCAACGGCACGGCGCGCTGCAGCGACCCCCTCACCGACGTGCCGGAGGAGACGTACACCGGCGGCGACGCGGTGGGCGTGGGCGAGGCGCGCCAGCACGGCTGCGTCGTGACGAGCGGGGGCGACCTCCACTGCTGGGGCAGCTTCGGCTACAACGGCGCGCCCGACCTCGCGGACTACCTGGGCGGCGACGCGGCGCAGGTGAGCGTCGGCGCGTACAATGCGTGCGCGCTGCTCCGCTCGGGGGACGTCCAGTGCTGGGGCGACCGCAGCTTCGGCGAGTCCGACGGCTACGCGGGCGGCGACGCGCGCGCCGTGGCCGCGGGCGCGTGGGACGCTTGCGCCCTGCTCGCGAGCGGCGACGTCTCCTGCTGGGGCATCGACGGCTTCTCCTACGCCGGGCACGACGCGGTCGAGGTCGCCGTCTGGATGGGCGACATGTGCGTCGTGACGACGGGCGCTGACGTGCGCTGCTTCGGCTCCGACGACTACGGCCAGGCGGCGGGCTACCTCGGTGGCGACGCGACGCACGTGAGCCTCGCGCAGCGGCACGCCTGCGCCACGACGCGCGCGGGCGACGTGCGCTGCTGGGGCCAGCGCGATCCCTCCGACGCGGACTACGCGGGTGGCGACGCCACGCAGGTGACGACGAGCGACGCGCGGACGTGCGCGCTGCTCGACAACGGCGTCGAGCATTGCTGGCCCTCGTCGCAGACCAGCTCCGACGACCGCGGGCGCGCGCTCCTGGCCGTGAGCGGCACGCGCGACGCGGTGGCGAGCGACGACGCGGCGAGCCTCACGGGCGACGCGAGCGGCTGCCGCGCCTACGACGAGGCGAGCGACTGCGGCGCGGTGAGCCTCACGGGGCGCGCCGAGGGCGACACCGCGATCGCCGCCTGCGGCGAGCTGGGCACCTGCATGGCGTGAGCGCGCCGGCGGGCCCCTTCCCGCACGCGGGCGCGCAGGTGCCTGCGCGTGGCGAGCTGCGCGAGGCTCGCGTCGGCGGCCACGATGATCGCGTCGAGCCGGCGCTGCACCGATTGCACCTGCTGCTCCAGGGCGAGGACGTCCACGCCGCGGGCTCGGCGGCCGCATTCATCGCGCTGCGTGGGGGAGTGCGCCGAATCAGCGCGGCTCGGTCACGAAGCGCGAGCCGTCCTGCACCGGCACCTCGGCCTCGGCGGGGATGCGCTGGCCGTGCCGTCCCTCGGCGTAGAGCGCCACCTCGTCCGCGTCGTGCCCCGCGAGCGCGAGGAGCTGCGCCGCCGTCATCGCGGCCCCGACGCCATCGTAGGGGACGCCGTCGACGAACACGGTCGCTTGCGGCTCACCGGCTTCCTGGATGGACATGCTCGTGCCTGGCGTCGCGGCTCCGATGTGCGCTCCGGCCGCTCCATCGATGGTCTTCCGGCGCTCCTTTCTCACACCGCGCGTCCGGGCATCCGCGGATCCCGAGGGTTCTCGGTGTCGGGAAGGGAGCGCCACGACGACGAGCAGGGTCAGGTTCAAGCGGGCGGGCCGGCCTCCCGGCGCGATGGCCGCCAAGCGCGTCCGCCGCGTGCCGCCGCCCCCCGAGCCCCGCGACGCGATGGCGCACCGCGAGGCCGCGCACTACATCCTCAACCAGGTGCGCGCCACGGTGGACAACGTGGACGACACGGAGGTCCAGCGCTTCCTCGACCTGATGCGCGGGGCGCGCAGCGTCATCGTCTTCGGGCGCGGCCGCAGCGGCTTCGTGGGGCGCAGCTTCACCGTGCGCCTGACGCACCTGGGCGTGCCGGCGTACTTCGTGGGCGAGACGGTCTCGCCGCCCGTGCACGAGGACGACGTCGTCGTTTTGCTATCAGGCTCGGGCGAGACGTTCTCCGTCGTGGTCACGGGGCAGGTCGCCAAGAAGCTCGGCAGCAGGATCGTCACCATCACCGGCCAGCCTGATAGCACGCTGGCCAAGCTCGCGGACCTCACGATCCTGCTGCGGACGCCCACCGGCGAGCGGCAGCGCGCGCTGGCTCCGCTGGGCACGCTCTTCGAGAGCGCCAGCGCGGTGTTCCTCGACGGCGTCGTGGCCGAGCTGATGCGCGCCAGCGGCGCGACGGAGGAGACGATGCGCGCGCGGCACGCCACGCTGGAATAGGCCGCGTCTACGAGCAGGTCCAGCCGACGTGCTCGACGACGAGGTCGGCATGCGAGAGCGTCCACCCGTTGCCGTTGTTGCTCGAGGCGGTGCGCGCCAGGACGCGGAACGTGTGGGTGCCGGGCTGGACGTTCGTGAGGACCATGATGCCGTGGAAATTGACGTCGTCCACGGTGGCGGCGTCCAGGGTGAACTGCCGCAGCGGGCTGCCGAACGTCATCGCGGTCGAGTCGATGGTGGGCTCGATCTGGGCGACGATGTGGTTGGTGCCTCCCGTGACGCCGAATCCGCTCGCCGTGACGAGGTAGCGGTGGTTGTCGGTCCCCGGGCACCGGTCGGGCGTGGTGAGCGCCAGCGTCGTGGCCGTCACCGCGGCCCCGCTGCCCGCCACGCTCGTGCCGCCCGTCGCGAAGCCAAGGTCGCGGCCGGCGAGCGCGTCTAGCTCCGGCTGCGTCGCCGGGTCGAAGGCGAGATCGGTCGTCGCGACCGTCCCGTCCTGGATCATGCCGCTCGTCACGCCGCCGGTGGCGATGCCCACCGTGACGTCGCCCGAGGTGCCCCCTCCGGTCAGGCCGGAGCCGGCCGCGACGCCCGTGATGTCGCCGCCGGAGTTCGCGTCCGCCTGGCACGTCACGCTGCCGTCCACCGCGACGGCGTTGATCGAGGAGCCCGCGGGGCACGTCCCCGTGACGCGACGCTGGATGGCCGAGGTGTCCACGGCGAGCGTCACGTCGCCGCTCGCGCCGCCCCCGGTGAGGCCCGTGCCCGCATTCACGGCCGTGATGTCTCCGCTTCCGCTGGGGCAATTCCCGGCGGCAGTGCAGACGGCATTCCCGTCCCAAAGCAGGGAGCCCGCCGAGTTCGCCGTCAGGCTCGATCCGCGGAAGAGGACGCTGTTGGTATCCATGTTGAGGTTCCCGAACATGATGTCGCCGTTCGCGTCGACCCAGGGGTCAAGGGTGCCCAGCCCGGGAAGCGTCGTGCTCGCGGGGAGGACGATCGGCGGGACGGGGGTCGAGTCGCCTCCCGCCACCTGGGAAAGCCCGGCGGGGACGACGAGGACGGCCAGCAGAGTGATAGCAAGAGCGCGGTGGACCATTCGCATGTGGATTCCCAAGCCTGTTACTCTCGCGGCATGCTTAACACGTCGGCCCGCGCAGCCCGCGCGCTGTTACACGCGGCGGGAGCGCAAGAACGATGAGCGTTGAGCCGTTGCCAGGACATGTGAGCCTCGCCCGCCTCACCCCCGCCGAGCGCCGCCTCGTCGCGCGCCTCCGCACGCCCGCGCAGGTGCAGCGGTGGCTCGACGGGCTCGACTACAACCACGAGCGCGGCGGCCCGAGCCTCAAGAGCTTCCGCGGCGTGATGCGCCACAAGAGCGCCCACTGCCTCGAAGGCGCGCTGGCCGGCGCGTTCCTCCTGGAGCGGCATGGGCATCCGCCGGTGCTGATGGACCTGGAGAGCGACGATCGGCTCGACCACGTCGTGGCGCTCTTCCGCGAGCGCGGGCGATGGGGCGCGGTGGGCATGTCGAAGTACCCGGGCCTCAAGGGGCGCAAGCCGTTCCACCGCAGCGTGCGCGACCTGGCGTGGAGCTACGTCGATCCGTTCGTCGACAAGACGGGACGCGTGCGGGGGTACGGCGTGCTCGACCTGCGCGACGTCGCGGGCCCCGACTGGCGCCACGCCACGGGCAACGTGTGGCGCATCGAGCGCGCGCTCTACGACATGCCGCACCGGCGCCTCCGGGCCAGCGACGCGCGGCACGCGCTCTGGAAGCGGCGCTATCTAGCATGGAAAGCGGACCATCCGGGACGGGGCGAGCCGCCGACCTCGCTCTATCCGGACGTGCGCGCGCTCTGATCAGGCGTTCTGCGCGTAGGCGAGCGCGAGAAGCCGGCGCGCCTCCGCGTCGAAGTCGCCGAGGGCCGCGAGCTCGATCTGCACGGGCATCTCCTCGTGGATGCGCGAGGGCTTCAGCCGGCCGCGCGGCGCGCGGTCCAGCCGCAGCGCGACGTCGAGGCGCGTCTTCGTCGTCGCCCGGATCCGCGCGAAGGTGCGCTTGGGCGTCCGGAGCGAGACGTACGTCTTGCGCGCCTGGACGACGACCTCGCCGCACGCGAGCGCCGCCTCGACCACGCGCTCGTAGACCGGGCGGAGGGCGGGCTTGTCGGCGAGCTGCCCTTCGATCAGCTCGTCGGCCGACGCGGTCATGAAGCCGGGGTAGCCCAGGCGCTCCCAGACCAGGAGCTGCGCGGCGTAGCCGGTCACGCCCTCGGCCTCGAGCCAGGCGTAGAGCGCCGCCTCCGAGGCCGGCGCGTCGCGCTTCACGCGCCGGTTCCACGCCGCGAGCGTCTTGCCCGTCCGCTCTTCGAGAAGGCGCTGTGACATCTCGCGCATGGCGCTCCAGTCGCGCGCCGCCGCGGGCTTGGGCATGCGCCATCCACCGGCGCGCGTCGGCAAGAATCCTGGGTCGTTTCCCCGAGGAAAACGCACGGTCCCGCCTCCACCCAAGCTATTTATAAGAGAGGGCGCGTCCCGGCGTCATCCCCTCGCTCGGGGCGAACCCAGCGCGGGCCCTTGATCAGGTGTTCACATGGGCCGAAAGGAAGACAACATCGCGAAGGCGCGCGAGATCATGCACAAGCCGGAGTTCATCCGGAACATCGACATCGCGGCGCACATCGACCACGGCAAGACGACCCTTTCGGACAACCTGATCGCGGGCGCCGGCATGATGTCCGAGGACCTCGCGGGCAAGCAGCGCCTCCTCGACTTCGACGAGCAGGAGTCCGCGCGCGGCATCACGATCAACGCCGCGTCGGCGTCGATGGTGCACGACTTCGAGGGCCAGCAGTACCTCATCAACCTCATCGACACGCCCGGCCACGTCGACTTCGGCGGCGACGTCACGCGCGCCATGCGCGCCGTCGACGGCTGCGTCATCGTGTGCTGCGCGGTCGAAGGCCCCATGCCCCAGACCGAGACCGTGGTGCGCCAGGCGCTCCGCGAGCGCGTGAAGCCCATCCTCTTCATCAACAAGACGGACCGCCTGATCAACGAGCTGAAGCTCACGCCCGAGCAGATGCAGCAGCGCTTCGTGAAGATCATCACGCAGGTCAACGCGCTCATCAGCAAGATGGTCCCCGACCAGTTCCGCGAGGCCTGGGCCGTGCGCCCCGAGAACGGCAGCGTCGTCATGGGCAGCGCGTACCACAACTGGGCCATCTCGGTGCCGTACATGCAGAAGCACGGCATCAAGGGCTTCAAGGAGATCTACCAGCTCGTCGAGAGCGGCGCCAACAAGGAGCTCGCCAAGAAGGCGCCCCTCACGAAGGTGCTCCTCGACGCGTCGATCCGCCACCACCCGCCCCCGCACGTCGCGCAGAAGTACCGCGTGCCCCACATCTGGAAGGGCGACCTCGAGAGCGAGGTCGGCAAGGCCATGGTCAACTGCGACGAGAAGGGCCCGCTCGCCATGATGATCACGAAGATCATCATCGACCCGCACGCCGGTGAGATCGCCTTCGGCCGCCTCTTCTCGGGCAAGGTCGAGAAGGGCCAGGAAGTCTACGTCATGGGCATGCCCGGCAAGGGCCGCACCCAGCAGGTCGGCCTCATGGTCGGCGCCGACCGCATCCCGATCGACGCCGTCGTCGCGGGCAACATCGCCGCCGTGCAGGGCGTCCGCGACGCGCTCGCGGGCAGCACCGTGTCCACCATCGCGGACATGGACGCTTTCGAGTCCATCAAGCACGTCTCCGAGCCCGTCGTCACCGTGGCCGTCGAGGCGAAGAACACGAAGGACCTGCCCAAGCTCGTCGAAGTCCTCCGCACCGTCGCCAAGGCGGACCCCTCCATCGAGGTCCAGATCAACCAGGAGACGGGCGAGAACCTCATGAGCGGCATGGGTGAGCTCCACCTGGAGATCACCGAGTACCGCATCCGCAACGAGCACGGCGTCGAGATCAAGACCTCGCCGCCCATCGTCGTGTACCGCGAGTGCGTGTCGGGCAAGAACGACCAGCCCTTCGAGGGCAAGTCGCCCAACAAGCACAACAAGTTCTACCTCACCGCCGAGCCGCTGCCGACGAACTTCGTCGACGCGATCAAGGAAGGCAAGATCATCAACTCGCAGGGCAAGGTCAAGGACCCCAAGGCGCTCACCCCCATGCTCGTCGAGATGGGCTGGGACCGCGACTTCAGCCGCGGCCTCTTCGCCGTCGTGGGCACCAACCTCATGGTCGACGTGACCAAGGGTATCCAGGGTCTCCAGGAGACCAAGGAGCTGGTGCTCGACGCGTTCAAGGAAGCCATGAAGCGCGGCCCCCGCGCCGGCGAGCCGGTGCAGGGCATCCTCTTCATCCTGCACGACGCCAAGCTCCACGAGGACGCCGTCCACCGCGGCCCCGCGCAGGTCATCCCGGCCGTGCGCAACGCCATCTACGGCGCCATGACCGTCGCCGGCACGACGCTCCTCGAGCCCATGCAGAAGGTCTTCATCAACGTCCCCCAGGACGTGATGGGCAGCGCCACCCGCGAGATGCAGCAGCGCCGCAGCGTCATCGAGGACATGAGCAACGAAGGCGACATGGCGATCATCCAGTGCAAGGCGCCCGTGAGCGCCATGTTCGGATTCGCAGCCGCCATCCGCAGCGCGGCCTCGGGTCGCGTCCTCTGGAGCACGGAGAACCTCGGCTTCGAGCCCGTTCCCCGTGAGCTGCTCGAGAAGACGACCGCGGAGATCCGCCAGCGCAAGGGCATGAAGCCCGAGCCCTACCCGGCCGAGTACTACGCGGGCTGAGGTCCGCCGCAGCGGGCCGAAGCGCGCGGAGTACGCGACGAGCCCGCAGGCTCGGCGCAAGTACTACGCGGGGCAAGCCGCAGCGAACTCAGCAAGAAAAAAGTGGGCGCCTTCGCGCCCTTTTCCTTTTCATCCTCCGATGGCCCAGCGCGAGCGCTCAGGAGCAGTAGCCGCCCAGGAGGAAGACGATGATCGTGCACCCCAGGCGGCCGGCGTCGCACTCGATCTGGCCGACAAGACCCCCGTTCGGGTTGCACACATAGGTGGGCGACGCCACCGCGTCCGCGGCAGCGAGGGCGGGCGGGGCAGCGACAAGGGTCAGCATGGAGAGGGCGATCAGCAGGGTCGTGGTTCGCACAAGGGTCACCGCCCGAGCATGTTACCAGGCAGGGAAGAAGCTTCGGTGGACCTGGAGAACATACCCACCATCGCAGGCCGGATTTGCGAATTCCCCTCGACCATGCCTCATCCTGCGACATGCCAGCGCCAGGACTGCGTGTCCACCTCGGGCGTGGCCCCGGGCGGAGCCTCGGCTGGCAGCGGGCCGTGGCCACGCCCGAGGCGGTCCCTGGCCTCGCGTCGCGCGCGTCGCGCGTCCTCGCGCCGGATCTCGCGCGCGCTAACCTGGCGCGCTTTCCGGACGCCGGCGGCCGTCGCGAAGATCACGCGGCCGTGTGGCGTTTGCCGGATCTGCAGGAGGCCGACGCTGACAAGGCCCAGATCCTCGGCGTAGTCCTTGCCATCCCCGTGCAGGAGCGCGGCAAGCCGCCAGCAGTCGACGCCGACGGCCTTCGCGAGCTGACGCGGGAAGGACTCCCCAAGGCTTACAGCCATCGTGAGCGCGCGACGGCGCAGGTAGGAGCGCTCCAGGCAGCGTTCGTAGGCAGCGGTCGAGACGGCGGTGTCGGCCATGCACGGCATGAGCGACGAGGATGGCTTGGCCGTTATCCAGAGGTCACCGCTCGGGCGTGGCCACGGGTGGACCTCTGGCGGAGGTCCACCC
>JAXDQU010000056.1:0-32606 GCA_034667685.1 Thermoplasmata archaeon | reverse complement strand
CAGGGCGCCCTTCTTCCCTCGCTTCCCTTCTTCCCCTCTTCCCTTCTTTCCCCCGCTTCCCTCCCAACGTTCATCCCCGTCGTCGGGCTCCGCGTCACCCGTGACGGTGAAGGCGAAGGTCGGGCGCACGCGCTACGTGGCGTTCCGGGCGAGCCCCGCGACGACGCGCGCCGCGCTCGCCGCCGCGTTGCCTCCCGGCGCGCGGCTGACGCGCTTCGACGGCACGCACGGCATCGCGCGCACCACGCACCGTGACCTGGACGCGCTGGTTCGAGTCCTCAATGGGACGGCCGCGCTATCAGGGCGCGATGTCCACCTCGTGAGCCTCGTGACCTCGGGAACCATCCGGGCAGCGGCGCGGAGCCTGCCGGCGGAGAGCCCGGCGAGCAAGCCTTCGCCGCGACCGCGCGCCGCAGAAGGAAGATAGGTTCAAGTATGGTGCGCAGGATGGCGCCGCGACAGAAGGACCCGGAAAAGGAGCCTTTTCCGCCGCGCGTTGGCGCCCCCCGCACCGATCGGGGCTGCGCATTCCGCGCCCGCAGACGCCTGGTTTCCCTTTCCCTGAGCCTGACGTGGACGTAGGAGGAACCGAGCCCCTTGCAACCAGCGCAGATGTATGACCGCGCGATCACCGTGTTCTCGCCGGATGGCCGCCTTTTCCAGGTGGAGTATGCCCGCGAGGCCGTCAAGCGCGGCACGACCACGGTCGGCCTGAAGTTCCACGACGGCGTCGTGCTGATCGTGGACAAGCGCATCACCAGCCAGCTCATCGAGCCCAACTCGATCGAGAAGATCTTCAAGGTCGACGACCACCTCGGCGTCGCCACCTCGGGCCTCGTGGCCGACGCGCGTGTGCTCGTCGACCGCGCGCGCACCGACGCGCAGATGAACCGCGTCACCTACGACGAGAACATCGAGGTCGAGACGCTCGTCAAGAAGATCTGCGACTTCAAGCAGACCTACACGCAGTACGGCGGCGTTCGCCCCTTCGGGACGGCGCTGCTCATCGCGGGCAAGGACGCCGGCGGCGTGCACCTCTACGAGACGGACCCCTCGGGCGCCCTCATGTCCTACAAGGCCACCGCCATCGGCGCGGGCCGCAGCCAGGTCATGGAGATCTTCGAGAACGAGTACCGCGAGGGCGTCACCAAGGACGACGCGATCGCGCTGGGCCTGAAGGCGCTCTACCGCGCCACCGAGGGCAAGCTCAACGCGGCCGCGCTGGAGATCGGCGTCGTGACGAAGGACGCCGCCTTCCGCAAGCTCGACGGGGCCGAGATCAAGGCCTACGCGGACCGCGCGGCGCCCCCGAGCTGAGGAGCGACGCGCATGGTCACGCTCGACGAGGCCGTCGTGGCCCGCCTGGAGAAGGGCGGGCTCCATCTGGAGATCCTCGTCGATCCCGAGATCCCGCTCCACTTCCGCGAGGAGAAGGGCAACGTCAAGCTCGACCTCGACGAGCTGCTCGCGGTCGAAGGCGTCTTCGTGGGCCCGGCCCGCGACGGCGCCCGCGCCGCGGACGACGAGCTGATGCAGATCTTCGGCACGACCGACGTGCCCATGGCCGTCAAGCAGATCCTCCTCAAGGGCGACCTGCAGCTCACGACGGACCAGCGCCGCCGCATGGTCGAGCGCAAGAAGCGCCTCATCATCGCGCACATCGCGCGCAATGCGATCAACCCGCAGACGAAGGCGCCGCACCCGCCGCAGCGCATCGAGACCGCGATGGACGAGGCGCGCATCCACCTCGACCCGTTCAAGAGCGTCGACGCGCAGGTGCAGGACGTGCTGAAGGCCATCCGGCCCCTCATCCCGATCCGCATCGAGACGATCCAGATCGCGGTGAAGTTCCCGCCCGAGCACGCGGGCAAGGCGACCAGCGCCCTCCATGGATGGGGCGAGCTGAAGCAGCAGGCCTGGCAGAGCGACGGCTCGTTCATCGCCGTCATCGAGATCCCGGGCGGCATGCAGACCGAGTTCTTCAACGAGCTCAACAAGCGCACCCACGGCGACGTGGAGACGCGCATCCTGAAATCCACCAACAACCCCTGACATTCCAGATGTGATATCATGAGCGATACGCGCCAAGTCGTGGTCCCGGGCGAGCGCCTCGGAAGCACCGGAGAGATGCAGCCGGGCCAGAACACCTACGTGGAGGGCCGCGACATCTACGCCCTCCGGCTGGGCGTCAAGGCGGTCCGTGGCGACCGCGTGAACGTCATCGGCCTCTCGGGCCGCTACGAGCCCTTCCGCGGCGACATGGTCATCGGCACCGTGGCCGAGACCGGCCCCTCCAACTGGTACATCAACATCGGCGCCGCCAACGACGTCGGCATGCACGTCAACGACGTGCCCTGGCGCGTCGAGTTCGGCGAGACGTCGAAGTACCTCGCCGTGGGCGACACCGTCCTTCTCAAGATCGTCCACGTGGACGAGATGAAGAAGGCGCAGGTCTCGATGAAGGACCGCCAGTGCCGCAAGCTCACCGGCGGCCTCATCTTCGAGGTCGCGCCCACCAAGGTCCCGCGCATCGTCGGGCGCCAGGGCAGCATGATCACCATGCTGAAGGACGCCACCAACGTGCGCATCTTCGTTGGGCAGAACGGCAAGATCTGGCTCGACGGCGAGGCCGACGACGTCAAGCTCGCGCTCGAGGGCCTCCAGAAGATCGAGGCCGAGGCGCACACGACCGGGCTCACGGACCGCATGAAGGCCTGGCTCGAGGAGAAGCGCCCCAGCGCGCAGCGCACCCACAAGCAGTCCAGCGAGGTCGAGGCCGAAGCCGAGGAGGACCGCGAGATCACGCGCGAGCGCCGCGAGCGTCCGGAACGCCGCGAGCGTCCCAGCCGCCTCGCCGAGGAGGAGGAAGCCCCCGCGCGCGCCGAGCCCCGCAGGCGTTCCGCCGAGGGCGAGGCCGAATCGTTCGGCCGGGGCCCGCCGCGCCGCGAGACGCGCGAGGAGCGCCCCCGCGCCGGCCGCAGCGAGGCCGAGAAGCACCGTTACCAGCGCGCCGCCGAGGACGACACCGCCGACGCGGACCTGGAGGAGCGCCGCGGGCCCCGCGGGGAGGTGCGCCACGAGCGCCACCACTCCGAGCGCCGCGCCGGCGAGCGCCACCACGGCCACGAGGAGCGCGCCGCCCGCCGCGACGAGCCGCGCCGCGAGGAGCCCCGTCGGCGCTCCGCCGAGGGCGAGGCCGAATCGTTCGGCCGGGGCGCCCCGCCCCGCCGCTTCGAGGAGGAGCGCCCCGCGCGCCGCTTCGAGGAGCCCCGCAGCCGGGGCGAAGGCGAGGCCGAGCCGTTCAGCCGGGCGCGCCGCGAGGAGCGCGCGCCGCCTCGCCGCTTTGAGGAGGAGCGCAGCGAGCGTCCTCCGCGGCGGTTCGAGGAGCCCCGCGGCCGCGAGGAGCGCCCGCGCCGCTTCGAGGAAGAGCGCGGCGACCGCCCTCCGCGCCGCGAGGAGCGCGCGCCGCCGCGCCCCCGCTTCTCGGACGAGGCCGCGGGCTCGCCCCCGCCGCGACGCTTCGCGGCCGACGAGGGGGAGGCGCCCCGCCGCGCCCCGCCCCGCATCTCACGCTTCGACGAGGAGGACGAGGCGCCGCGCCCCGCCGCGCGCCGCCCCTCCCGCTTCGATGACGACGAGGAGACGGATGCTCCTCGCAAGCCCGCGCCCCGCCGTTTCACGGACGAGCCTGCGGGCTCGCCTCCGCCGCGACGATTCGCGGCTTCCGACGAGCCTTCGGGTTCGTCTTCGCCGCGACGATTCGCGGCCAGCGACGAGGACGAGGAAGACGAGCGCCCCGCGCGCCGCGACTCGGACGGTGGCGGCGATCGCCGCCGCGGCGGGCGCGGACGGCGTGGCGGACGCGGCCGCGGCAACGGCGGCCGAGGACAGGAGTGATTGTCATGGGTGGAAAGAAACCCGAAGGAATGGTTCTCATCAACGAACAGGGCCTCCGCATGGACGGACGTCGCCCTGACCAGCTCAGGAACATCAAGATCGAGGCGGGCGTGCTCAAGCAGGCCGACGGCTCGTGCTATCTCGAGTGGGGCGGCAACAAGGTCATGGCCGCGGTCTACGGGCCGCGCGAGTGCCACCCGCGCCACGACCAGGACCCGACCAAGGCGCGCGTCCGCGTGCGCTACAACATGGCCGCGTTCTCCGTCTCCGACCGCAAGCGCCCCGGCCCCGACCGCCGCAGCCAGGAGATCTCGAAGATCAGCTCCGAGGCGCTCGACCACGTCGTCCTGACCTCGCTCTACCCGAAGAACGCCATTGATATCTTCATCGAGATCATCGAGGCCGAGGCCGGCACGCGCTGCGCGGGCCTGACCGCGGCCGCCGTCGCGTGCGCCGACGCTGGCATCCCCATGCGCGGCATGGTGGCTGCGGTGGCCGCCGGCAAGGTCGACGGCAAGGTCTGCCTCGACCTCTCGCGCGAGGAGGACAACTACGGCGAGACGGACTTCCCCATCGCCATCGTGCCCAAGACCGGCGAGATCGTCCTGCTCCAGCAGGACGGCCACTTCTCGCCCGACGAGCTCGACCAGGCCCTCGAGCTGGCGACGAACGCCGCGATGGAGGTCTACGAGCTCCAGAAGGCCGCGCTCCTGCGCCGCTATCAATCCGCCGCGCAGGGCGACGACGAGGAGAAGGAGCCCGAGGCCGCCGCGCCCGCGCCCATCGAGGAGGGAGCCTGAATGTCCGACGACGTCGTCGCCGACATCAAGAAGGACTACCTCGTCCAGCTCGCCAAGGAAGGCAAGCGCCACGACGGGCGCGCCTTCGACGAGTACCGCCCCGTGAAGATCACGACGCGCTACATCCAGCAGGCCGAGGGCAGCGCCCGCGTCCACCTGGGCGACACGCAGGTCATCGTGGGCATCAAGATGTCCGTGGGCACGCCCTACCCGGACGCGCCCAACGACGGCACCATGACCACGAGCGCCGAGCTGGTCCCGCTGGCGAGCGCCGACTTCGAGGTCGGCCCGCCCTCGCAGACCAGCATCGAGCTGGCGCGCGTCGTCGACCGCGGGATCCGCGAGAGCAAGTGCATCGACTTCGGCAAGCTCTGCATCAAGCCGGGCGAGAAGATCTGGATGAGCTACCTCGACATGCACGCCATCGACTACGACGGCAACATGTTCGACGCGTGCAGCCTGGGCTGCATCGCCGCGCTCATGAGCGCCACCGTCCCCAACGGCAAGGTGCACATCGACGGGATCCCCGCGATGGCCGACGCGCCCATGCCGGTCAAGGAGATCCCAGTCATGGTCACGGCGATCAAGCTGGGCGGCCAGATCCTCTTCGACCCCACCTCGCTCGAGGAGAAGGTCGGCGGGCCGCGCCTCTCGGTCTCGTTCGACCGCGCCGGCAACATCCGCGCCATGCAGAAGGGCCTGGGCGGCTCGTTCACCAAGGACGAGGTCCGCCACATCGTCCGCCGCGGCGGCGAGCTCGCGGGCATGCTGCGCGAGCAGCTCCTCAAGCAGGTCGGCTAACCCGACCCTCGCCCGTGCTCGTGGAGATTCGCTGTGAATCTCCACGAGCGCTGGCGATGACTTGAAACTCCGCACGCCGATTTTTCCGGCCTCCGGGAAACCGGAGGCTGTGATTGGATTGGAGACCAAGACCCGAAACCTCGCCGTGCTGCTCGTGCTCGCGGCGCTGAGCCTGCCCCTCGTCGCGACGACCTCGCTCGCCGCGACGCAAGCCCCCACGCTGACCAGCGTCGGCGAGTTCACCGTGGACCCCACCGCGATGTGCCAGCTTCGCCAGCACTTCGTCGACCACCTGCTCGCGACCTACCCCGCCGGCACCTGGGCGCCGATGAAGATGACGCTCAGCGACGACGACCTCGCGCTCATGGGCCTGCCCCCGCGCGACGTCCTGCTCGCGCAGCGCTACGACACGCCCACCGCCGTCTTCCCTGACGGCACCACGCAGGGCGTCAGCGCGTCAGCCCTTGCCTCCTACGCGGGCACGG
The DNA here is from genome assembly GCA_034667685.1 of Thermoplasmata archaeon. Classification (GTDB taxonomy): domain Archaea; phylum Thermoplasmatota; class SW-10-69-26; order JACQPN01; family JAJPHT01; genus JAJPHT01. The sequence continues at coordinate 26,623 of JAXDQU010000056.1, read as the reverse complement.
GCTGCCTGGGCATCCGCCCCGGCGCGTGGCTCCTGCTTCTCTCTCCCGACGCGATCTCGCTGTGCAGCATGGCCCACGTCTACGGCACGCCCGGAAGCTATCAGATCAGCACCGCCGGCCACTGCGGCAACGTCGGGGACACCGCGACGGTCATCGCCGCCGTGGGCAACTTCGACCGCCCCTTCTTCGGCCTGCCCGCCGTCTCCGTGCCGATCCTCCTGGACTTCGGCAAGTTCGTCAAGAGCACCGGCGACGCCGGCATCGGCAAGGACTGGGCCCTCATCGGCATCAACACCGCCAACCAGGGCCTCGTCTCGCCCACCATGTGCTTCTGGGGCGGCCCCATCGGCCAGTACAAGGACACCGGCGCCACCCTCGCCGCGAGCCTGCTGGGCCGCAACCTCATCAGCGGACCGACCCTGAACACCGACCCCTTCCTCGTGCAGGGCATCGTCCACTACGGCCACGGCGCCGGCATCGGCACCGACGGCACGCCCCGCGCCGGCACCGCGTTCTACTGGACGAGCAGCACGATGATCTGGGAAGGCGCCATCACGCCCGGCGACAGCGGCTCCGCCTCCAACACGCTCACCGGCGACGCCGTGGGCGCCGAGCGCGAGGCCGCCGGCATCAACACCCACATCTTCGTGGACGCCAGCCTGAACACGGGCATCGGCTACCTCGCCAGCACGCGCGCGACGCTCGTGACCGCGACGATGGCCAACGGACAGCTGATCCCGTACCCCGCGCCGGTGCCGGGGGCGCCGTAAGCCACGATTACCCGAAGCCCGAAGGCCGAAGCCTCCGAAGACGAGCATCGGGAGCGCCGCGGCGCCTGCGCGCGACTGCCCGTCCGAGGCGGTCTTCGGAGGCTTCGACGCTTTGGCCTTGAGGCCCCGGGCCTGCACCCGGAATCCTCGTGTGGCTCGTTCCACGGGGCCGCCAACACGCGAACACGCCAACACGCGGACAGACGAGCCCGACTCCGCAGCGCGCTCGCGTGTTGGCGGGAGCTTGCAGGCGCGTGGCTGGGACCCCCCAAATCGTTAAGTAGGGAAGCCGACTTGCCAACGCCTGTTCCGGACCCGCCCAGGGTCCGCATCCTCGGAGGAGGAACCCCATGTCGCTCCGCACCAAGAAGGTCAAGTCCGTCGGTCGCTTCGGCCCCCGCTACGGCGTCAGCATCCGCCGCCGCATCCGCGAGGTCGAAGCGCGCCAGAAGGCGTGGCACACCTGCCCCGCCTGCGCCGCGCCCCGCGTGAAGCGCACGGACACCGGCATCTGGGAATGCCGCAAGTGCGGCCACAAGTTCGCCGGCGGCGCCTACCTGCCCCACACGCCCGCGTACAACGCCAACGAGCGCGTCCTCCGCGAGCTCTCCGAGGGCAAGATGCCCGCCCCCGCCCAGGAGTGAAGGCATGGACTACCGCTGCGGCAAGTGCAAGCGCAACGTCGAGTTCGACACCAACAACATCGGCATGCGCTGCCCCTACTGCGGCTCCAAGGTGTTCTACAAGGAACGCCCCACCATCGCCAAGCGCGTCCACTCTCGCTGACGCGAGCGCGGATGCACCATTCGGCCGATCTTTTCTTCGAGCTCCCCGAAGGCCCAGCGGACGCCATCGCCCGCGCCCTCGCCCCCGAAGCCAACGCCAGCGAAGTCCCCAAGACGCGCGCCGACCTCACCCGCGAGCCAACCGGCATCCGCATCCACCTCGAAGCCGACGACCCCGCCTCCCTCCGCGCCGCCCTGAACTCCTACCTCCGCTGGATCGACGCCGCCCACAAGGCCGCCGCCCTCGCCGGCCCCTGAGCTCACACCGGCCGACCCGCCAACCGCAACAGCGTCACCGCATCCGCCTCGTGCTCCCCCTGCGCCGTCAACTCATACACGAGCCCGAACGGCGTCCCCGTCGCCCGCGCCAACCCCAACGCCAACAGCGCACGCCCCGGCGCAAACTCCGGAAGCTCCCCATGCAAGATCGCCTGCACCCGCGACACGCGCACCCGCGTCCCCCGCGCCAACTCCTCCGCCGTCACCCCCGGCTGCGCCCGCAACGCCAAGAACACCATCTCGCGCTGCCGGCTTCGACGAAGGGAACGGCGCGTCTCGTCACGAAGATGCATGACGACGGCGTGGGGCTCGGAGACGGAATGTTATCCGGGAATCGGCGCACCCACGCGGGCCATCTGCGCCATCTGGCCCACATGGCACACCTGGCCCACGTGGGCCAGGTGTGCCAGGTGGCCCACGTGGGTCACGTGGCCCACCTGGCCCAGATGGCTGCCGGCCCCGTCCCACCCCGCGCCGCCCGGCCTGCCCGCAACGTTCTTCCCCCGTCCTCGTCTTGCGCGTTTGATGGCCGGGCAGCTTCCGCCGCAGATCCAGAATCAGCTTGCGCAGCTTCAGGAGTTGCAGCAGCAGGCGCAGGTGGTGGTGTCGCAGCGGCAGCAGGTGGAGCTTCAGGTCCGTGAGGTGGAGCGGACGTTGGAGGAGTTGGCGAAGGTGCCGGCGGGGGCTCCGTTGTATCGGAGCGTGGGGAGCATCTTGGCGCGGGTGCAGGATCGGGAGGCGTTGGTGGCGGAGTTGATGGACCAGAAGGAGACGATGACGGTCCGGTTGGAGAGCGCGAAGCGGCAGGAGTCGCGTCTGCGTGAGCGTGTGACGGCGCTTCAGACGGAGTTGCAGGCGGCTCTTGGCGGTCGTTAGCTTTCGCGGATCGACGTAGCGGGCATCGTCTTTTCAGCGCGTCACCGGAAGGGCTTTCGCGGAGGGTTTGGAGAGGGGGGCGTTGCCCCGCGTTTTCCCCTGGAAAATGGGTGTGGTCGTGCGCGTGGCGCGCGATTCCGAGGCCTTTTATAGGGCCACTCGAATCCGCGGCGTCGGATTCCGCCGGCCGTTGCCGCCGGGAGAGTGCCTCCACATGCCCCACGGCCGCGCGATCTTGGTCACGCTTTTGGCGGCTCTTCTTGCCGCGCCTCTGGTTCCGTGGGCGGAGGGTGCTGCGCCTCCGCTCCATGATTCGGTCCAGGCGACGGGGTCGTTGGAGGTTTCGGATTTGGCGCTTGATCCGGCGGGCCAGGTGGCGTTGGCGGTGGAGAGCGTGCCGGCGGCGAGCGGCTCGGGGATTCCTTCGGGGACTTGCATTCCGGGCGTGACGTGCCAGAGCACGCCGGGGCAGCTTTCGAGCCAGCCCAGCGTGTACGTGTGCGACTTTGGGCAGTCGAACCAGGGGTGTCGGACGGCGAGCCATCAGTTCAGCCCTTCGTCCGGGTCGACGTCGATGACGCAGTCGGTGAGCGGGACGGCGTACACGACGGCGGGTGGCTTGCAGTCGGCCTTTGCGGTGGCGGGTCCGGGCGATCTGGTCTCGTATTGGGTCTCGACGGAGTCGGCGGCGCACTGGGAGCACAACCTGGGCTCGGTGACGAGCCAGGTGACGGCGCTCAATGCCAGCATCGCGCCCAATGGGCAGCATGCGCTCTTCGCGTCGCGCTCGGGGACGAGCACGGGCATGTTGACGATGTACAGCGGCGCGGGCGATCTGAAGTGGAACTACGCGCTGGTCAACTCGGCGCAGAGCGCGACGTACGCGACGTCGTTGGCGTGGGCGCGCGATGGCGGCCTGGTGGCGATCGGGACGCCCGGTGGCGTGGACGTGCTGGTGCCTTCGGACGATGCGCCCGCCACGAGCGATGATCTGCATCCGTACAACACGTCGCCGGTGAACGAGGTCGCGCTCAGCGCGGCGGGCGACGTGGTGGCGGCGGCGACCAACGGTTACACCTACTACATGCGCGTGGATCCGGTCTCGCACGACATCGTGCGGCCGGTGTTCAGCCGCCAGACGCCGGGGCAGGCGGCGGTGGTGGCGGTGGCGCTTTCGCAGGATGGCGAGCGCTTCGCTTCGGCGAGCGGGACGCGCGTCAGCTTCTTCCATGCGCTTCACAACAGCCTGATCGCGCAGTTCGATGGCGACTATGACGCCGGCGCGCCGGTCACGGATCTCTCGTATGACGGCTCGGGCCGTCTGCTCGTGGCGGCGGCGGGGAACAGCGTGCTCGGCTTCTCGCCGGGGCGGCTGGATCCGGTCTGGACGATCGACGCGGTGGCGACGGGCCTGGGCGTTCCGGTGCACAGCGTGCGCGTGGCGGACGCCTGGTACGATGGCGTCTATCACCCCACGCAGGACGCGACGCGCGTCGTGGTGGCGGGCCGGACCAACGTCGCGGCGTTCGACGTGGGCGAGTCGGCGGCGGCGACGTTGCTGGCGCCCGCGGGGAGCGCGATCGTGCCGGGCGCGCCCTTGTCGCTCCAGCTCACGGTGCGCAATGCGGGCAGCCTGACGGACAACTTCAGCTTCGTCGTGCAGCAGCCGCTCTCCAGCACGACCTCGCCCTGGACGGTCAACAGCGTGCCGCCGATGCGGCTCGATCCGGACCAGACGGGCGTGGCGAACCTGACGGTGACCGCGCCCCTGGGCCAGGCGCCTGGCGCGTACCCGATCGTCATCGAGGTGCACGCGGCCAACGCGAACGCGAACGTGAAGCCCGTCTCGTGCGGCGGCGTGTCCTCGGACACGGTGGCGTGCCCGTCGATCAACCTCACGCTGGCGCGGACGATCGCGCTCTCGGTGGGCGGTCCCGACGAGAAGCGTCTTCTCAAGCAGGGCGCGGAGGACGACATCCCGCTGGCGATCACCAACAACGGCAACGCGGAGGGCATCGTGAACCTCAGCGTGACGCAGACGCTCACGCGCGGGTCGAGCTGGCCCCAGTCGTTCCGTCCGGGCAACCAGATCCACGTCCCGGCGGGCGCCACGGTCAACGTCGACCTCGTCGTGACGGCGCCCAAGGACGCCGTGAGCGGCGACCGGAACGTCCTCACCGTCTACGCGAAGGAGGGCGAGTCGGCGGTCGCGTCGAAGAGCTTCACCGCGTACGTCGATGCGCTCTTCGGCTCCGAGCTCAACGCGACCAACAGCAGCCTCCAGCTCTATCCGGGCGAGGAGCGCGCGCTGGTGCTCAACGTCCACAACACGGGCAACACCGAGGACGTCTACAACCTCAGCTACAGCATCGCGCCCAGCGTCGCCAACAACACCGACTGGCGCGTCGTGCTCTCGGTGCAGCAGGTCAGCGTTCCCATCGGCCAGATCCGGCCCGTGGCGTTCACGGTGAAGAACCTCGCCACGCAGTCGCGCGACGCGACGATCACGCTCACCGCCACCTCGACGGGCGATCCAGCCGGGGCGCAGTCGAGCTTCGTCATCGCGCTCTCGGCGAAGCCCGCGGTCACGACGCCCAGCGCCAAGGGCAACTTCCTGCCCGGCCCCTCGCCGCTCCTGGTCGTGGGGATGGTGGCGCTCGCCGCGGTGGCGCGCCGCCTCGGAGGTCGCCGCGGATGAAGGTCGCGCCGCTCGCGCTCGCGCTGCTCCTGCTGCTGCCCTTCGCGCCGCTCGCGCGCGCCGACGCGCCGCAGGCGGAGCCGTGGACCCCATACAACGCGCTCGCGCAGACGCACGCGCTCGCCTTCGCGCGCCAGGGCACGACGATCGCGGTCGCGCTCGACGCCTACTCGTTCGTCTCCACCGGCTGCACGCTGGTCTGTCCGCCGACGAACCCGACGCAGCCGCCCACGACGGTCCCCGACCTCTCGATCCTGCAGAGCGACGTGGGCTGGGTCCACAACGGCACGGGCAACCTCGCCGTGCAGGGCAACACGCAGCCCCTGGGCCGCACGCTCGTCGCGGTCACGCCCGACGGGCACTCCGTCGCGAGCGTGGGCCTCGACCGCACGACGCAGACGAGCGCGCCCTCCACGCCCGATCCGATGAACCCGCAGCCGCCCACGCCGAACCCGCAGGAGCCGCGCACGCTGAAGCTCTACGTGGACGAGGCGCCCCTGGGCGGCAACTTCTCCGCCGGCCCGATCCAGAGCGCCGCGCTGGAGATCCCCGGCGTCGCCGCCACGGGCCTCGCCATCTCGGACGACGGCTCGCGCGTCGCGGTGCTCGTCGACGCGGGCAACGGCAACTTCACCCTGGAGGCGTACGGCTACGCGGCCGGCACGGCCACGCACGTCTTCTCCACCACGTTCGCGGGAGCGCCCGGCGCGCTCGCGGCCGATGGCGCGATGAGCCGGCTCCTCGTGGGCGGCGACTTCGCGCTGCCGGGCAACCGCACCAGCGCCGGCCTCGCGCTCGTCTCGTACCGCGACGGCCAGCCCTTCGGCGCGCGGTACGTCGAGCCCGCCAACGGCACGCGCCTGGCCACGATGGCCGCGACGCCCGACGGCCGCCTCGTCGCGCTCGGGACCACCACCGGCCGCCTCGTCGTCCTCGACGGCGCCACCGCCACGTACCAGGGCGCCTACCAGGCCGGCGCGGGGAGCGACAACGTCTCGCAGCTCGCGATCTCCACCGACGGCTCGCGTCTCGCGCTCGTCGCGGGCGGCAAGCTCGACACCTTCGCGCTGGGCGCCACGGGCGCGCCCGCCCCCGCGTGGTCCGCCAGCGCGCCGGGCCGCGTCCAGTCGCTCAGCTACAACGGCACGGGCGCCATCCTCGTCGCCAGCGTCACCAACTCCAGCGCGGACGGCGCGTACGCCTACGGTCCCGACGCGGCGGGCCCCATCTGGGTCCTGCCCGCCAGCTCGTTCACGGGGCCGATCGAGGACGCGCGCCTCAACGACGCGGGCACCCGGATGGCCTACCGCGAGGGGCACACCGTCTGGTCGACGACGCTCGCGCGCGGCTTCCTGCTCCACCACCCCACGGGCGGCAAGACCGGCCCCGTGCGCCCGCTGCGCGCCGGCGCCAGCACAGTCTTCGACATGGTCGTGGAGGCCAACGGCTCGGCGCCGGAGACCGTCTCGCTCTCGGTCTCGCCCGATCCGTTCCTCACCGCGTCGATCGACGCGCCCGTGGTCACCGTCTCGCCCGGGACGCCGCGGCACGTCAACGTCACGCTCTCCTCCACGCCCCAGTTCACCGGCACGCACGGCGTGAGCCTCGTGGCGACCGGCCTCTCGGGCTCGGACGCCGCGACGCTCTCCGTCTCCTTCGAGGGCGTGGCCAACGTCACGTTCGCGGTCAACCAGACCGAGTACCTGGTCACGCCCGGCCAGCCCACCGACGCGGTCATCACCGTCGTCAACAACGGCACCTCGGACGCGGCGGTCGGCCTGCGCTACACGCAGACCGTCAGCGGCAGCGCGGGGTGGGGGCTCTCGGTCGACCAGACGAGCTTCCGCCTGCCGCAGGGCTCCATCACGCCCATCCGCGTCGTCGTGACGCCTCCGCCGAGCACGCCGAACGGCACCTCCGACACGGTGACGTTCAACCTGGAGGGGCCCAACGTCAGCGACACCGTCGTCCTGCACTTCCGCGTCAATCCGCACCTGGGCGTCCACGTGACGGCTGCCGGTTCCGTCAAATACGTCGCACCGTCGCAGGCGGCAGTGTTCAACGTGACCATCACCAACAACGGGTCCATCTCGCGCCCCTACCTCGTCCTGGCCGACCAGACCGCCACCAACGGCTTCGTGTGGGCCGTGGACTTCCTCCACGACGCGTTCCGCCTTGAGCCCGGCCAGAGCCGCACGCTCCAGGTCACCGTCCGCGCGCCCGGCGGCGTCACGCCCGCCGACCACGCGGCGATCCTGCTGCGCGCGCGCACCGTGCCCGAGGCGCCCAACGAGACGGTCGCGGAGGACAACATCACGCTCTTCGCGCAGGCGGTCGCGCCGCCCACGCCCACGCCCAGCACGCCCGCGCACGGCGTGCCCGGACCCCAGGTCCCCCTTTCCCTCGCCCTCATCCTCGTCCTCGCCCTCGCGCGGCGGAGGCGGTCCCCTTGACTTTCCCCCGGAGTGAAACCATGTCCGCGAAGACCCTCGCCACCGTGGCGATCGCCGCCATCATGATCGTCCCCGCGCTCCTCGCGGTGAGCCCCGCGCTTGCGGACAACGTCCCCACGATCCCGGGCGGCACGCCCGTCGCGTGGCAGCCGATTCCCGGCTTCGAGCGGACCGTCTGGCTCCACTTCGCCACGCAGCAGGGCTCCCGCAACACGCCCGACTGCACCGCGGGCCAGCTCGACCCCACGGGCCACCCCGTCACCGCCACCGACGACCCGCGCGCCCCCGCGTGCGTCTTCAGCGGCACCTCGGCGCCCGCGGGCGGCTCGGTCGCCACCAGCGCCACGTTCAGCGCGGGCTCCGCGCTCGTGCGCGACTTCAACACCAGCAAGGCCGTCAAGCTCCACCTCGCGGGCAGCTTCTCCAGCAGCCAGAGCTTCGCGGCGCACCTGCGCGCGGGCTCGATCGACATGTTCGACCCGGGCGAGGTCGCCGGCGGCACGACCACCGCGAACGCGCTCGACTTCACGCTCAAGCTCGCCGACGGCACCGGCGTCGCGTGGTTCCACGCGGGCGACACCGTCAGCGTCGAGATCACCGAGCTCCCCTCGTCGCTGCCCAACCTCGGCGGCGCCTCGCCCCTCTCGCCCACCTGGACGGTCGACGACACGCAGTCGAGCATGGTCATCGAGTCGGACGACGCGTACCGCGCGGCCACCTGGACGGGCGACCAGAACGGCACCCTCCAGACCACCTACGCGCCCCTCGACAACAACAGCACCTCGCCGCCGCTGCTGAAGGGCTTCTTCGCGATCCAGAGCGCGTGGGGCCAGGCCGACGTCAGCTCGGCGCCCCCGACGTTCCGCGTCTTCCGCGGCGACTCGCTCTACATGCCGTTCCCCAACGCGGCCAACACCGTCACGGGCGTGGAGGCCTCGTCGCTCTCCAACCCGTCGCTGGGCATCAAGACGTGGGGCTTCCCCGAGGGCTCGCTCGACTACCGCGGCTGGACCGCGGGTCCCCTGCGCCTGGAGACGAGCTTCCGCTACTGGAGCCAGGACACGCTCTCCCACGGCAACCAGTTCGACTTCGCCATCAACGCGCACGGCGTGCGGCTCGGCGTCCTCGCCGACTCCACCACGGTCCCGCCGATCTTCGAGAGCGCCTCGCACGCCGTCACGAGCGGCGGCGCCACGACCTTCGTGCTCACCGCGAACAACACCGGCGGCGCGCCCGAGGCGTTCCGCATCTCGACGGTCTTCGTCCCCGTGCCCGGCTCGCCCCAGACGGGCTGGGCGCCCACGCTGGGCGGCCCCGACCTCGTGGGCGACACCGTCTCGATGGCGCCCCTGGAGTCGAAGGTCTTCACCGTGACCATCGCCGCGCCCTTCGCCGCGGCCGGCTCGGGCACGTTCCTCGTGCGCGCCACGAGCGTCAACGACTCGCACGTCGTCTCCGACCCGCTCACCCTCGTCGCGTCGATCAACCCGCCCGCGGGCCACGAGGTCGCCATCCTCGCGCCCCACGACAGGAGCGTCGACCCCGGCGTCGACACCGACGTCCCGGTCTACGCGTGGAACCGCGGCGGCGCGCCGGCCAACCTCTCGCTCGACGTGGGCAACGCCAACACGGGCGCGTGGAACGTCGGCTTCGTCTCCGGCACGCAGGTCCTGCGCCACCTCGTCCTCGCCAACGTGCCCGCCGGCGGCCTCGCGACCGTCGTCATGCGCGTCCACGGCCCCGACCAGAGCCAGACGACGCAGCTCGACCTCGACCTCAACGTCACCAACACCGACGCGACGGGCAACGCCTTCGACCGCGTCACGCGCCTGCACCTCAACACGGTCGCGGCCTACCGCGTCGACCTCCTCGACACCGTCAACGGCGTGCCCGTCACCGCGCTCGTGGACCCGTGCGCGGTGCCCGCGACCTCGCCCGCGCCCGGCGGCGGCTCCCAGCTGCCCACCCTTCCGGGCGGCAGCCCCAGCGCGCCCAGCGCGAACTGCGACGCCCAGACGACGTACTCCCTCAACGGCCTCGACGGCCTGCTGGTGCGCACGTGGATCACCAACACCGGCCACGTCACCGAGAACGTCGACGTGAAGATCGACCCGAACTCGGTCTCGCACTCCCACATCAGCAACAGCTGCGACAGCGTCCTGGGCGGCGACTACAAGCCCAACACCGCGAGCTTCGGCCTCGTGACGCGCTCTCCGACCGGCGCGCTCACGCAGTTCACGGGCCAGCTCCAGAACGTGCGCCCCGGCGACAGCTACGAGCTCTACGTGTTCGTCGCCGTCGACCGCACGAGCTTCCCCTGCGTGGACGGCTCGGGCCACGACTTCCTGCGCTTCAACGTCGTCGCGACGGGCGCGAGCGGCGCGCTTGCGCAATCGCAGGCCGTCCTGCACGCGGACTCCTCCGAGACCCTCGGCAACACCGCCGCGACCGAAGGCACGGGCGCGATCGCCGCCAACGGCGTGATCCTCTCGGCCGTCTCGCGCAACTACACCAACTCCGAGAACAACGGCATTGCGAAGCTGGACCTCAGCCAGGCGCAGCAGCCCGTCATCACCAAGGCCGCCACCGTGGGCCAGAACACGACGTTCTTCGTGCGGCTGACCAACGGCGCCGACTTCGGCACGTACAACGACTCCAACGGCCGCCTCGTGCCCGCGTGGGCGAACCTGACGATCGTCAACCCGCGCGCCGCGGACGGCTGGAACGTCAGCGTGCGCGCCGTGAACGGCCTCGCGGACGCGTTCAACCCCGGCACGGCGAACTACACGCTCTCCAACGACGACACCTCGACCCAGCCCCCGCCCACCGGCCAGGCCGGCACGCGCCGCCTGGGCATGGAGGACGTGGAGCTGCGCGTCGACGTCTCGCCTCCCGACGGCGTCAACCACACCGCGATCGGGGGCGACTCCGACCAGGTGACGCTCTTCGCCGAGATGGGCAACAGCCACACGCAGATCTCGCTGATCAGCATCATCGGCAACAAGGCCGTCGTGAACCTCCACGGGGACGCCCGCGCGCTGGCGCACCCGGTCGACGGCGGCGCCACGGCGATCTACCTCTACAACAACGGCTCGGCGCCCACGACCGTCACGCTCTCCGCGACGATGGACCCGGCCTCGACGCCCAACGCCGACGCGTGGAGCGTGCAGCCCGCGACGCAGGTCTTCGACCTCGCCGCGTTCAAGAACCGCACCTCCGCGATCAGCATCGTCCCGCCGCAGGGCGCCTCGGGCGGCCGGCTGCACGTCGTGGCGACCTACGTCCAGGTCGCGCCCTCGACGATGGCGACGACCACGCTCGACGTGCCCGTGGACGTCGTGCCCAGCGGCTCCCTCTCGCTGGCCGCGCCCGTGCTCTCCACGACCACCGGGCCGGGCCAGCCGGCGCAGTTCACGCTGAACATCCAGAACAAGGGCAACGGCCCCGTGAACTACCGCCTGCGCGCCTCGGAGATCCCCAACTGGACCGCCATCCTCTCGCCCCCGCAGGGCACGATCGCCGCGCAGACCACCATCAGCGTGCCCTTCACGCTCCTGGCGCCGCTCGACGCGATCAACAACTCGACCTACCAGAGCATCGTGACCGTCGAGGACCGTGACGCCTTCGAGGACTTCAGCGCCGTGCCGCTCTCGGTCTCGATCCTGGGCGGCTCGCCCGTCCCCTCGCTCTACGTGCCGGTCGTCCAGAAGACGGTCGACCGAAGCGCGCAGCAGTCCTTCGAGGTGCAGGTGCGCAACCTCGGCAACGCCGCGGGCACGCTCCCCGTGACGGTGGCGACCCCGGAGGCCGGCTGGAGCGCCTTCCTCTCGCAGGGCGGCCAGGCGATCACCTCGGTCTCGCTGGGCCCCAACGAGCTGCGCACGGTCAACGTCACCGTGGTCGCGCCGCTCGTGGTCCCGGAGAACAAGGTCGTGAGCTTCACCGTCACGGCCTCGACGCAGGACCAGACGCAGCAGAGCCGCGCCATCCTGCGCGCGCTCATCCACGACTACGGCGTGGCCGCCACGCTCCCCGTCGCGACGCAGGACCTGACCCCGGGCCTCGCCCAGGACTTCGTCCTCCACGTCACCAACACGGGCAACGACAACGACACGCTGAACCTCAGCGCGATCCTGCCGCCCGCCGACTTCCTCGGCTGGGCGCCGCTGGCGATCTCGCCGGACCACGTGTTCCTCAACCCCGGCCAGTCGATGGACGTCCACGCGACGATCATCCCGCCCACCTCGCCGCTCCCCAGCCCGCGCGCCTACGGCTTCACGTTCTACGTGGGCACCGTGGGCGGCACGGCGGTCAACGTCACGAAGAACGCGACGCTCGCGGCCACGGCCAACGTGCTCGACTACCGCGCGCTCGACGTCGAGGGCGACGGCCAGCAGGAGCTCGCGGTCGACGCCAACAAGAACAAGGCCGACGGCTACGAGTCCTTCAAGGAGATCAGCGGCGAGGGCGGCCAGTGCGTCGTCGTCTCGAACTCGCGCCTCAACGGCCTCGCGAAGTTCTTCCTCGACTGCCCGATCGACGGCAAGTCGCTCGACGGCATTGCGGACGTGTGGTTCGACCCCGACCAGCTCTACGCGTTCAAGATCGACGCGAAGCAGGACGTCGCCGACGTCAACAACGACGGCACGCCCGACTACTTCCTCGACACCGACCGCGACACGCACGTCGACATGGCGTTCGACACCGTCACCGAGCGCTACTGGACCGCGACGGAGATCCACGCGCTGGGCGGCGACGCCGTGCAGTACGTGGTCGACACCAACGCCGACCAGAGCCCGGACTACTACGCCGACCCGACGAACCACGTCGCGACGAAGACCCTCGCGCTCCCCGACCACCCGGGCCTCGTGGGCCTCGACACCAAGAACGCCGGCAAGGCGGACAAGTACTACGACCCCGCCACGAAGACCGTGACCGCCGCGAGCGTCTCCAACCTGAAGGACTTCGCGTCGACCAACTGGTACTTCCTGCTCGGGTTCCTGGCGCTCGTCGTGATCGTCGCGGTCCTGATCGTGGTCCGCGTGCGCGGCAGGAAGAAGGACGAGCCGTAGGGCCTTCGGCCACGAGGAAGACGAGAAGATGGGAAGACGTCTTCTCTCGTCTCGTCTTCCCGTCTTCTCGTCTTTCCCCGCGCGGAGCGCCTCTTGCCCGCCCCCAGGCATGTTTAAGTGGGAGGGACCTGGATGCGGCGCCGATGCGTACCCACTTCCTGGGAGGTGTGGACGAGGTCGGGCGGCTCGGCATGGTCGTCGAGGGGCGTCGGACGACGCTGCTCTTCGATTACGGCATGGCGCCGCGCGACCCGCCCGAGTACCCCCACCCCGCGCCCGACGTCGAGGCGCTCTTCCTCTCGCACTCCCACCTCGACCACAGCGGCATGGTGCCCCTCGTCGCCGGCAAGCAGGGCTGCCCCATCGTGGGCACGAGCCTGACGCGCACGATGAGCGACCTGCTCGCGTATGATAGCATGAAGGTCGCGCGCCTCGAAGGCTATCCGCAGCCCTTCCGGCGCGAGGACATCGCGGCCATGAACGCGCAGTGGGACGAGCGGCACTACGGCGACGTCCGCGAAAGCGGCGAGTTCGACGTGCGCTTCCACAGCGCGGGCCACATCCCCGGCAGCACGATGTTCGAGCTGGACGACGGCTCCACGCGCCTGCTGTTCACCGGCGACATCAACCTCATCGACACGCACCTCGTCGCCAAGGCCGAGCCGGTGCGCTGCGACGTGCTCGCCATCGAGGCGACGTACAGCGGCCGCGAGCACCCCGACCGCAAGCAGACCGAGGAGCAGCTCCTCGACGCGGTGGACGGCGTCATCGCGCAGGGTGGCAAGGTCGTCATGCCCTGCTTCGCGGTGGGCCGCACCCAGGAGATGATGTGCGTCCTCGCGCAGCAGGGGTACGACATCTGGGTCGACGGCATGGGCAAGGCCGTCGTGCAGATGATGCTCGAGGACAACCGCTACCTCAAGGACCGCCGCGAGATGCAGCAGGCCCTCGAGAAGTGCAACCTCGTGAAGAACCCCGCGCAGCGCGAGCGCGCCGTCAAGGGCGACGTGCTGATCACGACGAGCGGCATGCTCGAAGGCGGCCCCGCGCTCTACTATCTCAGCCAGCTCAAGGAGGACGAGAAGAGCGCCGTGTTCTTCTCGGGCTATCAGGTCCCCGGCTCCGGCGGGCGCAGCCTGCTCGACACCGGCGGCCTCGACCTGGGCAAGGGCAAGCACGAGAAGGTGGCGTGCGAGATCCGCAGCTTCGACTTCTCGGGCCACGCCGGCCACAGCGAGATCGTCGAGTTCGCGAAGCGCTGCAAGCCCGAGCATGTCGTGCTCTACCACAGCGACGACCGCACGATGCTCGCCGCCGCGCTCTCCGAGTTCGCCAAGGTCCACACGCCCAAGGCGCTCGAAGAGATCGACTTCGGGTAGCGTCACGCCACGCGTCCGCGCCCCGCCCGCGCGCCCACCTTGCGCCGCGCCTTCGTCGCGCTCGCCAGGGCCCGGGCGCCCACGAGGACGAGAAGGACCGAGACGCCCGCGAGGAGCGCGCGCCACGTCGGGGCGAGGCCCGGCCACGCGAGCGCGACGGCCACGTCGACCGCCCCGGCGCCCGCGAGCGCGCTCCCCGCGAGGACGCGCCCTCCCGCGGGCTCGGCGAAGCGCGCCCGCGCGCGCCAGAGCGTCGCGACGGCCACGAGCGCGAGCGCCCAGAAGGCCAGCCCCGCGAGCGTGGCGCCCGAGCCGCCCGCGGGCAGCACGATGCCGTCGAGCAGGCCGGCGAGCGAGACGCCCAGCAGCCAGCCGGCGGTGCGCACGCGGCGGCGCGGGGGCGGCTGGCGCTGCAGGTAGGCCTCGCGGACCACAAGGGGCGCGTCGCGCGTGCGGAGCAAGCTAACGCTGGCCGCGTCGTCGCTGCGCCGCCTTCAGGAGCCGCGCTTCGAAGGACGAGGCGCAGCCGCGGCAGCAGAAGACGTGCTCGCGCCCGCCGTCCTGCTCCCACGCTCCGCGCACCGGCGCGCCGCGGATCGGGCCCCGGCACTCGTGGCAGGGCACGTCGACGCGCGTGGGCGCGGGCGCCGCGTCCTCCTCGCCCGCCAGCACGGCGCGGTAGCCCTTGATGATCCCGAGCGCCTCCAGCCTGCGCACCTTCGCGGCCGCCGTGGGCGTGGAGACGCCGACGCGGCGCGCAAGCTCGCGGAACGAGAGGCGCGCGTCCTCGCGCAGCAGGCGGAGGATCGCCTGGTCGACCGGGTCCAGGTCCACGCGCGCCCTTCGCCCGCTTCCAGCTTAACGTTTGGCAAGGGGAAGGCCATTCAGCGCGGCGCGCCATCCCCGGCGCGTGGAGAGCGCGACGATCCGCGTGACCGGCATGACGTGCGCCAACTGCGCGCGCACGATCGAGCGGAGCGTGCTGGCGGTCGAGGGCGTGCGCGAGGCGCGCGTGAACCTCGCCACGGAGAAGCTGACCACCATCTTCGATCCGACGGCCGCGGGCCTCCCGGGGATCGAGGAGGCCATCGCCCGCGCGGGCTATGGCGTCGCTCGCGAGCGGGCGGAGGTCGCGGTGGACGAGGAGGCGCGCTCGCGGCTGCGCCGTTTCGTCGCGGGCGCGATGCTCACCGCGCCGCTGCTTCTGCTCGCGATGGGCGCGATGCTCGCGGGCGCCGAGGTCCCCGCGCAGGGCTGGATCGAGCTTGCGCTCGCGACGCCCGTCATGCTCTACAGCGGCGCGCCGTTCTTCGTGGGCGCGTGGCGCGCGCTGCGCAACCGGAACGCCAACATGGACGTGCTCGTGGCGCTGGGCGCGGGCAGCGCGTACCTCTTCAGCGTGGCGCAGCTCGTCGCGGGCGGGCCGCGCTACTTCGAGACGGGCGCCGCCATCGTGACGCTGATCCTCCTGGGCAAGGTCTTCGAGGCGCGCAGCAAGGCCCGCGCCAGCCGCGCCGTGCGCCAGCTCCTGGAGATGGCGAGCAAGACCGCGCGCGTGCGCCGTGGCGAAGCGTGGGCCGACGTCGACGCGCGCGAGGTGCGCGTGGGCGACCGCGTGCTCGTGCGCCCGGGCGAGCGCGTGCCCGTGGACGGCCGCGTCGTCGCGGGCAAGAGCGCGGTGGACGAGTCGATGGTCACCGGCGAGAGCGCGCCCGTCGAGAAGCGCGTCGGCGACGAGGCGATCGGCGGCACCGTCGCGGCCGAAGGCGCCCTGGAGATCGAGGCCACGCGCGTGGGCGCCGACACGACGCTCGCGCAGATCGCGCGCCTGGTCGACGAGGCGCAGACGCGCCGCGCGCCGGTCGAGGACCTGGTCGATCGCGTCTCGCGCGTCTTCGTCCCGGCAGTCGTCGCCCTCGCGCTCCTCGCGGGCGCGGCGTGGATGGTCTTCGGCCACGCGCCGCTCTCGCGCGCGCTCCTCGTGGCGATCAGCGTCGTCGTCATCGCCTGCCCCTGCGCGATGGGGCTCGCGACGCCCACCGCGATCATGGTGGGCACGGGGCGCGGCGCGCAGCGCGGCATCCTGCTCAAGGGGGGCGAGGCGCTGGAGCGCGCGCGCCGCGTCGACACCGTGCTCCTCGACAAGACGGGCACGCTCACGCTGGGCCGCCCGGAGGTCGTCGAGGTCGTCCCGCAGCCGGGCGTGGACGCCGCCGACGTGCTGCGCGCGGCCGCCGCGGTCGAGTCGAGGAGCGAGCACCCCCTCGCCGCGGCCATCGTGGCGCGCGCGCAGGCCGACGGCCTCGCGTGGCCCGAGCCCACCGGCTTCCGCGCGCAGCCCGGCGCCGGCGTCGAGGCCCTCGTCGCGGGCGAGCGCGTCCGCGTGGCGAAGCTCGACGCGCCGGGTGATCCGCGCACCGTCGTGGGCGTCTGGCACGAGGGCGCGCTCGTGGGGCGCATCGCGCTCGCCGACGTGCTCAAGCCCACGAGCCGCGAGGCCGTCGCGCGCCTCCGGAGCATGGGGCTCGACGTCGTCATGGTCACGGGCGACGCGCCCGGCGCCGCGCAGGCCATCGCGGCCCAGGTCGGCATCTCCCGCGTCGAGGCCGGCGTGCGCCCCGAAGGCAAGGCCGCGCTCGTCGCGCGCTATCAATCCGAGGGGCGCAAGGTCGCCATGGCGGGCGACGGCATCAACGACGCGCCGGCCCTCGCGCAGGCGGACCTCGGCATCGCCATGGGCGCTGGCGCCGACGTCGCCATCGAGGCGGGCGACGTCGTGCTCGTGGGCGGCGACCTGCGCGACGTCGCGGCCGCGCTCGACCTCTCGCGGCGCACCCTGCGCAAGATCAAGCAGAACCTCGCGTGGGCGTTCGGCTACAACGTCGTGCTCATCCCGGTCGCCGCGCTGGGGCTGCTGCACCCGATCCTGGCCGCGGGGGCGATGGCGTTCAGCAGCGTGAGCGTGGTGGGGAATTCGATGCTGCTATCACGGTGGCGCGCCTAGGCCGACTTCGGCCCGCGCAGCCGCCGTAGGATGTTGACCCGCGTCTCGAAGCTTAGGAAGATGGGGGCGGCCCCGCAGACCGCGTCAGGTATTGGCAGAAGCTCGCGTCGAGGCAGTCCACGCCCGGGAACACGTCCCAGAGGCAACCGCCGGGGACCTTGCCGATCCAGACGTAGGGTTTCTCCCGCGTCAGAGAGAGGTCGGGAGGGCTTTCCGCAAGGCAGCGCGCATGCGCGGAATCCTGGCTCGCGTTCCGCGCATAGAGATAGTTCTCTCCATCTGTTGCCCACTCGTCGCCCGGCGCGGTCGCGTACTCGCGCCCCTTCCATGTGACGTTCTGCCCGGTCCCTTGTGTCCAAGCCAAGTGCACCTCCAGCCAATCGTTGCCCGTCCGGTTCCACGGGGTGACGGTCAGCGTCGAGTGGTTGCCCGTGTCGGACACGTCCCCCGTGGAGCCCATACAGCCCGCGAGCCCGCACGCGAGGGCCGCCATGAAGAGCGGCCTGAGAGCGCTTACCATGCAACCCCACTCGAATGGCAAGTGAGCCCAGAGCCCACCGTGATGTCATGGGTCGTTGAGAAGGGAAGCGTTTGTCCGATCGAGAAGATCGGGCACGAATTGGCCGAGCTACCGCTGACGTGCGAATTCCAGGCCTGCGCATAGTAGGATTCCGTCGGAGCATCGAGCCAGCTTGACCCGCTTGTGAGGTAGTCGACGGCCGGGCTGAGCGTGTCCGTCCCCGCGTGGATCAAGCTTGGATCAAGACCCACCGCTCCGCCAGCCACCTCAAGGATGCTATCCAACTTGGGTGCGCTGAACGACGAATGGCCTGTATCGACGCTCAGCAGGACCTGGAAGTCCTTCCTGCACTGGTAGGTCGTTGATCCAATGGTCGATGCCTGGAACGAATAATAATGGAAGTTGCTGTCCGACGTCGCGGAGGGATCAAAATAGCTCCAGTCTGTGGTATGGTGATCCGGCCACCCTTCGCAGAAGGTCTTCCAGACGTTCGGACCGGACGGATTGGACATCGCCGTTCCCATTTGCAGGAAAAAATCCGCTGCCGTCTGGATTCCGGCCCAGCGGAAATGATACTCGCTTGGCAACGAAAACGTATCGCTCCGGTCCGTCATCGCCACGCCCGTCCGAATCCCATAGGACGTCACGCTCGAAGATTGTTGCGTGACCACTCCGACTTGAAGGTAGTCGTAGTTCGTGGTGGTGTGAGGAGTCGGGCCCCACGGGCCAGGCAGACCTGGCAGCACGCCCGTGCCGAGGGCGACTTGACGGCAAAGTGGCGTGCCGAAACAGGCGATGGCAGGAAAGACAGCCCACATGCACGTGTCCGCCCCAAGGAAAACAGCCTGGTCGTCGAATCCCAGCAGTCCGTTCGAGCACGTTGGGGAGACCGTCCCCGACAGTTCCACGATGGAGGCTGTGGACGCGTAGAAGTAGGTGGCGTTGTCCGTCGCAATCGCAACGCCCCGGGGTACCGCGAATGTGACGTTGTCGAACGTCGAGGATGAAGGGCTCGACCAAGCCACGTGCGCCCTGGTCGGGCCCGTGGGGGACGCGCTCGACCCGATGCTTGCCGGCAAGCAGGCGAGGACAAGCATGCAGACCAGCGGAGGAGCGAACCGCTTCATCAGGGCTGGAGATCAAGTACGGAGGATCAAGTTGTCTGCTGCGATAACACTCAGCGCTTGGGTGTCCTCAGCCTTCGCAGCAGGTTCGACGTGAGCCCCGCCCCGACCTTCGCCTTCTCGGAGGCGCGGCCGTAGAGGAACTGCGCGCCGGCCATGAACGTGTCTCGGAGTTGCGGGCCGTAGGGGAACCACCAGACGCTGGGCGCGCGCGGCGTGACGACGTTGACGTGGCGCGTGCGCGTCATCTCCAGGAGGCCCAGCGGGCCGTGCGTGCGGCCGTGGCCGCTGTCCTTCACGCCGCCCCAGGGCGTCTCGTTGGCCGCGAAGGTGTACGCCGCGTCGTTGACGATGGCGGTGCCGGCCTCCAGCCTGCGCGCGACGGCCTCGCCCTTCGCGAGGTCGGTCGTCCACACGCTGGCGCACAGGCCGAAGCGCGTGCCGTTGGCCCAGCGGATCGCGTCCTCGAGATCATCGTAGGGCACGATCGGGAGGATCGGGCCGAAGCACTCCTCGGTGAGCAGGCGCGCGTCGGGCGGCAGGTCGATGACGACGGTGGGTTCGAACGCCTGGTGGCCCGCGTCGGGACGCGCCTTGCCGCCGCAGAGGATGCGGCCGCCGCGCTTGCGTGCGTCGTCCACGAAGCTTGCCATGTCGTCGAGGCTGCGCGGGTCGGTGAGCATCCCGATCTCGGTCATGGGGTCCAGCGGGTCGCCCACGCGCAGCGCGCCGGCGATCTGCACGACCTCCGCGACGAACGCGTCGTAGCGCGAGCGGTGCACGTAGACGCGCTTGACGGCGGCGCACGTCTGGCCCGCGTTCGTGAAGCGGCCCCACACGATGCCGCGCGCGGTGAACGCGGGCGCGTCCTCCATGACAATGGCCGGGTCGCTGCCGCCCAGCTCCATCGTGCTGCGCACGCCGCGCGCGATCAGCTTCTGGTCGACCTCGCGCCCGACGGGCACGCTGCCGGTGAAGACGAGGTGGTCGATCGGCGCGCCGATGAGCGCTTCGCCCGCCTCGCGGCCGCTGCCGGGCACGACGAGGCAGACGTCCTCGGGGATGCCGGCCTGCGTCATCAGCTCGCGCAGCTTGAGCATGCACAGCGGCGCGTAGCTCGCGGGCTTCAGCACGACCGTGTTGCCCGCCAGCAGCGCGTACGCGACGTTGCCCGCAGGGATCGCCAGCGGGTAGTTCCACGGGCTGATGATGCCCACGACGCCCAGCGGCGCGTGCTCGACGTGGCTCACGCGGCCCAGGAAGAGCGGGTTGGAGAGGCGCGTCGTCTCGGGCTTGAGGACCTTGGGCCCCTGCTGCGCGCACCACTTGAGCGAGTCGAGCGCGGCGAGCACGTCGACGCCCAGCGCCTCGACGAACGGCTTGCCCGTCTCGCGCGAGACGATGCGCGCCATCTCCTCGCGCGCTTCGACGAGCAGAAGCTGGAGCGCCTTGAGCCGCGCCGCGCGCTCGCGCACGGGAAGCGCGGCCCACGCGGGCTGCGCGGCGCGGGCGCGCGCGACGGCCGCTTCGACGTCGGCCTTCGTGGCGGCGGGAAGCTCGGCGATCGTCTCGCCGGTGGCGGGGTTGCGCACGACCAGGCTGGCCATGCGGCCCCTAGCCTCAGCCCGAGCCTTAGTCTCTTCGCGCCGAAGGGAAGCGAGGGAAGCCGGGGAAGAAGGGAAGCCAGGGAAGAAGGGACTCGTCTTCCCTTCTTCCCCCGCGTTTCCCTTCTTCCCCTCTTCCCTTCGTTAATCCCAGAACTGCCGGTTCCTTGCGTACGTGATCTCGGCCTCCAGCACCGCGCGCAGGAAGGCGTCGTGCCCCTCGGCCTGCTTGGCGAGGATGCGCCCCGCGGTCTCGGGCCCGACGCCGCGCGCCGCGAGCGCCAGGAGCGCGCGCTCGCCGTGGTCCGCCAGGAGGTTCGCGCTCGTGGCGAGCTTCGCCATCTCCTTGCGCCCTTCCTCGTCGAGCGTCGCGCCCCTGCTCGCGCGCAGCACGCGACGCGCGGCCTCGTTCCACGGGCGCGTGACGCCCAGCAGGATGCCGTCGCACTTGGGACACTTGCGCGAGTGCGCGGCGCGCTTGACGCGCGTCTCCACCTGCCACTGGCGGCAGTTGAGGCAGCCCAGGACGATGCGCTCGTCCTTCAGGCGCTCCTCGATGGCGGCGAGGAGCGTCTTGTCGGCGCGCGCCGGAGATATCAATTCGATCTTGCGGTCGAGCCCCGCGGCGGCGATGGGCGAGAGGCCTTGCTCCACGATGGCGATCTCGCCGCCCCGCAGCGCGCGCAGGACCTCCTGCGTGCGCGGAATGTCCAGCTTGTCCTCGAAGACCTCGCGCAGCGCCTCCTGGTGCAAGGGGGTCCCCTTGAACACGTCGAGCATGCGCCCGACGTTCACGCGCTGGTAGTCGACCTGGCGGGCCAGCGCGCCGAACTTGCGCGCGGTGTGGAAGAGCCGATATTTCAGGTACGTCGAGCCCTGGAGCACGAGCCCGAGGATCGTGGGCACGTGCTCGGGCTCGATCGCGAGCAGCACCTCCTTGACCATGCTCGTGGGCACGCGCGCGGGCATCGTGAGCACGATGCGGTACGGGTCGACGTCGAGGCCGACGCTGCTGCCCAGGCGCGCGGTGAGCAGCGAGGCGAGGATGCGCCCCAGCGTCTCGTTGACCTGCGTGCCGAAGCAGGCGTTCATCACGACGACGCCCGCGCCGTTGTCGAGCGTGACGACCCGGTCCGTGGGCAACGCGTGCTGGCCCTGCTCCTCGACGTACTCGACGAGGCTCCACGCTGCGTCCATCTCGGCGCGGTGCTCCTGCGCGACCCAGCGCGCCGCGGCCTCCTCGCCCGCCGACTGCACGATCTCGCGCACCTGCCTGCGGAGCGCGCCCACGCCCTGCGCAACCGCCCAGGGCACCGGGATCTCCTCGCCGACCCACGAGGGGATGGCGCCCATCGGGTCCTTGATCGGCTCGACGCGGATCTCCAGCTCCTCCTGGCTGATCTCCGCGATGCGCCAGGGCTGCCCCTGCACGATGAACGTCGCGCCCGGCTCCGCGAACGACGCCACGAACCCCTCGTTCAACGTCGCCACGCCGCGGCGCGTCACGAGGTTGATCACGCGGTACGTCTGCTCGTCCGGGATCATCGAGATGTTCTCGTAGAAGTAGTCCCGCGTGCGCTTCTTGGAGCCGATCACGCCCGCCTCGTGGTAGACGACCCAAAGCTCGTGCAGCTGGCGCACCACGGCCATGAACTCGTCGAGCGTCAGGTCGCGGAACGGGTGCGCGCGCCGGACGACCTGATAGCATTCCAGATCGCCCAGCTTGCGCTTCTCCAGCGCCATCGCCGCGACCTGGTTGGCCAGCACGTCGAGCGGCTTCCTGGGGCCGGGCAGCCGCTCCATGCGCTCGGCCAGCGTCTCGCGCACGATCACCGCCGCTTCGGCGACGTCGTCGGGATCCTGCGCGACGACGACGCCGTTGCTCACGAGGTCGTGCCGGTGCCCCGCGCGGCCCACGCGCTGTACGAGGCGCGTCACCTGGCGCGGGCTCGTCATCTGGAGCACGAGGTCCGCGTCGCCGATGTCGATGCCAAGCTCCATGCTGCTCGTGCAGATGAGCCCGCGCGCGCGGCCGCTCTTGAAGGCCTGCTCCGCTGCGATGCGCACGTCGCGCGCGAGGCTTCCGTGGTGCACCGCGATCTCGGGCAAGTCTTCGGCGCCGCTCTCGCGCAGGATACGGATGCGCGCCGCCAGGACCTCGGCCGTCTCGCGCGTGTTGACGAAGAGGAGCGTCTGCTTCTGCTCGCGGATGCGGTCGAGGCACGCGTTCAGGTACGCCGCGGCCTCGGGGCGCGCCATGATCTTCTCGGCCGTCCGCCTGTCCCGCGTCGTGGGCTTGGGGCTCACGACCTGGAGGTCAAGCTGCTTGCTGACGGGGACCTTGACGACGCGCACGTCCCGGCCCACGCCGCCCAGGTACGCGGAGACGTCGGCCGGGTCCCCGACGGTGGCGGAGAGGCCGACGCGCTGGAACTCGCCGGCGTGTCCGACCAGGCGCTCCAGCGCGACGGCAAGCTGCGCGCCGCGCTCATCGCTGGCCAGCTCGTGCACCTCGTCGAGCACCACCGCGCGCACGCCCGCGAGCCCCTGCACGAGCCGGCGGCCCAGGAAGAGGAGCTGCAGCGTCTCGGGCGTCGTGATGAGCACGTCGGGCGGATGGCGGCTCTGCCGGTCGCGCTCGCCCTGGGTCGTGTCGCCGTGGCGCACGCGCACGTCGAGGCCGATCGCCTTGCCCCACTCGTGGAGGCGCGCCATGAGGTCGCGGTTGAGCGCGCGCAGCGGCGTCACGTAAAGGAGCTTGATCTTGCCCTTCCACTGCGCGTGCGGCGCGACCTGCTTCCAGCGCAGCAGGTTGTCGAAGAGCGGCAGGATCGCGCTCTCGGTCTTGCCCATGCCCGTGGGCGCCAGCAGCAGCGTGTGCTCGCCGGCGTGGATCGGCGGGATCGCGGCGGCCTGCGCGCGCGTGGGGTGCGTAATGCCGCGACCCGCCAAATATTGGCGCCAGTCGGGCAGCAGCAGGTCGAACTCGGTCACCGCGTGCCTCCGCGAGACCATCGCGGCACGGCGCTCCGGCTTTCCAGCCACAGAGGACACAGAGGCCACGGAGGCGGCGATGGTCCAATCGTCCTCCGTGGCCTCTGTGTCCTCTGTGGCTGGAGCCAGAAACCGGCCGCGGTGGGGACGGGAACGAGGATCACTCGATCCATCCTGCCTTCCGCTTCTGATATCGTTCGCGCCGCTTGCGCCCCTTCTCGTTGTCGTCGCCGAAGCGCTTCAGCGAGCCGACGGTGCCCAGCTCCACGCCGTCGAGCGTGTAGACGCGCGCCCCCTCGACGTCGAGCAGGTCGTTCCCGAAGAACGGGCCCAGGAGGCGTTGCCCTTCGAGCGCATTGAACGCGGTGCCGCCCGTGAGCTCGTTGAACGCGGGCATGACGACCATCTCGGCGTCGGGGGGAAGCTGCGGCCACTCCTTGCGCGCGGCGTCGGTGAACGTCGCGCGGATCCACGCGGGCTCCTTGTGGCGGTGGCCCAGCTCGTCCATGAGCAGGACGGCCGGGTGGTTGTGGCACGTGACGACGGTGCGCGCCGTCATGATATCAGGGTTCGGCCACGCGTGCCCGTGCAGCAGCGCCACGTCGCCCGCGAGGATGCCGGTCGCGTCGTGCGCCTCGACGTCCAGGAGGCCGCCCAGGTCCACGTCGTGGTTGCCCGGCACCAGCTCCACCTTGGCGGGAAGGCCGCGGAAGAACCACGGAAGCTCGCGGATCTCCTGGCTCGTGCTGTAGGGGACCTTGTGCTTGAGGTCCCCGATGACGATGAGGCGACGCGCGCCGGTCCGCGCCAGGATGCGCTCGATGCGGGCCCGCATGGTCTCCGTCTGGCTGGGCAGGTGGATGCCCGCCTGGCGCAGGTCGCTCTCCAGGCCCACGTGCACGTCGCCCAGCGCCACGGCGCCCGCCTCGGGCAAGTGCAGCGCGCGCTCGCCGAAGAGCGGGATCGGGCGCTGCGCCATCGTCCCGGACTGAGGTCCGTTGGGGGAAGAAGCTTCTCCCGGGCGACGCCTCCCCGGCAGAGGGCCCATGAGCTTATCTACGAGGAGCGTCCAGTGGGGGTCGTGCCTTCTCCTGTTGCATGATCGGTCCAGGCGCCCCGCGTGGCGTCGACGGGCGTCCAGCTCCGCCGGGTTCCCCGCCCTGGCGCGCGAGCCGCTCCCTTTCTGCCGGACCGAAGCATGCAACCAACCGACCCGAGAAGACCATGAACTCCATCACCACCCGAACCACCATCACCTGCTCCCGCTGCGGCGCCTCCGCCAGCGTTCCCTTCACGCCCACGCCGGGCCGCCCCGTGCTCTGCCGCGCCTGCTTCGCCAAGGCGCCGGCGCGCTCGCCGCAGTCCTCGTACGCCAGCGACGCGCCGCCGCGCCCGCGCGTGAACGTCCCCGGCACCCGCAAGCGCATGATGGCGCAGGGACGCAAGACGCACTTCCTCTTCGACGCCAGGGAGGCCATCGCCTCGATCCCCGGCGGCATGGACGCGAAGGACAATCGCGCGTTCCTCGAAGGCCTCTTCGCGCGCGGCGCCCGCGGCAGCACGCAGGACGCGCAGGAGTTCCTCGAGCAGAAGGTGAACGACGGCGACGTCACGCACGAGCAGGCGATCATCCTGGGCCGCCTGATCGACAAGTACAGCTTCATCCGCTGAAGCGGCGCTGAAGCCCGCGTGGCCTCGCACCCCAGCTTCCGCGAGGCCTTCCTCTACTGGCTCAAGCTGGGCTTCGTCAACTTCGGCGGCCCGACGGGGCAGATCGCGATGATGCACCGCGACCTCGTCGAGAGGAAGCGCTGGATCAGCGAGGAGCGCTTCCTGCACGCGCTCAACTACTGCATGCTCCTGCCGGGCCCCGAGGCGCAGCAGCTCGCGATCTACGTGGGCTGGCTGCTCCACCGCGCGAAGGGGGGCTTCGTCGCGGGCTTCCTCTTCGTGCTGCCCAGCGTCTTCATCCTCCTCTTCCTGGCGTGGCTCTACGTCACGTTCGGGAGCGTGCCGCTCGTCGCCGCGCTCTTCTACGGCCTTGCGGCCGTCATCCTGGCGGTCGTCGCGCACGCGGTGCTCCGCATCGGCAAGCGCGCGCTGCGCACGCCGCTGATGGCCGCGATCGCGGCGGTCGCCTTCGTCGCGCTCTTCTTCCTCGCGGTCCCCTTCCCGCTCGTGGTCCTGGGCGCCGCGCTCGTGGGCGTCGGGGCCCATCGCCTCGCGCCGCGGCTCCTCGTCGCGCCGGCGCCGCACGGCAAGCCCGCCTCCGCCGTGCTGGGCGACGACGATCCCACGCCGCCGCACGCGCTGCCCAATGCCCGCCGCGCGCTGGTCGTCCTCGCCGCGGGCGCGCTGCTCTGGCTCGTCCCCATTGGGCTGCTCCTGGCCTTCCGCGGCGTCAACGGCGTCTACCTGGACGACGGCCTCTTCTTCAGCAAGCTCGCGCTCGTCACGTTCGGCGGCGCGTACGCCGTGCTCGCCTACATGGCGCAGCAGGCCGTCCAGGGCCACCACTGGCTCACCACGCCGCAGATGATCGCGGGGCTGGGCCTCGCCGAGAGCACGCCCGGCCCGCTCATCATGGTCGTCTGCTTCGTGGGCTTCCTCGCCGGCTATCATTTTCCTGGCGCGCTCGATCCCACGCTCAGCGGCATCCTGGGCGGCCTCGTCGCGACCTACTTCACGTTCCTCTTCAGCTTTCTCTTCATCTTCCTGGGCGCGCCCTACGTCGAGAAGCTGCGCGGCAACGCCACCCTCTCCGCCGCGCTGGGCGCCATCACCGCCGCCGTCGTGGGCGTCATCCTCAACCTCGCCGTCTTCTTCGGCCAGCACGTCCTCTGGAACGGCGCGGGCGTCGACTGGTTCGCGGCCGGGCTCGCCGCGGTGGCGTTCGGGGTCCTCACGATCTTCGACCTCGACATCATTCCCGTGATCGTGGGCGGGGCCGCGATCGGGCTCGCGTACAAGCTGCTCGCGCGCTGAAGGGAAGCGAGGGAAGAGGGGAAGACGGGAATCGCGGGGGAAGAAGGGTCCCAAACGAGGTGCCCTTCTTCCCCCGCGAT
>JAXDQU010000055.1:0-27715 GCA_034667685.1 Thermoplasmata archaeon | reverse complement strand
CGCCATCACGCCAAGACGCCAACACGCCGCGTGTTGGCGTCTTGGCGTGATGGCGGCAAGCGAAGCGAGGTCAGCGTAACCATGTAAGGAAAGCGCGCTGGCCGGGGCGAAGGTCGTAAGACAACCTCTATGCAGGCTGATATCGCAGCAGCGCGCCGACGCCCCCGAGCGCGTCGAACCTCGCGCCCGCGTCGTGCAGCGTGCTGATGACGTGCGCCTGCGCGCCGGTGCCGCGCGCCAGCTCCAGCATCGCCTCGCCCGGTCCCTCGCGCACGAGATGGTCCGCGACGAGCACCACGTCCGCGGCGCCCATCTGCGTGACGCGGCGCACCTCGTCGGCGCCGTACGCCACGAGCGCCCCCTTGGCGAGCGCCTCGAAGAAGCGCTCCAGCAGCGCCGTCTCGCGGCCCACGCGCGTCTCCTTCGCCACGCGCTCCACGCTCCCGCGACGGATCGCCTCGTGGACGCCCGCCATGCCGGCCTGGCCCGTCGCCTCGATGGCCGCGCCCTTCACGAGCGCGGGCTGCTTGGCCCGGGCGTGCGCGAGGAAGCGCTCCTTGGCGAAGCCCGGCCCGAGCACCAGGAGCGGCGCGCCCTCGGGTCGATAGTCGCGCAGCGCCATGAGCGTCTCGTCGAAGAACGCCTCCTCCTCGGCGCGGCTCGTCGCATATTGTTTGCCCGACTGATGGCCGAACACCTCGGCCATGCGCTGCACGCCGTACTGCCGCAGCAGGGCGACCACGGCCTCGTTCTCCTCGATGGCGAGGAACGTCACGAGCGGCCTCGCGGTCGCGGCGACGGCCTCCTCGATGCGCTCCAGGTGGTGCGCGCGGAACCCGCGCGGCTTCTGGATCGTGATCTCCGTGCCGGGCTCCACGACGAGCGTGTGATAGCTTCCGACGTCCTGCGGACCCTCGACGATCGGCCCGAGCAGGCGCAGCCGGTTGGAGAAGGCGTCCCACTCGACGCGCTCGACCTTGACCGCGAGCGTCATGGCGCGCTTCTCCGCCTTGCCCGCGCGCTCCGCGCCCTTCGTGTCAAGCTCCGCGGTGCGCCACGTCAGCGCGGTCGCCACGTCGCCCGGGCTCGCCAGCTCGCGCAGGTGCCAGAGGTCGTCGAGCGAGTCGATGCGCAGCTTGACGCGGCCCTCCTCGGGCTCGCGGGCCAGGACCTTCAACGGCGCCGCACGAGGCCCCGCCCGCAAAAGGCCTCGCCCACGCTTCGTTCTCCGGGGTGGGGCTCAAGTCAACGACCACGCGACGAAAGCGCTCATGACCTCCCGCGAACGAGGCGCTGGCATGACAGACGCCCGGGGGGTCATCGGGCAGCCGTTCCTTGACCGCGTCCGGGCGCCCACGGCCTGGGCCGTCGTCGGCTTCCGCGTGCCGCGCGCCGCGCTTGCCTTCGGCCTCGCCCTGGTGCCTCTCGTCATCGTGCTCCTCGCCGCGTGGCTGGGCCCCGCCGAGCTTGCCAAGGCGATCACGTCGCAGAAGAACGTGCAGGAGACGTTCGCGCGCTTCGTCACCGCCGTCGCCACCGCCTCCGCCATCGCCGTCTCGGTCGCCTCGCTCACGCTCAACCGCGAGATGAAGGGGCTCCACACGCTCCGCGAGCGCCACGAGGCCAACGAGGCGTTCCGGGCGCGGCTGCGCAAGGCGACGGGCCGGAACTACGCGCCGGTCACGGTGAGCGGCTTCCTGGCCGCGCTCCTCCAGACGATCGCCAGGGAAGCGCGCGAGGCCCAGGCCGTCGCGGACGAGACGACGCTCGCGCTGCGCGAGGAGGACATCAGCCTGGGCGAGCTGCTCGCCTTGATGGAGCGGCGCGCGCTGGAGACGGCCGCGCGGCTCGACGCGGTCCGCCGCAATCCCGATCACGTGCTGGGCGCCGCGCTCGACTTCGAGGCCGACGTGACCTCGCACCTGGCCCGGAGGTTCGCGCGCGAGGCGCCCACGGAGGCGCTGCGCGAGGCGCTCACCTCGCTCCACGAGCAGCTTGCCGACTACAACGTGGCGACGCGCTACGTCAAGACGCTCGACACCTCTTGGGGGCTCTCCAACATGTCGTGGGCGATCCTCGTGGCGACGATCCCCTCGATCCTCACCGCCGCGTTCATGGTGCTTGCCTACGGCGACGGCGCGATCTCGGCGCTCGGAAGGCTTGGCGCGGCGGCGCTCGTCGGGGCGGCCCTCTCCGTCGTCATCCTCCCGCTTGGCTTCTTCGTGAGCTACGTGCTGCGCTTCGTCTTCCTCAACGAGCACACGCTGCCCACCGACGGCTTCGTGCTGGGCCCCGACGCGGACGACATGGTGCAGCGCAGGCCGGCGCGGCGCCCGGCGCGCGTGGGCTGATCAAAGCCCGTGACGCTCGACGATGCGCACCGGCCCGGGCGGCATCACGGCCTGCGCCTCCTCGACGTTGACGCCGAGCGCCTGCGCGACCTCGTTGGCGACCTGGTTCGTGGCCGTGTCGCCCGGCTCCACGACGAGGTAACGCTGCGAGCGCGCGGCGAGCGCGGCGACCGGGCCGCCCATGACCTTGCGGTGGCCTTCGATCTCGACACGGCCGGATGCTGCGGCATCCGGCCTATCGTGATCGGCCTTCAGCAATTCGGGGCCGATCACGACTTCGCCGAGCGCGAGCCGGATGGGCACCCGGAGGAAGTTGCGCTTGCCGCGGATGATGAACGAGCCCTTCGCCACGAACTCGCCGGGGTTGGGCGTCTTGCTCACCTGCGCGGGCGTCACCCAGTACGCCTCGCCCGCCGCGTGGCCCGCGTTCCAGATGCGGCTGTTGCTCGCGGCGAAGCACGCCGCCTCCTGGAGCGCCAGGTCGCTGACGGTCCCGTCCTTCGCCTTCACCACCGTGGAAGGCGCGCCGCTGACGTCGGCGTGCAGGTAGCGATCGTTCTCCTCCAATTGCTTCGCGACGATGCGCTCGTTGCTCTTCACGTCGCGCCCCGCGAGCACGAGGTGGCCGTCGCTCGTGTAGAACCAGCGGAACTGCTCGAACCAGAACGTCTTCGTCGCCTTCTTGCGCTGCGCCTTCTCTTGGAGCGCGGCGACGATCTCCAGGCCGCGCTCGTCGAGCTCCTTCATCTTGACCAGCGTGCGCTCGCGCGCCGCGATCGCGCCCTTCGTCTTCTCGCGCATCTTCTTCGCGGTCTCGTATTGGCGGTCCGCGTTCTCCTGCACGGTCTTGCGCAGGTCCACGCGCACGCGCCCCTTCTTGCCGTCGAGGTCTTCGAGCGAAAGCACCGCGAACCCTTCGTTGGGCGAGAGGCTCTCGACGAGGACGGCCTCGGGGTTCCCGGCCTTCCTGCCCTCCTTGAGCCGCTCCTGCACGGCCTTCCAGCCCAGGCTCTTGCCCGCGTCCCACAGCGTCTTGGTGACGCGGTTGACGGTCTCGAAGTGGCCGTAGAGGAGGTCGGCCTTGCGCTTGGCCTCGGTCTCCTCGCGCGCGAACTTCACGAGCGCCGCGTCCTGCGCGTCGAGCATGCGCTGCACCTTCGCGCGCTCCGCCTCCAGCTTCTTCAGGCGCGGATCGACGCGCTCCGTCGTGCTCGCGCGCCCGAAGTAGGCGTCCAATGCCTCGTGGAACGTGGGGAACCTCTGCAGCGTGAGCCCCGCGTGCGCGGCGACCGGGAAGGGCGCGACGTCGACCTTCTTCTCCCCCTCCAGGACGACGATGGGGTCGAGCGCGCCTCCATCCACGCGGTCCAGGAGCGCCTTCACGGCCTCGCGCAGCGCAGTGATATCACGCTCGGAAAGCTCCGCGACGGTCCGGTTCTTGGGCACGCCGGCCTGCGCGCAGACCTCCTCGGCCACCGGCCCGCCCAGGTTCATCTCGGTGGCGAGCGTGCGCACCGCGTCCGCATTGCTCGCGCGCACGCGCGCCGCGAACTCCTCAGCGGAGAGCGTGCTGGGGTCCTGGCGCGCGGGCGCGGGCACCCACTCGGCGCCGGGGCGCACCTCGCGCGTGGCCCAGCTCTGCGTGTTGAGCGGCGTGAGGATCCGGTCGTCCTTCACGAGCACGACGTTGCCGTCGTGGAACAGCTCGACCACGAGGACGTATTTGCCGTCCTTGCGGTTCGAGACCAGCTCGATGACGCGGTCGAACCCGTGCTGGCGCGCGTCGTCGAGGAAGGCGTTCGCGAGGTGCTTGCGGAGGTTCATGACGAAGCTCGTGGGCTTCTCGGGCGCCTCGCGCGGCAGCGTCGTCCAGTGGACCGCCTTGCCCACGAGGATCGAGAGGTCGAGCTTCTTCGGGGGCGTGCCGGGCGGGCCGCCGCGCCAGCGCAGGAGCAGCTCGCCCGGCGCGATCTCGTACGCCTTGTCGAGGCGCGCGCCGCGGAAGCCCTTCAGCTCGCGCACGCACGCGCGCACGTCGAGCGCCGACATCTCCTCCTTAGGCTTCACAGGGCGCGATGTGGATCGGCCACAAATAGGCTATGCGCGCTGCGTCACACCTTGACCGTCACGACCTCGGCATGGATGGCCGCGGGGGGCGGGACGCCCGACGACTCCAGGAAGAACGCGATGGCCTCGCGCGCGAGCTTGAGCGCCTCGCGCTTGCTCTTGGCGTCCACGACGATCGGAAGCCCGGGAACCGAAGCGGTGTAGTGCTTCGTCTCGGCGTCGTATTCGAGGACGACCTGGTACTGCACGCGCCTCGATCCGACCTTCGGCGGCTTAACCCTATTCCGGAGGTCGCCTTACGCGCGCGCCGCCGCGAGCAGGAAGCGCGCCACCTCGGCCGCGCTCTCCAGGGGAACGAGAAGCTCCGGCTGCCCGCGGCGCTTGATGCGGACGCTGCGGCCTGTGACCTCCAGGAGGACGCTTGCGTCGCCGGCGCCCACGACGGCCTTCGCGCTGACGAGGTGCTGCATGCTGCCCGTGACGCGGCCGCGAGGCTTGCCCTTGCCTAGCAGCTCGCCGAAAGTGCGTGCCCCAGGTTGTTCCAGAAGAAGCAAACCCGCCCCCTCGGCTTGTGGGCCGCGATCCACATGGTCAACACGAACACCGGCAACCAGGGAACGAGCGGCGGCAACAACCAGAAGTTCGTTCCGCTCTTCGAGCAGGCCATCATGCAGTACGTGATCCTCAACAAGGCCCAGCAGGGCGAGATCAGCAAGGACAACATCCAGAGCGTGTTCAAGGGCAACCTCCAGATGGGCGGCCAGCACCTCGACACCTGCCTCCAATCGCTCGTCCAGACCGGCCACCTGAAGAACAACGGCAGCAAGTACACCATCACGGACGACGGCCGCGAGGACGTGCAGAAGGTCCAGCACCTCGTCATGGAGCTGCCCCAGATCAGCCAGGGCGGCCAGCGCTCGCCCCAGCGCACCAACGTCGGCTCCGTGGGCGGCAGCACGACGAACCCCGGCCAGCCCAAGGGCGGCCAGGGCGAGTACTGAGGGCTTAAGACGGGCGCGCGGGATGCGCGCCGCATGGCCTTCATCCGCAAGGTGGAGCAGCAGGACGCGCGCGGGCCCCTCAAGGAGGAGTACGCGCAGATCGAGAAGGAGCGCGGCGCGGTCGGAGACATCTTCTCCGTGACCGGGCTCCATCCTGGCGTGCCCAGCGCCCACCTCGCGCTCTATTCCTCGATCCATTTCGCCGACTCCCCCCTTTCGCGGCGCGAGCGCGAGCTGATCGCGACGGTGGTCTCCCGCGCCAACGGCTGCGCGTACTGCCTCGCGCACCACGCCGACGCCTTCGGCCGGCACGCAGAGGAGCCCGGCCTCCAGGCGCTCGTCGCCACCGACTACACGAAGGCGCCGCTCTCCCCGCGCGAGCGCGCCATCGCCGACCACGCCACGCTGCTCACGAAGACGCCGGGCAAGGTCGCGCAGGCCGACGTCGAGAAGCTCCGCAAGGCGGGCCTCGACGACCGCGCGATCCTCGACATCACGCTCGTGGCGGCGTACTTCAGCTTCGCCAATCGCCTCGCCTCGGGCCTCGGGCTCACCGCCGAGGACGTGGGCAAGAGCTACCACTACTGAGGCGTCTGTCACCCTGGCGACGGGGCGAAGGCTGACCGCTCGCGCGCTCCCTGCCCGCGCGGAGGCATCCCCCGTGTCCCCAGCCACGCGCACGCTCCTTCTCGCCCTTCTTCTCCTCGCCGCCTCGGGCGCTTCCGCGCTGCGCCTGGCGCCGGCCGCTCCGCCCTTGGATGCGCGCGCCCTCGCCGCCGCATGCCCGGACGCCGCGTGCCGCGTCGTCGTGGCGCGCGAGAAAGCCGACGCCGTGAAGGCGGAGCTCGACGCGGTGCCGCGCGGGCAGGCGGGCGTCGAGGCGGTGGCCGCGGTCGCGCTGCGCGAGGGCGGATTCCCCGCGGCGTCGGGCGCGGTCGCCGCCGCGTCCCCGAGCCTCGAAGCGGCGATCCTCCGTCTCTATGACGGCATCGGCCTGCCCGTTGACGACGCGCTGCGGGCGCGCGTGCACGAGCAGACCGCGGCGATGACGCCGGCGTGGCGCGATGCGATAACGCCGCTCGTCGACGCGGCCACGGCGTCCGCGCTGGCGAGCGCGCGCATCGTCTCGCCCTCGGACCGCGCGACGTTGCTGGCGAACCCCGCGCTCACGGCGATGCTCGTGAGCCTCGCGGGCACCGCGCCCGCGCAGGGCCTTCCGCCCGCGGCCGCGGCGCAGTGGGCCGCCGACCGGGCCGCGCTCGCGCGCGTGGACCGCGCCGCCATCTCCGCGGCCGCGATGCCGTTGGCGCACGCGGTGTCTCACTTCCAGGCGCCCGCGACGACCGCCTCGTGCGACCGCATGCTCGACCTGCCGTTCATCGTGATCGGCGGCGCGTGCGACGACACGTACACCGACACGTACGTCCTGCAGGTGGACCAGGGCGGCTCCGACACGTACCTCGACAACGCGGGCGGCGCGGCGGCGCTCCCGGCCCTCGCCTTGGACCTGGGCGCGGGCGACGACACGTACCGCGCCTACGGCGTCGCGCAGGGCGCCGCGCTCGCGAGCGCCGGCATCCTCTACGATGCGGGCGGCAGCGACCTCTACAACGTCTCGCAGTTCGGCCAGGGCTCGGGCAACGTCGGCTTCGGCATGCTCGACGACGCAGGCGCCGGGAATGATATCTACGAGAGCCCGAGCGGCCCGATCGCCACCGACCTCTCCACGAGCGTGGGCAGCATCGCCACGAAGGCCAGCGCGGTGGGCGGCGCGGGCATCCTCGTGGACGAGGGCGGGGACGATCGCTATCAGCAGGACGGGCTCGACGGCTTCATCTACGGCGGCGCGGAGGGCATCGGCCTGATGCTGGAGCGCGGCGGCGACGACACCTACACCGCCAACGAGACGTCGATCAGCCTCCTGGGCTCGGACCTCGGCGTCTTCGCGGGCCCCATCGAGATCAGCGCGGAGGCGGACGGCACCGCGATCCTCGACGAGGAGGGCGGCCACGATTCGTACTTCATGGGCCCGCACGTCCGGCAGGGCGGCCAGGGCGCGGCGGGCGTGGGCGCCCTCACGCTGCTCCTGGAGCAGGGCGGCGACGACGCGTACACGCTCGGCCCCGAGGTCGAGCCGGGCAACGTCGCCGGGATCGGCCAGCTAGCGACGGGACAAGGCGCCGCGTACGGCCTCGCCACGCCGCCGGGCCCCGCGCTCGCGATCCTCGACGACCGCGCGGGCGACGACGCGTACACCGCGGCCCAGTGGGCGCAGGGGTACGGTGGCGCGAGCGTCGGCGTGCTCCTCGACGAGGGCGGGCAGGACCGCCACCAGGCGCCGGCGCCCACGCTGGGCTCGCGCGCGGACGGCGCGACGTGGGTGGACGGGGCGGCGGGCGTCGGCGTGGATATCTAGAAGAGCCGCGCCTCGTCTGCGCCGTCGTGAACCGGGTGCTCCTGTACGCGGGCGTCGCCTTCGTGGCGGGCGCGCTGGTGGGCGCGGCGCTCGTGTTCCCGGGCGGCCCGCTCTCCGCCGCCGCGCCCACGCAGGTGATCTTCGTCCACGTGGAGAACGCGGGCGGGAGCGAGGTGCAGGCGAACGTCGCGATCTTCGACTCGTCGGGCGCCTCCATCGCCGCCTCGTCGTTCAAGGTCCCCGCGCACAGCAGCGTCGAGAAGACGGTGGTGAACCTCAAGGCGGCGCGCTACGAGGTGCGCGCGACGTTCTCCATCAATGGCGCCGCCGCCAGCGGCCGCGTCGGCCTCGACACCCGCGCGTGCGGGCAGGACGGCTTCGCGATGGCGACGTTCGCGGTGGACGGGACGAACGGGATCACGATGCGGGATGCGGGGAGCGCGAGCTGCAGGGCCTAGCCTGGGAGAGTCGCGGTCCGACGTCAACACGAAGAGCACGAAGCCACGAAGAGCGCGAAGGGCGGGGTAGCACGATTCCCGGAGAAGGTTGATGATCCCGATGCCCACGCATCGTCGATGCCCGATCCTTTTCGGCCCACCTCGCTGACCGACCCAGAGACCGAGGGCACCGCGGCGCGCGTCGTGGATGCCTGCTTCCGCCTGCACAAGGCGCTTGGCCCATCGCTTCGAGAGCGGCACTACGCGAAGTTCCTGGCCCACTCGCTCCGGCGCATCGGGCACGTGGTCCAAGCGGAGACCCGCTTTCCCCTGGAGTACGAGGGTCTGCGCATCGAGGGCGCCTTGCGGACGGACCTTATCGTGGATCGACGCGTGCTGGTCGAAGTGAAGGCCAACACCGAGCCGTTCCGCTACGCGGAGGCCCAAGTGCTCTCGTACCTCCGCCACACAGGCCTGCCGCTGGCGTTTCTCGTGAACTTCCGCTCGCCCTTGTTCCGCCAGGGCATCCGCCGCTATGTGAATGCCCCCGATGCAAAGCCCTCCGAGCATTTCGTCTTCGTGCCTTCGTGACTTCGTGCTCTTCGTGTTGACGCGGCCGAGTTCCCTTGTTCAACGAACCGACCAACAGCCTTTTCTGTCACATGTAAGCTCCATCTTACAGGTGCCATGACCCTCGACGCGGAGAGCCTGCTCGCGATCGCGGACGCCCTGGGGAACCCGCATCGGCTGCGCATCGTCGCGGCCCTCGCCCAGGGGCGCGAGTACGTCAGCGAGCTTGCGCGCCGCCTCGAGCTTAGCCGCCCCCTTCTCTACATGCACCTGGAGAAGCTGGAGGCGGCGGGCCTCGTGACCGGAGCCCTGGAGCTATCACAGGACGGGAAAGCGATGAAGTACTACGAACTGACCGGCTTCGACATCCGACTGACCGCCCAGACCATCGCCGCCGCGATGAAGCGCGGGGGGCTCTAGATGGTCGACGGAGCCTGGATCCCCATCGTGATCTTCCTGAGCATCCCGCTTCTCGTGGGGATCGTGCTCTACTTCCGCCACGAGCGCATCAAGGTCGAGGCGGGCGGAGGGGGCGACTACCGGAGGCTGGCCGAGGAGGCCGTGCGCGGGCAGCGCCTCGTGCTCGAAGAGACGCAGCGCATGAACGCGACGCTCAAGGAGATCGAGCGCCTGCTGCGCGAGGTGTGAGCCGTGGACGTCCTCGACGCGCTCGACCTCCTGAGCTTCCTCGTCCCCTTCGCGCTTCTCGCGGCCTCCGGCTTCTGGATCGCCTGGGAGGTGTGGCGCGCCGGCGAGCTTCGCAGGGAGCTGGCCGCCGCGCCCCCGCCCGGGCCCGACCCCGCGCTGGAGCTGGAGCGCCTGAACACCGAGACGGCCCGCGCGCTGGCGCAATCGCGCCTCACGCTGGAAGCCGCCCGCGACGCCGTGCGCCGCGGCCTGAAGGGGTGATATCATGGGCTTCGTCGGGTCGCGTCCTTTCGTCGTCGCCGTGGTCGTCGCCGTCGCGCTCCTCGCGCTGGGCGTGGGCGCCTTCGCCGCGGACCGCGCCGCGTTCGGCTTCGCGTCGCGCGACGCCTGCGCCGCGCCCGCGGGCTCCGCCGGCCACGAGCTTTTGCCCGCGCGCACGCAGAATGGCACCGTGAACGGGCGGCCGGCGCGCACCGTGACCTTCGACGTCGACGGGCTCGCCAACGCCACGGGCGCGCGGCTCCTCGCGTGCGCGACGGTCGGTGATATCACGCTCGGCGCCTCGCCCGACGCGAAGGCGCACGTGACGTTCACCATCGTGGGACGCGCGGGCGGCGCGCTGGACGCCAGCGAGGTGCGGGTCGCGCTCCACGGCTCCGACCTCGACGCGTGGGTCGCGCGCCTCGGCGAGTCGCGCGGGCTATTCGGGCTCTCCGGCGCGAGCGCCGACGTGGAGGTGCTGCTTCCCATCAGCGCGCCGCTCAACGCGACCGTGACGACCACGACCGGCGACGTCGGCGTGACCGGCGTGCTCCTGGGGAACGCGGACGTCCACACCACGACGGGCGACGTGCGGCTCGCCAAAGTCGACCTCCAAGGGAACCTGACCGTGGGCACGACGACGGGCGACCAGGACGTGGGGCTCGACTCCGTGACGCCGGGCAACGTGACGCTGCGCTCCACGACGGGCGACGTGACGCTCCACCTGCCGCGGCGCGCGGACGTGGGCTACGACGCGCGCGGCGACGCGACGACCGGCGACGTCTCGATCAGCCTGGGCAACGCGGAGGTCGACGAGCGCTCGGAGGGCCACGCGCACGTCCGCACGCAAGGCTTCGCCACCAAGCCGACGCAGGTCGTGGTCGGAGCGCGCACGACGACGGGGGACGTCCATGTCTCGCTCGCGTAACCTGATCGCGCTCGCGGCGCTGCTCGTCGCGTTGGCGGGATGCGCGTCCCCGGCTCCGGCGCCACACGCCACGACGCCGAGCCCCGCGGCCGAGATCGCGCCCGCGGCGCTTCCGGCCAACGCGCCGCCCGCGGCCCCACCTGCGCCGCTGCGGCTCTACCTCCAGCCGGACCTCGCGCTGAAGCCCACGCGCGCCGCGGCGGAAGCAAGCATCGCGCTGCCCACGCCCGTGAACAGCCAGGTCACGTACGCGACGCCCGCATGGCGCGGCGTCCTCGCGGCCGACGCGACCCTGCCCGCCACGCTCGTCGTCGTGCTCTACGCCGAGACGAACAGCGCGAGCCTCTCGGCCGGCGACCTTCCTCCGGAGGCGGGGCTCGGGCTCCTGAACGTCTACGTCACGATCGGGAACAAGACCTACCACGCCGCGGCGGACGGCCCGCACGAGCTCGTCGCGGGGCAGGTCGGGCAGTTCGTGGCGAAGCTGACGCTGCCACCTGGCATCGCGCCCGCCGGCACCGCGATCCGGCTCGACGAGGACGTGTTCTTCTCGCACGTGCAGGGCGCCGCGGAGTTCCGTTTCGTGATGGGCCCGCAGCACCGCGCGGGCATGTCCGGAAGCTTCCCCGAAGCAGATTAGCGAGGTCGCCCGGCTCGCCGCCGCATGCGCGGAGGCAAGCTCATCGTTGCGTTGGCGCTGCTCCCCCTCGTGGCGGGCTGCGTCGTGTCTGCCGGATCGGTCCAGGCTCCGACCTCGGGAGGCCAGGGCACCTACACCATGCGGATCCACGTCACCGACGAGCCCGGCGGGCCGCCGCTCGCGGGTGCGAACGTGGAGGTCCGGAGCCTCGTAGGATCGTTCTGGGGCGGCGAGAGCGAAAGCAGCTTCGAGGTCGCCACGGGGCCGGACGGCGTGGCCGTCGCCCACGTCGACCCGGGCGCGCGCGTCGACCTCGCCGTGACGCTCGCGGGCCACACGTGGGAAGCGAAGCGCGACGCGCCGGTCGGACCCTCGGGCGGCGCGGGCGACGTGATCGTGCCGCTCTACCGCGACCACGTGACCCTCGTCCTCCACGAGACGCTCGCCCCCGCGGCCGTCAGCGCGCACCGCGCGGACTCGTGGTCGCGCTTCGCGTGGGACCCGCACGAGCTGCAGTTCGGATCGGGCGACGCGGCCCGCCACGGCTACGCTGCGCGCATCGTCGCGCTCAACTTCACGCTGACGTGGAACAACACGCCCACCTCGTTCGGCGACCTCGGCCTGGGCGCAGGCCACGGCACGCAGGACGCGGACGTCGTGCAGCAAAGCGGAACGCCCGACCTGCCGCCCGGCGCGTACCAGGAGACGATGTCGCTCTCGCTGCGCGACATGCAGCGCGCGGGCTGGCAGGGCGCGTCGCGGCTCTACGCGGGCGCCGGCACGGGCGATGCCTACGTCGCGCCGCAGGGGCTCCCCTACACGCTCCAGGTCGAGGCGACGTTCGACGGCCACCAGGCGCTGCGCGAGTCACCGGGCTTCAACGCCCTGTGGGGCGCGCTCGTGGCGCTGGGCGGCGTGGCGCTGGCGATGCCGCGTCGGCGCTAGGCGCCCATGCCGGGCATCGCCGCCGCCTGCCGGATCCACGCGACGAGCCTTTTCTCGTCAAGCTCGGCGGCATCGCGGTAGTCGATGGACCGCATCTCCTTGCCCGTGCCGGCCGGCGGAGGCGGCGAGAGCGAGGCGCCCCGGAAGAAGTTCACCTTGACGTGCTTCGAGAAGCCCGCGCACGCGCAGAACCACCCCTTCGCGTCGGTGCCGTAGTTGGGCACGTTCCACTTGATCTCCGCCTTGACGCCGGGCACCTCGCGCCGCACGATGGCGTCGATGCGCTCCGCCAGCTCGCGCTGCCATCCGGGAAGCTTCGCGTAGTACGTGGCCACCGGGTCGCCCGACGCGGAGGGCTTCTTCGCCGCTTTCTTCACGGCCTTCTTCGCAGCCATGGTCAGGTCAACGAGCCACGCGCGCTTGAAGGCGTCCGACTAGAGATCGGCTTTAAAGACCGGGCTCGGCATCGCCCGCCCGATGACCCAGGAGTTCCGCATCGAGAAGGACACGATGGGCGAGATGCGCGTGCCCAAGGACGCGCTCTATGCGGCGCAGACGCAGCGCGCGGTCGAGAACTTCCCCGTCTCGGGCCAGCCGATGCCGCCCGCGTTCGTGCATGCGCTGGGCCTCGTGAAGCTCGCCACGGCGCGCGTCAACCACGCGCGGGGCAAGCTCGACGGCAAGATGGCGGAGGCGATCGAGAAGGCCGCGCGCGAGGTGGCGGAGGGCAAGTGGGACCGCGAGTTCCCCATCGACGTGTTCCAGACGGGCAGCGGCACCTCGTCCAACATGAACGCGAACGAGGTCATCGCGACGCGCGCCTCGCAGATCCTCGGCACGAAGGTCCACCCGAACGACCACGTGAACATGGGTCAGAGCAGCAACGACGTGATCCCCGGCACGATGCACGTCGCCGCGGTCCTGCAGATCGAGAAGGAGCTGCTGCCCGCCCTGCGCGAGCTGCACGGCGCGCTGGCGAAGAAGGCGCGCGAGTTCGACGCGGTGGTCAAGATGGGCCGCACGCACCTCATGGACGCGGTGCCGATCCGCCTGGGCCAGGAGTTCGGCGGCTACGCGCGCCAGGTCGAGCTTTCCATCCAGCGCGTCGAGGCGACGCTCCCCGGCCTGCGCGAGCTGGCGATCGGCGGCACGGCCGTCGGCACCGGCCTCAACGCGCCCGAGCAATTCGGCACTCTCGTCGCCCGTGAGCTGAGCGCCCTCACGGGCACGCAGTTCACGGAAGCGAAGGATCATTTCGAGGCGCAGGGCGCGCAGGACGCCTACGCGTTCACGGCCGGCGCGTTGATGACGACCGCGGGCTCGCTGATGAAGGTCGCCAATGATATCAGGCTCATGGGCTCGGGCCCGCAGGGCGGCCTGGGCGAGCTGGTGCTCCCGGCGATCCAGCCCGGCAGCAGCATCATGCCCGGCAAGGTGAACCCGGTCATCTGCGAGTCCGTCGTCCAGGTGGGCGCGCAGGTGCAGGGCAACGGCCACGCGATCCTCATCGGCCAACAATGGGGCCAGATGGACCTCAACACGATGCTGCCCGTGATGACGCGCAACATGCTCGAGTCGATCCGGCTCCTGGCGAACGTCTCGCGCGTGTTCAAGACGAAGCTCCTCGACGACCTCCAGGTCAACCGCGAGCGCGCGGAGGGCTACGTCGAGAAGAGCATCTCGATGGCGACCGCGCTCAACCCGCACATCGGCTACGAGAAGGCCGCCGCGATCGCGAAGGAGTCGTACAAGACCGGCCGCACGGTGCGCGAGATCGCGTACGAGAAGAGCGGCCTCACCCGGCAGCAGGTCGACGAGGCGCTGGAGCCGCGCAAGCAGACGATGCCGGGCGGCGAAGGTTCGGGCGGCGGGTAATCCCCGAACCTCCCGATCGTTCGGGGTCGTTCCGCGCGGAAGACCAAAAAAGATATCAGGTGGCTCCGTCCGCGGGCGCCGACGCCCGCAATCATTCTCGACGTAAGCCCGCTCGCTATATGCATCCCCTTGGGCTTGGCCAGGCGATCCCCTTCGCTGGGGAGAGACTGGTGAACACCATGGCAGACACCATGACCACGAACTACAACAAGCTCCTCGCGATGATCCTCGGCTGGGTCCTCGTGCTCGTCGGCGTGCTCGGCTTCATCCCCGGCATCACGCAGACGGATTCCAGCGGCACCCAAAGCGTCACGGGCGTCGACCATCCCGGCCAGATCCTCGGCATCTTCGAGGTCAACTACCTGCACAGCATCGTGCACGTGCTCAGCGGCGCCTTCCTGCTCGTCGGCGCCTACATGTCGGGCGGCGCGAACGCGCGCATGTTCAACATCATCCTGGGCGTCGTCTACATCGTCGTCTTCCTCGCGGGCTTCGTCCGCCCCATCGCGGACCTCGTCGCGATCAACGGCATGGACGACGGCCTGCACCTCGTGCTGGGCATCGTCCTCCTCGCGGTCCCCTTCCTGGTGAAGGAAGAGGCGCCCATGCGCGGCTCGATGGGCTGAGCTACAGCGCGCCCCGGTTGTCGGTCACGCCGACGGGCAGGTCGAGCGTGATCGTCACGTCGGCGCCGTCGCGCTGCGCGTAGAACGTCGCGTGCGCGACGTACTGGCCGGGCGGCACGTCCGCGCGCTCGCGGCCGTTCCACGCCCGGCCGTCCCACGTCAGGTTGCGCTCGATCTGCGCGCCCGCGGCCATCGGCTGCCACGAGACCGCGATCATGCAGCGCATCCCGGGCTCGTCGAGCGTCAGCGCGGTGCCGTTCGGGTCGAGGATCTCGATCGTCGGGTTGCCCGCGCCGCACGGGTCGAAGAGCGCGGTCGCGTTCTCGCCGCCGTTCGTCGCGGCGAAGCGGAACGTGACCTCGCCGCCGGCCACGATCAGCGACACCGACTCGTTCCCGGCCAGCGTGAAGCCGGCCGACTCGTTCTTGCCCTCCGCGGGGCGCACCGCCATGCCGCCCGTGGGGCGCGGGCCTCCGCCTCCGCTGGGGTCGGGCTCGCCCACCGCGATGCCCTGGGGCGTCGAGGAGGCGGGCGTCGAGCTGACGGGCGTCGAGGTCGTGGGCGCGCTCGCGGGCTGGAGGCAGCCGGCCAGCGCTAGGACCACGAGGAATACGGCAAGGAGCGGGGCTCGCATGCGCCTGGCATGGCGGGGCTTGGCCTTGGATGCTTGCGGATCGTTTGGCGTTTCCCCGCGCCGAGCAAGCGCTAGCCCTGGATGAACATCAGCTCGTTCCCGTCGGGGTCGAGCAGCGAGCCCACTCGGCCGTACGGGAAGTCCTGCGGCTTGTCGGCGACTCGCGCGCCGTGGCGCTCCGCCTTCGCGACAAAGGCATCCACGTCCGGGACCGTGAGGTAGAAGCCGCTGGTGCCGCCGGGCGCGCGGTGCCCCTGCTCGTGCTCGTCCTCGTGGAGCCCAAGCGTCACGCCGCCCAGCTTGAACTCGGCCCACTTCACGGCGGGCACGTGCTCGCCCTCCGGAAGCCCGAGCACGTCGCGGTAGAACGAGATCGCGCGCTGGATGTCCTTCACGTGGAGCGTGACCATGCTGAGGGTCGGCTGCGTCATGCGTTCCCCGAGAGCCATCGGCGAAGGAAAAAGCCGCGCGTGGGGGGCGCGAAACGATCATGCGCCGCGGCGCCGATC
This sequence comes from Thermoplasmata archaeon, assembly GCA_034667685.1. Taxonomy (GTDB): domain Archaea; phylum Thermoplasmatota; class SW-10-69-26; order JACQPN01; family JAJPHT01; genus JAJPHT01. The sequence goes on along the minus strand of JAXDQU010000055.1, from coordinate 11,807 downwards.
GCTCGCTGCGCGCTTCGGGCCGTCCCTCATGCCCGCCCACGAGCGGATCGAGGACGCTGATTTCCGCCGCGCGGTCGACCTGCTCGACGCCTCGAGTTCGTCGCCGAGAACCCGGTCCGCCGCCGGCGCGTTCCGCCCCCCGTCCTCGGCGTGGCGCGCGCGAGCCCGGCGCGCAGCCCGACCTCATCGCGCTCCTCGATTAGGTTGTCACGAGCGCCCGCGCCCGCTCGCCCAGCCTGGCGCGCCCCGGCAGCCCGTCGATCTCCAGGAGGAACGACCAGCCCACGACGCGCGCGCCGGCCTTCTCCACGAGCCGCGCCGCCGCGAGCGCCGTGCCGCCCGTCGCGAGCACGTCGTCCACGACCAGCACGCGCTCGCCGGGGCGGAACGCGTCGGCCTGCACCTCCAACGTCGCCTTCGCGTACTCCAGGTCGTACGCCTCGCGCAGCGTCACACCGGGGAGCTTGCCCGCCTTGCGCACGGGCACGAAGGGAAGACCGAGCCGGAGCGCCACCGGCGCGCCGAGCATGAAGCCGCGCGACTCCACGCCCGCGACCGCGTCCACCCGGCCGCGCCACGGCTCCGCCATCGCCTCGACGGCGCGCGATAGCAAAACGGGGTCGCGCAGGATCGGCATCACGTCCTGGAAGAGGACGCCGGGCGCGGGAAAATCGGGGAACTGCCGAAGCGCGCGCCGGAGGTCGTCGGGAAGGCCCACGACGCGCGATCAAACCGGGGATGGATGAAGGAGCGCCTGCCGCCTCCGGCGGGAGAAAACCCGAATCACGGATCTCCGAATCACGGGGTTTTCCGTCGTGATTCGGAGATTCGTGATTCGGGATTTCTCCCGCCGGAGGCGACGCGGATCTGATCACGCCTTGCGGCGCGCGACGAGCAGGGCGAGGCCCGCGACGGTCGCGACGATCAGCAGCGGCGCCATGAACGGCACCGTCTGCGTGGAGGCGCTGGACGACTGCACGCCCAGCTCGGGGTCGTAGGCGAGCTTGGAGTAGCCGCCCGTGCCGTTGAAGACGAGGTAGAGGTGGCCGCCCTTGCCGCTCTGGCCCTCGCTCTTCTCCTTCGCGGACTCGTCGTCGGCGCCCTTCTCGTCGTCGCCGCCCTTGGCCTTGCCCTGGAAGGCCTGGACCTGGAGCGTGCCGGTCGCGTTGCCGTACGTCGCGGTCGCCGTGTTGGCCCAGCTGATGTAGCCCGCGTCCTCGACGCTGACCTTGTCGCCGGTGGCGTTCTTGAGGTCGTGGCCCTGGACGAGCATGTCCAGGATCAGCACGTCGCTCGCGTTGGCCCAGCGCCAGTTCTCGACGTTGAGGTCGAACTTGACGGTCTTGTTCGCGGTGTCCAGGTGCCACACGAGCGTCGTGATGGCCTGCGCGTCGGCGCGCGTCATGGTCAGCGTGAGCGTGCCGTTGCCCGGGACGCTCTGCACGTTCCAGTCCGCCATGCGCGCGAGGTTGTCGCGCGGCAGGCCGTGGCCGCCCGACGTGTCGTTGCGGCTCGCCTCGTAGACGGAGAGGATCTTCACGCGGTAGCCGGCGTCGCTGTCGTTCGTGCCGTTGAACATCACGCGGAAGTCGGGCGCCGCGTGGTTCCTGTTCTCGTGGAAGAGGACCGCGACGTTGTCGTCGTGGAAGAGGAGCTTGCCGCCGCGCTCCATCGCCTCGGCGTGGTGGTCTTCGCGCGCGTCGGCGCCGGGGTGGTCGCGGCCGTCGTTCCCCTTGCCGATGGCGAGGCCCGCGGCGGAGAGGACGAGGATGCTGGCGATGAGGATGGCGAGGGGGGTTCGCATGAGGTTCAGCCTCGGTATCGGACGCCACGGTAGGAACGTGGCGGCTTCCGGCCGGAGGTCGGGGCGCCGGGCCTTAAAGGGGGTGTTGCGAACCTCGAACGGTCCTGGGCTCGGGGCTCTGGACTCGGGGCTCAGGGCTCCGGAGCCCAGAGTCCTGAGTCCAGAGCCCCGAGCCCTCGTTCAGCGAAGGGCCGGAAGCGGCGGCAGGTCCGGATATCCGAAGTCCTGGCCGTGCCCGTGCTCCATCGTCATGTTGTTCCCCTCGCCATCGTCGGGCGGGTTCTGCACGCTGGAGTCCCAGAAGACGGGCGTGAGCACGCCAGGCGCGGCGTTCTGCTCGACGCTCCAGTGGGTGCGGTTGTCGAACTGCGAGGCCTGCACGCCGTAGGTGTAGGCGCCCAGGTCGTTGTCGCGCACGATGACGGTGCTGTTCTTGAAGCGCAGCAGGCCGATCGCCGCCTGGGCGGAGGTCTGGCCGAGGCCCTTCTGCACGTGGTTGCCGTGGATCATGACCGTGGCGTCGCGCACGTCCTGGATCTGGATGCCATCGCCCGCCGCGGGCTTCGCGACGGTGTTGTTGTAGACGTCGAGCATCGCGCTCTCGCCGGGCAGGTGGTGGTCGTCGGGCGCGTTGACCGTCGCGACGCGCAGCGTGGCGCCCTCGATGAGGTTGTCGTGGATGCGGATCGTCGTGTGGTGGACGTGCGGCAGGTCGAGCGCGGGGTTCTGCTCGCTCGTGGCCTGGCGGTCGTCGCCCGCGTGGTTGAGGTCGTTGTAGCGCAGGCCGAACTTGTCGTCCACGAGGTGGTTGCCGTAGAACTCGAAGTCCACGTAGCGCACCTGGTGGTCCTCCTTGACGCCGCCGGGGTCCGTGTCGTTGAGGTGCCCCTGGCCGTGGTTGTGCGAGGGCAGGCCCGGCGCGTCGCTGTGGTGGTGGCCGTGGATCTTCATGTCGACGCCGCCGAACACCTGGTTGTCGTGGATGCCGGCGCCGTTGAGCCCCGCGATGTCGAGGATCACGTCGGGCTGCGCGAGACGCAGGATCGGGTCGGGCTGGCCGATGGTGTTGTTTCGCAGCTCGCCGTCGAAGTGGCGCAGCTGCTCGACCCGCATGATCTCGTCGTTCTCGAAGACCGTCGCGGAGGCGGCGCCCGTGCGCGCCACGTTCCGGTTCGTGCGCATGTTCTCCAGGTGGTCGTGGTGCACGTAGCCGCCCTGGCCCGTCCAGTCGCTGATGAAGATGCCGCTGACGTAGTTGCCCTCGAAGACCCACGCCTTGCTGGTGTCCTTGATGAGCACCGTGTCCACGGACCATCCGCTAATGACGTACGGGTCCTCGAACGTGCCGTGGCCGCCGCGCACGCCGTTGGCCGGGTTGAACGCCTTGTCGCCCTGGATGACGATGTTGTCGCGCCGCTCCAGCTTGGTCAGCGAGTCCGCGAGCGTCGGGATCGTCCCGGTGCCGCCGTGCCAGTCGTACGCGCCGCCCATGGGCTCGTCGTCGCCCATCCCGTCCATGTCCATCTCCTCGGGGGAGGACGAGGTATCCACGGAGCGGGGGTGGGCGATGACGTAGGCGGCGTAGCCGGTGCCCGAAAGGGCGATCGCGGCGGCCACGAGCAGGGCGATGGGGACGGACCGCATGGTTGTCGGCCCGAGGTCCGGCTGGGGCATTTAGACGAGATTGGATGGCGCGTTTGATCCAACGCCCTTGGCGAAGGAGCGTCCTAGGCGCCGAGGCCGTTGCCGCACGTCGCGAAGAGCGTGCCGCCGATGGCGCTGCCGATGACGTTCGCGACGCACCGCAGCGGGAATCCGTCGTTCCCCAGGAGGAAGGAGACGCAAGCGCCCGAGCCGGTCCAGCTCGTGCTGCATTCGTTGCCGATCCCGTGGGCGCACCCGACCTTCGCCTCCGCCCATCCCGTCGTCACGGGCGTGCCCCCGGCGATGGCGAACGGATTCTCGCACTCGATCGGCTTCGCCCTCGCCTGCGGACCGGAGTCCGGGAAGCAGTCGGTCTCCCAATCGCCGTCGATGGGGAACGCATCGTCGCAGCTCCAGCCCGGCCCGGACGCGACGCTCGGCTTGCCCCCCGAGCCATCGAAAGTCATCACGGCCGCGGGACCGACGCCGAGCCCCGGGACGTCGCCGTTCCCGCCACCGCCGCCTCCACCACCGGTCAGGTCGACGAGGCACGTGACGTTCCCGTTGCACGGCAGCCAATGACCTTCGTCCATGCACCAGATGCCCGCGCACACGCCGCCCTCCGCGAGCGGGGCGAGGCCGGCGGCCATGAGCACGGCTACGATCGCGAGGCAGAGCTTTCGGAACATCGTCAACACCTTCTCAAGAGCCAAGGAAACACTGAGCATAGAAGACGCCGGCGCCGATGCTCGTGCCATGCGCCTCGCCCGCGCAGCGGAGCGGGAACTTGAACGCGCCCTGCAGCAGCTGCGTGCAGTCGCCCTGGACGGTCCAGCTCGCGTCGCACGTCGCGGACACGAAGCCGCACGAGATGCGGGCCGACATGGTCCCGATGGTCACGGGCGTGCCGCCCGCGTCGATGACGGGGTCCTCGCACGGCGCTCCGGTGGGCGTCGTGGGGGTGCAGGACACCTCCCAGAGCCCTCCGGACGTGGCGGGCGAGCCGCAGCTGAGCGTCGGCGTGCTCCGCACCGTGGGGGCGCCGCCCGAAGCGGGGAAGGTCAGCAGCACGTAGCTCGGGCCGCCGCCTTCCGCGCCGCGGGCGGGCGCGATCGTCGCCAGGACGGCGAGGACGAGCGCCGCCGTGAGCCATCGGGTTGGCATGCGGGCCTCAGGCTGCGGCGTCGCCGTTGCCGCACTCGGCGTAGCCGCGCCCAGCGCCGATGACCGTCAGGGTGACGTCAGCATTGCAGTGCAGCGGGAACGCGAAGCCGCCCTTGAGGGCCGTGTCGCACTCCCCCGAGATTACCCACTTCGTCAGGGTGCAGCTCGTGGAGGGGCCGGTGCCGCACGAGAGCGTCACGGTCGCGGTGCCGAAGGACACGGGCGTGCCGCCCGCGATGCCCTCGGGGTTCTGGCAGAACGTCGGGACGCCAAGCGCCACGCCGGAGCCGACGGCGGGGCTGCAGTCCGTGCTCCAGGAGGTGCCGGAGCCGCTGAGCGGGGTGCACGACCAGCCTTCGCCGACGATGAGCTGAGGCGTGCCCCCCGAGCCGTCGTAGAGGAGCGTCGCCGCGGCCCCGGCGAAGGGCGCCGCGGGCGTCGCCGCCGTCGAGAGAGGGAGCGTCATCAGCAGGGCTGCTACGAGGATGTAGGGTCTTGCGATCATGGGAATTCACCTGCGCCCGCGCGCGGTTCTCGCGGGACGCCATCCAATCGCGCTGCGATGCTCAAGCATTCCCGAAGCTAACGTGTGAGTGAAACTTGTGAAATTGCTATCACGAGAAAGATGAACCACCTCCGCCGCCGGCGCTCGCTTGCGGGCGCGCGTTTGCTATCGAGGATGCTTCGCACGTCCGCGGCGGAGTGGGCAACGTGGACGTTGCCTCTTTCACGGCGCGGGTCCAAGCGCCGGGATCGCGATGCGGCCGCGTGCCCCGCGACACGCTTCGCCCCGCGGCCGAAGACGACCTCGGCCTGCTGGCGCGCCACCGCTTCGCGATGCTCCTCGGCACGGGCACGACCAGACCCGGTCGGGTTGGACGAGCATGACTGGAACCTGTTTCATAGCCTCCTCCTTTGCTGCGCGGTTTTTCTTTTCATCTTCCGCGTGGCGCTTCGCTTTCCGCCATCACGCCAAGACGCCAACACGCGGCGTGTTGGCGTCTTGGCGTGATGGCGGAAAGCGAAGCGCCCGCACAAGCTGACAAGAGGAACCCCGCAGAAGCTGAAATGGAACGGGTTCTGGGCGAGCTCGCCGAGTCAGACCAGCTCGCGCACGCGGGCCTCGAGCGCGGCGCGGGTGGGCGTGAGCCGGAACGCGGCGCGGGGCGCGCGCGGCCGGTAGGCGAGGACCACGAGCAACGCGACGACGAGGCCCAGGCCGGGGCGGAGGACGAGCTGCGCGAAGCTGCTGCCCGAGTAGCGCGAGCCGGCGGTCGCGAGGGCGTAGACGAGGAGCGCGCCGAAGACCACGAGGATGCGCGTGCGCGCGGGGCTCGCCTCCAGGCGGCGCGCGAGAAGGAGCTGGCTGAGGCACGCGACGATCTCGGGGAGCGAGAACGCCGCGAGGATCGCGCCCAGCAGCGCGGGCGCGGGGGTGCGCGGGAAGGCCACGTCGGTCCACCAGGGCATGAGGTCGACGCCGACGGGCGGGTTCTCGGCGAGCAGGGCCATCACCGCGAGGCCGGCGAGCGCGAGGTACGCCGCGACGACGGGACGGTGGCGCGTGCGGCCCGTGCGGACGTAGAGCGTGTAGTCCATCAGGCCGTAGATCGCGACGAGGAAGATCGTCAGGCTCGCGTAGCGGAACGCGACGAAGAGCGGGAGCGGCGTGACGCCCGCGGCGCCCAGGAGGTCCTGCGCGCCCTGGATCGCGGTGAACGCGCCCAGGCCGGCCCACCAGAGCGCGAAGCTGCGGGCGGCGCCCCGCGCGGCAGCGTCGAGGCCGTGGCGCAGGCCCGCGAGGAACCATGCCGCGGTGCCGACGAACGCGCACGCCGCGACGAGGTTGAGCGCGCCGCTGAGCGCGAGCGTCCCGACCATCCGGTGCTTCTTCGCGGGACGGATGCTTAAGCCGCTCGATGCTCCAGCCAGCCGCAGGGCCGAACCGCCCCTCGTCCGCTCACGCTTCCTTTCTTCCTCGCCGCTTCGCCCATCCCTTCGCATGCGCGCGCTCGCCGCCGTCCTCGTCGTCCTCCTGGTGGCGCCCACGGTGGCGGCGCGGGGCGCGTCGCGGCTCGCCTTCGCCATGCGCGAGGAGGAGGCGCTCTACGAGGGCGACGTCGCGCCGGGCCGCACGGTCGTCCACGAGATCCCGATGCTCGCGCCCAACCTCACGGGCGCGTCGTTCGTGCTCGACTGGGACGCGCCGGCGCTGGGCGCCTCGTCGCTCTCGCTCTCCGTCGAGCCGCCCCCAGGCGTCCGCGGAGGATCCGTGGAGGGGACGCACGCGCCGCTCCGCCTCGACGCGGCCGGGCTCCCGCCCGTGCCCGAGAGCGACGTCGTGCCCGCTTCGCAGCTCGAAGCGCGGCTCGCCCTCGCGCAGACGCACGGCGGCGAGGGGGCGTGGCGCGTCAGCCTGCACGCGGCCTCGGGCGTCATGGGCCGGCACTATCGCCTCGACGTGCGCTGGCTGCGCTACGAAGCCGTCGTCCTGACTGCCGCCACAGGACCGGGCGGCGCGGGTGTGCCCGTGGGCGACCTCGCGTGGGTCGGCGCGGCGGTCCTCGTGGGGCTCGCGGGGTGCAGCCTCGCGGTTGCAGCGTTCGCGCGGCGCGGGCGAACGAAGCCCGATCTTGCCCTCCCCGAGGGGGACAACAGGTCCTCGTGGGAGCGGTGACAGGCCGGCGGTCGCCCGCGCCGGTGACGGGCGATGGGTGATAGCGCCCTCCCGTGCTGGGCTTCGCGTGGAAACGGCGGCCTTGTCGTCCGAGGCGTACCTCGACGCGTTCATGAGCGGATTCGAGTTCGTGCTGCTCGCCATGCGCGGGCGCCTGGCCGAGCCGGGCCTCGACGCGGCGGAGCGCGAGCGTCTCGAAGGCTTCCTCGCCGACTACTGGCGCATCTCGGCCTCGTACCACGAGCGCCACCCGGCCAAGCCCGCCGCCGCCCTCGTCCACCCCTTCCCGGTGGACCTGCCGCCGCAGGCCGTCAACTGATCAGGCCAGGGACGCCAGCTTGCGAGAGAGGAGCTGCGCGCCGATCACGATCAGGCCGTAGTCCACGACGCGGTCGAACTCGCGCCGCGCGAGCTCCGGATCCTCGCAGGCCACGAGCGCGCGGACCTCGATCTCTTCCGCGGAGGTCAGCACGTGCGTGACGACGCGCTTGCCCAGCAGGTACTGGAGGCGCTGGAATTGGTCAGCCGTCATCTTCATCTTGCTTCACCCCGCCGAACGCGCGCTGCGCTCCGGACGTCCCGTGAACGCGCACCATGTCCTGCACGGGCTCCAAGACGCGTAACTCTTCTTCGACCTTTCGGAGGCGGTCGTGCAATTCCCGCGACGGATGCGTCTCGGCGTCGCGCTCCAGCCGCGTGAGCCGCCGTTCCACGAGCACGCGGAAGGCGACGGCGGAAGCGAGCAGCGTAACGCCGGAGGCCAGCGCCGCGTCGAGGATCGCCACCGGAACGTCGGCCACGGCAAGGAGGAGACCGCAACCTGCCTTCAACCCTCTCCGGAGGTCGCCGCACGCGTCATTCCACGACCGCGCGCAAGCCTTCATGACGGGTCAGCCGGCTGCCCGCGCGTGGCCGGCATCCTGGAGACGCAGGGGCTCGTGAAGACGTACCGCGGCGTGCGCGCGGTGGACGACGTGACGCTCTCGGTCCAGAAGGGCGAGATCTACGGCTTCCTCGGCCCCAACGGCGCGGGCAAGACGACGACGCTGCGCATGCTCATGGGCCTGGCGCGCCCCGACGCCGGCAGCGTGCGCGTGCGCGGCGTCGATCCGCTCGCCGACCCGGCCGCGGCGCACGCGGGCCTCGGGTTCCTGCCCGAGACGCTCTCCTTCTACAAGACGCTCAGCGGCCGGCAGACGCTGCGGTTCTTCGCCGAGATCAAGGGGCTGCGCCCGGAGGCCGCGGACGAGGCGCTGGCGCTCGTGGGTCTGGCCGACGCGGCCAACAAGCGCGTCGGGGAATACTCGCGCGGCATGACGCAGCGCGTGGGCCTTGCGCAGGCCCTCATGGGCGAGCCGGAGATCCTCGTGCTCGACGAGCCCACCGGCGGCCTCGACCCGCTCGCGCACCGCCAGGTCAAGGACCTGCTGCGCGACCGCAACCGCCGCGGCGTGACGATCATCTTCAGCAGCCACATCCTCACCGAGGTGCAGGAGCTGGCGAACCGCGTCGGCATGATGCGCAAGGGCAAGCTCGTCGCGCAGGACACCGTGGACGGGCTGCGGGCGCGCGTCGGCCTGAAGGGCATGCTCGTGCTCACGCTCCTCAACCCGACGCCGATGGTCGCGGTCGCCGTGCAGAAGATGCAGGGCGTCGAGAGCGCGACGCTCGTGGGCGACAAGCTCCAGGTCGTGTGCGACGCGGCGCTCCGCTTCGACGTCGCCAAGCTCTGCGAGGAGACGGGGGCGCGGGTCCTCAACATGGAGACGAAGGAGGCCTCGCTCGAAGACGTGTTCGTGAGCATCGCCCAGGGGGCGCTCTGAATGACCTGGACGGCCGTCGCCAAGAAGGAGTACCTGGAGAACGTGCGCAACGCCTGGGTCATCGCGGTCTCCGTGGTGTTCCTCGTGCTGACGCTGCTCACGAGCGCGTTCACCGCCGCCGCCGACCAGTCGACCGGGCTCGGCCTCGCGCGCATCGGGCCGACGCTGAACCTCATGGACACCTTCAGCGGCTTCATGCTCCCGATCCTCGCGCTGATGCTTGGCTTCGGCACGCTGGCCGGCGAGCGCGAGAGCGGCAGCCTGGGCCTTCTCCTCGCGCAGCCGATCCGCCGCGGCGAGGTCCTCATGGGCAAGTGGCTCGGCCTCTTCGGCGTGCTCGCGACGGCGATCCTCGCGGGCTTCGGCGTGGGCGGCATCTTCGTCATCGCGCGCACCGGCGCCGCGGGCGACGTGAACACGCTGCTCGTCTTCCTCGTGGAGAGCCTCGCGTGGGGCGCCGCGTGGGTCAGCATCACGACCTTCCTCTCGTCGTGGTTCAACCGCCGCGGCACCGCGATCGCGGGCAGCATCGGCGCGTGGTTCTTCTTCAGCACGCTGGTCTGGCAGCTCCTCGTCTTCGTCGTGCTCGTGAGCACGCTGGGCTCGCGTTACCGCAACCTGCAGGCGCTTCCCAACTGGCTGATCGTCACGCAGTGGCTCAACCCGAACACCGTCTACGAGGGGCTCGCGTCCACGACCATCGAGGGGTTCCAGGGCATCACGAGCTTCCTGGGCCGCACGGCGCTGCCCGACATGTGGAAGGCGCCGTACTTCGGCATCGCGATGGCGCTCTGGATCGTCCTGCCCTTCGCGGGCGCGTGGGCCATTTTCCACAGCAAGGACGTCTGAGCCAGCGGGCCGACGTCAACACGAAGAGCACGAAGCCACGAAGAGCACGAAGAAGCGGGGCCTTCGTGGCTTCGTGCCTTGGTGCTCTTCGTGTTCCTGCGGCCTAGCCGACGGCCTTGAGCTTGTCCTTGAATCCCTTGACCTGGCCGCGGCGGCGCAGGTACGAGAGCAGGGAGTGGACGCGCGTGAGCGGGATCTTCGTCTTGCGCGAGACGTCGGCCGCGGTGTGCGAGCCGCCGCGCAGCGCCTCCAGGATCGCGCCGGTCTGCGTCTTCCGCGCGCGGCGCGGCCCGGGCGGGGTCGCGCGGCGCGGGTGCTTCGCCGCGTAGTGCGCCTTCGCCTCGCCGGCGGAGGGGAACATGAGGAAGCACGCCGTGCAGGCGTAGCTAATGACTTTTCGAACGCGGCGCATCGTGCCAGGATTGGCAACGATCGGAATAGCGTTTCGCTCCGGTTCCGTCAGGGTGACGGTTACGCGCCGGCGGGGACGCTAGCAGGCGCGGGCGTGGCCTCGGGCGCGAGATCGCGCGGTGAGAACGAGAGGTAGACGTTGTAGAGGAACAGCGCGAGCGCGGTGCCCACCGGCGCATAAAGCACGCTCAGCAGGAAGGGCGCGTAGAGGCCTGTTAGCGCGACCAGCGGGCCCGCGACGAGACCGACGCCGCCGGTGAGCAGGAAGCCGAAGAGGAGCGCGACGAGCGTCGTCGCGAGGTGGTCTGACACCATCTGCACGCTCTCGCGGATCGCGCTGCGCGCCCCCTTGCGCGACTCCAGCGCGGCGTAGGGCGCGTAGAGGAGCAGCACGTCGACGGCGAGCACGCCCAGCCCGTAGTTCCCGAGCCGCGGCAGCCCCAACGGGAGCAGCAGCGCGGCGATGGCGAGGATCGCCTGGATGCCGCGCAGCGCGAGGAACGTGCGCCAGTGCCGCCGCCCCGCCGCGCCGAACGCCTCGCGGATGCGGCTCCAGGCGTCGGGGTGGCGCCCCTCCTCCAGCACGTCGTGCTCGGTGAGGTAGACCGCGCGCAAGACGCCGAGGAACCCCGCCTCCGCGTAGGCGAGCAGCGGGATCGCGGCGAGGGTCAGGACCAGCGCCGCGAGGATCACCGGCCGGCCCAGCCCCGAGAGCGAGGGCGTGGGGCCCAGCACGTCGCCCACGGTGGGAAGCGCGTGCGGCACCGCGACCGGGAAGGAGGGCAGGCGGTACCCCTGCGGAAAGAGCACCTCGCGCTGCGCCACGGCCTCGAAGATGCCCGTGCCCAGCAGGAGGTAGCCCAGGTCGATGAGCAGCGGCACGACCACGGCGCGCGGCCGGCGCAGCACGGCGTCGACGCTGCGGCCGAAGAGCTCGCCGACGCCTTCCATCGCGGAGATATCGCCGGGCGGAGCGCTTCAACATTTTCAGTCGATGTGCGTCCCCTTCTCCGCCTCGCGCCGCTTGACCTCGTCGGTCTTGTTGGAGCCGGGCTTCGCGGGGTGATAGCGCAGGCGCTCCACGGGCTCGCCACGGCGGACGTGCGACTCGAAGAGCTCGTCCACGTCGGCGAGCGTCGCCTTGTGGTACCAGACGTTCTCGGGCCACGCGACCATCATCGGGCCGTGGCCGCACTGGCCGAAGCAGCCGCTCTTGGTGATGCGGATCTCCCTGTCGAGCCCCGCCTCCTTGGTCTTGGCCTTCAGCGCGGCGCGGATCTCGTCGGCGCCATCGAGCCGGCACCACGCGCCGTAGGTGCACACGAAGAGCTGGCGTTCGTACGGCGCGTCGACCACGGCGGGGTTCATCCGGAGCGCGCGGGATGAACCCTCGTGCGCCCGGCCGCCCGAGGTGCGATCCTGGCCGCCGCGAGCG